>NZ_CP075715.1:1581975-2183950 GCF_024584805.1 Streptomyces sp. FIT100 | reverse complement strand
GAAGACGGCCGCCTCGGCGACGAGCAGCACCAGCATCGCGACCTCGGCGGCGGCCAGGACCGGCGCGGGCGGCCGTACACCCGCCAACAGGCAGACCACGAGCGCCACTTCGCCGGGTATCACCGCGTAGGCGACACCCCTGAGCAGCCGCTTCACCGGGCACGCTCCGCGACGATGCGCAGCGCGCGGCGCACGGCGGCGGCCTGGGCGGGGGAGAAGTCGGCGAAGAAGGCGTCGCGGAAGGTGCTGTCGGGCAGCGTGCCGCCGGTGCCGAGCCCTTGGGCGACCTCGTCGGGGATACAGGTGGCGAGCGCCCGCGCGGCCTCTTCCACGCGCGGGTCGTCGGCGCCGGTGGCCTCGTCCGCGAGCGCGTCGAGCAGCGCGTACACCTCGTGCGCACGGTCGGCCGCGCCCGGCGCCTCGGTCATCCGCCGCATCGCGCCGAGCAGCCGCTCGCGCTCGCCGGCGGGCGCGACGGTGTCCAGCAGGGCGAGCATTTCCCGGTCCCTCGCGGCCATGGGGGACTCGGGTCCTGGCCGTCCGGCGCCGGCCTCGGCGATGGTCCCGAACAGGGCGGCCAGTTCGGCCGACACGGGCCCCTCGGCCGTCAGCCGCCCGTCCCGCGCCGACGCCAGCAGCGCCCCGAGCCTGGCGCGCCGCTCGGCGAGCCGCTCCTGCTGCCGGGCCAGGTCCTCGTCCAGCTCCTCAAGGACCTCGACGAGCTCCCGGCCGGCGTCGTCCGCGAGGATGTCCCGCACCTCGTCGAGCCCGAGCCCCAGCTCGGTCAGCCGCCGGATGCGCGCGAGCAGCACGGCGTCCCGCACCGAGTAGTCCCGGTAGCCGTTGGCCTGCCGGGCGGGCTCGGGCAGCAGCCCCTGATGGTGGTAGTGCCGCACGGCCCGGGGCGTGACCCCGACGAGCGCGGCGATCTCTCCGATCCGCATGGCCTCAGTAGAAACCCTGACGCTGCGGCAAGGTCAAACGCGGTCCGAGACGGTGCCGGGGGATACCCGTGGATCTCCTTGATCATGTGCCACGATCGAGGGAACGACCCTCATCCCCGGGACGGTGGGAGCAGCGATGTCCGATCGTGATCAGCGACCGAGGAAGGAGCGCGACATGAGCGCCATGCCGCATGAACCGCTCACGCGGGACGACGTCCTGCTGGAGGGCTTCCTGGCGCTGGACACGCCGGAAGGCTTCCGCGCGGAGCTGATCGAGGGGGAGATCGTTGTGACACCGCCGCCGGACGGAGACCACGAGGACTACATCAGCCAGATCGTCAAGCAAATCATCAGGCGGTCACGGACCGACATGGACTTCTCCGGCAACAAGGGCCTGAAGCTCAGGAGTGCCCCCGACTGCACCAGGAACCATGTCATCCCCGACGGTACCTTCGCCCCTTCGGACCTGCGTCTGTTCCGGGGAGCCGACCCTTGGATGCCCAGTGACGGTGTCGCCCTCGTCGTCGAGGTGACGTCGACCCGGCCCCGCGCGGACCGCGAGACCAAGCGCCGCTGCTACGCACGCGCCGAGATCCCCCTCTACCTGCTCATGGACCGGGACGCCTCCGCCCTGACGCTCTTCTCCGATCCGGAGAACGGCGACTACCGCCAGCTGTGCACCCTCCCGTTCGGCAAGCCGCTCGCCCTCCCCGAGCCCTTCGGCTTCGACCTGGACACGTCCGACCTGGCCTGAGCGCCGGGTAGCATGGTCGTCACGGCAGACGAGCCGGGCGGACGGCCGCGAGAGGTCCCCTTGGGGTTCCTTTCGAGGAACGTCCGGGCTCCACAGGGCAGGGTGGTGGGTAACGCCCACCCGGGGTGACCCGCGGGACAGTGCCACAGAAAGCAGACCGCCGGGGACCTCGGTCCCCGGTAAGGGTGAAACGGTGGTGTAAGAGACCACCAGCGCCTGAGGTGACTCAGGCGGCTCGGTAAACCCCACCCGGAGCAAGGTCAAGAGGGGCCGCCGCGAGGCGACCCTGCGCGGACGTTCGAGGGCTGCCCGCCCGAGTCTGCGGGTAGACCGCACGAGGCCGGTGGCAACACCGGTCCTAGATGGATGGCCGTCTCCCCGGCCGCCGCGAGGCGACCGGGTGACAGAACCCGGCGTACAGCCCGACTCGTCTGCCCACCCTCGACCTCGGAGCAAAGAGCCTTCTCACCCGTTCCGTGCACCCGGGACGGAGGCTGCTGCGTGGTCGTGTGATCGTGGCTGAATCGTCTGTGACGCCGGGCGGAGGCTTGCTACGGTCCCCCGTATGACGCTGCCTGCTGCTCGTCCTGTCGACCTTCGCCACGAACCTGTCGAGGCTGTCTTCGAGCGGGTGGAGCAGTCGCTTCAGGTGCGCATCGACCGGGACACGGTGTTGTGTAAGCGCCGGTCGGTCGGGGGCCGGACAGACCGCGGTACGTGGGTGCGGATCGAGCGGCGCGGGCTGGACCGAATCGGAGTCCAGGGCGGCGACGGCACCCCAAGCGCGGAGGCCCTGCACGGGATCGCGAAACCTGCCTGGCACGCTGGCGTGGCATGGCGGGACGAGAAAGAGCCGGTGATGTGGCGGGCGGACGAGACCGGCCTTCTCCCGGGAGCTCCGGTCGGCTGTGCCATCGTGGCTGAGTCCCCGAAGCTGTCCGAGGAATGGTGGGCAGCGATGAATGCCTCGCTGGACGTTCTGGCCGAACAGCGTACGAACCGCATCGCCACCCCGGACACCGAGACCATCACACAGGAACTCGTGGCTTCCACGATCCGCAGCGTATTCCCTGATGTCGACAGCACTCTCACCGAGTGGGTACCAGCCCACGCAGATCTGAACTGGGCGAACATGACCGCGCCGACGTTCTGCATCTTCGACTGGGAGGACTGGGGCATGGCCCCAAGGGGATTGGACGCGGCGACGCTGTGGGGCGCCTCGCTCGCCGTCCCGCCCCTGGCCGACCGCGTTCGCAGCGAGCGGCGCAACGATGTCGAGAGCCGGGACGGCAAGCTGATGACACTGTTCGTGGCCGCGAAGATCCTCGGGCCGTACCCGCACCCCGAGGACCCTCGCTTGGAACCCGCCCGCGCCATGGCGGAGCAGGTCGCGAAGGAGCTTCAGGCGGCCTGACGCAGGAGCTGCCGGTACTCACGGACCATCGAGTCGTCGACGTCGAACTCCGTCGCGTCGACCAGCTCCTGCAGATGTTCCGGGGTGCCGGTGCCGACGGCGACCGCCTCGACAACGGGGAGGTTGAAGGCGGCTCGGAACGCGGCCTGGACAGGGCTGGCCGGCGGGGAATTCCCCAGGAACATCGCCACGTCGAACATTTCCCACACCGGCTTGCTCGTGCTCCCACCGAAAGGACTCATGCCCCACACATGCCGGGGCCTCCATCCGGTCACCAGGGCCTCGGCGGCTTCGAGGACGTCGACGCCGACCAGGAGCCCGGCCCGGACCATGAGAACGGTCGGAACAGCGTCCAGGCCGACGAGTGGGCGAGGATCCCAGGTGGAGATCCCCCATGATCCACACAACCCGGCCGCCACGGCGTCCGCGAGGACACCGCACGCCTGCGCCAGGGCTTGCGCATCGGGTCGGGAGTGTTCGGGGTTGTGAAGAAGCACCGTATCCGGCTCCCGTCCCAGCTCTCTCACCGTCTGTTCGACGGCTGCCTGGAGCCGGATGGGATCGAGGCTGTGGCCATTGTCGAAGTACCCGACCTTGGTGGAGACAACGAATTTGGGCAGCAGGTTGCCGGCCGTGGCCGCGAGCGTGGTGTGGGAGTGCCGATGGAGGTAGGTGGACGCGGTGTCCAGAGCGGTGACACCCAGGTCCAGGGCGGCGGTCAGGATGTCACGGTGGTGACGAGACCGGTGTAGCCCGAGGACAACTCGGCGTTCAGGGGTGTGCAAATCTCCTCCTTCACGAGAATCTCGGCGACCTCGTGGACGTCATCGCCGATGGTGGCCGCCGCCTCGCCGAGGGGGACGGGGTGACCGCTGAGCAGCAGCCGCAGGGCGGGCAGGGCCTCGGCGGCGAGGGTGAGCCTCTTACCGGAGGTGACGACGTCGACCGCCTCGCCGCTTTCGTTGATCTGGGGCGGGAAGTGGGCGGTGCACACCACCGCGTCGAGGGGGCCGAAGATGTCGAGGAACGGCACATGGCGGCCCGGATTGGTCTGCTGCTCGTAGGCGACGAGGAAGTCAGCCGGGCCACGGTCACGGACGAGCCGGGCGGCTGCGTCCACCAGAGCCTCGCTGTCCGGCTGACTCCGGTCGAGATCGTGGCGGAAGACCTCGCGCTCGCGGCACCAGTCGCCCAGCCACGCCATCCATGACGCGCCGGTGCGCTTGGTGACACCGAAGGTGGCGTGGAGGGAGAAGCCGGAGCCGCTACCGGTGCGGCTGGCATGGTGCCAGTGGCCGCGTGGGATGTGCATGACGTCGCCGGCCTGGAGGGTGCCGTCGAAAATCACGGTGTCACTGGGGGTGTTGTTGGGGTCGGCGTCCCGGTACATCGGCGCCGCGCGGGACGTGTCCCGAACCTCCCACTCCTTCTCGCCCGCGAGCTGGACCACGATGACGTCGTGGTCGTCCCAGTGCAGCGGGAACCCGGACGCCTCGTTCGTGGTGAGGTAGGTGTTGACCTGGACCCGTTCGTGGGTCCACCACTGCAAGGCTCGGCAGGCGGCCTCCATGGTCGGGTCGAAGGTGTTGAGCTGGTCCATGATGAGCGTCGCGCCGTCGCGGAGCAGGTCGCCCAGGCGGTGCATGTTGACCATGGGGATGGCCTGGCCCCGGGGGCTGACAGTGTCGGAGAAGTACACGGCCGGGTGGACCTCCTCCCCGTTCTGGAAGGCGCGGAACTGAGGGCGGCACAGGCTGCGGCGCATCGCGATGTCGAGGAGTCGGTTCGGGGTCAGGAGCCGGGCGAGGAGCTGGGCGTCGTCGACGCGGCCCAGCGCGAAGGCGGTGCCAATCTTCTCCGGCCCTGACCAGTCCAGGGCCGTCTCGATGGCGCTGACCAAGCGGTGTTCCACTGCTGCCTCCTTTGAGTGTGGGGCGTAAGGAGCGCCGGGGGCCCGCACAGTGCACGAGCCCCCGCCGCAGGGGGTGTCAGCCGACGTCGGTCAGGTTGCCGTCGCCTCCGGGCCACGGCGCGTCACCGGAGGATCCGGCGTTGTCCGACCGCAGGGAGTCGTACCGGTCCTGTACGGCCATCAGCTCCGTGACCGCGACCAGCAGCCCGCTTCGGGCCGGCAGAGGCGGCTTTCCCGTCGGGTCCTTGTCCGTCGTCATGCGGTGGTTCTCCTTCCTCTTCGGCTCCGCCCGGCTGAGGGCGGAAGGTTCGAGCCAACTCGCGCTCGGGGTAGTGCTGTAGGGCGCGATTCGGACAGGTGGAGCTTTGTGGTGCGTGGCGCCCGCCCACGGCGGAGCAAACGGACACCGTCCCGGCCGTTGCTGTCCTTCGGCCATCAGCCGGGAAACTGTGGGCCTACACCAGTACGAGGTCATCCCGGCGCAGGGCTTCGAGGACACGAGCGAGGAGGCGAACGTCGGTTTCCCGCGATTCGAGCGTCGCCCGTCGGCCGTCGGCGTGCCACTCGCCGAGGAGCTGCCGCCACGCGGCCTCCGCCCGCATGACCTCAGTGCGGATGTCGCTGAGGACTAGGTCGGCCTCGGTGCGCAGTCGTACGAGATCGGCGGGAGCAAGACGCAGTGTGCGGATGGTGATTGTGTTCGTAGTGAGCCTCGGGACTGCCAGCTCCACGCACTGCTCGGGGTGGGCGTCGCCGGTCAGTTCGGCCTCATCCATGAGCCGTAGTGTCAGCACGCGGCGACCTCCGCCCACACGGTCTTCCCCCAGCGATGGAGATCGCAGCCCCATCGTTCGCTCAACGCGTCGACGAGAACCAGGCCGCGCCCCTCTTCGGCGTCGGCAGCGGAACGGGTCATGGTGGGGGTGGTGCGGGATCTGTCGGTGACCGTGATTTCAGCCCGCGTCGGACCCGGTCGGCTGACGGTCACTCGAAGGAGCCGACAGGATGTGTGGCGGACGGAGTTGCCGACGAGTTCGGAGACGACCAGCATGGCCGAGTCGACCAAGTCCCCCATGTCCCAGGCGTGCAGGGCCGCCGAAACGAGCAGCCGCGCCCGGCGGGCGGAATCGGGGGCGCTTGGGTACGTCTCCGTGTAGCTCTGTACGCCGATCGTGTTCGCTGGGGGGAGTGACATGGTGGTCATCAGCTGTCTCCTTGTGGGCGGGACATCCGGCCCGCGCGGGGACACGGTCGGACTTCCCTCGTACGCCGCCGGGCGGGGAGCATTGGTTTGACCGGGGCTGCATGTAGTGAACGACGCGGGGCGGTCGTGGGGAGACTCCACGAAGTGACTCCAAGACGGAGTCACCGGGCGGTCGCTGGCCGTAGCACCGATGTGGCACGCAGTTAGGGGGAGGTATGGATCGGCAGACACCAGATCCGCGCGAGATCGTTGCGGGGCTGCTCGATGACGCCCGCTTAGCCGCGGCTTGCCGTGACCGCGACATGGGGGCGTTATTCCGGCTGTTGAACCACCGCGGAGTGAGTACGCGGCGGATCGCGGCGGCAGTCGACATCACCCAGGGGCGGCTCTACGACTACATGAACGGCAAGAGCCGCGTGGAGAAGCTGATCCTGTTCGAGCAGATCGCCGACGCCTTCCACATCCCCGGACACCTCCTTGGACTTAGCCGTCGCCCGTGGGAGCCTGCTGTCCAAGAGCAGCCCCAACAGCCCCAGTCGCCGCCCGACGGGGACGATCTGGCCGCGATGGACGCCTTCCGCGTCGCCGACCGCCAGACCGGTGGCGGGCGCCTGTACGGGGCCGTCGTACGCCACTTGACCGACCGCGTCGCCCCGCGGCTGGTCGACGCCCACACCGGCCTGGAGGTTTTCGCCGCCGCCGGGGCCTTGACCGAGATGGCCGGGTGGATGGCCCACGACTCCGGCCAGGACGACCTTGCCCTGAAGCACTTCGCCCGCGCCCTGCCGCTGGCTCGCACCTCCGGCGACCACCCCCTGGCCGCACACATCGCCGCCTCCAGCAGCCACCTCGCCCTCCAGACCGGCGACACAGCGGGCGCGGCACGCTGGGCCTACGTCGGTCTCGACCTCGCCGGCCAAGGCCCTCGAATTCCGGCGCTGATCGCTCGGCTCCTGACGATGCAGGCCCGCGCCCTCGCGGTGTCCACCCAGCACACCTCCGCCCGCCATGCCCTCGAACAGGCCCAACGAGCCCTTACCGCCTCAGCGGATACCGAGCACCCGTGGCTGTCCACGTTCGACGCCCCCGCACTCGCCAGTGAGTCCGCACTCATCCTGCGAGATCTGGGATGCTACGCCGAGGGCCTGGCCCACGCCGAAGACGCCGTACGCCTGCGCGAAGCAGGCCGTGCCCGCTCCCTGGCCCTCAGCCGTATCACCCTCGCTGAGATCCACGTCCACCGAATCGACCTCGACGCGGCGGTGGACGTCGGTCACGACCTGCTCACCACCAGCCCCACCCTCGGCTCCATTCGCGTCATCCATCAACTCGACGACCTCCGGCGCTTGCTGGAGCCCCACAGGGGATACGGGCCGGTGCGGGAGTACCTGGTGCGCTTCGACGACGCGCGCAGGGCGAGAATGCTGCTCTTGGCCGACATCATCCCGCTGCCCTCGGGAGGCACACCTCATGAAGCCGTCGCCCGATGAACTCGACGCCTGGAATGCCTACCTCGCCGAGGGGAACGCTACCCAGCCCAGAAAGCGGGTCGCGGCCGACGTGCTCCTCCGGGACACAGCCGGCCGGGTGCTGCTGGTGAACCCGACCTATAAACCGGGCTGGGACCTGCCGGGCGGTATGGCTGAGGCGAACGAGCCGCCGGAGGAAACGGTCGTGCGGGAGCTGAGCGAGGAACTCGGCCTGGATGTCATCGTGCGCGGGCTGCTGGTTGTGGACTGGGTGGCCCCACACGGGCCATGGGACGACCAGATTGCCTTCATCTTCGACGGCGTCACGCTCGACGTGCCGGGGGAGCTACGACCGCAGGACGAGGAGTTGTCCGAGGCCGCGTATGTGACGCTGGATAAGGCGCGGGAACTGGTGGACGAGCGGATGCGGGTCAGACTGGCCGCGGCGGTCCAGGCACTGGACGTGGGACGGCCGGTATATCTGCGCGACGGAACGCCTGTCTCATACTGATCACTGTCCATAGCCGCACTGATGAGCGCTCGGGCGTGGCCATGAGACGCCCGACCATTTTCGACGAGGGACGGGACGCATAAGTCCAGAGGTGCTCGGCCTCACTTCCAGCCGCTGACGAAACCGTAGGCCGCGCACGTGCCGTCTGCTGGTGCCCAGGGAACCGGAATAGCCCCCGCTGGGGTGCTCATGATGGGGGCGGGGCGAATTCCGAGAACGACGGAGCCCCCGTCCGGACCGTTCCGGGCGGGGGCGCGTCGTTGCACAGCCGGTCGGCCGGGCGGGAGCCGGCCAGGTGTCGGCTAGGAGCCCGCCCGCCAGTCCCAGTAGGCGAAGTTCCGCAGCCACGGCCATGACTCAGGTCCGCACATGCCGTCCACCGCGATGCCGGCGTCGTAGTTCCGGTTGATGAAGGTCTGGAAGGACCTCATCGCCGCCTGGGAGTTGGAGCCGAAGACGCCGTCGATCGTCCCCGGGCTGAACTCGATGCTCTTGAGCAGGCACTGGGCCTCGGCGCCCGCGCTGGTCACCACGGTCTTGGACGGGACGGCCGTCATTCCGCTGTAGTGCCCGGCGTAGGCGCGCTCTGTCGACTGGTTGTAGGAGTAGGAGCAGGTCACGGCGGCCGAAGAGGGCGTCGCCGATGCGAAGGTGAGGCCGGCGCCGAGAAGTACGGGCACCAGAGCGAGTGTCATGTGTCTGCGGATCGACATGGAGACCTTTCGTTGACTCGGATCCTGTGGGGCGCGGGACTCGTCGGTCGCCGTCAGTAGTAGTAGGCGTAGAACCGCAGGTGGGGCCAGGTCTCGGGGCCGGGCATGCCGTCCACCGTGATGCCCGCCCAGAACGGTGCCTTGTTCAGCTTGCTCTGCACGTCGCGCAGCGCGGCCTGGGACTTCGGTCCGAAGACCCCGTCGACGGTGATGCTGTATCCGATCTCCTTCAGGAGGCATTGCGCCTCCGCACCCGAGCTGGTCACCACCGTCTTGGACGGGACGGCCGTCATTCCGCTGTAGTGCCCGGCGTAGACGTAACTCTCGTCGGAGTACGTGTACGAGCAGGTGGCGGCCTGCGCGGTCGTGGCGGGGCCGGCGAGCACCAGCCCGGTCCCCAGCAGCAGGGTCGCCGCCGCTGTCGTCGTCCTCTTCTTCCATTTCCATGCGGGCATGGATGTGCCCCTCTCCGTCCTGAGCCCCGCGGGGCGGTCCGCTGATCGGAATGGGCTGATCGTGGTGCATGGGGCGATGCCGTGGTGGACAATCGGCGAGGCGTGGGACAACGTGAGATACACACGCCTCTGACCTGCGGGAACATTCCCTTCGGGGACGAAATCGTGAGAGGGGGGCGAGGGGGATGTCACGACGAAGACCGCTTCCTGGGGACCTGCCGCTCGAAGTGAGGCATCTGGTCGAGGCGCTGGGCGAGGCGAAGGACCGGAGCGGGCTCAGTCTGGCCGTGCTCGAGAAGAAGACCGCCTTCAGCAGATCGTCGTGGGCCCGGTACCTCAGCGGTCAGAAGCTGCCACCGCTCAGTGCCGTCAGGGCGCTGGCCGCGGCAGTCGGGGCGGACGATGCCCGGCTGAGCGCCCTGTGGGAGCTGGCCGACCGGTCCTGGAGGCTCCATGGCAGCACCGTGGACGCCGGGGGTTCCGCGGACCGGCAGCACGCCGTGGCCGGGGAGCCTTCCCCTCGGCCCGAAGCCGACGGACCCGATGTCCCCGGGGCTTCGACGACGCGGCCCGTGCCGGCGGCCGGACCGTCCGAGGGGGCCCCACGCCGGTGGCACACCCGTCGGGTCACCACCCTCGCGGTCGCGGGCGCCTCCGCACTGCTCGTGCTGGTTGCGGCGGTTGTCGCGTTCGGTGACGAGCCCGCCGGAGAGGACCCCAGGTCGTCGGCCGTCGCACCGCACGGGTCGGCGCTGCCGACCGCGTCACCGACGGCCGTCACCACCGCCCACACGTCGATGCAGTGCCGACATGACGCGTGCGGTGGTCAGGACCCCAAGGCGATGGGCTGCGGCCAGGACGCGTGGACGGCCGCCGCCACATGGATCTCCGGCGCACTGGTGGAACTGCGGTACAGCCCGCGGTGCGCCGCCGTCTGGGGGCGGATCCTCTGGGTCGGTGTCGGTGACACCGTGATCGTGCGCGGCCCGAACAACAGCGCCCAGAGCGGTCGCGTCAAGTTCGGGGAGGACGCCTACTCGTCGATGATCCCCGTCTCCGACCCGTCCCAGGCACGGGCATGTGTCGAACTCGCGGACGGCCGGGAGGGCGGCTGTACGGGACTGGGGCAGTCGATGGCGGTCTCCGCGCCTCCCGAGCCCTCACCGGCACGGTCGCGGTGAGCCCGGGCCGGCCCCGGCACCCGGGCGCGCGGCCCCCGGGCCCCCGGTGCGCGGCACCGGCCCCGCGCGCGGCAGCTCAGCC
This sequence comes from Streptomyces sp. FIT100, assembly GCF_024584805.1. Lineage (NCBI taxonomy): Bacteria > Bacillati > Actinomycetota > Actinomycetes > Kitasatosporales > Streptomycetaceae > Streptomyces > Streptomyces sp. FIT100. The sequence goes on along the minus strand of NZ_CP075715.1, from coordinate 2,173,311 downwards.
CAGCGCCTTGTCCAGGTTGAAGGCGGCGCTGATCAGGGACAGATGTGTGAACGCCTGCGGGAAGTTGCCGTTCTGCTCGCCCGTGCGGCCGATCTCCTCCGCGTACAGGCCGAGATGGTTGGCGTACGTGAGCATCTTCTCGAACGCGAGCCGGGCCTCGTCCGGGCGGCCGGCGCGGGTGAGGGCCTCGACGTACCAGAAGGAGCAGATCGAGAACGTGCCCTCCTCGCCGCGCAGTCCGTCGGGGCTGGCCTGCGGGTCGTAGCGGTAGACGAGGGAGTCGGAGACCAGCTCGTCGCCGAGCGCGTCGAGGGTGGAGAGCCACTTCGGGTCGGTCGGGGAGATGAACTTGGCGAGCGGCATCATCAGGACCGAGGCGTCGAGGACGCTGTCCTCCTGGTGCTGGACGAACGCCTTCCGCTCGGGCGACCAGCCGCGCTGCATGATCTGCCGGTAGATCGTGTCGCGGACGCCGCCCCAGCGCGTCATGTCGGCGGGCAGGCCGCGGTGCTGGGCCAGCCGCATGGCCCGTTCGATCGCCACCCAGCACATCAGCCGGGAGTAGAGGAAGTTCTTGCGTCCGCCGCGGGTCTCCCAGACGCCCTCGTCGGGCTGGTCCCAGTTCTCGCACACCCAGTCGACCAGATCGGTGACGGTGTCCCACTGCGCGCTGGAGATCGGCTCGCCCCACTTGTCGTAGAGGTAGATCGAGTCGATGAGCGCGCCGTAGATGTCCAACTGGAGTTGGTCGACGGCGCTGTTGCCGACGCGTACGGGCGCGGAGCCCAGATAGCCCTCCAGATGCGTGAGCTCGCGCTCCGGGAGCTCGCGCCGGCCGTCGATGCCGTACATGATCTGGAGCGGGCCGGAGCGGGCGCAGGCGATGCACACGTGCTCGTTGAGGTACTGCATGAACGCCTGGGCCTCGTCGGTGAAGCCGAGCCGCAGCAGGGCGTAGACGCAGAAGGCGGCGTCGCGGATCCAGACGTAGCGGTAGTCCCAGTTGCGCTCGCCGCCGACCTGCTCGGGCAGGCTCGTCGTCGGGGCGGCGATGATGGCGCCGGTCGGGGCGTACGTGAGCAGCTTGAGCGTGAGCGCGGAGCGGTGCACCATCTCCCGCCAGCGTCCGCGGTAGCGGGACCGGGAGAGCCAGCGCCGCCAGTACCGCACGGTGGCCTCGAACTCCTCCTCCGCCTCGGCGAGGGGGCAACAGCGCGGCGCCAGTTCGCCGCCGACCTGGTCGAGCGCGAAGACCGCGGTCTCGCCCTCGTGCAGCTTGAAGAGCGACCAGACGTCCTGGCCGTCGGTCTCGACCGGCACGCTTGACGTCAGCGCGAGGGTGCAGGAGGCCGACTCGAAGACCGGGCAGTGGCCGTGCTCGGTGTCGGTGCGGACGACGTGCGGCTCGGTGCCGTAGGCGAAGCGGGGGGCGACCCGGGCGCGGAACGGGAGCGAGCCGCGGACGCAGACGACGCGGCGGATGAGCCGGTGCCGGTCGGCCTCGCGCGAGTCGTCGGTGATCGGCATGAAGTCCTGGATCTCGCCGACGCCGTCGTCCGCGAAGAAGCGGGTGATGAGCACGTTGGTGTCGGGGAAGTAGAACTGCTTGGTCCGTGTCGGCACGTCCGGGGCGAGCTGGAAGGAGCCGCCCTTCTCGGCGTCGAGGATCGAGGCGAAGACGCTGGGGGCGTCGAAGCGGCCGGAGCAGTACCAGTCGATCGTGCCGTTCGTCCCGACCAGCGCGGCGCTGCGCAGATCGCCGATCAGCCCGTGCTCGGAGACCGGAAGGTACCGGGGGGATCCCTCGCCCCCGGGGCCGCGGGCCACGTCGGGGGCTTCCTTGGTCGTGGTCACGGCGACGGCTCCCTCCGCAGTCCCCCCGCAGTACCTCCGACCCCCCGATTCATACTAAGTCCGGATTTCACCGAGTGGTGGGGCGGCGCCTTCGGGGGAAGGCGCCGCCCTGGGGTGGGCCAGAAGACGAACGGTCCGGTCGGGTCAGAAGACGAACGGTCCGGGGTTCTGCGGTGACGTGGCGTTGCAGGTCGCCGTGATGCCGAGCACCACGACCGTGAGGGAGCTCGCCTCCAGGCTGTCGCCGGCGGCGACCGTGCCGTTCAGCGGACCGGTGGAGACGGCGCCGCCCGCCGGGATCGCCGGGTTGGCGTTGCCGGTGAAGGACGTCGTGCCGGAGCCGTTCTTCGTCAGGGTCAGTGTGGACTCGACGGAGTTGGCGGAGATGGGGATGGGGGCGGTGATGGCGGAGGTGGAGACGGTGATCGTCGCGGCCGTGCCGTCCTGGGTCGCGGTGAGGCTCGCCTCGCCGGAGCCGTACGAACCACAGTCGAACGACAACGTTGCCGTCGTCGGCTCGACCGCCTGGGCCGTGGGTGCCAGGGCGAGCGTGCCGGCCGCCAGGGCGCCCGAGAGAAGGGTGGCCGTGCGAAGGGTGCGGTGCTTCGTGGGGGGATTCATGCGGGTCCCGCCTTCGTGTGTGGGGGTACACGGGATGGCGCCGCCGGGCTGCGGCCACCGAGGCTGGTGGGGCAGCCGGTGACGGTTGCCATTGGGGCAGGGGCTTCCCGGGAAAGCAAGACAGGGCGCCGTGATTGGTGGCGTGTGACGGCCACTTTCGGCCGCGGCTGCCCTGGTGCGGGCGGCGTGGCGCGGCTGTGGCTCAGGCCACCGGCGGCGTCGGCGCGTCCACCAGGGCCGCGTCACCGCCCCGGACCTGGTCGCGGACACCGGCGGTGGCCTCGTGCGGCACTCCCAGCGGTACCGCGCTGACCTCCGAGAGGCGCTCGTACTGCTCCGGGCTCAGCTCGACGTCGAGCGCGCCGAGGTAGCTGTCGAGCTGCGCGAGATCACGCGGCCCGATGATCGGCACGAACGAGGTGGCCGCACGTCGGGCGCGCTCGTTGATCCAGGCCACGGAGGTCTGCGCCGGGGTCGCACCGGTCTCCTCGGCGACGGCCAGGACGGCGTCGACGACCGCGGTCTTCTGGGCGGTGGCCTCGGTGTGCACGAGGGTCTTCAGATTGCTGAGCCGGCCCTCGGTGCTCGTCCGGTACTTGCCGGTGAGCAGCCCGCCGCCCAGCGGGGACCACAGCGCAGCGCCGAGTCCGAGGCTCTCGGCCATCGGCAGCAGCTCGCGGTCGGCGGTCCGCTCGACGAGGCTGTACTCGACCTGGATGCCGGCGACCGGGGCCCAGTTCCGCAGCTCGGCGAGGGTGGCGGCCCGGGAGACCCGCCAGGCGGGGAAGTTGGACAGGGCGGCGTGGTGGATCTTGCCCTGGCTGACGAGATCGTCGATCCCGCGCAGGATCTCGTCCATCGGTGTCAGGTCGTCCGGAAAGTGGACCCAGTACAGGTCGATGTAGTCGGTGCCGAGGCGCCTCAGGCTCGCCTCCACCGAATGCACCATGTTCTTGCGGCTGTTGCCCGTCTTCGAGATGCCGGGCTTCGCCGTGACGCCGTTGGTGAACTTCGTCGCGAGGACGAAGTGGTCGCGGTCGGCGGCGAGGAAGTCGCCCAGCAGCTTCTCCGACTCGCCGAACTGGTAGGTGTCCGCGGTGTCGACGAACGTGCCGCCGGCCTCGGCGAACCTGTCGAACATCCGGCGTGCCTCGTCCGGCTCGGCGCCGGCGCCCCACCCCGTGCCGAAGTTCCCGGTGCCGAGTGCGAACTGCGAGACGCGCAGTCCGGTGCGGTGTCCGAAGGTCGTGTAACGCATGAGGATCTCCTGGTCCTGAGTCCTGGTCCTGGCTCTGGTCCGCTCGGCGAAGGAAACCGATCAGTTTACTTATCTCCATGACCGTAACAGGCGCCTGGCTCTTATGTAAAACGATCGGTATCCTCATAGGCGTGACCGAGACCTCGCCCGTACGCAGGCGCCGCGGGCGCGGCGCCAAGGAGCGCATCCTCGAAGCCGCCACCGAGCTGTTCACCGCCCAGGGAGTCAACGCGACCGGGATGGATCAGCTGACGACGGTCGCGGGCGTGTCCAAGCGGACCCTGTACACGCACTTCACGGGCAAGGAAGACCTCGTCCACGCCTATCTGCGGCAGTTCGAGGACGTGGGCCTGCCGCCCGAGACGGCCGCCGCCCCCACCGGCTCCGGCGCCGCAGCCGGCCCCCCTGCCGCAGCCGACCCCGGCGGTCCGGATCCGCGCGAGCAGCTCCTCGCCGTCTTCGACCGGAAGCCGCGGGACACCGCGGGGCCGATTCGCGGATGCCCGTTCCTGAACGCCGCCGTGGAGGTGCCCGACCCCGAGCACCCCGTCCACCGGCTCGCCGCCGCCTACAAGTCCGAGTTCGCGCGGCGTCTGGCCGGCCTGGCACGCAGGGCCGGGGCCTGCGACCCGGACGAACTCGGCGAACAGCTCGCCCTGCTCTACGACGGCGCGGCCGTCCGCAGCACCGCACTCAACAGCGACCGGCCGGCCGCCCATGCACGGTCCGTCGCCGCGCTGCTCATCGACGCCGCGATCGACGGCAAGGGCTAGGCAAGGCAAGGGCTAGCTGTACTGCCCCGGAGGGTTCACGAAGACCGCGCGAGCAGGTGCCGCAGATGGGCGTCGAACGCCTGCGGCGCGTCGGGGTTGAGCGTCCGCAGGGCCACCATCGCCGTGACGATCACATCGCACAGCTCCGACTCCACGTCCTGCCAGCTGTGCGTGGTGCCCTTGCGAGGGTTCTGCCCGGTGGCGCCGATGACGGCCTGCGCCACCTCGCCGACCTCCTCGGACAGCTTCAGCACCCGCAGCAGCGTCTCCTGCTCGGGCGGCCGGCCGTCCGCGGCGGACCGGTCGAGCCAGGTGTGGAGACGTTCGACCGCGTCCCAAATACTGTTCATCGGACGAGCGTGCCATGCCGTTAGGGTGCCGCGGCGGTCATCTGAGCAGCCGAGATGGCAAGAACGTCCCCTGATCCCAAACGTGCAGGTCACTGGGTTGGAGCTCATTCCAGGGAACCCCGTTCCGTACTGAGTCCGTGCTGACTTTCCGGAACTCTTGTGGGCCCGCACGGCTTCTGGTGCCGATCGGTGTGCCTGGGGCGAGCCGCTGTCGCACCGGGCCCGGAGTTGGGGGTCGGCGCCGAGTCGGCCTCCGGGTACAGCGTGCGCTTGGCCTCGCCGAGGTTGGCCGCGAATGCGAGGGCTCCCAGGCGTGCCCGTTCCAGCACTCGACGGCGCGCGGCGCATCCGGGTTCGGGTGCGGGCACTTCGGGCCGTCGCCGGAAAAGACTGGCGCGAAGTCGGCCGCCCCTCGCGCTACGGTGCTCCGTCGCGCGTGATCATGAAGACGGCCCCGTGGACAGCGCTCCGCTCATCGCGCGACGCGGCGTGCCACCCGGCTCCGGGCTCGGCACCGTGCGCTGGGTAATCGAGCGGACGAATGCCGGGATCCATGGCTTCCGTCGGGCTGCGGATCCGCTGGGACAGCCGCGACCACATCCACGAAGTGTTCCTCAAGCTCGCCTGCTGCGTGAGCCTCTTCCGACGCGTCCAAGCATTGTGCCAGCTCCTCCCAGCGCGAGGGGTCGTTGGGGCGGCGGCGTGGGGCCATGACTTCTCCCGGGCGTGGTGAATTCTCCTGCCGACTGCTCGGCGCCTTGCTGCCGCGTGGAAGGTGGCCGGCACAAGTACCCGCAGGGGGTACATGCGTGGCAGTCGTCAACGTGCCCACATTTGAGCGCTCCTACTCCTCGCCATCGAGAATTCGACTCCGAAAAGGCGTTCACTCAGTTCAACAGCACGACCAGGAAGCGCCCTTGCCGTAACACCTCCTTGGTTTGTTCACTCAATTCAATGCCACATTCTGTCCCGCATCGGTAAGGAACCGCCATGACCCTTATGGACGTCGAGATGACCCCCGCTTACCACTGCCTGGCCACGCTACTGGCCCGGCCTCCCCGGCACCGCACTTCATCTGCGGAGTCATCCACTGCGGAGCTGGCCGTGGATAATTTGTTCGCTGCGTTATGCAGCGACTGGAACCTCCTACTAGGTGTTGCGGGTCATGACGTTGTCGAGGCTCACACGATGGGTGCGGGGATGTGAGTTCCGGTAGCGCCTTGTGTGAGTGCCTGCTCTGCTCGCGCGAGTCTGCGGATCGCCTGGTTCAGTTGACTCGAAGGGAGCGTGCGCGAACGGCACACGACCCTAACGGCGGCCCGGGCCCAGCGGATCCTCCGGTGCCCGTGTCGCGGACAGCGCGCGGTTGACAGTCTGCCGGGTAGGCGTGAGCTCGCGGCCAGGCGGGCGTCTGAGCGGCGTCGTCCCCCATGAGCCGGCTCCCATGTAAGCACGGTCGGCGAGGATCGGGACGCCTGGCGTTCGCAGATCCAGTCGAGTGTGGCGTCGCACGACTGAAGTCCTGGCACGTCTTCCTCTGATCCCGGTGCAGCTACGGCCACCCCAGATCGCGCTCAGTAGCGTTCCACGGGCGCGCACGAATTCAACACCCACAACAAGTAGCCAGCCGGAGACTCTTCTCATCGCGCCGCAGTGTGCCTGTAATGGAGGCTGACAGCTCGTCCGAATGCCCTTTGTGGAGACAACGAAAGGAGTAACGTGAAAAATAGCAGTATCCCCGCCTCGGAAGTCGCCATCATCGGCATGTCATGCCGTGCGGCCGGAGTCGAGACACCGTTAGAACTCTGGAAACGGTTGATAGGGGGATAACTCGGTTCTGCCAAGTTCCGGAAGGTCGGTGGCCTGGGTGGGATCCAGGGTCCAGCGCTGCCCCACCACCCCGGGCGGCCTTCATCAAAGGAATCGAGGAGTTCGATGCCCGATTCTTCGGGATATCGCCGAGAATGGCTGCATGGATGGATCCGCAGCACCGGATCCTACTTGAATTAGCGTGGCAGGCTGTTGAAAACGCGGCGTTGAATCCCGATGATCTCGCCGGGTCACCTGTCGCCGTCTTTGTCGGCGCCTGCATGTCTGATTATCGTGAGCGAATGAACAGTGCCAAGCGGGTCGACAGCGCCGCATTTTCTGGAACTTTGATGTCCTTCTCGGCGAACCGCGTATCTTACCAGTCCAATTGGACCGGCCCCAGCATGATCAGCGATTCTGCGTGCTCCTCTGGTCTCACTGCTCTGGGGCTGGCGGTGCGGGGATTACAGGCGGGCGAGTATCCGATGGCGCTGGTCGGGGCCCCAACCTGTTCTCGCATGGTTTCTATGCAAGCACTGCTTTTCGTGGAGGAGCACTCTCCCGTACAGGCAACGGAGCGATCGGCCGGTACTTCAAACCGGGCGCATTGGATGACCTCGAATCAGTCATCCAGGAGATCGCCGATCGACGGCTGGCCGAGCTGGCCGAGCAGATTGTGGTGAAACGCCGGGTGGACTACGCGGCCCTCGTGGCGCATCTGGTGCCGATGGAAGTCCTGTGCAGGCTGCTGGGCCTGCCCGACGACGTCGACGTTCTGGTACAGGCCAGCCGGAACTACCGGTACGCCATGGAGTTGTGGCCGGGGCGTGGGCAGCTCCTGCAGGCCGACATATCGGCGGACGCGGTCGCCGCTTACCTCACGGTTGCCCTCGGGGAACGCAGCAGATGCCCCGCCACAGACGTGCTCGGTGAGCTCCTCACGTTCGAGAATTCCGAGCGTGTCCCTTCGGCTGCGCTGGATCTGGCCACCACCGTGCTCGTGGCAGGCTGGGAGACCACAGCGGCGATGCTGAACAGCATGTTGCTCGGCCTCAGCCGCTACCCCGGACAGGCGGCCTGGCTGCGTGGCCACCCAGAGGCGCTCCCCGACGCGTGCGCCGAGCTGATCCGCTGGGGCTGGGATCCGCCGATCCAGATGGCCAGCCGGGTTGCCGCCCGGGACACGGTTCTGGCCGGGGTGCCGATCCCTGCTGGGCGGGCGGTGATCGCGCTCATCGGTTCAGCCGAGCACGACCCGAGGGAGGTCCCAGAACCTGGCAGCCTGGACTTCACCCGGCCCGCGCGGCGGTCGCTCGCCTTCGGTGTGGGGATGCACTACTGCCTTGGCGCACATCTGGCCCAACTCGAAGCAAGGGTCGTGCTGCGTGCCCTTCTCAGTCGGCTTCCCAACCTGAAAGTGACCGGACCGGCGATCCGGCAACCGGGCATAGTCTTCCGGAGCCTCCATAGTCTCCCCGTGGAGCTCGCATGAGAGGGCCTTCTGCGAGTGAGGTCGGCATTGAGGGTGGTTCACCTCCGGGGAAGCTCTGAGCTGGGAGAACGCCGGTTGACGGTGGGGGCAGGGGCGGGTGTCCCTCCACTGTGGCGGGTGAAGTAGGGACGTCGATGGCGCCGTTGATCGAAGCCAAGGGGTGACGCCGGGTGACGCGCCACAGGTGGGCCAAGGTCCGCGGGACGGACGGCGCTCTGGTGTACGGGTGAGGCCACGCAGTCGTGCCTCGCCTGCCGCACTCCTGTATCCGGAGGAAACCCCATGACCATCCGCCCCGACCAGCTCAACGACCCCGCCGTGCGGGCCTTCGTCAAGGCCCTCAACTCCGGTGACCACAAAGCCTTCCTGGCGGTCCTGACACCGGATGCGACCATGTCCGACGACGGCTCGGACCGGGATCTCGCCGACTGGACCGACAAGGAGATCTTCTCCTCGCGCGGACATATGGAGGTCGAGTCGCAGTCGGCCGACGGGCGCGATCTCGTGGCCCTCTACCGCAACGAGACATGGGGCGAGATGCGCACGAAGTGGAAGTTCACCGTCGAGGGCGAGAAGATCGCACGCTTCGACACCGGCCAGGCCTAAGGGGTGTCGGGTGGGTCATGCTGGGCTCGCGACACTCCCTAGCCCGGGCCGGACGAGCACCAGGCGGAGATCAGCCGGGGCGGCGGGGGCGGACCGGTGGAGCCGTCAGCCGATGCGCGTACCCGCCCCGCTGACCCGCACCCGCCGGTCGCCGGCCACCAGAGTCACCGTCAGCACGCCCGGACGGCCCAGGTCCTCGCCCTGGCGGAGGGTGAGGACCGCCTCCTCGGGCACCAGCCCGAGCTCGCGCGCGTACGCCCCGAAGGCGGCCGCGGCCGCGCCGGTCGCCGGGTCCTCGACGACGCCGCCGACGGGGAACGGGTCGCGCACGTGGAAGACCGTGGCCGACTCCCGCCACACCAGCTGCACGGTCGTCAGGTCCAGCCGGTGCATCAGGGCTTCGAGCCGGTCGAAGTCGTAGGCGAGGTCCGCGAGGCGCGCGCGGGTCGAGGCGGCGACGACGAGGTGGCGGGCGCCGGCGAAGGCGACACGGGGCGGGAACGCCGGGTCCAGATCGTCGGGCCCCGCCCAGTCCAGCGCGGCGAGCGCCTCGGCGAGGTCGTCGTCCCCGACCTCGCCGACGTGCGGCTCCACGCTCGTGAGCGTGGCCCGCAGCGCCCCGTCCTCCTCGGTGACCTCCACCGGCACCGGCCCGACCGTGGTCGTGAACACCAGCTCCCCGGGCCCGATCCGCTCCGCGAGCGCGAGGGCGCTCGCGACGGTCGCGTGCCCGCAGAAGGGGACCTCCGCCTTGGGGCTGAAGTACCGCACGGCATAGGCCCGCTCGCCCTCCGGCGTGAGGAAGGCCGACTCCGAGTACCCCACCTCCGCCGCGACGGCCAGCATGGCGGCCTCGTCCAGACCGGAGGCATCAAGGACGACGCCCGCGGGGTTGCCCCCGGTGAGGTCGGTCGAGAAGGCGGTGTACCGCAGGACTTCGGGGTGTGCTCCGTTGATCGTCATGCCCGCCCCAACACGGCGCGGGTACGGGCTGTTCCCGGTGGGCGCCGCCCCGCCGGCGGGCGGGGACGGAGTCCTCGTGGGGGACCGAAGCCGGCCCCCCGGGTCAGGCGCCGGTCGGCCCCCGGTCAGCCCCCTCAGCCCCGGCCGATGTACGGCATCGCCGTCGCCATCACCGTCGCGAACTGCACGTTCGCCTCCAGCGGCAGCTCCGCCATCTGCACCACCACGCGCGCCACGTCCCTCGCGTCCATCACCGGTTCCGGGGCGAGCCGGCCGTCCGCCTGGAGCGTGCCCGTCTGCATGCGGGAGGTCATCTCCGTCGCCGCGTTGCCGATGTCGAGCTGGCCGCAGGCGATGCGGTAGGGGCGGCCGTCCAGGGAGAGGGACTTGGTCAGGCCGGTCATGGCGTGCTTCGTCGCCGTGTAGGCGATGGAGTGCGGGCGCGGTGAATGGGCCGAGATCGAGCCGTTGTTGATGATGCGGCCGCCCTGCGGGTCCTGGGCCTTCATCGTCCGGAACGCCGCCTGGGCGCACAGGAACGCCCCCGTCAGGTTGACGTCCACCACCGCCCGCCACGCCTCGTGGGAGAGGTCCTCGACCGGCACCGCGCCCGGCCCGAAGGTGCCCGCGTTGTTGAAGAGGAGGTCCACGCGGCCGTGCCGTTCGCGGACCGCGGCGAAGAGGGCCTCGACCGCGTCGGGGGACGTCACGTCGGTGGGGACGCACAGGACGTCCGCGCCGTCGCCCGCCAGGGACGCCGTCTCCTCCAGGGCCTCGGCCCGCCGCCCGGCCAGGGCGAGCGACCAGCCCGCGGCCGCCAGGGCCAGTGCGACGCTCCGGCCGATGCCCGAGCCCGCACCCGTGACCACCGCACTTCTCACCGCACTTCTCACCTCTGCGTTCATGGCGCCGCAGCGTACGGCAGGGCGGCACCACGGATCTCATCCGTCCGACACGCGGATGTTGTGTACCCGACAGGCGGCAGACGCCGCCCCCGACTCGAATGCGAGGGACAACAGCAGCCAGGGGAGGGACATATGACACCCGCACAGCAGCACTCGGACGCATTCCGCGCCGCCGCCCGCCACTTGGGCCGCCGCCGCTTCCTCACCGTCACCGGCGCCGCCGCCGCGGTCGCCTTCGCCGCGAACCTTCCGGCCGCCGGCGCCGCGGCCGCCGCCGAGCTCGACCCGAGGAAGCTCGACCAGGACCCGTTCACCCTCGGCGTCGCCTCGGGCGACCCGCTGCCCGGCTCCGTGGTGCTGTGGACCCGGCTCGCGCCCCGGCCCTACGAGCCCGGCAGCGGACTGCCCGGCTCCCGCATCACGGTCGCGTGGGAGCTGGCCCACGACGAGCGCTTCACGCGCGTCGCCAGACGCGGACGGGCCATCGCCCACCCGGAGTTCGACCACAGCGTCCATGTCGAGGTCCCCGGCCTCGACGCCGACCGCGTCTACTACTACCGCTTCCGCGCCGGCAGCTGGACCAGCCCCACCGGCCGCACCCGCACCGCGCCCAGGCCCGGCGCCCGGATCTCCGAGCTGAAGCTCGCCGCCGTCTCCTGCCAGGCGTACCACGACGGCTACTTCACGGCGTACAAGCACCTCGCTGACGAGGAGCTCGACATCGTTTTCCACCTCGGCGACTACCTCTACGAGTACGCCGTCAACGCCGTCGGCGGCGCCCGCAACCACACCGACCGCCGGCTGCCCGCCCACTTCAACCGCGAGACCATCACCCTGGAGGACTACCGGCTGCGCTACGGCCTCTACCGCAGCGACCCGGACCTCGCCGCCGCGCACGCCGCGCACCCGTTCGCCGTCACCTGGGACGACCACGAGACCGAGAACAACTACGCGGACGAGACGCCCGAGAACGACGTCCCCGCCGAGGAGTTCCTGCTGCGCCGTGCCGCCGCCTACCGCGCCTACTGGGAGAACCAGCCGCTGCGCAGGCCCCAGCAGCCCGAAGGCGCCGACATGCAGCTCTACCGCCGGCTGAGGTACGGGCGGCTCGCCCAGTTCGACATCCTCGACACCCGCCAGTACCGCTCCGACCAGGCGTACGGGGACGGCTGGCAGTACCCCGGGCCCGAGTCCGAGGACCCGGCGCGCACCATGACCGGCGAGACGCAGGAGCGCTGGCTGCTCGACGGCTGGCAGGCTTCGGACGCCGTGTGGAACGTCGTCCCGCAGCAGGTCACCTTCGCCCAGCGGCGCGATGTCCCGGCCTCCCCGTACAAGCTCTCCATGGACGCCTGGGACGGCTACCCGGCATCGCGCGAGCGGATCCTGGCCGGCGCCGAGGCCGCCGGGGTCGACAACCTCGTCGTGCTGACCGGCGACGTCCACGTCGGCTACGCCTTCGACCTGAAGAAGGACTACGGCGACCCGGCCTCGCCGACCGTCGGCACCGAGTTCGTCGCCACCTCCGTCAGCAGCGGCAAGGACGGCGCCGACAAGCCCGCGAACTGGGACAACCTCACCCAGGCCAACCCGCACATGAAGTTCTACAACGGCCGCCGCGGCTATGTGACGGTCACGCTCACCACCGAGCGTGCCCGCGCCGACTTCAAGACGCTCGCCGCGGTGACGACGCCGGGCGCGCCGATCACCACGGCCGCGTCCTTCGTCACCGAGGCCGGCAACCCGGGCCTCACACCGGCGTAGCCGCGAGCTCACCCGGATAGCGGACGCCGACGCGGTCCCGTACCGCGTCGAGCGTCCGCATCACCGCGAGCGAACCGTCCAGCGGCACCAGCGGCGACTCCGTCTCACCGGCCCGCAGACACCGCATCACCTCCGCGGCCTCGTACCGGAACGAGTACCGCTCGTTTCCGGGCGCGTACTCCTCCGGCTCGCGGCCCGCCCGGTGCAGTACGAACCGCTCCGGGTGGAAGAAGCCGCGGGGCAGCTCGATCCGGCCCTTCGACCCCGTCACCGAGGCGGTCATCGGGGTGTCCGCGACGATCGAGCAGGACAGCAGCGCCGAGGCCCCCGACTCCGCCCAGCCCAGCAGGATGCCCGTGTTCAGGTCCACGCCCTCGTCGGAGAGCAGCGCATGCGCCCGGACGTCGTCGGGCTCACCGAGCAGCAACTGCGCGAACGAGACCGGGTACACCCCGAGGTCAAGGAGCGCACCGCCGCCGACGGCAGGGTCGCGCAGCCGGTGGTCCGCCGCGAACGGGCCCGCGAGCCCGAAGTCGGCGTGGATCGTGCGGACCTCGCCGATCGCACCGTCGCGCACGAGCTCCGCCATGCGCCGGATGACCGGATTGCAGTACATCCACATGGCCTCCATGAGGAACAGACCGCGGGAGCGCGCCAGCGCCACCAGTTCCTCGGCCTCGGCCGTGTTCAGCGTGAACGCCTTCTCGCACAGCACCGCCTTGCCCGCCTCCAGGCAGAGGCCGGCGGCGGCCCGGTGCGCCGCGTGCGGGGTCGCGACGTACACGACGTCCACGTCCTCGTCGGCGGCGAGGGCCGCCCAGTCCCCGTACGCCCTCGGTATCCCGAACCGCTCGGCGAAGGCCGCGGCCGAGGCGTCCGTACGGGAGGCCACCGCGACGACCTCCGCATCGGGCATGGCGTTCAGATCCGCCGTGAACTGCGCCGCGATGCCTCCGGTCGCCAGCACACCCCACCGCACCGTGTCACCCATTGCCCCGCCCCTCGGCCCCGTACGGCCATAGAAAGGTCTCGACCACTCCGACGAGCTGAGAGCATAGGGGGCGACGACAGGAACAGGAGCAGTTGATGCCGGAGAGCGGCCCGACCCGTACGCAAGGACACATATCCCCCGCCGCACAGGCAGCCGCACCGGCACCGGCACTGCCGTCCGCACCGACAGCGGCGTCCGCGTCGACACCGGTGTCCGCACCGGCACCGTCCCCCGTGGCACCGCCCGCCGCGGCCCGCCGCGCCGGTCTCCTCGTCACGCTCGTCCTCGGCGGCCTCACCGCCCTGCCGCCGCTGTCCATGGACATGTACCTCCCGGCCCTGCCCCAGGTCACCGGCGCGCTGCACGCCCCCGCCGCCACCGTCCAGCTCACGCTCACCGCCTGTCTCGCCGGTATGGCCCTCGGCCAGCTCGTCGTCGGCCCCATGAGCGACAGATGGGGCCGACGGCGCCCGCTGCTCGCCGGCATGCTCGTGTACATCGTCGCCACCGCGGTCTGCGCCCTCGCGCCCACCATCGAACTGCTCATCGCCTTCCGGCTGCTCCAGGGCCTCGCGGGTGCCGCGGGCATCGTGATCGCCCGCGCCGTCGTCCGCGATCTGTACGACGGCGTGGAGATGGCCCGGTTCTTCTCGACCCTGATGCTGATCTCCGGGGCCGCCCCGATCGTCGCCCCGCTCGTCGGCGGCCAGATCCTCCAGGTCACGGACTGGCGGGGCGTCTTCCACGTCCTGACCGTGGTCGGCGTGCTGCTCACCCTCGTCGTCTGGCGCTGGCTGCACGAGACGCTGCCGCCCGAGCGCCGGCACGGCGGCGGCGTCGGCACGGCGCTGCGCACCATGCGCGGACTGCTCGCCGACCGCGTCTTCACCGGCTACATGCTGGCCGGATCGCTCGCCTTCGCCGCGCTGTTCGCGTACATCGCGGCCTCGCCGTTCGTCGTCCAGGAGATCTACGGAGCCTCGCCGCAGACCTTCAGCCTGCTCTTCGGGCTCAACTCGATCGGCCTCGTCGCGGTCGGGCAGATCAACGGGAAGGTGCTCGTCGGCCGGGTCAGCCTCGACAAGGTGCTCGGCTTCGGGCTCGCGGTGATCGCGGCCGCGGCGCTCGCGCTGCTGCTGCTGACGACGGGGGTCTTCGGCGAGGCCGGGCTCGTGCCGGTCGCCGCCGGTCTCTTCGTCCTGATGTCCGCGATGGGCCTGGCGATGCCGAACACCAACGCCCAGGCGCTGATGCGCACCCCGCACGCCGCCGGTTCGGCCTCCGCGCTGCTCGGCACCTCCTCCTTCCTCATCGGCGCGGTCGCGTCCCCGCTGGTCGGGATCGCGGGGGAGGCGACCGCGGTGCCGATGGCCGTGGTGCAGCTGGTGTGCGCGCTCGGCGCGATCGCGTGCTTCCTCGGCCTGTGCCGCCCGTGGCGCAGGGCGCCGGAGGGCGCCCACGCGTCCGCTCGCTAGTGCGGTGACCGGAAGGGGGCACCGGCTCGCGATGCCCGGCACGGCGCCTGGCGGCGTCGTCGGAGTCGCCTGAGTACGTCCGGTACGAGGGCGGTCCTCCGCCCTGCGGTGCACCGCACCGGGCGCGCGCCACGAGCGGGCGACTCGGCACACCTTCCCGGTCACAGCACCAGGCCGGGTCCGACGCGTCCCGTCCGGCGGCCTGTTGGGCGGACGGCACCATGTGCCGGACACGGCCCAGGGTGCTCAGTCCACGCGGGCGTAGCCGATCAGGTGCAGCCGGTCCTTGGCGTCCGTCCAGCGGAACAGCCCGACGCCCGACGTGTCGGCGGCGGGCAGCCGGGCGTTGGGGGAGAGGGCTTCGGGCAGTCCCGTCGCCAGGTCGACCTCGTACGGGGCGCCGCCGCCCGCGAGCGCCTCGCTCGCGCCGCGGGTGTTCGCCGCGCCGTACGCCAGGCCGTCGTCGGTGACCGTCACCAGGGTCAGCGGGTGGGTGCCGTCGGGCTCCTCGAAGCAGTGGCCGGTCCGCTCCTGGAGGTCGAAGGCGAGGCTTCCGGCGACCAGATAGCGGCCGTCGGGGGAGAGCACGGCCTGCGGGTACTCGCCGGGCTCGATGGCCGGTTTGTGGCACTCG
Organism: Streptomyces sp. FIT100; assembly: GCF_024584805.1. Classification (NCBI taxonomy): domain Bacteria; kingdom Bacillati; phylum Actinomycetota; class Actinomycetes; order Kitasatosporales; family Streptomycetaceae; genus Streptomyces; species Streptomyces sp. FIT100. Next base: position 2,157,816 of record NZ_CP075715.1, on the reverse strand, counting down.
GCGGCCACCAGCGCCTTCCCTGACGCCGCGTCGTGCACCGCCCACAGGTCGTGGGTGGTGGCGCGCTGCGTCTTCGCCGCCTTACGCCAGCGGACGAGGACCTGCCCGGAGGTGAGCGAGGTCGGCGTGCCGTACGCGGGGTCGGCGCCGGACGGGGCGACGCCGCGGCTGAACCAGCCGCCGCGCACCCAGAACTCCCGGGCCCCGCTCACCAGCAGGCCCTTCGCGGTCAGCCCGCGCACCTCGGTGAGCTGCCCGCAGGTCGCGCAGCCCTTCGGCGGCCGGAGCTCCTTCGGCGCTATCACGGTCACACCGCCGGTGACCGGGTCGACGACGGCGCTGCGCGCCCCGCCGTCGCCGATGAGGATCCCGGGGCCGGTGCCGGAGACGGCCGGTGCGGTGGGCCAGGGCACTTCGACGCGCTTCCGGGTGCCGTCGAGGGCGTCGTACACGTCGAGTGAGACAAAGGTGCCGGAGGGGGTGAGGGTGTCGCGGCCCGCCTTGCCGAAGGACCAGGTGACGAAGAACTGCCGCTCGTCCTTGGTGACGGCGAGCAGCCGCGGGAAGTTCGCCGGACCCGCGAGCGCGGACCAGGGCTCGCCCGACCAGCCGGGCCTGCCGGTGGCGGCGTCCACGGTCCGCAGCCGGAAGTCGTCCTGCTCGCGGACGAGGTAGGCGACGAGGCCGGTCTCGCGGGCGACGGCGTAGTCGGGCGAGGTGTCGGGGAGCTCCCAGCCCTTGGCCGTGTCGTAGGCGGGCGGGACGGTGAGCAGGGTGGCGGGGCGTGGGGTCCGGGTGGTGGGCGTGGCCGACCCGCCGCCCTTTTTGTCGCCCTTGTCGGCTTTTTCTGCACCGTCGCAGGTGGCCAGCAGGAGGATCAGGGCGAGCACGGCCACCCCGGCCACCAGGGCCATGCGTACGACCCGCTGTCTCATGGTCCCCCCGCCCGGCACCGCCGCCATGGTCAACGGCGGTCAGCGTAGCAACTGGCGCGGTGCGCCCCGGGGTTGGAGGGCGGACTGCCGCACGGCGGTTTCCGGCCTAGAATTCGCCGGTGAACGCCACCCTCCCCGAAGCCCTCGCCGGACTCCTCGACGGGCTCCCGCCGAACCGCGCCGCCCAGGCCGTGGACCGGCTCATCGCCAGCTACCGGGGGGACACACCGACGGACGCACCGGTGCTGCGGGACCGGGCGGACGTCGCCGCGTACGCGGCGTACCGGATGCCCGCGACCTTCGAGGCGGTACGGTCCGCACTCGCGGCGCTGCGGGCCGCGGCCCCGGCATGGGTGCCCTCGACGCACACCGACATCGGCGGCGGCACGGGCGCGGCGAGCTGGGCGGTCGCCGACGCGTGGCCGGAGGGCGGCCACCGCACGACGGTGCTGGACTGGGCGGAGCCCGCGCTGGCGCTGGGGCGGGAGCTCGCGGCAGGCGCGGATTCGCCCGCGCTGCGGGCGGCGCAGTGGCGTCGGGCACGGATCGGCAAGGGCCTGGAGCTCGAACCGGCGGACCTGATCACGATCTCGTATGTCCTCAAGGAGCTCACCGAGGCGGACCGCGAGGAGCTCGTCTCGCGCGCCGCGGCGGCGGGCCGGGCGGTCCTGGTCGTCGAACCCGGCACCCCCGACGGATACGAGCGGATCATCGCTGCCCGCGACCGCCTGATCGCGGCGGGCCTGCGCGTCGCCGCGCCCTGCCCGCACAGCGAGGCGTGCCCGATCGTGCCGGGTACGGACTGGTGCCACTTCGCGGCGCGGGTGAGCCGGTCGTCGCTGCACCGGCGGGTGAAGGGCGGCTCGCTGGCGTACGAGGACGAGAAGTTCAGCTACGTCGCCGCGACCCGCTTCCCGGCCGCTCCGGCGCCGTCCCGGGTCACCCGCAAACCCCAGATCCGCAAGGGCCAGGTCCTCCTGGACCTCTGCTCCGCCGACGAGACCCTCCATCGGACCACGGTGACGAAGCGCCACGGCCCGGACTACCGCGCGGCACGGGACACGTCCTGGGGCGACGAGTGGCCCCCGGGGGCCTGACACGATCGTCCGGGGGGTGCGGGGGGTACGGAGTACCCCCCCCGCGGTTCAGGGGCGGAGCTCCTGGGTGCAGCACTTGACGCTGCCGCCGCCCTTGAGGAGCTCGCTCAGGTCGACGCCCACCGGCTCGAAGTCACGGGCCCGCAGCGGGCCGAAGAGGCCCACCGCCGCCTGCGGGAGCAGGACGTGGCGTCCGTCGCTGACCGCGTTCAGGCCGAGCGCCGCCGCGTCCGCCTCGCGGGCGATGAGGGCGTCGGGGAAGAGGCGGGCGAGGACCGCGCGGCTGCCGGGGGAGAAGGCGCCGGGGTAGTACATGATCTCGTCCGTCTCGGCGTCGAGGACGGACAGCGCCGTGTCCAGGTGGTAGTAGCGCGGGTCCACCAGCTCCAGCCCGATCACCGGCCGTCCGAAGAACTCCTGCGCCTCGTCGTGCGACAGCGGGCTCGACCGGAAGCCCTGCCCCGCCAGCACGTACGTCGAGGTCACCGCGAAGTCGCCCTCGCCCTCGTTGATGTGCACCGGCTCGTGGATCTCGGTGAAGCCGTTCGCGCGGAACCACTCCAGGTGGGCCTCCGCCTCCGCCTCCCGCTCGCGGTGGGCGAAGCGCGCCCCGAGCACGCGCCCGTCCACGACGGTCGCGCCGTTCGCGGCGTAGACCATGTCGGGCAGGTCCGCCCGCGGTTCCAGCAGTTCCACGGTGTGGCCGAGCGCGCGGTAGCGGTCGCGCAGCGTCTCCCACTGGGCGAGCGCCAGCGACAGGTCGACGGGCTTCCCGGGGTCCATCCAGGGGTTGATGGAGTACGTCACCTCGAAGTGCGTGGGTGGGCACATGAGGTAGCGGCGGGAACGGGCGTCACGAGGCAATGCGGGCTCCTCACGAGCGGCAGTGGCGCACGGTCTGTGCGTCCAGCCCATGGTGCGGCCTGCGGAGCCCCCGCGCTGTGATCCGAACGGGTGGTTCATCACACATACGCCGGCAGTACAGCGAGACGATACGTAGCGTCACGTCGCTGCTAGGTTGATCCCATGGCAGAGACCAGGCCGCCCGACGCCTCCCGCCGCAGCGAACGCTCCCGCCGCGCCATCTACGACGCCGCCCTCGACCTCGTCGGCGAGGCGGGCTACACCCGGACGACCATCGAGGGCATCGCCGCCCGCGCGGGCGTGGGCAAGCAGACCATCTACCGCTGGTGGCCCTCCAAGGCCGCGGTCCTCCTCGACGCCTTCCTCGACCGCGCCGAGCAGGCGGCTCGGGGCGAACCCGACCTCCCCGACACCGGCGACCTGGAGGCCGACCTCAAGCTGGTCCTGCGCGCCACCGTCGACGAGCTGAACTCGCCCGTCTACGACGCCCCCGCCCGCGCCCTCGCCGCCGAGAGCGTCAGCGACCCCGCCCTCGCCGCGCAGTTCGTCGAGCGCCTCCTCGAACCCTCCCTCCAGCTGTACGTCCGCAGGCTGGACGCCGCCCGGGCCGCCGGGCACGTACGCGCCGGCATCGACCCGCGCATCGCCCTGGAGCTCTTCGTCGGCCCGCTCGCCCACCGCTGGCTGCTGCGCACCCTGCCGCTCACCCACGAGTACGCCGACAAGGTCGTCGAGTACGCACTGCACGGCCTCGCGCCCAGGGAGTGACCACACGATCGGGGGGTGCGGCCACACGACGTGGGGGATGGTGGGACGATGGCAGCAGTATCGACATGCGGCTCCGCCGCGTGGCCCGGGGGCGCGACACACGTGTGAGGGGATAGATGGGCGACGGTATCGGCCGTAATCGCGGCGCGGACGCGGAGAGCAGGACGTCCTGGGAGAGCCTGCTGCCGCAGTGGCTGCGCAGGCGCCCCCGCGAGGACGACGGGGACGGCGCGGACCACCGCCTGGCCCTGCTGCTGGCCACCGCCGCCGCCGGACTGCCGCTCGCGCCCGCCGCGTACCCCGCCGGCTTCAGCTGCTCCTGCGAGCGCATCGGCTGTCCCACCCCCGCCCGGCACCCCGTCTCCTTCGCCTGGCAGACGCAGTGCTCGACCGACCCCGGCACGATCCAGCGCTGGGCGGAGGACGAGCCCGAGGCGAACTTCGTCACCGCCACCGGCATGGTCCACGACGTCCTCGACGTACCGCTGGAGGCCGGGCGCGCGGCGCTGGAGCGGCTGCTCGCCGAGGGCGTCGACGTCGGCCCGGTGACCGAGTCGGGCGGCGACCGGATGCTGTTCTTCACCGCCACCCGCGGCACGCCCGAGGACGAGGACGAGTGGTGGCCCTGCGAGCTGGACTGCCACCCCGAGACGACGGACGAGCATCCGGGCCTCGGCTGGCACAGCCGCGGCAGCTACGTCCTCGTACCGCCCGCGCGCCTGCCCGACGGCCTCACGGTCGACTGGGTGCGCGGCCCCGAGCATCCGCTGCCGGACCCGCTGACGCTGCTGGAGGCGCTGGCCGACGCGTGCGCCAAGTACGCGGACGAGACCGGTGACCACGAGCACGGACACCACAGCCCGGCCTGGCCCCTGCACCGCTGACGCTCAGGACCGCTGACGCTCAGGACCGCTGACGCTCAGGACCGCTGACGCTCAGGACCGCTGACGCTCAGGACCGCTGACGCTCAGGACCGCTGACGCGACGGAACAGCACGGAACAGCGAGGACAGGCGGGGCCCTCGCGGCGGGACTACGAGCCCTCCGCCGACGTCACGCCCTGGAGCCGCCCCACGACCGTCACCGCGGGCCCCGACGCCCCGCTCGGCGCCAGCTTGACGGCCTGGCTCGACACCCACTCCTTCGTGAGCGTGTTCTTCACCTCGCCGGTCATCAGCGCTCGCACGTCCGGGCTGACCTTCGGCCGGTAGCCCGCAGCCGCCGTCTGCCGGTCGAAGTAGCGCATCGAGAAGAACACCAGCGCACCGCCGTCCTCCGTGACCAGCCCCAGCGGCGCGAAGTCACCGGTGTCCAGCGGCTGGTCGACGTACTGCGTGGACAGGCCGGGCCGCCGCTCGCTCTGCCTGCGCTCCTCGCGCCAGCCGCTCGTGTGCACGCCCGCGGCGAAGTGGTCCGGCTTGCCGCGCTGGAGGTACGAGACGTACTCCTCGCTCAGGTTCCGCGGCGCGACCGCCGTCGCGGCCGAGTCCGGGGGCACCGGCTCCACCCAGCCGTCCTTGTCCGTGCGGAACACGGGCACCTCGTCCGGCGTCAGGATCGCCAGGTACGCGGCCTCCCACAGCTGGTCGTTGCCGTTCCTGACGAACACCATCAGCCAGCGGCTGTCCTGCGCTCCGCCGTCGACGTCGCGGTTGCTGTCGGTGTCCGCGACGAACCACCGCGGCCAGCCCGCCTTCTTCGGCACGTGGAACGCCGCGTCCGTCAGCTCCAGCGGCCGGTGCTGCGGATTGCCGCCCGGCGTCGTGATGCTGCGCGCCTTCAGGCCCGCCTGGTTGATCGCGCCGAGCGCGCCCGTGACCCGGCCCGCGTCGAGCGCCGGATCGTATGCCTTGTCCGCCTTGTTGTACGCGTCGGTGAAGTCCTTCAGGGCCTGCGCGGCCTCACTCTTCGTCGCCGCCGGTACGACTTCCAGCTCGCCGTGAACCGTCACGCACCCGCTCGCCGTCAGCGACAGCACCGTCACCGCCGCGAGCCCCGTCGCCGTCCGACCCAGCCTCGCCCGATCCAGCCTGCTCATCGGTTGCCTTCTGCGCCTTCTGCTCCTCGACCCCCACTGACCGTCCGAACCCTACCGGGGCAAGGAACAGGGCGAGTACGGGGACCAGATACAGCGCCCACACCGTGACCTGGAGCACGGTCGGGTTCGGCTGGAAGTTGAACACGCCCTTCAGCAGCGTCCCGTACCAGCTGTCCGGCGGGATCGTCGCGCTGATGTCGAACGCCTTGTCCGCCAAACCGCCCAGGAAACGGGCCTCCTGGAGGTCGTGGACGCCGTACGCGAGGACACCCGCGGCAACGACGACCAGCATCCCGCCCGTCCAGGTGAAGAACCTCGACAGGTTGATCCGCAGCGCGCCCCGGTAGAACAGCCAGCTCAGCAGCGCCGCGGAAGCGATCCCCAGCAGGACCCCGGTCAGCGGCCCCGACGAGCCGCTCGCGTCCGTGGCGGCCCGTACCGACGCCCAGACGAACAGCGCCGTCTCCAGGCCCTCACGGCCCACCGCCAGGAAGGCCGTGACGACCAGCGCACCCGTGCCCATCCGCAGCGCGGCGTCCAGTTTGCCGTGGAGTTCGGCCTTCAGATGCCGCGCGGTACGCCGCATCCAGAAGACCATCCAGGTCACCAGGCCGACCGCGACGATCGACAGGGAGCCGCCGAGCAGCTCCTGCGCCTCGAACGTCAGCTCCTGGGAGCCGAATTCAAGGGCCGCGCCGAACGCGAGCGACACGGCGCAGGCCACCCCGACCCCGGTCCAGACCGGTTTCAGGGCGTCCCGGCGGTCCGTCTTCACGAGGTACGCGACGAGGATGCAGACGACCAGACCGGCCTCCAGGCCCTCGCGCAGGCCGATCAGATAGTTGCCGAACACAGAGGGTTCCTTCCGCTCACGAGAACAACGCCGCTCACGAGAACAGCGCCCGCCCCCACCAGTCGTCCTCGTCCCGGACGCCCGGCGGGATCGCGTACAGCGCCGAACCCACGTGCTGGATGTATTCGTTGAGGACGTCGCTCGCGGCGAGACTCCGCTGCACCGGCACGAAGCCCTTGGCGACGTCCCGCTGGTAGGCGAGGAAGAACAGGCCCGCGTCGAGCCGGCCGAGACCGTCCGTGCCGTCCGTGAACGAGTAGCCGCGCCGCAGCATCCGCGCCCCGCCGTTGGAGTCGGGGTGGGCGAGGCGTACGTGCGCCGTCGGCAGCATGGCGGGCAGGAACGGCTCGTCGCGCTCCCTCGCCCTGCCCACGGGGGCACCCTCGCCCTTGTCGCGCCCGAAGATGTCCTCCTGCTCCTGGAGCGGCGTGCGGTCCCAGGTCTCGATGTTCATCCGGATCCGCCGCGCCACGAGGTACGAGCCGCCCGTCAGCCAGGCCGGGCCGTCCTTCCCGGACACCCACACGTGCTCGTCCAGGGCGGCGGCGTCGGTGCCGGAGATGTTCCGGGTGCCGTCCTTGAAGCCCATCATGTTGCGCGGCGTCTGCTCCTCGGGCGTCGTCGACGACGTCTTGCCGAAGCCGAGCTGCGACCAGCGGACCGCGACCCTGCCGAAGCCGATGCGGGCGAGGTTGCGGATCGCGTGCACGGCCACCTGCGGGTCGTCCGCGCACGCCTGGACGCACAGATCACCGCCGCTGCGCGCCGGATCGAGGTTGTCGCCCCTGAACTTGGGCAGCTCGACCAGCGCCGCCGGCCTGCGCTCGCGCAGCCCGAAGCGGGCGTCGAAGAGGGAGGGCCCGAAGCCGACGGTGAGGGTGAGACGGGACGGCTTGAGGCCGAGTGCCTCGCCGGTGTCGTCCGGCGGGGCCTCGGCAAGACCGCCGTAGGCGCCCTCGCCGACCGCCTGACCGGCCGTCATCCGCTCGGCGGCACGCGTCCAGTCCTTCAGCAGCCGGACCAGCTCGGCGCGGTCGCCGCTCCTCACGTCGAACGACGCGAAGTGCAGCCGGTCCTGCACGGCAGTGGCGACACCGGCCTGGTGCGTCCCGTGGAACGGCACCGCAGCGCCGCTCGCGGCGGCGGGCGCGGTCGCCTCCCCGCCGCCGGTCACCGCGGCCACCGCTCCGCCGGCCGCGGCGGCGCCGAGTGCGAGCCCGGCGCCGCCCCAGCCGAGGAGCGCGCGCCGCGAGGGGCGCGCGCGGTCCGGCTGCATCGCATGGGGCTGGGCCCCATCGGGCCGTGCCGCATCGGGCCGGGTCGTCTCGGGCCGGGGCGTGTCGGTGCGCGCGGCGGTCGGCTGCGCGGCGCCCGGTGTGGATAGGGCTTGCTCCGTGCGCTGCGCTGCGGGCGGCTGATCCGCGCCGGGAGGCGTGTGTCTCCCCGGTGCTGGTGTGCCGGCGGTCGTCTCGTCGGGCATCGCAATCTTGCCTTTCCCGCTCACTACTTGACGACGGCCGCGGCGAGCTTCGACAGCGGCTCCGCGAGCGCGTTCACCCCGTCGGACAGCTCCTTGCGCTGCGGCTCGGCGACCTTGTCGTACGAGGTGAAGACGTAACTCGCCTTGTCCGTGCGGTACTTGTCGAGCAGCGTGTTCAGTGCGGCGAACTGCTTGTCCAGCTCGGCGACGAGCGCCGCGTCGTTCTTCACCGCGACCGGCTTCAGCAGCTCGTACGACTTCTGCGCGCCCTCGACGTTCGCCTTGAAGTCGACCAGGTCGGTGTGGGAGTAGCGCTCCTCCTCACCCGTGACCTTGCCGGTGGCGACCTCGTCGAGGAGCTCCTTGGCGCCGTTCGCCATCGAGGTCGGTGTGATCTCGGCGGTGCCGACCTTCCTGACCCAGTCGGCGAGGTCCTTGTCGAGTGTGTCCGCGAACTCCGTCGTCTGCGGCCCGAGCTTCCCGTCCTGCCACAGCGCCTTCTCCAGGCGGTGCCAGCCCGTCCACTCCTGGCCCGGTTCCAGGTCGGCGACGCCGTCCTCGCGGAGGTCGACCCTGGGGTCGATGTCGCCGAACGACTCGGCGACCGGCTCGGTGCGCTCCCAGCCGATGCGGGAGTCGGCGTACGCCTTCTTCGCCGCCTCGATGTCGCCGGCGCGCACCGCGTCGGTGAACACCTTCACCTTCGGCAGCGTCTCGTCGGCCTGCTGCTGGACGTACGTGCGGTACGCGGCGACCGCCCTGTCCATCTCCGGGGAGCGCTTGGCGACGGTGCCGCCGGTGGCCTTGACCGGCCGGCGGATGCCCTCGCCGGTCATGCCCGGCTTGCAGGCGATCGTGTAGTCACCGGCCTTCACCTCGGCGGTGAGGCTCGCCCTGGTGCCGGGGCCGATGTTCTCGCGCTCGGTGACGATGCGGTCGTCCGGGAAGAGGATGTAGACCTCGGTGACCTTGGAGCCCTTGTTCTCGATGTCCAACTGGACGTGCCCGGCGGGGAACTCCTCGGCGGACACCTCGCAGGCGTCGTCCTTCGCGGTGACGGCGATCGCACCGTGGCCGCCCTTGGCGTCGCCCTTCTCGGCGCAGCCGGTGACGGCGGTCAGGGCAGTCACGGCGGCCGCGGCGGTGACGACGGAGAGACGGACGGGTCGCATACGGGCTCCACGAAGAGGAGGGGGGTGGCGGTGAGGCGGACCTAACTTAACCGAGCCTTACCTGGCCGGTACCCCGCCGTCCAGTGATTCGCATCTCAGCATCGGCCGGGGGAAACGGGGCGGTCACGGGTCGGCCATGACCAGCCCTCGGGCAGGTCAAGTAGAGGTCAAGCGATCCCGTTTGGGCACGATGAGCGGCGCGCCGGTCCGCGGATGGGGCAGCACCTCGACCGGCTGCCGGTACACCTCGCTGAGCAGCCCGTCGCGGAACACCTCGCCCGGGGCGCCCTCGGCGGCGACCCGTCCGGCGTGGAGCACGGCCACCCGGTGCGCGTACGCCGCGGCGAGGCCCAGGTCGTGCAGGACGACGACGACCCCGTCGCCCGCGGCCGCCCGATCGCGGCACACCCGCAGCACCAGCTCCTGGTGGCGCAGGTCCAGCGCGGCGGTCGGCTCGTCGAGCAGCAGCAGCGGCGTGCGCTGGGCCAGTACGCGGGCGAGCGCGACGCGGGCCCGTTCGCCGCCGGACAGCGCGGAGAACGGCCGCGCGGCGAAGGCGTCGACCTCCGTCGCCGCCATGGCCTCGGCGACCGCCGCGTCGTCCTCGTCCTCACGGACGGTGCCCGCCCACGGGGCGCGCCCCATCCGCACGACCTCGGCGACGGTGAACGGGAACGACAGCGCGGCGGCCTGCGGAAGGACGGCGCGCCGCAGCGCCAGCTCGCGTGCGGACCAGGCGGACGCGGCGCGAGGGCCGATCCGCACCTCGCCCGCCGCCGGCGCCGTGTCCGCGGCCACGGCGGCGAGCAACGTGGACTTGCCGGCCCCGTTGGGCCCCACGAGCGCGACGACCTCGCCGGCGCGGGCGGTGAGCCCCACGCCCCGCAGTACCTCCCGCTCCCCCAGCCGCACAGACAGCCCTCGCGCCTCGGCGAGCACCTCACCGGGGGCGGGGCGGGCGGGCAACTCCCGGCCACGCCGGGGAAGTAGTGACTTGATCATGCGTAACCGCCTTGGTCCACCGGGTTCACGACATCACGCCCAGCCGCCCTGGCGGCGGCGTGTGCGGCGCAGGAGCCAGAAGAAGAACGGGCTGCCGAAGAGCGCCGTCAGGACGCCGAGCGGGAGCTCCGCAGGCGCTGCCGTCGTGCGGGCCGCGAGGTCGCCCACGACCAGGACCAGGGCGCCGCCGAGCGCGCTGCCCGGCACCAGGAAGCGGTGGCCGGGGCCGTTGGCCATCCGCAGCAGGTGCGGGACCAGCAGGCCCACGAATGTGATGATGCCCGCCACCGCGACGGCCGCGGCGGTGAGCAGGGCGACCACCAGGATCAGCACCAGGCGCAGCCGCCCCACGTCCACGCCCAGGTGGCGGGCGGGTCGTTCGCCGAGCGCGAGCAGGTCCAGCTTGCGCGCGTACAGCGGTGCGACGAGCAGCCCGATCGCGGCGGGCGGCAGGACCGCCAGCACCTTCGGCCAGGTGGCCTGCGCCAGCGAGCCGAGCTGCCAGAAGGTGATCTGGGTGATCTGCGCGTTGTCCGCGAAGAAGATGAACAGGCCGATCAGGGCACCGGCGAAGGCGTTGACGGCGATGCCCGTGAGGATCAGGGTGACGACCTCGGCCCGGCCGCCCGAGCGGGAGAGCGCGTAGACGAGCAGTACGGTCACCAGTCCGGCGACGAACGCGCAGACGGTGATGGTCCAGTTGCCGAAGAAGCTCAGCCCGAGCGCGATCGCGGCGACCGCTCCGACGGCCGCGCCCGAGGAGATCCCGATGACGCCGGGCTCGGCCAGCGGGTTGCCGAACACCCCCTGCATCAGTGCGCCCGCGCAACCGAGCGAGGCGCCGACGACCAGGGCGAGGACGACCCGCGGGAGGCGGACGTTCCACAGGACGCTCTCGCCGACCCGGTCGAGGGCGTGGCCGCCGAGCCCGAGCCGGTTTCCCACGGAGGCGAGGATGTCGTCCAGGGGGATCCGGTACGCGCCGATGCCGGCCGAGAGCAGGCAGGCGACGCCGAGCGCGATCAGCAGCCCGGCCGTCAGCAGCCATGCGGTGCTGCGCCGGCCGCCGTCGGCGGCACGATCGGTGTCCTTGCCGGGCACCGAGTCCCTCGGGGCCGGCACCGCGGGCACCGCCGCGGGTTCGCCCGCGGCGGATCCGGGACCGGCCGGCGTCACGAGGGCTGCCGGTGTCACAGGGCCGGTCGGCGTCACACGAACGGCCGTCCGGCCGGGGCCGGTTGCGGTGTCGGAGCCGGAGCCGGAGCCGGAGCCGGGCACGGAGCGGGAGCCGGGCACGGAGCGGGAGCCGGGCACGGAGCGGGAGCCGGGCACGGAGCGGGAGCCGGGGCCGGAGCCGGGCAGGGAGCTGGGATCGGGGGCGGCTGCGGTGTCCGGGCCGTGGCCGGTCGGCGTCACACGAACGGCCGTCCGGCCGGGGCCGGTTGCGGAGCCGGAGCCGGTGTCGGAGTCGGGGCCGGAGCCGGGCAGGGAGCTGGGATCGGGGCCGGTTGCGGAGCCGGAGCCGGAGCCGGAGCCGGTGTCGGGGCCGGAGTCGGGGCCGGGCACGGAGCGGGAGCCGGGATCGGGGGCGGTTGCGGTGTCCGGGCCGTGGCCGGGCACGGAGTCGGAGTCGGAGATGGGCACGGAGTCGGGGCCGGAGTCGGGCACGGAGCCGGAGTCGGGCACGGAGCTGGGATCCGGGGCGGTTGCCGTGTCCGGGTCGGAGCCGGGATCGGTGCCGGTGCCGGGAGCGGGGGCGGACGCCGACGCGGGCGTCGGGCGCGCGGGCGTGGTGGTCATGCGTCGCTTCCGTCCGCGTAGAGCTGGTACACGATCTCGGAGAGGACCTGATCGGTGCGCGGACCGTAGTTGAGGAGCACCCCGTCCTCCACCGAGACGATGCGCCGGTTCATGCCCGCCGGGGTCTGGGCGACGCCCGGGATCTCCACCAGGCCGTCCACGCCGCCCACGGACTGGAGCCCCTTCGTCATCACGAGAATGGCATCGGGCGCCGCCTTGGCGAGGGCTTCGCTGGTGATGGGCGTGAAGTCCTTGTCGAGGCCCGACTCCTTGCCCGCGTCCACCGCTCCGGCGGCCTCCAGCAGGGAGACGGCGCCGGACTGCGCTCCGCCGATCAGATAGACGGCCGCCGAGCCGCGTACGTAGAGGAAGGCCACGCGCGGCTCCCGGCCCGCACGGGCCGGGATCGTCTTCTGGACGGCGGCGATCCGGGCCTCCGTACGCTTCTTCAGCTCCGCGCCCGCGGCCTTGACGCCGAGGATCTGCGCGACCCGGTCGATGCGCCGGCCGACATCGTCGAGGCTCTTCGCCGGCTCGACCACGACGAGCGGGATGCCCGCGTCGCGTATCTGGCCGATCGCCTCGGCCGGGCCGGTGGTGGTCTCGGCGAGGACGATGCCGGGCCGCAGCGAGAGCACGCTCTCGGCGGAGACGTCGTGCGCGCGCGTCACCACCGGCAGCTTCGCGGCCTGTTCGAACGTGGCGGTGATGTCGCGGGCGACCACCCGGTCCCCGAGCCCGAGGGTGAAGACGATCTCGTTGAGCGAACCGGTGAGCGGCACGATCCGGTCGGCCGAGGTGACGGTGACCTTCCGGCCGTCCGCGGAGTCCACGGTGACCGGCATCGCCGGCTCGGGCGCGGAGCCCAGCGGTTCGAGCCGGTTGGGGGCGGCTGCCCCGCTTGCCCTCTGCTTCTGTGTCTGCTTCGGCGCGTCCGCCGAGCCGCCTCCGCCGCAGCCGGTGGCCGTCAGGGCGAGTGCGAGCACGGAGACGAGTGCACCTGCCAGGCGTGAAGTGCGCACGGAGTGGACCATCCTGTCTGTCCCTGATGCCGGATATGACCCTCCGGCATGCTGTGTGAGGTGATTCGCGGTTGACCGTGTGCGAATCGTTCGAGGTTCCTGTGGAGGAAGGGTTCCGGCACAGGCTGGGAGTAGCTTAGGTTAGCCTTACTTTACTTTCCAGGTCCCGGGCCTGGTTCGGCCTGTGCTTTCCTTCTCGTCCGGAGTGACCTCATGCTGCCCTTCAGACCGGTCCGCGCCTTCGCCGTGATGCTTCTCGCGGCGCTCGCCGGCGCCCTGCTGCCCGTCACCGCGGCCCACGCGGAGAGCCGGACGGTGCAGGGCGGCAGGCTCGACTGGGGCATCAAAGCCTCGTTCCAGAGCTACATCACCGGGCCCATAGCCAACGGGAGTTGGCGTCTGACGGGCGGGGCCGCGACGGTGGGCGGCAGCCAGTTCCGCTTCCACTCGGCCACGGGCTCGTACGACCCGGGGACCGGCGCGTTCCGCTCCGGCTTCTCCGGCGGCGTCCACTTCACCGGCCACAAGAAGCCCGACGGCACGCACCAGCTCGACCTGAGCATCAGCCGCCCCACCGTCCGGATCTCCGGCGGACGGGGCACGGTCCACGTCGACATGGTCAGCAAGGCCAAGGGCACCGGCAAACTCACGACCTACAACCAGGTCGCGTTCGCCGATCTGGACCTCTCCGGCATCGACATGCGCGGCGGCGGCAGCCCGGTCTCCCTGGCCGGCGTGCCCGCGACGCTGACCGCCCAGGGCGCCACCGCCTTCGCCGGCTACTACACGGCCGGCACCCCGCTCGACCCGGTGAGCCTCTCCGTCGACGTCGCGGCCGCCACGCGGACCCCTTCCGCCACGCCCTCCGCCTCCGCGTCGGCCGACGCGGGCGGGAAGGACGGGAAGGACGCGAAGAAGGGCCCGGGCGCGTTCCGTGACGCGGCCGTCGACTGGGGCGTGCGGCGCACCTTCCGCGAGTACGTCACCGGCTCCATCGCGCAGGGTAAGTGGACCCTCGCCGACGGCGCCGAGGACGGCGGCGCGCTGTTCCGCTTCCCCCGGGGCAAGGGCTCCTACGACCCGGAGAAGCAGACCCTCGACGCCGACTTCGCGGGCAGTGTGCGCTTCACCGGCAAGGACCTCGACCTGACCCTCGGCAAGGTCTCCGTCCGCGTCGAGAAGGGCAAAGGCACCCTGAGCGCCGACGTCACCTCCGGGGGTGCCACCACCAAGGCCGTGCCCCTGATCACCTTCGTGGCCGGGGACTTCGCGCCCAAGGGCGGTCTCGCACGGCTCACCGAGGCCCCGGCGACCCTGACCGAAGGCGGCTCCACGGCCTTCAACTCCCTCTACAGGGCGGGCACGGAGATGGACCCGATCTCGCTCGCCGTCGCCGTCGACGCCAAGGCGCACCTGCCGGCCCTGCCCGACCTGGGCAGCGAGCCCACCGCGTCCGCGTCGCCGACGGCGGACAAGCCCTCCGCAGACCCCACCGGGCAGACGGACGCCGCCGCCCCGTCCGGGACGTCCTCCCTCGCGGGGACGTACACGGCGGCCGGCGCGGCGCTGCTCGTCATCGCGGCCGCCGCGGTCTACGTCGCCCTGCGGCGCCGCCGCGCGAACACCGCTGGTTCTCCGCCCGCGTCCGACGGCCCCGACCCGGCCGTCGCCGCCGGCGACGAGAACTGATCCCCCCACGCCACCCCCGTATCAGGAACAAGGAGACCCCCGACCATGGCAGTAGTACGCCGCCCCGTCGCACTCGGTGCCGTCATAGCGACCGCGGTCGCCCTCGGCGCCACCGGATTCGCCGCCCTCCCGGCCCTCGCCGCCGGCTCCGCCGCGGCCCCGGCCGCCGCGCCGAAGCTGGAGATCGTCGACGGCACGCTCGACTGGGGCCTCAAGGAGTCCTTCCGCAAGTACGTCGCCGGTCCCATCGCCCACGGCTCCGTCAGCGTCGCGGACGGTGCCACGCAGGCCGCGGGCAACGGCGTCTTCACCTTCACCGGTGGCAAGGGCACCTACGACACCGCCACGCACGCCTCCGAGACGGCCTTCAAGGGCAGCGTCCACTGCCTCGGCCACGGCGGCGTCCTGGACGTGAAGGTGGGAGACATCAAGGTCGCCACCGGAGCCACCGCGGGCACCGTCACCGCCGACTTCACGAGCAAGAAGATGGACGGCACGGTCGTCACCAAGGACGACGCCGTGATCGCGGACCTCGACCTCACGGGCATCGCGCCGGGGCAGGGCGAGGGCGGTGCGACGGTACTCGCGAACATCCCGGCCAAGCTGACCGCCGACGGCGCCGAGGCGTTCGCCGGCTTCTACCAGGCGGGCACCGCGCTCGACCCGGCGACGCTCTCGGTCAAGGCGGCCGCTCCCTCCCCGTCACCGACCGGGAGCCCGTCCTCGTCCCCGTCGCCCACGGGCAGTCCCTCGTCCTCGCCGTCGCCGACCGGCAGTCCGTCCTCGTCCCCGTCGCCGACGGACGACCCGTCCACCACCCCGTCCGCGCCCGCCGACGGCACGATCGTCGACGGCAACCTCGACTGGGGCCTCAAGGAGTCCTTCCGTACCTACGTGGTCGGCCCGATCGCCGGCGGCAAGGTCGAACTCGCCGACGGCGCCGTCAGGAACGGCGAGATCTACCGCTTCACCAAGGCCGGCGGCTCGTTCGACGCCGGCAAGCAGAACCTCTCGGCGGAGTTCGACGGCTCGGTCCGCTTCCTCGGTCACAAGGAGGCCGACGGCACCTACGTGCTGGACCTGAAGCTCAGCGGTCTGCAGACCCAGGTGAAGAACGGCAAGGGCACTCTCGTCGCCGACGTGTCCAGCAAGGACCGCGAGACCCACAAGGTCTCCACCTTCGAGGACCTTCCCCTCGCCTCGCTGGACCTGCCGGACGGCAAGCTCAGCGCGAAGGACGGCGTCGTGACTCTGAGCGACGTCCCGGCCAGCCTGACGGCCGACGGCGCGCAGGCGTTCGCCGGCTTCTACGAGGCGGGCACCGAGCTCGACAAGGTGTCCCTGTCCGTCGCCCTCGACGAGGACGCCGAACTGCCCGGCGGCACCGGTGGATCGACCGGCGGTGGCACCGGCGGCTCGTCCTCCGGCGGCAGCACCGGAGGCACCACCGGTACCACCACCGGCGGCGGTACGGTCGGCGGCTCCGCCGGCGGCGGCAGCCTGGCCTCGACGGGCTCCGAACTCCCCGCGGGCGCCCTCCTCGCCGCGTCCGGCGCCGTCGCCGCGGCCGGTGCGGGCGTGGTCGTCGCGGTGCGCCGCAGGCAGTCCGCCCCGCAGTCCTGACCCGGCACCCCATGCGGCAGGGCCGCACCCGCGACCGCCACGGTCACGGGTGCGGCCCTGCCGCTTCCGGCCGCCTGCCCGTCGCTTCCCCGCCGTCAAGAGGTGCTTGAATGCCCGCGTGAGTGCAGAACCACCCCACGGCATCGACGTCCTGCGCGTCTTCTGCGGCCCGGACGGCCGCCACGGCAACGAGCTCGGCGTCGTACGCGACGGACGTGCCCACCCGGACCAGGCGTCGCGGCGGGCCCTTGCCCGCGAACTCGGCTTCAGCGAGACCGTGTTCGTGGACGACCCCGAGCGGGGCGTCGTCGACATCCACACCCCGGGCGCACGGCTGCCGTTCGCCGGGCATCCGCTCGTCGGCGTCGCCTGGCTGCTCGATCTGGAGGTCGTGCACCCGCCGGCGGGCGAGGTGTGGGTGCGCCAGGACGGCGAGTTCACCTGGATCACCGCGCGCGCCGAGTGGGCGCCGCCGCGCACCCTGCGGCAGTACGCGTCGGCGGCGGATGTCGAGGAGCTCGACGTGCCGCCGCCGGGGGAGTGGAGGTATGCCTGGGCCTGGGAGGACGAGGCCGGAGGGCGGATCCGGGCACGGGGGTTCCCGGGGCGCGGCGACAGGATTGATGAGGACGAGGCGACCGGCGCGGCGGCGCTGCTGCTCACCGCGCAGCTGGGCCGGGCCCTGAACATCGTCCAGGGCCGGGGGTCGCAGATCCTCACGGCCCCCGGCCCCGACGGCACGATCGAGGTCGGCGGCCGCGTACGCCTCGTGTGAGTGCGCCTCGTGTGAGAGGGGCGAGCGGGCTCAGGCGCTCAGCGGGCCCGTCCTGTCCGGACCGCAGGCAGCCCCCAGCTCCCGGAAGACGGCCCCGTTGAAGTCGAAGGCCCGCTTGCACTCGTCGATGATCCGCTGCTTCTCCAGGTCGTCCGCGTTCACCCGGTCCAGCAGCTCCCGGTAACCCCGCTTGAACGCCGCCGGGTTGGCGATCCCCTCGAAGACGTAGAACCGGACGCCGTCGCCCTTGCGGGCGAAGCCCCAGGTCCGCTCGGCCTTGTCGCGGATGATCTGCCCGCCGGAGAGGTCGCCGAGATACCGGGTGTAGTGGTGGGCCACATAGCCCGCGGGCCAGCTGCGGGCGCATTCCGCCACCCGCTCCGCGTACGCCGTGGTGGCGGGCAGCGGGCGCAGCCCGTCGCGCCAGTCCGCGCCCCGCAGATGCGCAAGGTCGCGCTCCAGCTCGGGCGTCCGGAACAGCTCGGGCTGGATGAAGGGCCCGGCGACGGGGTCGTCCCGGAGCGAGTCGGCGGCGTCCTCCAGCGCCCGGTACACGAACCAGAGCTGCTCCGTGTAGCGCGCGTAGGCGTCGACGCCCAGCCGGCCCCCGAGCAGGTCGCTCATGAAGGTCGAGGTTTCGGCCTCGGTGTGCTGCTCGTGCGACGCGACGCGGATCAGGGTCGAGAAGGGCGTGTCCAGCGTGTCCAAGGCGGACCTCCGGGAACCGGGACCGATGGGGAGGGGAACCAGTAGGATCCTGCTACTTAGGCTTACCTAAGTCAATGGTTCCCGACGACCTGTCGGTAAAAACGCTACCCGCGATCCGCGTCAGGGCAACGTGAGAATGTCCGCCCCGCTCTCCGTCACCACCAGCGTGTGCTCGAACTGCGCGGTCCGCTTCCGGTCCTTCGTCACGACGGTCCAGCCGTCGTCCCACATGTCGTACTCGTGCGTGCCGAGCGTCAGCATCGGCTCGATCGTGAAGGTCATCCCCGGCTGCATGACGGTCGTCGCGTGCGGGCTGTCGTAGTGCGGGATGATCAGCCCCGAGTGGAACGACGAATTGATGCCGTGCCCGGTGAAGTCACGCACGACGCCGTAGCCGAAGCGCTTCGCGTACGACTCGATGACCCGCCCGATGACATTGATCTGGCGGCCCGGCCTGACCGCCTTGACGGCCCGGTTCAGCGCCTCCCGCACCCGCTCGACCAGGAGCTTCGACTCCTCGTCCACGTCACCGCAGAGGTAGGTGGCGTTGTTGTCGCCGTGCACACCGTTGATGTACGCGGTGACGTCCAGGTTCACGATGTCGCCGTCGCGCAGCACGGTCGAGTCGGGGATCCCGTGGCAGATGACCTCGTTGACCGAGGAGCACAGCGACTTCGGGAAGCCCCGGTAGCCGAGCGTCGACGGGTACGCGCCGTGGTCGCACATGAACTCGTGCGCCACACGGTCCAGTTCGTCGGTCGTCACCCCGGGCGCGATCAGCTTCGCCGCCTCCGCCATCGCCTGTGCGGCGATACGGCCGGCGATGCGCATGCTCTCGATCGTCTCGGAGTTCTGGATCTCCGGCCCGGTGTACGGCGTCGGCGCGGGCTTCCCGACGTATTCGGGGCGCCGGATGTTTCCGGGGACGGAGCGGGTGGGAGAGAGCTCCCCTGGTACGAGCAGTGACTGGCCAGACATGCGGCGAGTCTATCGAGGCCCCGTGGGGCAGCATGGCGTCAGAGGAAGGAGCCGACGATGGCCCTGTTCAAGAAGCGCACCGTGGGCAAGCCGGGTGAGTGGTACTACTGCCTGGAGCACAAGAAGGTCGAGGAGGGCCCCGAGTGCCCCGCCAAGGACCGCTTCGGCCCGTACGCCACCCGCGCGGAGGCCGAGCACGCGATGGAGACGGCGCGTGAGCGGAACCTGGAGTGGGAGAACGACCCCCGATGGCACGACGCGACACGAGGCGGGGACACGGAGCGAGGCGGGGACACGGAGGACTGAGCCCGGCGCGGTGGATCAGGGCCCGGCCGCCGCCTCCTTCTGGGCGCGGCGGCGCAGGGCGTCCTCGTCGGTCTCCGCGTCGTACGTGACGAGCTTCGGCAGCACCGCGGTCAGCAGCCCGACCGAGGCCACGCAGGCCAGGCCGCCGCTCCAGAACGCCGCACGGGTGCCGGTCCAGCCCGCCGCCGCGCCCGCGCGGACCTGGCCCAGCTGCGGGCCCACGCTGTACGACAGCACCTCGATGCCCGCGAGCCGGCCGCGCAGCGACTCGGGGATCGTCTGGTTCCAGATCGTGGCCCGGCCGAGGCCGCTGAGCATGTCGCCCGCTCCCGCGACCGCGAGGCACAGCAGCACCAGCCAGATGTCGGTGAACCAGCCCGCCGCCGCGATCGCCAGCCCCCAGACCGCGGCACCGAACACCACGAACAGCCCGTGGCGCCGCACCCGTGAGGTCCAGCCGCTGGTCAGGCTCAGCAGCAGGGAGCCTGCCGTCCCCGCCGCGTACATCAGCCCCAGCGACCACTGCGCGTCCAGTTCGTCCGCGAGGAACGGGAAGATCGTGTTGGGGAACGCGAAGAACATCGCGGCCAGGTCGACGGCGTACGTGCCGAGCAGCACCGGCCGGCTCCACGCGTACCGGGCGCCCTCCGCGATCCCCCGAAGCGACGGCTTGTCCACGCCCTGCGTGGGCGGCGCGGGGGCGAGGCGGGAGCAGAGCAGCACCGAGACGACGAACCCGGCGACCGTCGTCGCGTACGCCGTCGCATGGCCCGCGTACGCCACGACCAGACCGGCCAGCGCGGGCCCGGCGATCGCGCCGAGCTGCCAGCGCAGCGCGTTCAGCGCCGCCGCGGCGGTCTGCTGGTCGTGCGGCACGATCCGGGCAAGCAGCGAGTCCAGCGCCGGACGCTGGAGCCCGGCGAGCCCCGACACCCCGGCGGCGACCAGATAGAGCGGCCACAGCAGCGGCTCCGGCAGCATCGCGTTGACCAGCAGGACGCCGGCCATCACGCCCAGGCCGGCCTCGCTGAGCAGCAGCACCTTGCGCCGGTCCACGGCGTCGGCCAGCGCCCCGCCGTACAGCCCGAAGACCACCAGCGGCACCAGCTCGACGGCGCCCATGGCACCGACCGCGAACGGCGAACCGGTCAGCTCCTTGATCTGCAGGGGCAGCGCCACCATCGCCATGAAGCTGCTGAAGTACGTGACGAGTCCCTGGACCCACAGCAGCCGGAAGTCCGGCGACGAGCGCCAGGGCGAGAGGTCGGGCAGCAGCGCGCGGCGCAGTCGTGATCCCACGAGCGCCCATGCTCGGCGCCGGTCCCGCCACCGACAACCGGTTTTCGGTGAACCCGGCGCGGCAAGCCCCCACGGGGGCGCCGCCTACCAGCGCGCCGGCGGTGGCGCCGTCAGATGGTCCGCGAGCCGCGACAGGCGGTCCCGGAAGCGCCGCGGCCCCCGCGGCGCGACCGGCAGCGTGTTCTCGCCCGCCGCCGCGCTGACCAGGTGCTGCACCGTGTCGAGGTCGACCTCCGCAGCGCCGTCCACCGTCAGCGCCTCGTGGGCGAGACCCCGCACCTCGGCGTCGCCCCCGTCCAGCGACAGCACCGTCGCCCCGGACCGCCGGGCGTCGTGCACCCGCTCAAGGAGACCCTCGTCCGGCCGCCGCGGCGCCACCACCAGCAGCGTCTCGCCGCGCCGGGCCGCCGCGAGCCGGCCGAGCCCGACCGCCAGGTGCACCGGGTCCCCGTCCCGTACCCGGTGGCGCACCAGGGTGGGCGCCAGCTCGGGCTGCCCGGACCAGGCGGCCTCGTCCACGAGGTGCGCGGCCAGATGCCACGGCTCGTACTCCACGGTCCCCACCAGCAGCAGCCCGCCGCCCTGCGGCACGACGGACGAGCGCAGCGCCCCGGCGAACCTGCGGGCCGCGTCGGGCCACGCCGTCCCGGCCAGTACCTCCCGCAGCAGTGCGACACGTACGGCATCCATGGCCCCGCATCCTGCCGCACCGGCCGCCGCCGCGGGGGCGGGTCTGCCGAACCCCACCCGCAGGGGCGGAAGTAAGGTCGGGACATGACCTCTGAAGACACTGCCGCCCAGGCCCCCAAGCCCGCTGCCGCCGCCGCTGCCGCGAAGGACCCGTGGGACCTCCCCGACGTCTCCGGTCTCGTCGTCGGCGTCCTCGGCGGCACCGGTGACCAGGGCCGCGGCCTCGCGTACCGGCTCGCCCGGGCCGGGCAGAAGGTGATCATCGGCTCCCGTGCGGCCGAGCGCGCCGAGACCGCCGCCGCCGAACTGGGCCTCGGCATCGAGGGCGCCGAGAACGCCGAGTGCGCCCGGCGCAGCGATGTCGTGATCGTCGCCGTGCCGTGGGAGGGCCATGCCAAGACCCTGGAGGCGCTGCGCGACGAGCTCGCCGGAAAACTCGTCGTCGACTGTGTGAACCCGCTCGGCTTCGACAAGAAGGGCGCCTACGCGCTGAAGCCGGAGGAGGGCAGCGCCGCCGAGCAGGCCGCCGCCCTGCTGCCCGGGGCCCGGGTGACCGCCGCGTTCCACCACCTGTCCGCCGTGCTGCTCCAGGACGAGGCGGTCGAGGAGATCGACACCGATGTGATGGTGCTCGGCGAGTCGCGCGCCGACACGGACATCGTGCAGGCGCTCGCGGGCCGGATCCCCGGCATGCGCGGCGTCTTCGCCGGGCGGCTGCGGGGCGCGCACCAGGTCGAGTCGCTGGTCGCCAACCTGATCTCGGTGAACCGGCGCTACAAGGCGCACGCGGGCCTGCGCGTGACCGACGTCTGAGGCCCGTCCGGAGCCCTCGGCGGCATGGGGGACAGCGGCATGGGGGACACTGGTCCGGAACACCCGTGACCGGACAGGAGCCGACCCCCATGCCGCGCCTCGCCCTCTACGCCCTCGTCATCTGCGCGCTCGCCGTCGCCGCGGCGGTTGTCTCCTTCGTGCAGGGCAGCTGGCTGGGGATCGTGTGGGTGCTGCTCGCGGGTGTGTCGTCGAACCTGGCGGTGTACTACATCCGCCGCGGCAGGGCGGCCCGCGGCGCCTGACGGCCCGCGGCGCCTGACGGCCCCCGCTTGACGGGCCGCGGCGCCTGACGGCCCGCGCTTGACGGGCCGCGGCGCCTGACGGCCCGCGCTTGACGGGCCGCGGCGCCTGACGGCCCGCGCTTGACGGGCCGCGGCGCCTGACGGCCCGCGGCGCCTGACGGCCCGCGGCGCCTGACGGGCCGCGGTCCCTGACGGCCCCCGCTTGACGGGCCGCCGCCCCTGACGATCCGCGGGATCTGACCGCTAGCGGTTGACGGCCGCGTCGCAGACCGGGTTCGGATCGGTCCAGAAGCGGTAGAGGTTCTGCCCGCAGTACGTCTCCGCCTCGGTCACCCCGAGCCCGCGCAGCACCGCGTCGATCGCGTCGAAGAACGCGTGGTTCACCTCGGGGATGAACAGGATGCCGAAGACGGCCAGCAGCCCGAACGGCGCGAACGGCTCCACCTGACGCCGCACGCGGTGCGACAGCCACGGCTCGATCACCCCGTACCCGTCCAGCCCCGGAACCGGCAGGAAGTTCAGGATCGCGGCCGTCACCTGGAGCAGTGCCAGGAAGCCGAGGGCGAAGCGGAACGCGAACGGTACACCGTCGAGCGCGCCCAGCCAGAACGGAGCCGTGCACACGACCGCGAACAGGACGTTGGCCAGCGGGCCCGCGGCCGAGATCAGGCTGTGCTTCCAGCGGCCCCGGATGCGGTGGCGCTCGATGAAGACGGCGCCGCCGGGCAGACCGATGCCGCCCATGATCACGAAGATGACCGGGAGCACGATGCTGAGCAGCGCGTGCGTGTACTTGAGCGGGTTGAGCGTCAGATAGCCCTTGGCGCCGATGGTGAGGTCGCCGCCGTGCAGCGCGGTGCGGGCGTGCGCGTACTCGTGCAGGCAGAGCGACACGATCCATGCGGACGTGACGAAGAGGAACACCGACAGGCCCGGGCTGGCGGCGAAGCCCGTCCAGACGGCCCAGCCGGTGACCGCCATGATCGCGGCGATCCCGAGGAAGACGGGGGAGATGCGGCGATCGCTCCTGCGGGTCGCGGCGGTGGTCATGGGCGGTGCTCCTGACGGCGTGGACGTGTACGACGTGGACGTGGACGTGGGCGGGGGCATGGGCGTGGGCGTACGGCTTCGGGCCGGGTCCGGGCGTGGGGCAGCGTATTCCGTCGTGGTGACAACGGGGCAACGTGTCGCCCGGCCCCGAGCGTTCCTGAGGATCGCGGACAATGGGCGCGTGCATTACCGCGTACTCGGCACCACCCAGGCATTCCACGACGACGGCACCCCCGCCGTGCTCGGCGGGGCGCGGCTGCGTGCGCTGGTGGCCGTGCTGGCGCTGCGCGCCGGGCGCACGGTGCCGGTCGGCGCGATCGTCGACGAGGTGTGGGACGGAGATCCGCCCGCCGACGCGGTGGGGGCGGTGCAGGCGCTCGTCGGGCGGGCGCGGCGGGCGCTCGGGCACGGGGCGGTGGTCTCGGCCGACGGCGGCTACCGGCTGGACGCGGACCCCGGGGATGTGGACCTGCACCGGTTCGAGCGCCTCGCGGCGGAGGGGGAGCGGGCCTTCGGCGGAGGCGATCCCGGGCGGGCGGCGGAGCTGCTGGACGAGGCGTTCGCGCTGTGGCGGGGGCCGGTGCTGGCCGATCTGCCGGACCGGGCCTCCGTGGCGGCCCGCTGGGAGGCCCGCAGGCTGGAGGCGCGCCGCACGCGGCTCGCCGCGGCGCTGGCGCTCGGCCGGGCGGACGAGGCGCTGCCGCAGTTGGCCGCGCTCTGCGACGCCCACCCGCTCGACGAGTCCCTCCAGGCGCTGCGCATCCGCGCCCTGCGCGATGCGGGCCGGGCGGCGGAGGCCCTCGCGGCCTACGAGTCCGTACGCCGCGGGCTCGCGGCCCGGCTGGGCACCGACCCGGGGCCGGAGCTGCGCGCGCTCCACGCGGAGCTGCTGAAGCCGGAGCCGAGTGCTCCGGCCGGGGGCGTCCCCGGCAATCTGCGCGCGCGGCTCACCAGCTTCGTCGGGCGCGGAGCGGACATCGAGGCCATCCGCGGAGACCTGCGGCGGGCGCGCCTTGTCACGCTGATCGGCCCCGGCGGGGCCGGCAAGACACGGCTGTCGCAGGAGGCCGCCGAGCGGGCTGCCGGGGCGTACGAGGACGGCGTCTGGCTGGTGGAGCTGGCGCCGGTCGGCGAACCGGAGAACGTGGCCGCGGCCGTGCTCACCGCGCTCGGCGCACGCGAGACCGTGCTGCGCGGGGCCGGCGCGGAAGAGCTGCGGGCCGCCGCCGACCGGCACGGCGACGATCCGCTCGCCCGGCTCACCGAGCACTGCGCGCGGCGCCGCATGCTGATCGTGCTCGACAACTGCGAGCATGTCGTGGCCGCCGCCGCCGAGCTGTGCGAGCGGCTCCTGGAGCACTGCCCGGGGCTCACCGTCCTCGCCACCAGCCGTGAACCGCTCGGCGTCCCGGGCGAGGCGGTACGCCCCGTCGACCCCCTGCCCGCCCCGATGGCCCTGCGCCTCCTCGCCGACCGCGGCGCGGCCGCGAACCCCGCCTTCCGGATCGACGCCGACGCCGAGGCCGCCGCGGAGGTCTGCCGCCGTCTCGACGGCCTCCCCCTCGCCATCGAACTCGCCGCCGCACGGCTGCGCACGCTCACTCCCCGCCAGATCGCCGACCGCCTCGACGACCGCTTCCGCCTCCTCTCCAGCGGCAGCCGCACCCATCTGCCCCGCCAGCAGACCCTGCGCGCGGTCGTCGACTGGTCCTGGGACCTCCTCGACACCTCCGAGCGCACCGTCCTGCGCCGCCTCTCGACCTTCGCCCGCGGCTGCGACCTCCCCGCCGCCGAGGCGGTCTGCGACTGGCTCGGCCCGGCCGGCGCTCCGGTCCCCGGGGCGGAGGGCACCGCCGACGCGCGGGACGTCGTGGCCGTACTGGCGGCACTTGTCGACAAGTCGTTGGTCGTCGCGACGCCGGCCGCCGACGGAGGGATGCGCTACCGGCTCCTGGAGACCGTCGGAGAGTACGCCGCCGAGCGGCTCGACGAGGCGGGCGAGCGCGCGGACGCGGAGCGTGCGCACTTCACGTACTACCGCGAACTCGCCCGCCGCACCGATCCGTTGCTCCGCGGACCCGGGCAGGTCGGTGCCATCGCCCGGCTGGAGCTGGAGTACGAGAACCTGCGCACCGCGCTGCGCCGGACCGTCGCCGCGGGCGACGAGGACGAGGCGCTCTGCCTGGTGCTCTCGCTCGCCTGGTACTGGCAGATGCGGGATCTGCGCGCCGACGCCCGGCACTGGTCGCGGGCCGTCGCCGCGCTCGGACCCGACCCCTTCGCGCCGCCGGGCGCCCCGGCGGCGCCCATGCACGCACGGGTCACCGACACACCGCCGCCGTTCACCCCCGAGCAGCGCCAGGAGGCACGGCGCGGAGCCCGGCTGATCGGAATGGTCAGCATGGAGCACGCGACCGAGCAGTGGCGGTCGCCCGAGCGGCTGGAGTGGCTGCGCGGCGTCGTGCGGACCTACCGCCCCGGCCTGCCGCAGACCTGCCGCTTCCCGGGCTCCCTCTGGTTCTACGCGCTCCTGCTCACGGGCAACCCCGACGAGCTCCGCCACTCCGTCGACGAGACCGTCCGCGCCTGCGAGGAGTTCGGCTACGAGTGGGACCTCGCCGCCTCCCTCCAGCTACGGGCCAACGTGCTGGCCAACCGCAGCGAATGGGCGGGCCACGCGACCGCCGACGCGGACCGCAGCCTGGAGCTCTTCGAACGGCTCGGCGATCACTTCGGCGCCGCCGAGGCGCTCTCCGCGCGCGGGGAGGCCCGCGAGCGGCGCGGCGAGTTCGCGCTCGCCGCCGACGACTACACCGCCGCCGTCGAGCGCGCCCGGCACCTCGGCGCCCAGAGCCAGGTCCCGCTGCTGCGGGCCCGGCTGGCAGGCGTCATCGCGGAGCTGGGCCGCCGGGAGGAGGCGGAGGTGATCCTCCGCGAGGTGCTCGCGGAGGCCGACGACAGCGCACACGAGGCCGTGCACGCCGCCCGCCTGATCTACTCGATGGTCCTCGGCTGCGAGGGGCGCACCGAGGAGGCGCGCGAACAACTGGGCTTCCTCGCCGCGGAGTTCCACTCCGAGACCCTCGCGCTCTTCGAGGGCCTCCGCACCGGCGGTCTGGCCTGGCTCGACTGCCTCGACGGCCGCTACGCCGCGGCGCTGCCCCTGCTCATGCGGGCGCTGGAGGCGGCCATGGACCCCCTCGCCCGGATGGTGGCGCCGCACATGCTCGCGACCCATCTGGTGACCGCGGCCGAGGCCCTGGCGGGTCTCGGCGAGGAGCCGGCCGAGGACGCCGCGCGGCTGCTCGGCGCGTACGAGCACGTGCTTCCGCCCGGCCATCTCGTGGCCTCGACCGTGGAGCGGGAGAACCTCGTCCGCGCCGGGCGGGCCACCCGCGCCGCCCTCGGCGACGCGGCATACGCCGCCCGGTGCGCCGAGGGCGCCGGCCTCACCGAGGACCAGGCCGTCGCCCTCGTGCGCGGGCGGCTCGACACGCTCAGGACTTCGTCCGGAACTTCCTGATCGCGACCGGCGCCATCACCGCGGTGATCACGGCCGACCAGATCAGCGTCACCCACACGTCGTGGGCGACCGGCCCCCCGTTCATCAGCCCGCGCGCCGCGTCGGCGAGCGAGGACAGCGGGTTGTAGTCCGTGAAGGCCTGGAGCCAGCCCGGCATCGAACTCGTCGGCGCGAAGATCGACGAGCCGAACTGCAACGGCATCAGCACGAGGAAGCCCATGCCCTGAATGGCCTGGGCGTTCTTCATGGTCACACCCATGGTGAGGAAGATCCACATGATCGACGAGCCGAAGACCAGCGAGAGCCCGATGGCCGCGAGCAGCCCGGGGACGTCCGCCACGGACAGGCCGAGCAGGAAGCCGACCGTCAGCAGGATCGCCGTCGCGACGAGCATCCGGCCGATCTCCACGACGATCTTGGCGATCAGGACCGAGGACCGGGCGATGGGCAGGGACCGGAAGCGGTCCATGACACCCGTCTGGAAGTCCTGGTTGAAGCCGGTGCCGACACCCATCGCGATGTTCATGCCCATCATCGCCATCAGGCCGGGGACCACGTAGTTGACGTACTCCCCCTGGTTGCCCTTGCCGGCGATCGCACCGCCGAAGACGAACACGAAGAGCAGCGTGAAGACGATCGGCATCAGTACGGCGTCGAACATCGACTCCGGGTCCTGCCGGATCCACAGCAGATTGCGGCGGACCAGCGCGCCGATGTGCCGCAGATTGCCGCGCAGACCGATGCGGCCCTCGTCGGTGACGGCGGGAGCGGATACGGGGGCAGTGGTGGCGCTCACGCCGCGACCTCCTGGGGGATCGTCTCGTCGGCGGACGTCGTCTTCTGGCCGGTGATGGCCAGGAACACCTCGTCCAGGCTGGGCAGATCGGTGCCGATGTCGGCGATGGCGAGGCCGCGGGCGCCCAGCAGGCCGACCACGGCGGTCAGCTGCTCGTCGCTGAGGATCGGGACGTACAGCGTGCCCTCGTCCGGCACGGCCTGGGCTCCGGCGACCCCGTCCAGGCCCGCCTCGCGGACCGCCGCGGCCATCGGAGCCAGCTGCTCCGGGTCCGCCGGCCGGATCCGCAGGGTCCGGCCGCCGACCTTCGCCTTGAGCTCGTCGATCCGGCCCTCGGCGATGACGCGACCGCGGTCGATCACCGTCAGCGCGCTCGCCAGCTGCTCGGCCTCCTCCATGTACTGCGTGGTGAGGAGGACGGTGACGCCCTCGGCGACCATGCGGTGGACCTCGTCCCACACCTCGTTGCGCGTGCGGGGGTCGAGGCCGGTCGTCGGCTCGTCCAGATAGAGCACCGCGGGCTGCCCGATCATCGACGCCGCGAGGTCGAGACGGCGCCGCATACCGCCCGAGTACGTCGAGACCGGGCGCTTCCCGGCCTCCGTGAGCGAGAACCGCTCCAGCATCTCGTCGGCCCTGCGGCGGGCGTCCTTGCGGGACAGATCGAGCAGCCGCCCGATCATGTACAGGTTCTCCCAGCCGGAGAGCTTCTCGTCCACCGAGGCGTACTGGCCGGTGAGGCCGATCGTGCGGCGCAGCTGCCGGGGCTGGCGCACCACGTCGAACCCGGCGACGGTCGCGTGGCCGGCGTCGGGGGTGATCAGGGTCGACAGGCAGCGCACGAGGGTGGTCTTCCCCGCCCCGTTGGGACCGAGGACGCCGAGGACCGTGCCCTCGCGGACGTCGAGGTCCACCCCGTCCAGGGCCTTCGTCTCGCCGTAATGCTTTACGAGGCCCCGTACCTCGACGGCGTTCTTGTCGTTTCGCGTCATGCCGTACACGGTCCCAGGCACCACCGACAAACCGCCGACAAGCCGCCGACAGCCTGTGGACAACCGCACCGATACAGGGTTACGCGCAGGTCGGCCGCGATGCCGACAGCCCGCCGACGGGGGAGGATCGGCGGGCTGTCGTTGGTGCCGGAAGTGGCTTGTGGCGGGACCGGCCGGAGGCCCCGGGACCGGCTCGTGGAACGGGAACGGCTAGTGGAAGGTGTGCTCCTCGGCCGGGAACGCCCCGCCGACGACATCGTCCGCGAAGGCCCTCGCCGCGTCGCCGAGCGACCGGCGCAGATTCGCGTACTGCTTGGTGAAGCGCGGCACCTTCCCGCCCGTCAGACCGGCCATGTCGGTCCAGACGAGGACCTGCGCGTCCGTGTCGGGCCCGGCGCCGATGCCGATGGTCGGGATGTGCAGCGAGCGGGTGACCTCGGCGGCCAGCTCGGCCGGCACGAGCTCCAGCACGAGGGCGAACGCGCCCGCGTTCTGCGCCGCCTTCGCGTCGCGCAGCAGCTGGTGCGCCGCCTCGTCGCCGCGGCCCTGCACCCGGTAGCCCATCGTGTTCACCGACTGCGGGGTCAGGCCCAGATGCGACATGACCGGGATACCGGCCTGCACCAGCATCTCGGTCTGGGGCAGCGAACGCTCCCCGCCCTCCAGCTTCACGGCGCCGACCCCGGCCTCCTTGACCAGCCGGGTGGCGTTGCGCAGCGCCTGGACCGGGCCCTCCTGGTACGAGCCGAAGGGGAGGTCGCCGACGACGAGGGCCCGCTTTGTGCCCCGTACGACGGCGGCGGAGAGGAGGGTCATCTCGTCCATCGTGACGGGCACGGTGGTGTCGTAACCGAGGTGGGTGTTGCCCATCGAGTCGCCGACGAGCATCACCGGGATGCC
Source organism: Streptomyces sp. FIT100 (assembly GCF_024584805.1). Taxonomy (NCBI): domain Bacteria; kingdom Bacillati; phylum Actinomycetota; class Actinomycetes; order Kitasatosporales; family Streptomycetaceae; genus Streptomyces; species Streptomyces sp. FIT100. The sequence goes on along the minus strand of NZ_CP075715.1, from coordinate 2,128,381 downwards.
GGCCTCGTCGAACACGGACGCGGTCATCGCGTCGTACGCGGTGAGCATGGGCCACTTCTCGCCGCGCTCCTTGGCGGCGGCGATGTCGTGGACGGTGATGCGACGGGTGCTCTTGCCGCCGTACAGCGCCTTGGGGTCGGTGCCCGCGCTGCTGTCGGCGGCCTGCTCGGGGGCAGCCTGAAGCGTCATGGTGAACGGCTCCTTCGTCATCTCGAGGCGCCCTTACGGCGTCCCCGGACCGGATCCATGGTGGCATCCCGCGCCCCGCCGCGTGAAGTGGCGGCGTTCACACACCGGCAATGTGGCGCAACATCGCTCCCTGCCCGTCGCCCGCGAGGAAGCGGGCCGAGACGGGCCGAGACGGCCGAGGCGGGCGAGCGGCGGGCAGGGGTAGAGCCGGCAGGGGCAGCGGCCCACGCCGTGGGCCGCTGCGCCGTCCGGGTGGTGTTTTCCGATACGAGACGGGCCCGTATCGCAATACGGGAAGGGCTCGGACCATGGCCATACCGCCCGGCGGCCCCGCCGCCCCACCGCCTCCCCGGGTCCCGGAAGCCGTTCACCGGCGCCGCTGGGCCATCCTCGCCGTCCTGATGTTCACCGTGCTCATCATGGTGCTCGACCACTCCGTCCTGAACGTCGCGGTCAAGACCATCGCCACCCCCGCGCCCGTCGGCATCGGCGCCACCCAGGGCGAGCTGGAATGGGCCATCAACTCCTACACGCTGGTCTTCGCCGCGCTGCTCTTCACGGCGGGGCTGATCGGCGACCGCACGGGCCGCAAGAAGGCGCTGCTCTGCGGCATGGCCGTGTTCGGCATCGGCTCCGCGCTCGCCGCCTTCTCCGGGTCGGCCGCCGAGCTGATCGCGTACCGGGCCGTGATGGGCGTGGGGGCGGCGTTCGTCATGCCGGCCACCCTCGCCGTCCTGATGAACGTCTTCGAGCGGGACGAGCAGCCCAAGGCCATCGGCATCTGGGCGGGCGGCGTGGGCATCGCCATCGCGCTCGGCCCGCTCACCGGCGGGCTGCTCCTGGAGCACTTCTGGTGGGGCTCGATCTTCCTGGTCAACGTGCCCGTGGTGATCGTCGGATTCGCCGCGATGGTGCTGCTGATCCCCGACTCCCGCGACCCGGGACCGGGGCGCATCGACCCGGTCGGCGTGCTGCTGTCCATCGTCGGACTCGCCCTGCTGGTGTACGGGATCATCCACGGCGGCGAACTCGCGTCGCTCACCGACCGCGGAGTCCTGGTGCCGCTGCTGGGCGGCCTCGCGGTGCTGGTCGCGTTCGTGCTCTACGAGACGCACATCGACCATCCCGCCCTCGACTTCTCGTACTTCAGGAACCCCGCGTTCTCCGCCGCGATCACCGCGACCGCGCTCGCCTTCCTCGCGATGATGGGCGTGGCCTTCTTCTCCGTCTTCTATCTGCAGACCGTGCTCGGGCACAGCCCGCTGGAGGCCGGGCTGCTCGTCCTGCCGCTCGCGGTGGCCCAGTCGCTGTTCGCGCCGCGCGCCCGGCTGATCGTCGCCCGCTTCGGCGCCAAGGCGACCTGCACGGCCGGAATGATGATGATCGCGACCGGGCTCGCCTCCTTCGCCTTCTTCGACACCTCGACACCGCTGTGGGCGCTGGAGCTCGCCTTCTTCGTCCAGGGCGCCGGAATGGGGCACGTGATGTCCCCGGTCACGGTCACGGTGATGCAGGCGCTGCCGCGGGAGAAGGCCGGTGTGGCCTCCGCCATCAACAACACCTTCCGGCAGATCGGCGGTGCGCTGGGCGTGGCGGTGCTCGGCTCGGTGCTCTCCGCGGCGTACCGCGGCGGCATCGAGAGCACCCTGGAGCGGACGGCGGGCGTACCCGAGGGGGCCAGGCACGCGGCGGGCGAGTCGCTGGAGGCGACGCTGGCCGTCGCGGGCAGGCTCGGGCCGTCGGGGCAGGTCCTGATCGCACCGGCGTACGAGGCGTTCCTCGTCGCCATGCATCTCGCGGCGCTCTGCGCGGCGACCGTGACCATGGTGGGCGCGGTGGTCGTGGCGCTGTACCTGCCGGGGAAGGCACGGCCGTCCGGTGCGCCGGACGCGCCCGGCGCACCGGAGGAGCGCCAGACCGCGGGGGCCGTGCGCGGGTGAGCGGGTACGGGGAGCGGCGGAGCGGACACGTGGACGGGAGGACGAAGGCCGCGTCCGGCATCGGGGAGCCGAGGCGGGGCCGCCCCCGCAGCGAGGCGGCCGAGCGGGCCATCCGCGGCGCCGTGGTGCGGCTGCTGGAGGACGGTGTGCCGCTCGGTGACATCTCCATCGAGCGCATCGCCCGCACGGCGGGGGTCGGCAAGGCCACCATCTACCGCCGCTGGAGCGACAAGGAGGAGCTGTTCGTCGAGATCCTCCGGGACATCGAGCCGCCCGAACCCGAGCTGCCCGGCACCTCCGCCCGCGACGACCTCGTCGTCATGCTGGAGTCCGTGCGCGTACGCGGCCTCGCGCAGCGCTCCTCGGCCCTGCTGCACAACGTCCTCGCGCAGATGAAGAGCCACCCCAAGCTGTGGGCGGCGTATGTCGCGACCGTGATCGACCCCCGGCGCGCGACCGTCCTCGCGATCCTGCGGCGCGGGATCGCGGGCGGGGAGATCCGCGACGACGTCGACATCGACCTGGTCAACGACCTCGTCGTCGGTCCCATGCTGGTACGGGCCGTGATGCGGCCGCACGCGCCCCTGCCGGACGGTCTGGCGGAACGCATCGTCTCGACCGCGCTGGACGGGCTGCGCCCGCCGGCCGCATCCGAGCGGCGCCCCTGAGCGGCGTTCCTGAGCGGCGCCCCTGACCGGCCTTCCCGACCTCTGGTACCCGCGTGCAATATGCGCGTTCTGTCACAGCCGGTGTCCTGTCGCCCATGATCGGAACCCGTCACGCGTTCCGGACGTCATCGTGACCGTATGACAGCAAGCCCGGTCCCATCCCCTAGGGTCAGGCGGACGGGCGGTACCGGCTTGCACACGGCAGTGAGCAAGGCAGCAACGCAGCAAGGCAGTGAGGACGACGGCATGCGGCAGGCATACATGGCGGAGACGGGGAACGACGGCGCGGAGGACCCCCGCCCCGGATCCCGGGTCCGGGCCGTGCTGGACCGCTGGCGCGGCGATCCGGGGATCTGGCGGCGCGGCATCCTGGTCGCGGTCTGCGCCGTGGCCCTCGGGCTGCTGATGATCCTCCACGCCCACATCCCGAACCGGATCGGCAACCTCGGCAGCCTGACCGAGACCTTCCTGCCCTGGCTGGGCGTTCTCGTCCTGATGCTGCTGGTGTGCGCGCTGCTGCGCAGGTCCGCGACGGCGCTGATCGCGCTGCTGGTGCCGGCCGTGGTGTGGGTGAACCTGTTCGGCGGGCTGTTCACCGACAAGACGGGCGGCGGGGGTGACCTGACGGTCGCCACGCACAACGTCAACGCCGACAACGCGGACCCCGAGGGCACCGCGCGCCAGGTGGCGGAGTCCGGCGCGGACGTCGTCGCGCTGGAGGAGATGAAGGGCGACGCGGTCCCGACGTACGAGAAGGCGCTGGCGTCGGCGTACCCGTACCACTCGGTGCAGGGCACGGTCGGGCTCTGGAGCAAGTACCCGATGAGCGACGCCCGGGACGTCGACATCCGGCTGGGCTGGAAGCGGGCGATGCGTGCGACGGTGGCGGCGCCGGGCGGCGACGTCGCGGTGTACGTGGCCCATCTGCCCTCGGTGCGGGTGAAGCTGAACGCGGGCTTCACCGCCAGTCAGCGCGACAGGAGCGCGGACGCGCTGGGCGAGGCGATCGCGCACGAGGGCGAGGAGCGGGTGGTCCTGCTCGGCGACCTCAACGGCACGATGAACGACCGCTCCCTGAACGCGGTCACCTCCCAGATGCGCTCCACGCAGGGCGCGGCGGGCAACGGCTTCGGCTTCAGCTGGCCGGCGTCGTTCCCGATGGCGCGCATCGACCAGATCATGGTGAAGGGCGTCGAACCGCTCTCCTCCTGGACGCTGCCCCGCACGTCGAGCGACCACCTCCCGATCGCGGCCCGCGTCGCCTTGTGACCGCCGGGACGACGTTGCTGTGACGGCGGGGACGGCCTCGCTGTGACCGCCGGGACGACGTTGCTGTGACGGCCGGGACGGCCTCGCTGTGACCTCCGGGCGGCCTTGCTGTGACCGCCGGGGCGGCCACGTGGTGACCGCCGGGAAAATCTCGCCGCAATCATCCGTTCATCGCCGGGAACATTCCACGTGAGAGCCTTTGTTCCGTAGGAGAACTAACGAAAGGCTCTCCCATGCCCCTGGCGCTGTTCGCGCTCGCCGTCTCCGCCTTCGGCATCGGCACCACCGAATTCGTGATGATGGGCCTGCTGCCCAACGTCGCCGATGACCTCGGGACCTCCGTCCCCACCGCCGGCCACCTCGTCTCCGCGTACGCGATCGGCGTCGTCATCGGCGCCCCGCTGCTCACGGCCTTCGGCTCGCGTGTGCCGCGCAAGCGGATGCTGCTCCTCCTTATGGCGCTGTTCACCGTCGGCAACCTCGCCTCCGCGCTCGCCCCCGACTTCGGCACGCTCCTCGCGGGGCGGGTCCTCGCAGGGCTGCCGCACGGCGCGTTCTTCGGCGTCGGCGCCGTCGTCGCCGCGCGGCTCGTCGCGGAGGGGCGGCAGGCGCGGGCGGTGGCCACGATGTTCCTGGGGCTGACCGTCGCGAACGTCGTCGGCGTACCCGCCGCGACCCTGCTCGGCCAGCACCTCGGCTGGCGCGCCACGTTCCTCGTCGTCACCGTGATCGGACTCGTCGCGATGGCGGCGCTGGCCCGCCTCGTCCCGCACGTTCCCGTCGACGCCCACCAGGGCCTCGGGCGCGAGCTGCGTGCCCTCGGCAACCGGCAGGTCCTGCTCGGGCTGCTCACCGCCGTCTTCGGCTTCGCGGGCGTCTTCGCCGTCTACGCGTACCTGGCGTCGATGACGACCGAGGCGATCGGCCTCGGCGAGTCGGCCGTGACGCTCGTCCTGGCCCTCTTCGGCATCGGCATGACCCTCGGCGCACTCGTCGCCGGCCCGCTCACCGACCGGGCCCTGCGGCCCACCCTCTACGGCTCGCTCGCCGCCCTCGCCCTCGTGCTGGTCGCCTTCCGCTTCACCGTGCACATCCCCTGGCTCGCCCTGACGACCGTTGTCGTCCTCGGCGCGGTCGGCTTCATGACCACCACCCCGCTCCAGATGCTGGTCATGCGCAAGGCGCAGGACGCCCCGACCCTCGCCTCCGCCTCCAACCACTCCGCCTTCAACCTCGCCAACGCCGGCGGGGCCTGGCTCGGCGGCGCGGCGATCGCCGCGGGCTGGGGCTGGACCTCCCCGGCGGTCGTCGGCGCGGCCCTCGCCGTCGTCGGCCTCGCCATCGCGGCCGCGGCAGGACTGCTGGACCGGGGCGGCAAGACGGCGGAGGGGACCTCCCGCGTGGTCGCGGGAAGCCCCCTCGCGGCGGCGGCGGCGGCGCCGGCGGACGGGCAGGCCGGCCGTCCCCCGGTCAGTGCGACGTCGTCTCCCGCCAGCGGTTCGTGATCGGCAGCCGGCGGTCCTTGCCGAAGCCCTTCGCCGAGATCTTGGTGCCCGGCGGGTACTGGCGGCGCTTGTACTCGGCGGTGTCGACCAGGCGCAGGACCTTCGCGACCAGTTCCTCGTCGTAACCCGCCGCCACGATGGCCTCCTTGCCCTGGTCGCGGTCGACGTACAGCTCCAGGATCCGGTCGAGGACGTCGTAGTCCGGCAGCGAGTCGGTGTCGACCTGGTCCGGGCGGAGCTCCGCGGACGGCGGCTTGACGATGGAGTTCTCCGGGATCGGCGGGGTCTGGCCGCGCTCCTCGGCGGCCCGGTTGCGCCACTTCGCCAGCCGGAAGACCGAGGTCTTGTAGACGTCCTTGATCGGGCCGTAGGCGCCGACCGAGTCGCCGTACAGCGTCGAGTACCCCACCGCCAGCTCGGACTTGTTGCCCGGCGCGAGCACGATGTGGCCCTCCTGGTTGGAGACGGCCATCAGCATCGTGCCGCGCAGCCGCGACTGGAGGTTCTCCTCGGCGAGACCGGTCAGCCCCAGTGAACCCATGTACGCGTCGAACATCGGCTCGATCGGCACGGTCCGGAAGTTGAGCCCCGTACGACGGGCCAGCTCGGCCGCGTCCCCCTTGGAGTGGTCGGAGGAGTACTTGGACGGCATGGAGATGCCGTACACGTTCTGCGCGCCGAGCGCGTCGCACGCGATCGCGGCGACGAGCGCGGAGTCGATGCCGCCGGACAGGCCGATCAGGACGGACCGGAAGCCGTTCTTGGCGGCGTACGCCCGCAGGCCCACGACCAGCGCGGAGTACACCTCCTCGTCGTCGTCGAGACGGTCGGCGTAGCCGCCCGTCAGCTCCGCCTCGTACGCCGGGAGCGGCTCGTCGGAGAGGACGACCCGGTCCACGACCAGACCGTCGTCCACGCGTTCCCCGTCAGCGGCCCCGCCGCCGGCTGCCGGCAGCTCCAGGTCGAGGATGACGCTGCCCTCGGCGAACTGCGGGGCGCGCGCGATCACCTCGCCGTCCTTGTCGACGACGATCGAGTCGCCGTCGAAGACCAGCTCGTCCTGGCCGCCGATCATCGCCAGGTACGCGGTGGTGCAGCCCGCCTCCTGGGCGCGCTTGCGGACCAGCTCCAGACGCGTGTCGTCCTTGTTCTGCTCGTACGGCGAGGCGTTGACCGAGATCAGCAGCCCGGCCCCGGCGGAGCGGGCGGCCGGTACACGTCCGCCGTCCTGCCAGAGGTCCTCGCAGATGGCGAGCGCGACGTCGATACCGTGCACACGGACCACCGGCAGCGTGTCGCCCTGGACGAAGTACCGGAACTCGTCGAAGACGCCGTAGTTGGGCAGGTGGTGCTTGGCGAAGCGCAGCACGACCTCGCCGCGGTGCAGCACGGCCGCGGCGTTCTCCGGTGAGCCCGCGGGCCGGCCGAACCGGGGCTCGGACTTCTCCGAGCGGTCGAGATAGCCGACGATCACGGGGAGCTCGCCGAAGCCCTCGTCCGCGAGACGGGCGGCGAGTGCGCGCAGGGCGGCCCGGGACGCCTCCACGAAGGACGACCGCAGGGCCAGGTCCTCCACGGGGTAGCCGGTCAGCACCATCTCGGGGAAGGCGACGAGATGCGCCCCCTGCTCGGCGGCGTGCCGGGTCCAGTGCACGACCGACTCGGCGTTGCCGGCGAGGTCGCCGACGGTCGAGTCGATCTGATTCAGAGCGAGGCGTAGTTGAGGCACGGGACCAGTGTAATCGTCTCTCTGACGCAATGTCCCGGGGCCAGCGGTGTGGGCCGTCCCACTCCCGCGTGCCCGCCGCATTCCCGTGCCGGCCGCCACCGGCCGCACCGTCTACCGCATCGTGCAGGAGGCCCTCACCAACGCCCGCAAGCACGCCCCGGGTGCCGAGGTCACCGTGACGGTGGGCGGCGGCCCCGGCTCCGGGCTCACCGTCGAGGTGCGCAACCCTGCACCGGCCGGTCCGGTGACCGACGTGCCCGGCTCCGGCCAGGGCCTGATCGGACTCACCGAACGCGCCACGCTCGCGGGCGGCAGCCTGGAGCACGGGAAGACCGCCCCCCTTTCGCGTGACCGCCCCGCTGCCGCGGCTGCGCCGGGAAGCGGGGCGGTGTCCGATCCGGGAAGCGGCGGAAGGCGCTAGGGCGTGTTGCGAAAGTCCCGTCTGCGCGGCGGCGTCTGGCACGCACGCTCGCGGCGTTGTCGGTCGTCGGCGCAGCCCGCTGCGCTCTCCTTCCTCCGCCTTGCGATCGCACGCACCAGACGCCGCCGCGCCCGCCCTACGGGCGGACGACGCTACTTTCGCAACACGCCCTAGTCCCGGTGCCGGCGGTACGCGAGGGTCGTCATCATCCCGGACTCCGAGTGGTAGATGTTGTGGCAGTGCAGCATCCACAGACCCGGGTTGTCCGCGTCGAAGTCCGCCACCAGCTTGTGGTGCGGCAGCAGGATCGATGTGTCCTTGCGGGCGCCGTGCGCGTCGATGCCCGCCAGGGAGTAGGTGTGGCCGTGCAGATGCACCGGGTGCCACATGTCCGTGGCGTTGATGACCACCAGCCGCACCCGCTCACCGTGTTCGACCATGTGACGCACGTCCGGGTCGTAGGGCCGGTGGTCGATGCCCCAGTCGTAGTCCTTCATGCCGCCGGTAAACGTGATCTTGATCAGTCGGTCGTATCTGCGGCGGTCCATCGCCACCGAATCGTCCGGTCGTAGCCCACGTGCGGAAACCAGCACCTCGCGGTCCAGCTCCCCGGGGTGCGCGGTCGGCCGCGGCACGGCCCCGCTGCCCGTGCGCAGCACCGCCATCGCCCGCCCCTTCTTGCCCTCGGCCAGCGCGACGAGTGGGAAGACCCCGGACTTGGCGGTGAACAGCACGTCGTACCGCTCGGCCATGCCGATGACGAGCGCGTCGGTCTTGTACGGCCGGACGGGGAAGCCGTCGCTGTGGGTGACAGTGAGCTTGTGGTCACCGAGCGCCACCCGGAACGCCGACTCGCCGCCCGCGTTGATGATGCGCAGCCGGATCCGGTCTCCGGGCTTGGCCTTGAACTGCGTGGGGTCGTCCGCCGTGCGCCCGTTGATCAGGTAGTACGGGTAGGCGACGTCGCCCGCGTGGCCGCCCAGCAGCTTGCTGGTGGCGCCCGACATCAGCCGCTTCGGCCCTTTTCCGCGGTACGGCGACGGTGAGGCGGCCGTCCCGGCGCCCTTCCCGTCGGCGTGCCCGCCCGGAACGGGTACCTCCGCCACCCCTCCGCCGCCGGCCTCCAGCGGCCCGTCGGGCCTGGCGCCCCTGCGCTCGTCGCCGTCCGCGTCCCCGTGCTCGTCGTGGTCCCCGCCGTGGCCCATGGCGGGCTTGCCGTTGCGGAGCTGGGCGAGGACGTCGTCCGGGGTCGAGCCGCCGACCCCGTCGATCCAGTCGTCCAGCATGACGATCCACTCGTGGTCGTACTCGAGCGGCTCGCGCGGGTCGTCCACGATCAGCGGCGCGTACATCCCGCGGTCGAGCTGCACGCCCATGTGCGGGTGGAACCAGTACGTGCCCGCGTGCGGCACGGCGAACCGGTAGTCGAACGTTTCGCCCGGCTTGACCGGCGGCTGCGTCACGCCCGGCACCCCGTCCATGTCGTTGCGCAGGGCGATGCCGTGCCAGTGCACGGTGGTCTCCACCGGCAGATGGTTGGCGAGGGTGAGCGAGAGGGTGTCACCCGCGGTGATCCGGACCTCCTTGCCCGGCAGAAGGCCCTCGTACGTCCAGGATCTGAAGGTGCGTCCGGCGCCCAGCTCGACCGGGCCCGCGGTGGCGGTGAACGTGTGCTTGCGGAGCGGTCCCACGGGCTCCGGATGCGCCTCGTCGACCTCCTTGCCGCCCGGCACGACGAAGCCGCCCGGGTCGTCCGCCGCGGGCGCACCGGGGCTGCCCTGGCGGCGCGATCCGCCGCTCGAACAGGCGCTGAGCAGCCCGGAGCCGGCGGCGGCGATCCCGGCGCCGAGTACGGCGCGACGCGTGGGGGAGGTCTGACTGGTGTGGTCCATGCGCATGACTGTGTGCACCTCGCTGTGGGGTGAAGGCATGTGAAGGCGTGCGTCCGCCACCGCAGTCCGGGCAGGACGGGACGGCCGGACGCGCTCCTCCTGGCGCGGCACCGACGAGGTGGCGAGCACGGTCCGGCGGGGTGGCGGAATCGGCCGTACGGACGGTGGCGGGTGCTTCCTCGCTCCCCACCGGTGCCCGGGCCGCCGCTCAGAGCGGCCGCGCGGATATCCCGAACAGCAGGGCCCTGAACGGCAGTAGCCGCCCGTACGGGGCCCTCGGGTCGGTCGTCATACCGGGCACCCTACCCCCACCGGGTATAGGTGCCGGGTAAGCGCTCGTGCCGACACGTTTCCTCTCATATCGGCACGTGTCGACGAGGGCTCGGTGCGGCGCCCGCGGTCTGCGGCCGCAGGCGGACCTAGCATGGGCCATCATGTCCGAATCGCCCGGAAAGTCCAGCACCATCGCCCTGCTGATCGCGCTGGGCGCCGTCGCGTACACCGCCTGGGTGCTCGAACTCGTCCTCGACACCGGACTCGATCCCGTCCGCGCGTACGTCAGCGAACTCGCCGCCGCCGACCAGCCGCTGGGCGGCTTCTTCCGCGCCACCGACCTCGCCGCCGGGCTGCTCGTGCTCGCCGGAGCCGGACTCGCCCTGCTGCGACCGCCGCGGCGCCCCTGGACCGTCGTCGGCTGGGCCGCTCTGCTGCTCTTCGGCGCCGCGACCGCCGCCGACTCCCGGCTGCCCCTGAGCTGCGCGCCGACCGCGGACCCGGAGTGCGCCGCCCGCGAGACCGCGGGACTCGTGCCGGCGACCCACACCGCACACGCCGTCAGTTCCTCTCTCGCCATGGCCGGTGCGCTCACGGGCGTCGTCGCGCTCACCGTCGCCGCCCGCCGCTACGGCCGGTGGCCGCCCCTGGCCCGTACCGGAGCCGCCGTCGCCGTCCTCGCGCTCGCCGCCACCGGCTGGACGCTGGCCGCCGTCGGGGCCTCCGAGGCGGGCCACGGCGCCTGGGCGCTCGGAGCCGCACAGCGAACCCAGGTACTGCTGGTGGCAGTGTGGTTGGCGGTACTCGCGCTGTCCGTGGCGCGGGAGGGATCCGTGGCGCGGGAGGGAGAGGGATCGTGAGCTTCGTACGGGTCCGGGGAGTGGCGCACCACGTCGTCGTCGACGGCAGCGGCCCGGTCTGCGTCCTCAGCGCGGGCCTCGCCATGAGCTGGTTCGACTGGGACCCCGTCGTACCGCTGCTGGCGCCGCACCGCACCGTCGTGCGCTTCGACCGGCCGGGCCACGGGCTGAGCGGGCCGGCGGCCGTGGCGCCCTCCGCGACCGGCGAGGCCCAGCGCATCGCCGCCCTGCTCGACGCGCTCGGGCTGACCGGGCCCGCCACCGTCGTCGGCCACTCCATCGCCGGATTCCACGCCGAAGCCTTCGCCCGCCTCCACCCCGCCCGTGCCGCCGGCCTCGTCCTCGTCGACTCCAGCGTCGAGGAGCACGCCCGCGTACCCGCGGCCCCCGCGCTCCGCACGGCCCTCACGCACGCCCTCGGCACGGTCCTCTCCACGGCCGGCGTGCCCGCCGCGCTCGGCCCGCTCACCCGGCGCGCCGCGGTCCGGCTCTCCCGTACGGGCGGCGGCGACCCGGCTCCCGCCGCACTCGTACGCCGCTGCTACGGCACCTCGCGCGTGCTCCGGGGCGCCCTGCTGGAGAACGCCCACTACCGGGCGGTCGCCGCCGAACTCCTCGCCCTGCGCGAGCGGTTCCCGCTCCCGGACGGGCTTGCGGTGACCGTGCTCGCCGCCTCCGGCGGGCACGGCGGACGGCGGTCACACGACGACTGGCTGGAGCGGCAGCGCGCGCTGGCCCGCCGGCTCGGCGACGGCGCCCGCTTCGAGGCCGTCGTGCCGTCGGGCCACCTGATGATGCTCGACCGCCCGGACGCGGTGGCCCGGGCGGTCCTGGTGCCGGGGGAGGAGCGGGTCAACCCCGCGCGTACACCTGCTCGACCCACGACGCGATCTGGTCCTCCGACAGATGGCGGGCGAGATCGGCTTCGCTGATCATTCCGACCAGCCGCTTGTTCTCGATCACGGGCAGCCGGCGGATCTGGTGGTCCTGCATCTCGTGCAGCACCTCGTCCACGTCCGCGCCCGCGTCGACCCAGCGCGGGGTGCCCTGGGCCATGTCGCCGGCCGTCACCCGCGACGGGTCGTGGCCCATGGCCACACACCCGACGACGATGTCGCGGTCCGTGAGAATGCCGCAGAGCCGGTCGTTCGTGTCCGCGATGGGCAGGGCGCCCACGTTCAGTTCGCGCATCAGCTGCGCGGCGCGGTCGAGGGTTTCGTGCGCGGGGATCCACTGGGCCCCGGGATGCATGATGTCCTTGGCGGTGGTCATCGGGTCCGTACCTCCTGACTGCGGCGGACGCGGAGAAGGCCGTTTTCGACATTACCGCCGGTATCGTCGAGGCGCCCGACGGGAGGGCCGGCCCCGCGTGTGCGGGACCGGCCCGGCCGGTCGCGTCCTCGGTCAGCGGCGTCCCGGCCGGCCGCGACCTGGTCACCCGCGGGGGGCCGCGCCCCGCTTCTTCAGCAGGTCCGCCATGAGCAGGAGCTCGGACTGCTGGGCGTCGACCATGCCCTGGGCGAGGTTCCGCTCCGGCCGCACCGTGCAGAGGTCGGCGCAGCCCTGGGCCATCGCGACACCGCCCTTGTGGTGGTCGGTCATCAGCTGGAGGTAGAGCACCTCGGCCTGCCTGCCGCTCGCCTTCGAGAGCTGGTCGAGCTCGGCCTTGGTCGCCATACCCGGCATGAGCGAGCCGTCAGCGCCGTCAGCGCCGTCAGCGCCGCCGGCGCCGCCAGCGCCTTCCGCGCTCGCCTGCGCGTCACCGCCGCCGTGAGCACCGTGCTCGCCGTGCCCGCTGTGTGCGCTGTGGTCCGGCGCCGACGATGCCATCCAGGCCATCGGCTCGACCCCGGACACGACCTTCGGCAGCCCCCACAGGTCCAGCCACCCCAGCAGCATGCCCCGCTGGTTGGCCTGGGTGTTGGCGATGTCGTACGCGAGCCTGCGCACCTCCTCGTCCTGCGTGCGGTCGCGCACGATGAAGGACATCTCCACCGCCTGCTGGTGATGGACCGCCATGTCGCGGGCGAAGCCCGCCTCCGCGGAGTCCGCCACCGGGCCCGCCGTCGCCGCCCCGGCGCCGTCGCCGCCCGCGGACGCGACCGTGGCCGCGCCCGCGAACAGCAGCGCCGCCACGACGGCCACGAGCGCGGCCACGTGCGTACGGGTCAGCCTCGGCGTCACCCGCTCAGCCCGCCCGTGCACGCCGCACCCGGCTCGGGCGTCTGCGGGCCCTGGACGTACTTCGTGAAGAACTGGTCGACCCTCGGGTCGTCCGCACCGTCCACCGTGACCTGCTTGCCCCAGGCGCTCAGCATGATCGCACCGGCCTGGTCCTTCACCGGGCTCATCAGCGAGTACGGCGTCTTGCCGACCTTGTCCTTGAGCTTCTGCAGGTCGGCGGCCGGGGCCTTGTCGCTGTAGGTCACCCACACCGCGCCGTGCTCCAGCGAGTGCACCGCGTTCACATCGGGGATCGCCTTGTCGTAGACGTCGCCGTCGCAGTTCATCCACGCCTGGTGGTGGTCACCGCCGACCGGAGGCTTCATCGGGTACGTCACGGCCGTCGTCACGTGGTTGCGGCCGAGCTTCTTCGCGTCCCACGACTTCTCGTCCTTGACGGGAGCCTTGGCGGCGGCCTCCACCTGCTCCTTCTTCTCGGACTCCTTGTTCAGCACGTACGTACCGAAACCGACGAGGCCCGCGACCACGACGGCGCTGACCGAGATCGTGATGATGCGGTTGCGGCGCTCACGGGCCTGGTCGGCGCGGCGCATCTGCTCTATACGGGCCCGGCGGTCGTTGCTGCTGCTGCTCTTGCTGGTCCTGGCGGCCATTTTCCGTCGTCCTTCTTCTGTGATGTGTCGATATGCCGATGTGCCGACGTGTCGGCTGCGGAGGCGGAACGGTCCTGCTAGGTCCGCAGCACCTGAAGGACGTGGAGATCCGGCGCGCGGGGCAGCGCACCCGTACGGGGCGCCCGGACGGCGTGGTGCGCCCCGGCAGGGCCGGGCGCCGGCCCGGCGCTGTCCAGGGGGCCGTCCAGCGGCGGCGCGGTGAGCACGGCCGGGCCGAGGTGCGGGAAGAGCCCGCAGTCGCCCCGGTCGTACGGGCAGTCGTACGCGGTGTGGGAAGCGGCCCCGGGCGCCGCGGTGAACCCCGGCCGGTCCCCGGCGTGAGCCGCCGTGTCCGCCTCCGCCTGGCCACCCAGGCAGACGAAGAGCGCGGCGAGGAGCGTCGCCACGGCACTCGCCAGCGCCGTGGGACGCGCGGTGCGCGCGAGGCGGTCGTGCCGCAGGCCCCCCATGGCCGCAGATGGTAGTGGCGCAGGCGTGCCGCATGTCATACGGGGTGCGTAATCTGGGCGAAACCCCGGGTCGTGATACTGAAGCTCCTCCTCTACGCCCTGGCGGTGGTGCACAGGCCGTCTGAACTGCAAGGATGTGGCTATGGACAAGCAGCAGGAATTCGTGCTCCGCACGCTCGAGGAGCGCGACATCCGCTTCGTGCGCCTGTGGTTCACCGACGTGCTCGGCTTCCTGAAGTCGGTCGCGGTGGCCCCGGCCGAGCTTGAGCAGGCGTTCGACGAGGGCATCGGCTTCGACGGGTCCGCGATCGAGGGCTTCGCCCGGGTCTACGAGTCCGACATGATCGCCAAGCCGGACCCGGGGACCTTCCAGATCCTGCCCTGGCGCGCCGAGGCCCCCGGCACCGCCCGGATGTTCTGCGACATCCTCATGCCCGACGGCTCCCCGTCCTTCGCCGACCCGCGCTTCGTCCTCAAGCGGATCCTCGCCAAGACCTCGGACCTGGGCTTCACCTTCTACACCCACCCCGAGATCGAGTTCTTCCTGCTCAAGGACCGCCCGCTGGACGGCAGCCGCCCCACCCCCGCGGACAACTCCGGGTACTTCGACCACACCCCGCAGAACGTCGGCATGGACTTCCGCCGCCAGGCCATCACCATGCTCGAATCGATGGGCATCTCGGTCGAGTTCAGCCACCACGAGGGCGCGCCCGGCCAGCAGGAGATCGACCTGCGCTACGCGGACGCGCTGTCGACCGCCGACAACATCATGACGTTCCGCCTGGTCATGAAGCAGGTCGCGCTGGAGCAGGGCGTCCAGGCCACCTTCATGCCGAAGCCCTTCTCCGAGCACCCGGGCTCCGGAATGCACACACACCTCTCCCTCTTCGAGGGCGACCGCAACGCCTTCTACGAGTCGGGCGCCGAGTACCAGCTCTCCAAGGTCGGACGTTCCTTCATCGCCGGCCTGCTCCAGCACGCCGCCGAGATCTCCGCCGTCACCAACCAGTGGGTCAACTCCTACAAGCGCATCTGGGGCGGCTCGGCCCGCACCGCCGGCTCCGGCGGCGAGGCCCCCTCGTACATCTGCTGGGGCCACAACAACCGCTCGGCCCTGATCCGCGTCCCGATGTACAAGCCGGGCAAGACCGGCTCCGCCCGCATCGAGGTCCGCTCCCTCGACGCCGGCGCCAACCCCTACCTCGCCTACGCGGTCCTCCTCGCCGCGGGCCTCAAGGGCATCGAGGAGGGCTACGAACTCCCCGCCGGCGCCGACGACGACGTCTGGGCGCTCTCCGACGCCGAACGCCGCGCGATGGGCATCGAGCCCCTCCCGCAGAACCTGGGCGAGGCGATCACTCTGATGGAGCGCAGCGAGCTGGTCGCCGAGACGCTCGGCGAGCACGTCTTCGACTTCTTCCTCCGCAACAAGAAGCAGGAGTGGGAGAAGTACCGCTCCGAGGTCACCGCCTTCGAACTGCGGGAGAACCTGCCGGTGCTGTAAGCGCAGGTCAGCGTAGGTCTGTTGTTGAGACGATCCGGAGGGCTGACGGCCGCGAACCGTCGGCCCTCCGGCGTCTTACCGGCCCTGGGCCGTCTGTGGGCCGTCCGGTACTGGCTCGACGGCTACGACCTGGCTCTCAGGGCTCCACGCCGCAGCGTCGCGCGATCGCCTTGAGGCGTTCCAGTTCGCGCTGCGCCGAGTCCGGGTGGGCGAGATCAAGGGCCATCCCCGCGCGGGCGGTGACGTAGAGGATGTCCTGGCGGGTGGCCGCGTCGAGGCTGGAGGCGGTCTGGAGGCGGTGGCCCGTGACGTACAGGGAGACCGTGATGTGGTCGAGACGGTCCCGCAGGCCCAGAGGGAGCACCTGTGGCAGGACGTCCTTGGCGTAGTCCCGCACCTGCCGGTCCGCCTCGCAGGGGCGGGGCGGCGAGGGAGCCCAGGGAAGGCCGGCTTCCCTGGCTTCGTCGTACATATCGGCCACCAAGGTGCGTGCGGTGACGGGACCGCCCTCGGCGGCGGCCGCGCGGGCCGACTCCAGCATGGAGCGCAGTCGGGCGTGGGCCTGTGGCTCCGCGCCCGTCCGGGCGTCCAGATACCCGGACCACACGTCGAACGCCTTGCTCAACTCGGCGTCCAGCATCACCTTGTATGCGTCCGGCACTCCGCCGCCTCTCCTGTCGGCCGTCCCGGCGCGGGCGGCGGCGGTACACGATAGGACGGATGGCGGGGGCGCTGCCCGCGAATTTCCCGGGACCGGGCCCTGCGCGCGATGGCCGGTGCGCTGCGGCCCGGCGGGTGGCTGCTGGTGGAGGACGCCGATCCGGCGTCGCAGCCGCTGATCTGCCTGGACGAGTACGGGGCCGAGCAGGCGCTGGCCAACAGGTTGCGGGCCGGATTCCGCTCGCTTCTGGCGGCCGGCGGTGCCGACCTGTCCTACGGACGCAAGCTCCCCCGGCTGCTGCGGGAAGCGGGACTGGCCGACGTCACCGCGGACGCCTACTTCCCGGTCACGTCCGCGGCCAGCGACACCCTGGAGGCGGCGACGGTCCGGCACGTGCGCGACAGGCTGGTCGCGGCAGGACTCGCGACCGACGAGGAGATCGATCGGCATCTTGCGAACGTCGCTTCGGGCCGCCTCGACCTCGCCACCTCCCCGATGATCTCCGCGTGGGGCCGCCGCCCGTAAGGGCCCCGCACGCACATCAAGAACGGCGGCGTTCCGCCAGGGGCACCGGCGCCTCCTGTACGACCCAGCCGTTGCCGTCGGGGTCGGTGAAGAAGACGAAGGAGTTCCAGGGCTCGCCCTTGCCCTGGGCCCAGCCCGTGGGGGACACGTGCTGGACCGCGCTGACGGCGACGCCGCGGGCGAGGAGGTCGTCGTGGGCCGTCTCGATGTCCGGGACGCAGAGCTGGAGGCCCTGGATCGCGCCGGGGGGCATGGACGTATGGCCGGGCGCCGGTGGCATGCCCTCGCCGATGACGATCGAGCAGGTGGAGCCGGGCGGGGTCAGCTGGATGATGCGGACGCCCTTGCCGATGCGGGTGTCGTGGTCGACGTCGAAGCCGCACTGGTCGGCGTAGAAGGTCCTGGCCCGGTCGATGTCGGTGACCGGGATGACGATCACTTCGAGGGTCCATTCCACGCCGGGGTGCCTCCCTCGTGCGTCGTGTCGGACGGATCAGGCGGATCGGGCGGTTCAGGCCCTGAACCGCCAGCGGGTCTGGCCGTAGACGTCGCCCTTGGCGAAGCCGAAGGCCGTGGCGGGTGCGACCTCGAAGACCAGGGCGCGGCCCCCGCCCGGGGAGTGGAAGGCCCCGTCCCGCACCTCGAAGTGCCACACCGGGCCGTACTTCGCCTCCCACGCCTCGGCCAGCCGGCCCAGCCGCTCCTCGTCGCCGATCCGGACCGCCTCGCCCTCGACAACCAGGTCGCAGCCGCCGCCGGACGTGTTCGTGCCGGTCGTGAGGACGACGTGCGGGTTGGCGGCGAGGTTGCGGGCCTTGCGCTCGTCCTCACCCGTGGTGAAGTACAGCGCCCCGTCCAGCCAGGGGCAGAGCAGCGGGGTGACATGGGGGCGGCCGTCGGGCCGTACCGTCGAGAGCCAGAAGACCTCGGCCTTCTCCAGCAGTGCGACGGCGTCGGACCACGGTGTCGGCGTGGCGGCGGGGGAGCTGTAGCGCGGGTCGAGGTCGGTCCGCGGTTCCTGGGTCGGCGGTTCCTGGGTCTGCGGTTCCTGGGGCGGTGACTGCGTCGGCATGGCGGAATCCTCCCGGTTGCCCGGTTCTTCATATGGTCCCTGCGAAGTACCGACTCCGCCCGCCGACCGGACTCATCGCGAACCGGAGGCTCGGGCTACGCTCGGACCGGGCCCTTGATCGGGTGCGGGATGTCGGGCGCGTGATGCGGAGGCTGCGGAATGACGGTGCCGGGGCGCAGAAGCAGTACGTTCACCCGTTTGCTGCGGCACGGATTCACCCACCCCGCCGTCGCCGAACGGTTCCTCGAACTGCCCGAGATGACCCCCGTACGCACCGACTCCGTCCTCCTCGACGCGCTGGGCGCCACCGCCGACCCCGACCTGGCCCTGCGCGGGCTCGTACGGCTCGTCGAGGCGCAGCCGCCCGAGGAGCGGCAGGTCCTGCTCGACACGCTGATCTCCGCGAAGCCCCTGCGCGACCGGCTGCTCGGGGTGCTCGGCGCGTCCGAGGCGCTCGGCGACCACCTCGCGCGGCACCCGCGCGACTGGCAGGCGCTCGTGATGTACGAGGCGACCGACCTCCACCCGGGTGTGGAGGAGTTCGAGCGCGGGCTCGCCGAGGCCACCGACCCGGTGTCGCTGCGCGTCGCCTACCGGCGCTGTCTGCTGTCCATAGCGGCCCGCGACGTCTGCGGCACCACCGACGTCGCCCAGACCGCCGCCGAGCTCGCCGACCTCGCCACGGCGACCCTGCGCGCGGCGCTCGCCATCGCCCGTGGCGCCGCGCCCGAGGACGCCGCCGTGTGCCGGCTCGCGGTGATCGCGATGGGCAAGTGCGGCGGCCACGAGCTCAACTACGTCTCCGACGTCGACGTCATCTTCGTGGGCGAGCCCGTCGAAGGGGCCGACGAGCCCACCGCGCTGAAGGCCGCGACCCGGCTCGCCTCGCACCTCATGCGCATCTGCTCGGAGACCACCGTCGAGGGCACGATCTGGCCCGTCGACGCCAATCTGCGCCCCGAGGGCCGCAACGGCCCGCTCGTCCGCACCCTCACCAGCCATCTCGCGTACTACCAGCGGTGGGCGAAGACCTGGGAGTTCCAGGCGCTGCTCAAGGCACGGGCGGTGGCCGGGGACCCCGAGCTCGGCGCCGAGTACATCGAGGCCGTGTCGCCGCTCGTCTGGCAGGCCGCGGAGCGCGAGAACTTCGTCCCCGACGTGCAGAAGATGCGCCGCCGCGTCGTCGACAACATCCCCGTCGACCGGATAGAGCGCGAGCTGAAGCTCGGCCCCGGCGGGCTGCGGGACGTCGAGTTCGCCGTCCAGCTCCTCCAGTTGGTGCACGGCCGCAGCGACGCGATGCTGCGCAGCGGCAGCACCCTCGACGCGCTGAAGGCGCTCGCGGCCGGCGGCTACGTGGGCCGTATGGACGCCGCCCAGCTCGACGACGCGTACCGCTTCCTGCGCGCCATGGAGCACCGCATCCAGCTGCACCGGCTGCGCCGCACCCATCTCGTCCCCGAGGGCGAGGAGGACCTGCGCCGCCTCGGACGCTCGCTCGGGCTGCGCACCGACCCCGTCGCCGAGCTGAACAAGGAGTGGCGACGGCACGCCTCCGTCGTACGGCGGCTGCACGAGAAGCTCTTCTACCGGCCGCTCCTGGACGCCGTCGCCCAGCTCGCGCCCGGCGAGACCCGGCTCAGCACCCAGGCCGCAGGGCAGCGGCTCGAAGCGCTCGGATACGGCGACCCGGCCGCCGCGCTGCGCCATCTGGAGGCCCTGTCGTCCGGCGTCTCGCGCAAGGCGGCGATCCAGCGGACCCTGCTGCCGGTGCTGCTGGGCTGGTTCGCGGACTCGGCCGATCCGGACGCCGGCCTGCTCGGCTTCCGCAAGGTGTCCGACGCGCTCGGCAAGACCCCCTGGTACCTGCGGCTGCTCCGCGACGAGGGCGCGGCAGCGGAGAACCTCGCCCGCGTCCT
Organism: Streptomyces sp. FIT100; assembly: GCF_024584805.1. Taxonomy (NCBI): domain Bacteria; kingdom Bacillati; phylum Actinomycetota; class Actinomycetes; order Kitasatosporales; family Streptomycetaceae; genus Streptomyces; species Streptomyces sp. FIT100. The sequence continues at coordinate 2,108,647 of NZ_CP075715.1, read as the reverse complement.
GTCCGCCGGCCGGCTCGCCCCCGACCTGCTGCTGCGCGCCCCCGAGGCGGTCGCCCTGCTCGGCGACCCGGAGGGCCTGCGGCCGCGCGGCCGGGACCACCTGGAGCAGGAGGTACTGGCCGCGGTCGGCCGCGCCACCGGCGCGGAGGCGGCGGTCGCGGCCGCCCGCGGGGTGCGGCGGCGCGAGCTGTTCCGCACCGCCGCGGCCGATCTGATCGGCTCGTACGGCACCGAGGAGAGCCCCGCCGAACAGGACCCCGGCGCGCTCGTCGACCGCGTCGGCAACGCCGTCACCGACCTCAACGCGGCGACCGTCGCGGGCGCGCTGCGTGCCGTCGTACGGGAGAAGTGGGGCGACGAGCTCCCCACCCGCTTCGCCGTCATCGGCATGGGCCGCTTCGGCGGCCACGAGCTGTCGTACGGCTCCGACGCCGACGTGCTCTTCGTCCACGAGCCGCGCGAGGGCGTCGACGAGCACGAGGCCGCACAGGCCGCGAACACCGTCGTCGCCGAACTGCGCCGCCTGCTGCAGGTGCCCACCTCCGACCCGCCGCTGCTCATCGACGCCGACCTGCGCCCGGAGGGCAAGAGCGGCCCGCTGGTGCGCACGCTCGCCTCCTACGGCGCGTACTACCGGCGCTGGTCGCTGGTGTGGGAGAGCCAGGCCCTGCTGCGCGCCGAACCGATGGCGGGCGACACCGACCTGGGAGCGCGCTTCGTCGAACTGATCGATCCGCTGCGCTATCCGGTCGAGGGCCTCGGCGAGGAGGCGGTCCGCGAGATCCGCCGTCTCAAGGCCCGTATGGAGTCCGAACGCCTGCCGCGCGGCGCCGACCCGACCCTCCACACCAAGCTGGGCCGCGGCGGTCTCAGCGACGTCGAGTGGACGGTCCAGCTCCTCCAGATGCGCCACGGCTGGGCCGAGCCCGGACTGCGCACGACCCGCACCCGCGAGGCCCTCGCCGCCGCGCACGCCGCGGGGCTGCTGTCCACGGAGGACGCCCAGATCCTCGACGACGCCTGGGTCCTGGCGAGCCGCGTCCGCAACGGTGTGATGCTGGTACGCGGCCGGCCCGGCGACACCTTTCCGTCGGACTCGCGCGAACTGGGCGCGGTGGGGCGGTACTTGGGGTACGAGTCGGGGCATGTCGGGGCCATGCTCGACGACTACCGCAGGACGACGCGGCGGGCCCGGGCCGTGGTGGAGGAGCTCTTCTACGGGGCCTGACCGTCTACCTGGCCTGAGCGTGTACGGGGCTTGACTGTCCGCGGGGTCCGACCGCCCGAGGCCCTCGCTCGACGCCCCAGCCGGCAGAAGCGGGCACACGATGCCCGCCGGGCCCGGTCCGGCGGCCGGGCGGTCGGGCGGCCGCAGCCGGGGGCCCAGCGGTTCGGTGAGCCGGAAGCCGGCCGTCCGGGCCCGGCCATGTGCTGAACTCTCCGGCATGGACTTCTCCCGCTATCTCGACCACCTCGCGGCCGACTTCGCGCGCCTGCGGGCTCTCGTGCACACCGACCCCGCCGCGTCGGTGCCGAGCTGTCCCGGCTGGACCGTCGCCGACCTGGCCCGCCACGTCGGCGAGGTGTACCTGCACAAGACCCTGGCCATGCGCGAGAACGCCGAGCCCAGCCCGTGGCCGCCGAAGGAGCTCGCGGACGAGGAGCCGCTGCGGCTGCTGGACCGGGCGTACGCCGGGCTGCTCGACGAGTTCGCAGCCCGGGAGCCGGAGGATCCGGCCGGTTCCTGGTACACCCCCGACCAGACCGTCGGCTTCTGGATCCGGCGGATGGCGCAAGAGACGCTCATTCACCGCATCGACGCCGAACTCGGCACCGGGCAGCCGGTGGCTCCGGTGGGGGACGGCCTCGCCGTCGACGGTGTCGACGAACTGCTCAAGGTGTTCGTGGCCTTCGGCGTTGCCGAGTGGGGCGACTACTTCACCGACATCCTGGCCGGCTCCCCGGGCAGAACGTACGTGCTCCGCACCGACGGGGCGCAGTGGCGGGTGCGGACCGGTCCAGGGACGTTCCTCGTCGAGGACGGTGCCGGGGAGAACGCCGCCGACGTGACGGTGACCGGCCCGCCGACGGCCCTGCTGCGATGGGTGTGGAACCGGGAGGGCGCCGGCGAGCGGACGGAGGTGACGGTCGAGGGCACCCCTGATGCGATCGGAGAGCTGCGGCGCTGCATCGTCACGGCGACCCAGTGACATCGGCGAGGACGCGGCGGCAGCCGACGCCAGGGGGCTGATCTACACTCCGCGCCATGGGGATCACGACCGCTGCCGTCACCGAGGACCTGGCGCCCACCGGCGCGCTGCGGGCCTCCATCAATCTCGGGAACCCGGTCCTGGCCCAGGGCACCCCGTCGGCGCCGGCCGGGGTGACGGTCGACCTCGCGCGGGAGATCGGGGCACGGCTCGGTGTGCCGGTGGAGTTCGTCTGCTTCGACGCGGCGCGCAAGTCGTACGAGGCGATGGCGACGGGCCGGGCCGACATCTGCTTCCTGGCGGTCGAGCCCGCGCGTGAGGCGGAGGTCGCCTTCACCGCGCCGTACGTCGTGATCGAGGGGGTGTACGCCGTCCCTCGCGACTCGGACCTCTCCGCCGTCGCCGACGTCGACCGGCCCGGTGTACGCATCGGCGTGAAGCGCGGCTCCGCGTACGACCTCTTCCTCTCCCGCACGCTGCGGCACGCAACTGTGGTGCGCGGGGAGGAGGGAGTCGACGCGTTCCGCGCCGATGGGCTGGAGGCAGCGGCCGGGATCCGGCAGCCGATGGCCGCGTTCGTCGCGGAGCATCGCGAAGTGAGGCTGATCGACGGCCGCTTCATGGAGATCCGGCAGGCGGTGGGTACGACCAGGGCCCGGCGGCCGGAGACCGTGCGGTTCCTGCGGGAGCTCGTCGAGGAGCTGAAGTCCGGCGGATTCGTCGCCGAGGCGCTGCGGCGGGCGGATCAGTCCCCTGACCTGGTCGCCCCACCGGCGTCACCGGACACCCCTGGCGCTCCGCGGCAAGCCCGTCGATGACGGCGACCAGACGGTCGTCGCACGGGCGGACACGCGGCGACAGCTCGTCCCGGCGTTCCGGCACCTTCCCGGCGTAGACGGCCCGGGCATGGGCCGGTACGGGGCGGTGCTGCGCCGGGAGCCGGGGGAGCGCCCACGGCCGCGGCCGCGTCCTTGGACCCGATGGTGCCGGTCGCCGGCGTCATCCAGATGCGGGCGAGCGTGAGGAGGACGTTGCGGGTGTCCGACTCCAGGTCGTCGAGCAGCTCCGGGACACCGGCGACGATCGCGCGCCGGAGGTCCTCGTGCGGGCCGGGATCGAACAGCGCGGCCGGCGGCGGCCCGTGGAGCGGGGCGTTCCCCCGCAGCGCCATGGTGATCAGCGGCGCGAGATCGGGGCACGGCTGCGGGGACGGCGTCCGCCCGCGCTCGTACGCGTCGCGCAGCCACTCGCCGTACAGGAACTCGCCGTACAGGAACTCGCAGCGCGGCGGATAGCGCCAGGGGCGGACGTCGGACTGGACGACGACCGTCAGTTCGACGGGCCGGGCGGGGTCGGGCCGAGCCGGGCCGGGCCGCCCGAGATCTCCAGCAGCCCTCGACCAGCGCGGCGTCAGTGCACTCGCTGGCCTGCCACGCCCTGGCCCAGTACGGCACCAAGGAACAGCAGGCCGAGCACCTTTCCGCGCCCTGCGCTGCCGGGCCGTGGTGCGGTGGCGGACCACGACGAGCACGTCGACGTCGCTGCTCGGGCGGAGTCCGTCGAGAACGGCGGAGCCGTGCAGACACGCGCCGAGTATGTCGCGCACAGAAGGACGACGTCCTGTGCCTGCGCCACTCGGAACTCCTTCCGCAGGTGCGGCTACCAGGCGCCCCCGGCCGCGGATCCCGGCGGTCCGTGGAGGGGCCGCCGGCCCGGCTGTCCCCGTCCGCGCGCCACTTCCTCGGCGTACGGCGACGCCGCTCCCCGGCGCCGACTTCGGTGCCTACGCGCCCGGCCCGGACGTCAGTGCGGCGTCTTCGAGTGTGAAGAGCACGGCGCAGACGTCCTCCGCCTCGACCCTGACCAGCCGGCCCCAGTGCTCGCTCAGCGCTCGCGCGACGTCGTGGAGGCGCCTGCGCTCCTCCGGGGTGTACGCGGGGAAGCGGGCCCAGCCCTTGGCGGCGATCTCGTTGCCGATGTGGGAGAAGAAAGCGGAGCGGCACCGCTGTTCCTCCTCCGCGGTCAGCGGAGTGGGGCCGTCCTCGTGCGGTACTTCGCGCACGTTGTAGAGGTCGCGGATCACGTGGTCTCCCGGTGCCGGGTCGGCTCGCTCCCGGCATCCTCCCAGAGCCGTGGCCGGCCCCGGCGAGGGGCGGTGGTGTCGTCTCCGTGGCCGGTTACGGGGCGTCACCACGTACGCCCCGGCGCCGCCCTGGTGTCAGCTCACTGCCGTGCCGTGTTCAGGTTCACCGGGCCCGCCGGGACCGGAACCGGCACCGGTACCCGCGCCAGGCGGTGCGGCAGGGCGCCGTACCAGACATACGAGACCCCGTAGCCGAACGCGAGGCACAGCAGCCCGCCCACCGCGTCCAGCCAGAAGTGGTTGGCCGTGGCCACGATGACTATGAGGGTCAGGGCCGGGTACAGCAGGCCGAGGATCTTCGCCCACGGCGCCGACGCCAGCGCGAAGATGACGAGGCCGCACCACAGTGACCAGCCGATGTGCATCGACGGCATCGCCGCGTACTGGTTCGACATGTTCTTCAGGTTGCCGGAGGCCATCGAGCCCCAGGTGTGGTGCACGAGCACCGTGTCGATGAAGTCCTGGCCGTTCATCAGGCGCGGCGGTGCCAGCGGGTACAGGTAGTAGCCGACGAGTGCGACGCCCGTCGTCGCGAAGATGGCGAGGCGGGCCGCCGCGTAGCGGCCGGGGTGGCGGCGGTAGAGCCAGACGAGGACGCCTATCGTCACCAGGAAGTGGAGCGTGGCGTAGTAGTAGTTCATCGAGATGACCAGCCATGTCACCGAGTTCACGGCGTGGTTGACCGTCTGCTCGACCGCGATGCCGAGGGTCTTCTCGGCGTGCCAGATCCAGTCGGCGTTGCGCAGGGCCTGCGCCTTCTGCTCCGGCACGGCGTTGCGGATGAGCGAGTACGTCCAGTAGCTGACCGCGATGAGCAGGATCTCGAACCAGATCCGCGGCCGCCTGGGCGCACGCAGCCTGCGCAGCCGCCCCCCGGCCGGAACTCCCGCTGGAGCGACTTCCGGAACCGGACCGTCCGCTGTCACTTTGGGTGACGGGGTGGCCGTCCGGCCTTCCAGAGTCTTCACGGTCGCTTCACCCATAGGCAGAGAGTCTGCCAGATGGGCGCCTTGGTGCGATCATCCCCTGGACGGGTTCCCTGCCCATGCCGTCCGCCTTACGGACTAGGGGGCGGCCCCGACCGCGTCCTCGAAGTCCCCTCCACCGGGCGGCCCACCGCTCGGCCGGACGGCCCTGTGCCGTGTCTTCTAAGTCCCGTCTGCCCGGTGATGCCTGGCATGCTCCCCCAGGGCTCGCGCCTGGGAGGTGCCCCCACCCTCGTAGCCCTTCGGCCACGAGTTCCGCCTTGCGATCGCACGCACCAGACGCCGCCGGGCCCGCCCGTCGGGCGGACGACGCTACGTCGAAGACGCTCCCTAGGGCGCGACGCCCGGCCCCGCGGCGGTCGAGCCGCGGACGACGAGCTCGGGCATGAAGACGAACTCGCTGTGCGGCGCGGGTGTCCCGCCGATCTCCTCCAGGAGCGTGCGTACGGCCGCCTGGCCCATCGCCGGCACCGGCTTGCGGATCGTCGTCAGCGGGGGGTCGGTGAAGGCGATGAGCGGGGAGTCGTCGAAGCCGACGACCGAGATGTCGTCGGGGACTTCGAGCCCGCGCTGCCGTGCCGCCCGGATCGCGCCGAGCGCCATCATGTCGCTCGCGCACACCACGGCGGTGCAGCCGCGGTCGATCAGCGCGGACGCCGCGGCCTGGCCGCCCTCCAGGGTGTAGAGGGAGTGCTGGATCAGCTCCGCCTCGATCACCTGGTCGCTCAGGCCGAGCTGTTCACGGGTGACCTTGACGAATCCCTCTATTTTCCGCAGAACGGGCACGAATCGCTTCGGGCCGAGCGCGAGGCCGATCCGGGTGTGCCCGAGCGCCACGAGATGGGTGACCGCGAGCCGCATGGCGGCGCGGTCGTCGGGGGAGATGAACGGCGCCTGCACCTGCGGCGAGAAGCCGTCGACGAGGACGAAGGGCACGCCCTGGGCGCGCAGCTTCTCGTAGCGCTGCATGTCGGCGCTGGTGTCGGCGTGCAGTCCGGAGACGAAGATGATGCCGGAGACCCCGCGGTCCACGAGCATTTCGGTCAGCTCGTCCTCCGTGGAGCCGCCCGGGGTCTGGGTGGCCAGCACGGGGGTGTAGCCCTGGCGGGTCAGCGCCTGTCCGATGACCTGGGCCAGGGCCGGGAATATGGGGTTCTCCAGTTCGGGCGTGATGAGCCCGACCAGTCCGGCGCTGCGCCTGCGCAGCCGGACCGGGCGCTCGTAGCCGAGGACGTCGAGGGCGGCGAGCACCGATTCGCGGGTGGCTGCGGCAACGCCTGGCTTGCCGTTGAGCACGCGGCTGACCGTGGCCTCGCTGACCCCCGCCTGGGCTGCGATGTCGGCAAGCCGTGCGGTCATGGGATTGGACTGTACCGGTCGCATGTCAGATTGCCCACCAGGTGCTGGAGTCGGCGGGAAGGTGGACCGTCCCGCCGGTGAACTCGGGGGTCGCCGAGGAGAGCAGCACGCTGCCCGGCACGGGCAGCTCCACGTCCGATCCGGTGGTGTTGGTGGTGCAGAGGAAGCCGTCGCGGGCGAGGGCGAGGACGCCGTCGGGGGCATCCAGCCAGGTGACCGTGGAACCCGCGCCGAGACCCGGGTGGTCACGGCGCACGGCCAGCGCCGCCCGGTACAGCTCCAGGGTCGAGCCCGGCACACCACTCTGCGCCTCCACACTCAGCTCACCCCACACCCGCGGCTGCGGCAGCCAGCTGCCGCCCGCCCCGAAACCGTACGAGGCACCCTCACGCGTCCACGGAATCGGCACCCGGCACCCGTCCCGGAAACCGTCCTGACCCTCCGCACGGAAGAACGACGGATCCTGCCGCACCTCATCCGGAAGATCCGTCACATCCGGCAACCCCAACTCCTCACCCTGATACAGATACGCCGACCCCGGCAACGCCAACATCAACAACGTCGCCGCCCGCGCCCGCCGCAGACCGGCCGGTCCGTCGCCGTAGCGGGTCGGATGGCGTACGACGTCGTGGTTGGAGAGCACCCAGGTCGTGGGCGCGCCCACCGAGGCCGTCGCCGCCAGGGACGCGTCGATGACCTCCCGCATCCGCTCCGGGTCCCAGGGGCAGCGCAGGAACTGGAAGTTGAACGCCTGGTGCATCTCGTCCGGGCGCACATACAGGGCCAGCCGCTCCGGGCTGGGCGCCCATGCCTCGGCGACGCCGATGCGCTCGCCCTCGTAGCCGTCGAGCAGCCGGCGCCAGGAACGGTGGATCTCGTGGACGCCGTCCTGGTCGAAGAAGGGCAGCACCTGCGCGCCGATCATCTTGGCCTGCTCCCGCAGCCCGATGTCCGGCAGCCCCTCCGCCTTGACCATGCCGTGGGCCACGTCGATGCGGAAGCCGTCCACGCCGAGGTCGAGCCAGAAGCGCAGCACGGAGGCGAACTCCTCGTGCACGGCCGGGTGGTCCCAGTTGAGATCGGGCTGCTCGGGCGCGAAGAGGTGCAGGTACCACTCTCCCCCGGCCTCCGGCCGGGAGGCGCCCCCATCGCCGTCCGGCACCTCGACCCGGGTCCAGGCCGGGCCGCCGAAGACCGATTCCCAGTCGTTCGGGGGCAGTTCGCCGTCGGCGCCCTTGCCGGGGCGGAAATGGTAGTACGCCCGCTCGGGGGCGCCCGGGCCGCCGGCGAGGGCTGAGCGGAACCAGGCGTGCTGGTCGGAGGTGTGGTTCGGGACGATGTCGACGATCACCCGCAGACCCAGCCGGTGCGCCTCCCGGACGAGGTCGTCCGCGTCGGACAGCGCACCGAAGAGGGGGTCGACGGCCCGGTAGTCGGCGACGTCGTAGCCGCCGTCGGCCTGCGGGGACGCGTAGAAGGGGGTCAGCCAGACCGCGTCCACGCCGAGCGCGGCGAGATGGGGGAGCCGGTCGCGGATGCCGCGCAGATCGCCGATGCCGTCGCCGTCGCTGTCGGCGAAGGAGCGGACGTACACCTGGTAGATGACGGCGTCGCGCCACCAGTCCGGCTCCGCTCCCGGCCGCCCCGTCTCCCGGGCGAGGTGCGGCGCGGTGGTCGAGTCGAGCGCGGTGGTCGTGCCGAGCGCGGTGGTGGTGCTGAGCTCCTGCGTCATGGGCGCTCCCCTTCGGCTGCCAGTTTCGGGATGTTCCGGATCTAACGGATCTAACGGTTCAACGCCGACGTACAACGAAGGTAACAGTGCTGCAATCTCTTGCGGAAGCGGTTGCGGACGCCATCCGCCCTCCCGGATTGCCCCGGCTGTGGCGGCTATCACCTGATCCAGGCAGGTCGGAGCGCAGGAAGTCCGCCATGACAAGGCCCGTATCGGCAACCGTGAGGACACGCGGATGTAACGATCGCCGTCTCTTGCGGAAATATCTCGCAAGGTCTTTCGGTCCTCTTTCAGGCTTGTTACCTTCCTCGACGAATCGGCGCCGTGATGGAGCGGCCCCATCGAAGGAGTTCACATGCGACGTGGCATAGCGGCCACCGCTCTGGTCGCGAGCCTGGCGCTCACGGCGACCGCGTGCGGCGGCGACGACAGCGAGGGCGCGAAGAGCAGCTCGGGCGGAAAGCTGTCGGGCACGGTCACCTGGTGGGACACGTCGACCGTCGGCAGCGAGGACAAGGTCTTCAAGGCGCTCGCCGAGGGCTTCACCAAGAAGCACCCCGACGTCAAGATCAACTACGTGAACGTGCCCTTCGGTGAGGCGCAGAACAAGTTCAAGAACGCCGCCCAGTCCGGCTCCGGCGCCCCCGACGTCATCCGCTCCGAGGTCGCCTGGACCCCCGAGTTCGCCGACCTCGGCTACCTCGCCCCGCTCGACGGCACTGCCGCCCTCAAGAACGAGAAGGACTTCCTGGAGCAGGCCGCCGCCTCCACGAAGTACAACGGCAAGACCTACGCCGTGCCGCAGGTCATCGACACCATGGGCGTCTTCTACAACAAGAAGATCTTCAAGGAGGCCGGTGTCGAGGTCCCCGGCACCATCGCCGAGCTGAAGACCGCCGCCGCGGCCATCAAGGACAAGACCGGCAAGACCGGGATGTACCTGCGCGGCGACGACGCCTACTGGTTCCTGTCCTTCCTCTACGGCGAGGGCGGCGACCTGGTCGACGCCGGGAACAAGCAGATCACCGTCGACAACGCGGCCGGTGTCAAGGCCATGAAGGTCGTCAAGGACCTCGTCGACTCCGGTGCCGCCGAGACCGACGCCACCGACGGCTGGAACAACATGCAGACCGCCTTCAAGGAAGGCAAGGTCGCCATGATGATCAACGGCCCGTGGGCCGTCACCGACACCTACGCCGGCAAGGAGTTCACGGACAAGGCCAACCTCGGCATCGCGCCCGTGCCCGCCGGCTCGGCCGGCCAGGGCGCCCCGCAGGGCGGCCACAACCTCGCCGTCTACGCCGGCTCCAAGAACCTCGACGCCTCCTACGCCTTCGTCGAGTACATGAGCTCCGTAGAGGCCCAGACCCAGGTCGCCGAGGAGCTCAGCCTGCTCCCGACCCGCACCTCGGTCTACAACGAGCCGAAGGTCGCCGCCAACGAGATCGTCGGCTTCTTCAAGCCGGCCGTCGACAAGGCCGTCGAGCGCCCCTGGATCCCCGAGGGCGGCAGCCTCTTCGCCCCGCTGGTGACCGAGTACACCAAGGTCCTCACCGGCCAGACCACCCCGGAGAAGGGAGCCTCGACGGCGGGCGACGCCTACCGCAAGCTCCTCGACGGCTGGAAGTAAGGGAAGAGTCCGACTGATGGCTGTCCACACCAGCGGCCAGTCGGTGGCGAAGGCCGCGGAGCCCGAGGGGGCCCGCGGCCGTCGCCGCGACACCGCACGGGGCCCGCTCCGGCGCGCCCTCTCCACCCACTGGTACGCCTGGACCATGGTCGCCCCCGTGGTGATCGTGATCGGCGTGATCATCGGCTACCCGCTCGTCCGCGGCATCTACCTGTCGCTGACCAACGCCAACGAGCGGAACGTCGAGCGCTCGATCGGGGTGAACCACCTCCCCGCGACGTACGAATTCGTCGGCCTCGACAACTACGCCGACGCGCTCACCGGCGGCCAGTTCCTCGGCACGCTCGGGTGGACGCTGGTGTGGACGGTCTCCTGCGTGGCCGTCACCTTCAGCCTGGGCCTCGCCCTCGCCAACATCCTCAACCGCAGGATCGCCGGCCGGTCGTTCTACCGGATGATGCTGGTCCTGCCCTGGGCCGTGCCCGGCTTCGTCTCCGTCTTCGCCTGGCGCTTCCTCTACAACGAGGACAACGGGCTGCTCAACAAGATGCTCGCGGGCGGCGGCATCGACGCCCTGCCCTGGCTGAACGACCCCACCTGGGCGAAGGTCTCGGTGATCGCCGTCAACGTCTGGCTCGGCGTCCCGTTCATGATGGTCGCCCTGCTCGGCGGGTTGCAGTCCATCCCCGGCGAGCTCTACGAGGCCGCCGAGATGGACGGCGCGAGCGCGTGGCAGCGGTTCCGCCACATCACCATGCCCGGGCTGAGGTCGGTGTCGACCACGGTCGTCCTGCTCTCCACCATCTGGACCTTCAACATGTTCCCGGTGATCTTCCTGCTGACGCGGGGCGGTCCCGGTGAGGCGACCCAGATCCTGGTGACCCAGGCGTACAAGTTCTCGTTCGAGATCAGTCCGCGCGACTTCGCGCAGTCGTCCACCTGGGGCGTGCTGATCCTCGTTCTCCTCATGGTCTTCGCCGCGATCTACCAGCGCGTCCTCCGCAAGCAGGGAGAAACCTGGTGACCACGACCAACACCCCTGCGAACGCGTCCGCGGGCACGCCTGCGAGCAGGTCCGCGGGCACGCCCGCGAACGCTCCCGTGCGAGGCCGCCGCTCGCCGCTCGCCTCGGCCGCCCTGCACCTGACGCTCGTCGTCGCGTCCGTGATCGCCGTCTTCCCGGTCCTGTGGGTCTTCCTGACCTCCATCAAGCCGGCGCAGTACGCGACCACGACGGACTTCTTCAAGGAGACGACGTTCGAGAACTACACCGGGCTGCTGAACGACACCCCGTTCCTCACCTGGTTCGGCAACTCGCTCCTCGTCGCCGGGCTCACCACGGTCCTCGGCGTCTTCGTCGCCGCCACCACCGGCTACGCCGTCAGCCGCTTCCGCTTCCCCGGCAAGCGCGGACTGATGTGGACCCTGCTCATCACCCAGATGTTCCCGGTCGCGGTCCTCATCGTGCCGATCTACAACATCATGGCGCGCATGGGTCTGCTCAACGAGCCCGCCGGCCTCGTCATCACGTACCTCACCATCGCCGTGCCGTTCTGCGCCTGGATGATGAAGGGCTTCTTCGACACGATCCCGCGGGAGATCGACGAGTCGGGACAGGTCGACGGACTCACCCCGTTCGGCACCTTCTGGCGGCTGATCCTGCCGCTCGCCAAGCCCGGCATCGCGGTGACGGCGTTCTACTCGTTCATCACCGCCTGGGGCGAGGTCGCCTACGCCTCCGCCTTCATGGTCGGCGACGAGAACCTCACGCTGGCCGGCGGACTCCAGAAGTTCGTCAACCAGTACGGCGCCCAGTGGGGGCCGATGACCGCGGCCTCCGTGCTCATCGCGATCCCCGCCGCGATCGTCTTCCTCTTCGCCCAGCGCCACCTGGTGACCGGCGTATCGGCCGGCGCCGTCAAGGGCTGAGCCGGGGGCAGGCCCCCGCACCTCCGTACGTACGTTCCCCCTCAACCACCACCATCGCAGGGATGAAATGACCCAGCACCTCGCTGCCCCCGCCACCACGACGACGACCGGCACCCGTGCCGAGCCAGCGCCATGGTGGCGGGACGCGGTGATCTACCAGGTCTATCCGCGCAGCTTCGCCGACGGCAACGGCGACGGCATGGGCGATCTCGCGGGCATACGCAGCCGGCTCCCTTACCTCAAGGAGCTCGGGGTCGACGCGGTCTGGCTCAGCCCCTTCTACGCGTCCCCGCAGGCCGACGCCGGTTACGACGTCGCCGACTACCGGGCCATCGACCCGATGTTCGGCACCCTCCACGACGCCGACGCGCTGATCCGCAGAGCCCACGGCCTGGGCCTGCGGATCATCGTCGACATCGTGCCGAACCACTGCTCCGACCGGCACGACTGGTTCCGCCAGGCCCTGCGCGAGGGCCCCGGCTCCCGGCTGAGGGAGCGCTTCCACTTCCGCAAGGGGAAGGGCCCCGACGGCGAACTGCCCCCGAACGACTGGGAGTCCATCTTCGGCGGCCCGGCCTGGACCCGGGTCGAGGACGGCGAATGGTACCTGCACCTCTTCGCCCCCGAGCAGCCCGACTTCAACTGGGAACACCCCGCCGTCCAGGACGAGTTCCGCTCGATCCTGCGCTTCTGGCTGGACCTGGGCGCCGACGGCTTCCGCGTCGACGTCGCCCACGGCCTCGTCAAGGCGCCCGGCCTGCCCGACATCGGCTCCGGCGACCAGCTCAAGCTGCTCGGGAACGATGTCATGCCCTTCTTCGACCAGGACGGCGTCCACGAGATCTACCGCTCCTGGCGGCGGATCCTCGACGAGTACGAGGGCGAGCGCGTCCTCGTCGCCGAAGCCTGGACCCCGACCGTCGAGCGCACCGCGCTGTACGTGCGCCCCGACGAAATGCACCAGGCGTTCAACTTCCAGTACCTGACGACGAACTGGGACGCGCAGGAGCTGCGGACCGTCATCGACGGCTCGCTCGCCGCGATGCGCCCCGTCGGCGCGCCCACCACCTGGGTGCTGTCCAACCACGACGTCACCCGGCACGCGACCCGGTTCGCCAACCCCGCCGGACTCGGCACCCAGCTGCGCGAGCAGGGCGACCGCGAACTCGGTCTGCGGCGGGCGCGGGCGGCGACGTTGTTGATGTTGGCGTTGCCGGGGTCGGCGTATCTGTATCAGGGTGAGGAGTTGGGGTTGCCGGATGTGACGGATCTTCCGGATGAGGTGCGGCAGGATCCGTCGTTCTTCCGTGCGGAGGGTCAGGACGGTTTCCGGGACGGGTGCCGGGTGCCGATTCCGTGGACGCGTGAGGGTGTCTCGTACGGTTTCGGGGCGGGCGGCAGCTGGCTGCCGCAGCCGTCGGCGTGGGGTGAGCTGAGTGTGGAGGCGCAGAGTGGTGTGCCGGGCTCGACCCTGGAGCTGTACCGGGCGGCGCTGGCCGTGCGCCGTGACCACCCGGGTCTCGGCGCGGGTTCCATGGTCACCTGGCTGGATGCCCCCGACGGCGTCCTCGCCCTCGCCCGCGACGGCTTCCTCTGCACCACCAACACCACGGGCGCGCCGGTACGCCTCCCCGCTCCCGGCACGCTGCTGCTGGCCACCGGACCGGTGGCGGTCACCGACGGCGTGGCCGTGCTGCCCGCGGACACCACGGCGTGGTGGACGGTGTGACGATCCCCAGGCCGAGGGCCTGTCCTCCGGATCAGGCCGGATCAGCGAGCGGGGTCTGGCGCCGTGAATCGCAAGGCGGAGGAGGGAGTCATGGCGGAGCCATGCCGACCGACGACAACGCCGCGAGTGGCGGCGCCAGGGCACGCGAGCCCGGCAGGATCCGGATGACAGGCCCTAGGAGCGCCGGTGCGACCGGCGCTCCCCGGCTGGCCGACATCGCAGCCCAGGCAGGCGTCAGCGAGGCCACGGTCAGCCGTGTCCTCAACGTCCGGCCCGGTGTGTCGTCGGCGACCCGTACGCGGGTGCTCGCGGCCCTCGACGTCCTCGGCTACGAGCGCCCCGTGCGGCTGCGCCGGCGCAGCGCCGGACTGGTCGGTCTGGTGGTGCCGGAGCTCACCAACCCGATCTTCCCGGCGTTCGCCCAGGTCGTCGAGCAGACGCTGGCCGGCCACGGCTACACGCCCCTGCTCTGCGTCAAACAGCCCGGCGGGGCGACCGAGGACGAGCTCGTCGAGCAGCTGGAGGAGAGCGCGGTCAGCGGCATCGTCTTCCTGTCCGGGCTGCACGCCGACACCTCCGCCGACCCCGGCCGCTATGCCGAACTCGCCGCCCGGGGCGTCCCGTTCGTCCTCATCAACGGCTACAACGAGCGGATCCGCGCGCCCTTCGTCTCGCCCGACGACCGGATGGCCGCCGCCATGGCCGTACGCCACCTCGCCGACCTCGGCCACGAGCGGATCGGCCTCGCGGTCGGCCCCGTCCGCTACGTCCCCTCGCGCCGCAAGACGGAGGGCTTCCTGGACGCCGCGGGCCCCGGCGCGGAGCCCTATGTGCGCCACACCCTCTTCGGCGTCGAGGGCGGCCACGCGGCCGCCGCCGAACTCGTCGACGCGGGCTGCACCGGCATCGTCTGCGGCAGCGACATGATGGCCCTCGGCGCGATCCGCGCGGTCCGGGAGCGGGGCCTGTCCGTCCCGGGCGACGTCTCGGTCGTCGGCTACGACGACTCCCCGCTCATCCCCTTCACCGACCCCCCGCTGACGACGGTCCGCCAGCCCGTCCAGGCGATGGCCTCGGCGGCGGTCGGCGCGCTGCTTGAGGAGATCCGCGGCAATCCCGTGCCGAGCACGGAGTACGTCTTCCAGCCGGAGCTGGTGGTGCGGGGGTCGACGGCGCGGGTGCGGAACTGAGCTTGTCAGTTCACGCCGTCGGCCAGCCGCCCAGGGAAACGTTGAAGCCCTTGATCAGGTACTGGTGGAGGGCGCCGGCGGTGGTGTCGACAAAGTCGTCGGGGATGGCATCGGCGTCGACCCAGCGGACCTGGGAGTGCTTCCCCGGCTCGCGGTTCTCCAGTTCGCCGGTCCAGTCATGGGCGGCGAACACGACCGTGAGGAAGCCGTTGGGGGGCCTCCACGCCCCAGGCGCCGTGGATGACGTGGGCGACCGTGAGGGACTCGGGCTTCACCGTGAGGCCCGTTTCTTCGTAGAGCTCGCGGGCAGCGGTTGCCGTGATGGGCTCGCCCGGTTCGCTCTTGCCGACGGGCAGGTCCCACATTCCCTGGGCGAACTTGGCGTTCTCGCTGCGCTGGAGGAGAACGACCCGGTCGGTGGCCTTGTCGTGAACGATGACGGCCGCGACCAGCAGGGTCATCGATTCGAGCGCCGGCCTGAGCGCTGGGGAGCGGTCGTCTGTCTGCTGGGCCACGATGTTCCCTTCGTCGGGCTGCATGTTGGGCATGTCAGGCAAGTGTCTCGCGGGCTCTGCGGGCGAGATCGGCCGCGCCAGGGACACGGCGGCGTCGGTACAGGGCGACGGTGTCGCGGTCCGGCGGTGGGCGGTCGTTACCGCGTGGCTTCGGTCGAGGTTCAGACATCGGGTGCGTCCTCCTGTGCGGTGGTGTCCGAGGCGGTGCGGAGGAAGTCCAGGAGGCTGCCGTACGCGGCGCCGTGCGCGGTCTTCTCGTCCGAGCTGTGCTGCGGTGTCTCCGTTCCGGCGTCCACCGCGTGGAGCCAGGCCAGGACCGCGCCGAAGTGGGTGACCAGAGCGCCCTGCGCCGTCTGTGCGGCCCGGCCCGCCGGGGCGGGGCCCTCCACCTGGACCACGTGCAGCAGACGGGTGAGGGCGTGGTGCAGGGCGCGGGCCTCGTTCCAGAGGCGGCGCGCGGCCCGGCGGCGTTCCTCGCGCTCCTCGGGAGGGTCGCTCGCCTCGATGCCGCCGAGTTTGATGCCTGCTTCCGCCAGCGTGGTGTGCACCTGGCTCCAGCCCTCGGCGAAGGCGACGTAGGCGCTCTTGCGCGATTCGCGGAGCGCGCGACCGCGCTCCGCGCCGATCTGAAGCCGCGCCTGCCCCAACTGCGCCTCGGCCAGGAGCTGGGCCTGCCGTTCGGCCTTCCGTCCGGTGATCCACGCCGATGCCGTGGCCCCGACCGCGCCGACCGCTGCGCCGACGACACCGCCGAGGAGTCCTGCGAGTCCTGCGTCCATGGGGTGATGGTGTGCCCAGACTTCCCCTCGCGTATCCGGCACTTGGCCGACTGCTGGTCGTTCGTTGCCCAACGCGCAACGAACCGGCACTACTTGTGGGGGGTGACGATACTCAACGAGTTCTCGCCCGCATCCTCCTCGTCCTCCCGGGCCGTGACCGAGCGCCGGGGCGCCCGTCGGTTCACGCGACCGGGCGCGCTGCTCGCCGCGGCCGGTACGGCCGTCGCCGCGCTGCTCGCCACCGCGCTCTCCCCGCTCACGTCGTCGTCGGCGCTCGCCGCCGAGGCCGCCGAGTGCGTGCCCTCCCCCGTCCACTCGCCCTGGGGCCCCGGCACCGCGCCCGGCGCGCCCGCCGAGGTGCCGTTCCTCTCCGCCCACCGGGGCGGCACCAACCTGGCCCCGCAGCAGACCGCCGAGGCGTACCGCAGCGCCCTGGCGTTCGGTGCCACGGTGATCGAGATCGACATCCGCCGGCTGTCCGACGGCACGCTCGTCGCGTTCCACGACGCCGAGGGCCCCGGCGGACAGACCGTCAAGTCGGTGAACCTGGCGACGTTCAAGAGCTGGAACGCGGCCACCGGCGAATGGGTGGGCACCGCGCACGACCCGGCCCGCTACCTCACGTTCGACGAGGTACTGGCCATCGCCACGCAGGCGGGCGCGGGCCTCGACGTCGAGTTCAAGGAGGTCTACCTGCTGGACCGCACGCCGTACCGCCAGGTCGCCCAGGCCGTGAAGAACGCCGGGCTGATGGACCGCACGATCTGGCAGTACTCCACGAACCTGGACCCCATGATCTCGGCCGTCCAGGGCGTCGACGCCAACGCCCTCTTCAACTACAACCTCAGCGGCAGCGAGTCACCCTCGGCCCTGTACGACCGGGCCAGGGGCAAGGACTTCACGTTCGGCTCGGATCTCGCGAAGTTCACGGCGCCGAAGCTGGCCGCGATCCACGACGGGTGCGGCATCGCCGTGCCGCACAGCTACGACGCGGGCCCCGACCAGGAGTTCGCGCAGATCCAGCAGGGCCGCGCCAACGGCGTCGACGGCTTCCAGACCAACCAGGTGGACGTGGCGGCCGACGCCCTGGACCGCCCGGTGAGCTCCGCATGGCAGGCCGGCGCGACCCCGGGCACGGCCTGCCTGGTGAACCCGGCCAACGGCTACGGACTGCTCGGCCGCACGGTGACGCGCGGCGACGGCAGCACCGCGGTCACCGGCCCCGGCGGCTGCGTCACCACCCCGGCCGGGACCGTGTCCTTCGCCGGTGACGGCGCGGCCCTTCCGGCCGCGTCCCCCGTCACCGGCTGACGCACACTCAGATGGGCCGGCCCGGTCGTCCGGGCCGGCCCTTCGTCGTGCGGGGCAGCCTCGCCCACCGCATCGCGCATCGCGGGGCGGCGCCTGCAAGTGGGGCAGCGTCTGCAAGTTCTTGCGGACCTATGTCTTCCGTGTGTCGCACACATGTCGAAACCGTTGACCGATGGACGGTCTGGGCCTACGGTCACCTGCGCAGTGAGGTTTTCAGTTTTGCAGCAAGAACATTCAATCCTCATCCCCACCCGTATCTCCCCCCACCCTCACCCTCCACGAGCCGCAGGAGGAACCACATGGCCAGCAGGTCCCTGGCCGCCGCGCTCGCCCTCGCGGCGGGAGCAGCGGTCGCGGTGATCGCGCCGGCGGGAGCCGCGCAGGCGGCACCGCCCGGCACGAAGGACGTCACCGCCGTCCTCTTCGAATGGCGCTTCGACTCGGTCGCGCAGGCGTGCACCAGCACGCTCGGCCCGGCCGGTTACGGGTACGTCCAGGTCTCGCCGCCCCAGGAGCACATTCAGGGCGGGCAGTGGTGGACCTCGTACCAGCCCGTCAGCTACCGGATAGCGGGGCGGCTCGGCGACCGCACCGCGTTCGCGAACATGGTCGGGGCCTGCCACGCCGCGGGCGTCAAGGTCGTCGCCGACACCGTCATCAACCACATGGCCGCGGGCTCCGGGACGGGCACCGGCGGCTCCTCGTACACGAAGTACGGCTACCCGGGCATCTACTCCTCCTGGGACATGGACGACTGCACCGCGCAGATCACCAACTACCAGGACCGCGCGAACGTCCAGAACTGCGAGCTCGTGGGCCTCGCCGACCTCGACACCGGTGAGGAGTACGTCCGCACGAAGATCGCCGCGTACCTGAACGACCTGCTGTCGCTGGGAGTCGACGGCTTCCGCATCGACGCGGCCAAGCACATGCCGGCCGCCGACCTCGCCGCGATCAAGGCGAAGCTCGGCAACCCGGGCGTGTACTGGAAGCAGGAAGCCATCCACGGCGCGGGCGAGGCCGTCCAGCCCGGCGAGTACCTCGGCAACGGCGATGTGCAGGAGTTCCGCTACGCCCGCGACCTCAAGCGCGTCTTCACCAACGAGAACCTCGCCTACCTGAAGAACTACGGCGAGGGCTGGGGCTACATGGCGAGCGGCCAGTCCGCCGTCTTCGTCGACAACCACGACACCGAGCGCGGCGGCGACACCCTCAACTACAAGGACGGCGCCCCCTACACCCTGGCGAACGTCTTCATGCTGGCCTGGCCGTACGGCTCCCCGGACGTCCACTCCGGCTACGAGTGGACGGACAAGGACGCCGGCCCGCCGAACGGCGGCACGGTGAACGCCTGCTACAGCGACGGCTGGAAGTGCCAGCACGCCTGGCGCGAGATCTCCTCGATGGTCGCCTTCCGCAACACCGCGCGCGGCCAGGCCGTCACCGACTGGTGGGACAACGGCGCGGACGCGATCGCGTTCGGGCGCGGCGACAAGGCGTACGTGGCGATCAACCACGAGTCCTTTGCGCTGACCCGCACCTTCCAGACCTCGCTCCCCGCCGGGGACTACTGCGACGTCCAGTCCGGCACGGGCGTCACGGTGAACTCCTCCGGTCAGTTCACCCGGACGCTGGGCCCGAACACGGCCGTCGCGCTGCACGCGGGGGCCCGGAACTGCGGCGGGGGTACGAGCGCCACGGGTGCGTCCTTCGGCGTCAACGCCACGACGGTGCCCGGCGAGAACATCTATGTCACCGGCAACCAGCCGGCGCTGGGCAACTGGAGCCCGGGCAGCGCGCTCAAGCTCGACCCGGCGGGCTATCCCGTGTGGAAACTCGACGTCGCGCTGCCTGCGGGAACGTCCTTCGAGTACAAGTACCTGCGCAAGGACGCCGCCGGGAACGTCACCTGGGAGAGCGGTGCGAATCGCACGGCGGCGGTGCCGGCGGGCGGGCCGGTCGTGCTGAACGACACGTTCCGCACCTGAGGGACCTGCCGCCCCACCCCCCGGGGCCCCGGCTCCGGGGGGACTTCCCCGCCTCTTCCCGCGACCGGGGGCTCCGGCCCCCGGTCCCGGACCCCGTACGCCGGACGGGCTGGATTCCGGCGTCCTCCGAAGGAGAAACCCCTGTGATACGCCCCCTGCGCGGCAAGCGCAGAGCAACCGCGGCCGCCCTGGCCGCCGCCCTGTGCGCCGGGCTCGCGCCCGCGCTCCCCGCCGCGGCAGCGGAACCGCCGCCCCCACCGCCCTCGGACGCGAAGCTCGCCGCCGAGCCCGCGCGGCACGACCTGACCCGGGAGCAGTTCTACTTCGTGCTGCCGGACCGCTTCGCCAACGGCGACCCCGCCAACGACCGCGGCGGACTGACGGGTTCGCGCGCCACGACCGGCTACGACCCGGCCGACAAGGGCTTCTACCAGGGCGGCGACCTCAAGGGGCTCACCCAGCGCCTCGACTACATCAAGGGGCTCGGCACCACCGCCATCTGGCTCGCGCCGATCTTCAGGAACCGGCCGGTCCAGGGCACCGGCGACACCATGTCCGCCGGCTACCACGGCTACTGGATCACCGACTTCACCCAGGTCGACCCGCACTTCGGCACCAACAGGGACCTGGCGACACTGATCGACAAGGCCCATGCCAAGGGCATGAAGGTCTTCTTCGACGTGATCACCAACCACACCGCGGACACCGTCGACTACGCGGAGAAGACATACGGCTACCGCCCCAAGGGCGCCTATCCCTACCTCGACAAGGACGGCCGTCCCTTCGACGACCGCACCGCGCCCATCGGCAAGGTCGACCGGGACACGTTCCCGTACACGCCCGAGGCCACCGGCGGCAAGGTGCCCGCCTGGCTCAACGACCCGACCATGTACCACAACCGCGGAGACTCGACCTTCGCGGGCGAGAGCAGCGAGTACGGCGACTTCGCCGGACTCGACGACCTGTGGACGGAGCGCCCCGAGGTCGTCGAGGGCATGAAGCGGATCTACGAGAAGTGGGTCCGCGACTTCGACATCGACGGCTTCCGCATCGACACCGTCAAACACGTCGACCTCGACTTCTGGACCCAGTGGGCCACGGCGCTCGATGCGTACGCCGCGCGGCACGGCCGCGACGACTTCTTCATGTTCGGCGAGGTCTTCTCCGCCGACACGGCCGTCACCTCGCCGTACGTCACCCGCGGCCGGCTCGACGCCACCCTCGACTTCCCCTTCCAGGACGCCGCACGCGCCTACGCCTCGCAGGGCGCGGACGCAGGACGGCTCGCCCGGGTCTTCGCCGACGACTACCGGTACACCACCGACAAGGCCAACGCCTACGAGCAGGTGACCTTCCTCGGCAACCACGACATGGGCCGCATCGGCACCTTCCTGAAGCAGGACAACCCCGGCGCGAGCGACGCCGAACTGCTGAAGCGGGCCCGGCTCGCCAACGAGCTGATGTTCCTCAGCCGCGGCAACCCGGTGGTCTACTACGGCGACGAGCAGGGCTTCACCGGCGCCGGCGGCGACAAGGACGCCCGCCAGACCCTCTTCGCCTCGAAAACCCCCGACTACCTCGACGACGACCAGCTCGGCACCGGCCGCACCCACGCCGAGGACGCGTACGACCCCGGGCACCCGGTCTACCGCTCGGTAGCCGCACTCTCGAAACTCACCCGGGAACACCCGGCGCTGCGCGACGGCGTCCAGCAGGAGCGGTACGCCGAGGACTCCGTCTACGCCTTCTCCCGCACGGACGCCGGGTCCCGGGCCGGGGCCGTCGAGTATCTCGTCGCCGTCAACAACGCCACGGCCGCGAAGACCGTGACCCTGCCCGTGGACGCGGCGGACTTCCGCGTCCTGTACGGCGGCACCGCCGGCACCCCGGTCCGCGCCGAGGACGGCCGGGTCACCGTCACCGTCCCCGCGCTGGCCTCGCTGGTGCTGAAGGCGGACAAGCCGCTCCCCGCGCCCGCCGCCAGGCCCGCGATCACCCTGAAGGCCACCCCCGAGGGCCTCGTCACCGCGGACGTCGGCGGCGGGCAGCTCAACCGCGTCGTCTTCGCCGCCCAGGCCGGAAACGGCCCGTGGCGCACCCTCGGCACCGCCGACCACGCGCCCTACCAGGTCACGCACCCCGTCACCGCACCCGCCGGAACGGCCCTGCGCTACAAGGCCGTCGCCGTCGACAGCCTCGGCCGCACCGCGAGCGCGCTCGCCTCGACGACCGCGGCCCCCGTCCCGCCGCCCGAGAAGCCCACGGCCGTCGAGCGCACCTACGCCGTCGTCCACTACCAGCGGCCGGACGGGGACTACGACGGCTGGCAGCTGAGGTCCGGCGGGCTGACGGGCGCCTTCACCGGCCGGGACGCGTACGGCGCGTTCGCCTGGGTGAAGGTCCCCGAGGGAGCCTCGACGATCCCGTACACCGTGGAGAAGGACGGCGCCGCCGACGGGCCGCAGCGGACCATCGGCCTCGCCCGCACCGGCGAGGTCTGGATCGCACAGGGCGGGGACGGCCAGTCCGACACCGCCCCCGAAGGCACCTACCCGCCGCAGGACACCACCAAGGCCGTGCTCCACTACCAGCGGGCCGACGGAGACCACGACGGCTGGGGGCTGCACACCTGGACCGGGGCCAAGGAGCCCACCGACTGGTCCAGGCCGCTGATGCCGGTGCGCCAGGACGCGTACGGCGCGGTCTTCGAGGTCCCGCTCGCCGAAGGGGCGACCTCGCTCAGCTACATCCTCCACAAGGGCGACCAGAAGGACCTCCCCAACGACCAGTCGCTGTCCTTCGGCACCCACGGCCGCGAGGTCTGGCTGCTCGCCGGGCAGCCCGCGTACCTGCTGCCGACGACCGGCGGCGCGCCGTCGCTCGACCTCACCGGGGCCGAGGCGCAGTTCATCGACCGGAACACCGTCGTGTGGAAGGTGAAGGCGACCGACGCGACGAGTCAGCAGCTCGTGTACGCACCCGGCGGCGGCATCCGGGTCGCCGACGGCGCGCTCAGCGACGAGGGCCGGTGGCTGCGGCTCACCCCCTCCACCCTGACCGACGCCCAGCAGGCGAAGTACCCGCACCTGAAGGACCGTCCGGCCTTCACCGTCGACCCGCGCGACCGCGACCGTGTACGCGACGCCCTGCGCGGCCAGCTCATCGCCACCCAGCGCGCCGCTGGGGGCACCTCCCAGGCCGAAGGCTCTGGGGGAGGCGCCCTGCTCGCGGCCACCGGGGTGCAGATCCCCGGCGCCCTGGACGACCTGTACGCCGCCGAGGCGACGGGCGCGGCGCTCGGACCGGTCTTCCGCAAGGGCGTCCCGACGCTGTCCGTCTGGGCGCCGACCGCACGGAAGGTCGCGCTCGAACTCGACGGCAGGACCGTCCCGATGCGCCGCGACGACACCTCCGGCGTCTGGTCGGTCACCGGTCCCGCGAGCTGGCGCGGAAAGCCGTACCGGTACGCGGTCCAGGTGTGGGCGCCCAGCGTCCAGCGGCTCGTCACCAACCAGGTCACCGACCCCTACGCGACGGCGCTGACCACCGACTCGGCCCGGAGCCTCGTCGTCGACCTCGCCGACCCGAGGCTCGCCCCCGAGGGCTGGTCCACGCTGCGGAAGCCGGCCGCCGTGCCGCTGCGGGAAGCCCGGATCCAGGAGCTCCACATCCGCGACTTCTCGATCGCGGACCGCACGGCGAAGCACCCCGGCGGCTATCTGGCCTTCACCGACCGGGAATCGGCCGGTATGAAGCACCTCAAGGCCCTCGCCGCCGACGGCACCTCGTACGTGCATCTGCTGCCCGCCTTCGACATCGGGACCATCCCCGAGAAGAAGTCCGACCAGACCGCCCCGGCCTGCGACCCGCAGGCGTACGCCCCCGACTCCGATGAGCAGCAGGCGTGCGTCGCCGCCACCGCCGGGAAGGACGCGTACAACTGGGGCTACGACCCGCTGCACTACACCGTGCCCGAGGGCTCCTACGCCTCCGACCCGGAGGGCACGCGGCGGACCGTCGAGTTCCGGCGGATGGTGCAGGGGCTCGGCGAGGCCGGGCTGCGCACGGTCATGGACGTCGTCTACAACCACACCGTCGCGAGCGGGCAGGCGGACAAGTCCGTCCTCGACCGGATCGTGCCCGGCTACTACCAGCGGCTCCTCGACGACGGCACCGTCGCCACCTCCACCTGCTGCGCCAACACGGCGCCCGAGCACGCCATGATGGGCAAGCTCGTCGTCGACTCCGTGGTCACCTGGGCCAGGGAGTACAAGGTCGACGGCTTCCGCTTCGACCTCATGGGCCACCACCCCAAGGCGAACATCCTCGCCGTCCGCAAGGCCCTCGACGCGCTCACCGTCGAGAAGGACGGCGTCGACGGCAAGAGCATCGTCCTGTACGGCGAGGGCTGGAACTTCGGCGAGATCGCCGACGACGCCCGCTTCGTCCAGGCCACGCAGAAGAACATGGCGGGCACCGGCATCGCGACCTTCTCCGACCGGGCGCGCGACGCGGTCCGCGGCGGCGGTCCGTTCGACGAGGACCCGGGCGTCCAGGGCTTCGCCTCCGGCCTGTTCACCGAGCCCAACGCCTCCGTGGCCAACGGCACCCCCGCCGAGCAGAAGGCCCGGCTGCTGCACTACCAGGACCTGATCAAGGTCGGCCTCTCCGGCAACCTCGCCTCGTACACCTTCACGGACACACGCGGGCGCACGGTCAAGGGCTCGGAGGTGGACTACAACGGCTCACCGGCCGGCTACGCCGCCGCGCCCGGCGACGCCCTCGCCTACGCGGACGCCCACGACAACGAGACCCTGTACGACGCGCTCGCCTTCAAGCTGCCGCCGTCCGTCTCCGCCGCGGACCGCTCGCGGATGCAGGTGCTGGCCATGGCGACGGCGGCACTGTCGCAGGGACCCGCGCTGTCGCAGGCCGGCTCGGACCTGCTGCGGTCCAAGTCGCTCGACCGCAACTCCTACGACAGCGGCGACTGGTTCAACGCCGTCCACTGGGACTGCCGCGACGGCAACGGCTTCGGCCGCGGACTGCCGCCCGCCGCCGACAACCAGGCGAAATGGCCCTATGCCAAGCCGCTGCTGACCGCACCCGCGCTGACCCCCGGGTGTCAGGAGATCACCGGCGCCTCCGCCGCCTACCGCGAACTGCTGCGGATCCGCACGACCGAGGAGGCCTTCCGCCTCGGCACGGCGCAGGAGGTGCAGTCCGCGCTGTCCTTCCCGCTCTCCGGGACGGACGAGACGCCCGGCGTGATCACCATGCGCCTCGGCGACCTGGTCGTGGTCCTCAACGCCACACCGGAGCGCCGGGCCCAGCGGGTCGACGCGCTCGCCGGTGCGCCGTACGCCCTGCATCCGGTCCAGGCAGGCGGCGCGGACGCGGTGGTGAAGTCGGCGTCGTACGAGGCGGGCTCGGGCACCTTCTCCGTCCCCGCCCGCACGGTGGCGGTCTTCCGCCGCGGCTGACCCGGCGGCGGCCGTCGCTCAGGTGCGCTGCTGCGGCACCCGGACCGGCTGCTGCTGCGGCGGCTGCTGTTGCGGCGGCGGCGCGAGCGCGATGAGCCGGCCGACGAGCTCCCCGAAGGGCCCGTCGGCCGGCTCGTCCGCGAGGATCCGCGCCAGCACGCCGGCCATGCCGTCGTCGTACGCGGCGGGCACCGCCACCAGCGCCACGAAGTCGTGCACCAGTTGCAGCTCCAGCTCGGCGCGCGGCACCTCCCGCCCGTCCAGCCACAGCAGCGCCGTCGTCTCGGCGAGCGACACCCAGGACCGCACGACCAGCCGCAGCCGGGCGGGCGGATCGGTGATGCCGAGATGGGCCAGGATCTGTTCGTACGCCGCCTGCCTGACCTCGTCGACCATGGCGTTGGTCGTGGTCGCCCTGCCTATCGGGCAGGCTCCGCCCGCGGAGACCGCGGGACCGCCGCGCATCAGCGCCGAGAAGCCGGGCCCGTGCTCGTCCACGAAGTCGAAGAACCGGCTCATGACCCGCAGCAGCCGCCCGCCGAGCGGCCCTTCCTGCTCCTCCTCGAACCGCGCCGCGAGCTCGTCGGCCGCGCGCCGCAGCGCCGCCTCGTACAGGCTCTGCTTGCCGGGGAAGTAGTGGTAGACGAGCGGCCGGGAGATCCCGGCCGCGTGGGCGATCTCGTCGATCGACACGTCGTCGGGGGAGCGGTGGCTGAACAGCTCCAGCGCCACTCCGATCAGCTGCTGCCTGCGCTCCTCGACGCCCATTCTGCGGCGTACCCCGGTCGTCATACGGACAGCCTAACGGGCACCTGTTCGGGGACGTCCGTTACGCTCCCTGCACATGACCGTTTCAGACCAGGAGACCCCTCAGGCCCCGGACGCCGGGGGCATGTCCCCGCGCCAGGCCCGGATTCTGCGGATCGCCGCCGCGTCCGTGCTGCTCGTGGCGCTGGCGGCCGTGCTGGCGGTGCGGCTCGCCAGCCGCACGTCCGTCCTGGTGGTCGGGGTGTACGGACTGGCCATGATCCTGTGCGGAGTTGTGATCGAGCTGAGCCGCCACGGCCGCACCCGGCTGGGGACCTGGCTGCTGGGCGCGGGGCTGGTGGCGGCGCTCGCCGCGGACTGGCTGCTGCTGCCCTGACGGGACTTCGCGGACACGGCCCCGGGAGCACGGCCCCGGGTGCACGGCCCGGGTGTCCGAACGACACGAGCTAGAGGTCGAGCACGAGGCGTTCGCCGCGGCACCGTGAGACGCAGATCAGCATCGAACCGTCCCGTTCCGCGTCCGTGAGCAGCTCGTCGCGGTGGTCGATCTCGCCTTCCAGGACCCGCTGTTGACAGGTGCCGCAGAAGCCCTGCCGGCAGGAGTACGGAACGTTCGGGAGCTCCTCGCGCACGGCGGCGAGGACCGAGCGGTCCGCGGGGACGGTGACGGTACGGCCGGAGCGGCGCAGTTCCACCTCGAAGGCGCCGCCGGGGGCCGCCGCGGCGGCGGTGAACCGCTCCACGCGCAGCTCGCGGCCCTCGGGGAGGGCCTCGGCGACCGCGTCCATCAGCCCTTGCGGGCCGCAGCAGTAGACCACCGCCCCGGCGGGCACGCCGGCCAGGAAGCCGAAGTCGGGGCGGCCGGGCGTGATCTCGGCGCCCAGCTTCCGGGCCTCGTCGGCGTACGGCATGGTGGCGCGCTCGCGCCCGCAGTACACCATCCGCCACTCCGCGGTGCCCGCCGCGTGCACGGCCCGCACCATCGGCAGGACGGGCGTGATGCCGATACCGCCCGCGACGAAGACGTACGCGGGGGCGTCGGTGAGCGGGCCTCCTGCCCGATGAACCCCATCACGTCCTCGCGCAGCCGGTCGTCGCGGATGAGCGGCAGGACCTGTTGGTAGACATGGACGAACCAGCGCTCGCCCGCCGGCAGCAGCAGGTGCAGCACATTGATGGTGTGGGTGGTGAACGGGTCGCCGGGGACCCAGTGGAGCGGGGTGCCCTCCCAGTCGAAGGCGACCTTGCGGGCCTTGAGCGGAGTGTGCTCGGACGCGATCGCGGCGGGAGCGGGCCGCGAGTGCTGCCTCTGCTGCGTATGAGACATGCTGTCAATGTACTGAGGAGTACGGCACGGGAACAGAGGCGTGCAACGGGGAATCGGCGGTGCACCGAGGGCTTCGCCCCGGGCCCCTACCGCAACGCACCCACCTTCGTGCCGTCCGCCAGCCGCCCGTGCAGCTGCGCCCGGGCGCCCTGCGCGGCCCTCACCGCCAGGAGGTTGCCGTCGGAGGTGCCGCTGACACCGCCTGAGGTGGCCAGGGAGGTGAACTGGCCGCTGCCCGCGGCCAGGACGTACCAGCGGCCCGCGCGGGACTTCCACAGCACGCCCGCCAGCACGCGCGGGTCGCGGCGGCCGCAGGACGGGCTGGTCTCGGACCGGGCCGCGATCGCCCCCTGGGCGGCGGCGGGCGGACGCGACGACGGGGGCTGGAACTGGGCGAGGGTGCGGCTGCCCGTGCCCCGCCAGGTCTCCGCCCGGGTGCACAGCCAGGCCGCGGTGCCGTTGCCCTCGGGGAGGCGCTGGCGGGCGTACTCCCAGGAGTTGACCGTGCGTACGCCGTGCGCGCGCACCGCCGGCAGCAGGCAGGCCGTCCGCGCCCACGCCGTGCGGGCCGCACCGGTCGAGACATCGGCGGCCCCGGTCGGCGGGCCCCAGGTCAGCCGGGCCGGGGCGAGTTCCCCCAGGTCGGTCACGAGCCGGGCGGCGGAACCGGTGGCGTCCCGCAGCTCCAGCGCCTCCCAGGAGCGGCAGTCGCGGGCCTGGGCCGGGCTCGGCAGCGGGTCGGTCACCCCGTGCCCGTCACGCCGCAGCGGCCGCGGCGCCCCCGCCGGTTCGAGCAGATCGCGCACGACGGCGCCGCTCACCCAGGGGGCCGTCAGAAAGCGGACGTTCCCGTGCCCGCGGCCCACCACCAGCGCCCCGGACGACGCCGCGTCGGCCCCGTCGACCCGGGCGAAGTCGAGGGCCGCCACCACCGTCGAACCGTCGCCGGGCTCGGCGTACCGCACGATCCGCAGCCCGTCGTGGAACAGCACCACCCGCGACTGGTCGACCGCGCCCGCGAACAGCAGCTGCGGGGCGTCCATCGGCGGCCCCGGCGGGGTGCCGGGCGTCGCCGACGTCCGCACCCGGCCGCCCGGCCGCGCCCAGACGGCGAGCGCCCTCCGCAGCAGCGCACGGTCGCCGGTCAGCTCCCCGCGCGCGGGCCACACCGAGAAGTCCGTCCGCGCGGAGCTGTGCCAGGCCATGGGCGCGACACGGTGCAACCGCTGCGGGTCCAGGGCCGCTTCGGCCGCCGGGTTGCGCGCGTACGACGGGGCCGCCGCGCCGTCCGGGCCCCAGCCCCCGCCGGGCAGCCCCAGCAGGGTGCCGCACACCAGCAGCGCGGCGGCGGCCGCGAGCACGGCCTTGGCGTGCTGGCGGCGGCGCATCAGATCCGTCGGCCGGGCCTGGAGGGAGCACGGGTCGAACTCGGGTGAGTGCAGCAGCGCGGCCGCGCTCCTCCCCTCCGTCGCCTCGACCCGGTCCGCCTCGGCGAGCGCCCCGCGCGGGTCGGCGACCCCGGCCGCGGTGAGGGACTGGCGTACCTCCGCACCGGTCAGCCCCTCCAGGCCGCGCAGCACGTACGCGGCACGGGCCGGGCCCGTGAGCGCGGACAGCCGCTGGTCCAGGGCCAGTTCATCGGCACCGCCCGCCCGCGGGAACAGCCGCAGTCCCCACACCTGCGGCAGCAGCGGCGGGAACTGCGCCCGCTTCGGCCAGGCCCGGAAGCTGAGCGGAAGCCCCGCCTCCAGCGCCTGCCGCACCACCCGCCCGCGCACGAACAGATACCCCGGCGCGGCGGCCCCGCGCGGCGCGGGCACCCGCGCGCCCGCCTCCGGCCGGGCCGCCCGGCCGCGCGGCAGCGAGCGCTGGACCACGGAATGCGCCGTCACCACACGCCGGTTGCGGCCGAGCGAGGGCGGCAGCACGAGATACGCGATCCGCACCAGGCGCGGGTAGTGCTCGACGAGCGCGGCCTCCGCCTGCTCGACATCGACCGGGCCGGGGGCGAGTTCCTGGGTTCCCTGGGTGCTCACATTCAGCAGAACGAGGGAATCCTCCGATAGTCACCGCGCCTCACCGCCGCCTCCGGACGGTCTCAAGGGGCCGTGACGAGCCGCTCCCTGATGCGCTCCACCGCCTCGTCCGGCACCCCCAGCCACTCCCGTACGTACCTCTCCATCGACCCGTGGCGCCTGGTCACCTCGTCGTACGCCGCCGCCAGGTAGTCCGGCGTCACCCCGACCACCGCCAGCGCGATCTCCGGGTCCCCGCCCTGCGCCGTGAACCCCTCCACGAGCGGCGCGAACGCCTGGCGCACCGCCGCGTTGACCGACAGGTACTCCGCCGTGATCGCCGCCTCGTCCGCCCCGAGCACACTCAGCAGGACCGTGGCGGCCCAGCCGGTGCGGTCCTTGCCCGCCGTGCAGTGGAAGAGCACGGGCCCCGAGCCGGGGTCGGCGAGCTCCCTGAGGAACGCCCCGTACCCGTCGCGGGCCGACTCCGTGGAGACGAAGGCCCGGTACGTGTCGGCGAACATCGCATGCGCCCGCCCGCCGCCCAGCTCCCGCTCGGCCGACGCCGGATCCCCCAGCACCTCGCGCAGCCGCGCCGCCGCGGGCAGTGTGCCGGAGGTGAGGAAGTCCGCGAGCACGTCGGCCACCCGCACCCGCACACCCGGTGGCAGATGGTCGGGCCGCGCCCGCCGCTCCTGCTCCGTACGGAAGTCGACGACCGTGCGGATCCCCAGCGCCGCCACGGCCGGATCGGCGGCCGGGTCCAGCCGGGCGAGCTGCCCGGAACGCAGTGCGACACCGGACCGCACGACCCGTCCGCCGGGCAGCGGGGTGGCGCCGAGATCGCGCAGGTTGGCGACGGTCGTGGCGGGGATCGCGGTCATGAGAGCGGCTCCGGCGGTCGGTTTCCCCCAGCTCCCCCTGTTCCCCCTGTTCCCCCTGTGTCGTGCGTATCTCTGTTTCTACCGTTCTACCGTTCTACCGTGCCGGGCGTGGACGGCGAGGGACGGCGCGCGCGGATCCACCCGCGACGGGGCCGGTCCCCGGGGCGCAGGTCAGTCCGGTGGCCACCCCTCCAGAGCGCTGAACTCGGCCGTGCCCCGCGCCCCGCTCCCGCCGTGCGCCGCCGTCATGAACAGCCCCGCGTCCTGCACCGCCGCCGCGCCCGGCACCGTGACCGTGGCGACCGCCCGCCACGTGGTCCCGCCGTCGGCGGAGAACTCCCCGGTGAAGGAGGCGCCCGAGCGGCTCAGCCGCAGCAGCACCGGGGCGCGCACGCCCGCGGCGCGCCGGCTCCCGTCGAGCGTGCCGTCGCCGTCCGTGTCGTACGACAGCACCACGCCGTTCGACGGAGTGACCGCGAGGTTGAGGAAACCGGGCGCGTGCGGTGCGGCCAGGCTGTTGCGTACGACGATCCCCGCCCGCGCCCAGGGGCCGGTCGCCGTCTGGGCGTCCACCCGGACCGTGAGGCTGCCGCCGTCCGCGAGCGCGCCCGGCCGGTGGACCGCGCCGAACTGGGCCGTCGACCGCCACAGGTCCCGGCCCGAGCCGTTGATCGCGAAGCGCCCGCCGAGCTGCCCGAACACGGCCGCGTTGGTCGTGTACGTACGCCACCCGGCATCCAGCGGCCCCGCCACATGGAGGCCGCCCCGCTGGACCGCGGTCACCGGCTCCTCGCCCCGCGGACCGTAGCCGGCGCTCAGTTCGTACGGGAGCGGCTCCAGCGGCGCGGCGAGCGGACCCGGCGGAGCCTGGACCGTCCACGCGTCCGCCGTCGCGGAACCGGCCGCCGCGACCGGCGGCAGGGTGCGCGCCGGCTGCTCGCCGAGACCGGTGAGGCCGAGCACGACCGGCCCGGTCGGGCGGAACCCGTTCACGTTCCTGAAGACGGCGGTGACCCGGCACATGCCGCCCGGCGCGAGCACCGGGGGCACCGCCGTGACGGCGACCGCGCCCTGGTACGGCGCACCGGACAGCGCCTCGTGCACCCGGCGCGCCGTCCGGTGCGGATCGTGCGCGGGACGCAGTGGATACGCTCCCCGCTCCCGTGTCCACGACTCCTCCAGCGCGTACCAGTCGAAGCGCTCCGGGGGGCGATCCTGCGCCAGGGCGTCCTCCAGCTCGTCGAGGAACGCCTGCCACTGCGGCAGATGCACGTCCCCGATCAGCCCCTGCCAGTCGCGGTTGGCGTAGTTCGCGAGCCGGCCGCTGTCCGCCGTGGCACGGTCCGCCCAGGTGGTGAGAAGGGTGCGGGCGGTGCGCTCCAACTGCTCGCGCTCGGCATCGGACCCGGCCGCGCGGCGGGCGTCCTCCAGCCAGGGCCCCAGCAGGAACGCCCGGTGGGAGCCGGCCGTCTCCTCGCTCAGCCGCATCAGCCTCAGCCACAGCCGGGCCAGGGTGCGGAACGCCGCCAGGTCGCCGCGCCCATGGGCGGAATGGAGGTGCGGCAGCAGCTGCCACGAGCGGTTGGCGAGCACCTGCCGGGTGACGTCGGTGAGGTCGTAGCGGTACGCGTCGGAGCGGCGCAGCTCGGGCGCCACTGCCAGCAGCGCCGTGAACGCCTGGTCGAGAAGGCCCGGGTTGTAGGAGAGGGTGCGCGGTGCGTAGGAGGCGTCGGCCGGGGCGCCGAGCGACGGCCTGGCGCCGAACCTCGAATCGTGCGGACGGCCGTCGGCGGCGCTGATCCGGTAGACCGAGTCCCGCAGCCGGGCGAACGCCGTGCGCGCCGCGTCGTCCGGGCCGCCGTAGCGCAGCTCGGCGTACGAGGCGAACCAGGCGTCGCGGTCGACCGGCTCCCTCCGCCAGGCCAGCTCCGAGAAGAGCTCCAGCGCCGCAGGATCGCGCTCGGCGGCCTCCGGCATGTAGGCGGTGCCGGCGAGCGCGGAGCCCGGCTTGTCGCGCCAGGCGGTGAACCGTTCCGTCCAGGTGTGGGTCCTGGCGCCGAGCGTGGTCCGGCCGCCGAAGTTGGGGATGGTGCCGAAGGCGTACGGCGCCCCTCCCCAGTCCCGCTCCCGGTCCTCGACGCCGTCGGTGTCGGAGAGGCCGTCCACGATGAGGACGTGCTGCCGGTCGAGCGCGTCGAGCAGCTCGCGGCGGGGGTTGGCCTGCCAGCCGAGGATCATCCACAGCGCCTCGGGGCAGGCGGTCCGCAGGGCCCGCTCGACGGCGCGCGCCGCCTCCGGCACGGGCACGTCGCCCGCCGTGCCGCCCTCGTGCAGCAGGTCCATCTTGAAATGGCCGATGTCGCCGAAGAGTTCCCGCTGGTGGCGGTAGAAGGCGGCCGCGACCCGGGCGAAGACCTCGCCGCGCGGGTCGAGCCAGTCGGGGCGGCGCAGCGCCTGCCAGGTGCCCTGGGGGACGGTGCGGGCCCCGGGGTTGCGGGCGGAGAAGCCGTCGGGGACGGTCCCGAAGTAGCCGGGCATGACCGGGGACATGCCGAGTTCGCGCAGCCGGGCGGCGACGCGGCGGCCGAGCTCGGTGCGCCGGGCGATCAGAGCGGGGCTCATCGGGCCGCCGTACCCGCTCAGGTTCTGCAGCAGCCACCAGGGCTGGTGGGACGGGGCGGGCAGCCAGCCGCGGGCCTCGGCGTCGGAGTAGCCGAAGTCGAGCAGCAGCCGGTGGTAGACGGCCTCCTGGCCCACCGTCACCAGCACCTCGTTGCAGCCGTGGAGGGCGAGGACGTCGATCATCCGCTCCCAGCGGGGCCAGTCGGCGTACGGGGCGGTGTAGCCGTCGTGGGTGTCGTTGAAGGCGAACCGGTGCGCGACGGTGGCTTCGCGCTCCAGGGGTCCGGCGGGGGCGGGCAACCGCTGGGGGAGTTCCAGTTGGCTCCCGGACCAGGAGATATGGGCCCGGCACACATATTTGAGGTACCAGTGGACGCCGGTGAGCAGGACGGCCGGGGTGGTGCCCTCGACCTCGATACGGCCGGTGGTGCCGGAGACGCGGAAGCGGTCGGGGCGTCCGGTCCCGGCCGGGACCGGGACCGGGACCACGGTGAGGCGGAACTGGGCGGCGTGCTGGGGGAGGAGCAGCCGCAGGAGCGCGGCGCGCGCGGAGTCCGCGGCCCCGGCCGCTGCCGTGTCTCCTGCCGTGTCCTGCGCCGTGTCCGTGTCTCCGCCGGCGGGCGTGCCCGCTCCTGCCGTCGAGGCCCCCGAGGCGGGTGACGCGAACGCCGCCGTCACCCCGATGGCCCCCGCACTCCCCAGCAGTGAACGTCTCGACAGCCTCGTCATCGCCACTCCTCGGTGGTGCTTCTGTGGTGCGCGGGAGACAGCAGGTGCGTGAGGTGCGCACGTTACCCCGCGTTCGCCAGCGCACCGGTGTGCCGAGCGGGCACGATGGCGAGATGCGTACGGAACGACGGCGAATCACCACCCCGATAGCCCTGGCCGCCCTGGCCCTGACGGCCGTGGCGGCCCTCTCCGGCTGCGGCGCGGACGACGAGAAGGCCCCCGACGCGCCGGAGACGGCGACGGGGACCCTGGAAGAGCTGGCCGCGAAGGCCGAGTGCGAGCCGAACATCCAGACGGATGCCGAAGAGCTCCGGCAGGCGAACTGCACGACCGGTGACGGGAAGTACGTGCTGGCCACCTTCGCCACCGACCGCGGCCAGCGCGAGTGGATCAACGAGGCGAACGACTACGGCGGCTCGTATCTCGTCGGCAGGAAGTGGGTCGCGGTCGGCGACGAGAAGGTGGTCGCGGCGCTGCGCGGCCGGCTCGGCGGGACCGTGGAGGCCGGCTCGTCGCACGGCCGGCACCCGGGGAGCGGGAGCGGCGGTGGGGGGAGCGACGAGGGGCACTCCGGCCATCACTGAGCCGGCCGCGCAGGTCTGAGGGGTGTGGGGGAGGGGGGAAGCAAAGCTGGTGGTGCGGGCAGGGCCCGCACCACCAGGGAGGGTTCGGCGAGGAGTCCCCGGCTCGCTCAGCGGCAGCGACGGCCGCCGTTGATGCAGCTCACCACCTTGTTCATGAGGTTCTCGTCGAAGACGTTGATGAAGTCGCCGTGGTCCGTGATCGGCTTGTGCAGCTGCTCGGGGAAGGAGTCGACCGCGAAGACGCTGGGGTTCTCCCCGTCGAAGAGCGGCGGCGGCACGTCGTAGACGATCCGCTGCACCAGCTGCGGAATGGCCCGGAAGCCGTTCTGGCAGCGGCCGTTCCCGTCCGCGAAGGCGACATGGGTGCGGTGGTTCGCACTGTCGGTGTTCTGACCGTCCCAGCAGCTCTGGAACGTGAATGTGCGGACCACCTGACTGCCCTCGGGGCAGATCGGGTACTTGTCCTTCAGCTGCCGGTCCTCGAATCCCGTGCAGCTCCAGGACGCATTGGCGTTGGCATCACCATTGGTGAACGCTTTGGCGTCACCGGTGATGATCCGCAGGAAACGCGGCATGGCCGTCACCCTGCTGACCGGACTTCCCACGAAATTCAGTGTGACCTGGGCCGGGGTCTGGATCTCTCCGACGTTCTGGTCCTTGCCGCCGCCGTCGGCATTCGCGTCGTTCTCGTCCTGGCCGTTCTGCAGACGCAGCACCGGCCAGTAATAAGTCGACCTGTCGCCCTGATTGCGGCAGGTGGTCTCGCCGTTGGCGAGGTCGTCGTCGCTCGCGAACGCGTCGTTGGCCTGGTTGCCGACGTAGTCGTGCATATGGTGGGCGCCATTGCTCACACCCGGCGCGACGATGACGTTGTCCGGGTTGAACTTGCCGTTCTGGTTCCGGCCGCAGTCGGTGGTGAAGGTGCCCCGGGAGGCGCCGCGGCGGTTGCGGGGGGTGCTGACGTTCGGCTCGACGGACTGGATGTCGACGAAGTCGGCTTCCTCGGGGCCGTTGCCGGCCTGACCGCCGTTGCCCTGGTCACCGCCCTGCTCGCCGCCGTCCTGGCCCTGCTCGCCGCCGCCCTGGTCCTGGCCGCCGTCCTGTTCGCCGCCGTCCTGACCCTGGTCCTGTCCCTGGTCCTGGCCGTCGCCGTTCTGACCGTCGCCGCTCTGGTCGTCGTCGGCGCGCAGGGTGCAGGGGGCCATGGCCTCCAGGCCCTGCGGCTGGTCGGCCTCCTGGTCGATCAGCGCGACGATCCGCTGGATGATCACCAGCCGCTCGTTTCTCAGCGGCGTCAGGATCTGCTGCTCACCGAAGGCGGGATCGCTCTCGATCCGCTCCTTGTTCTCGGCGAACCGCTGATAGGCGGTGGTGATCTGGGTGTCCAGCGTGGCGAGTTCACGGTCGACCGACCCGCGCACTCCTTCGGGTACTTCCGGCAGTTCATTGCCGACGTCCGGGCAGTCGATGGTCGACATCGACTGCCCGGCACCGGTGGTCTGGGCCGGACGTTGGCCGGTCCAGCCCCAACCCTCACCCGCCGATGCGTAGTAATTGGCGCCTACCAGCCCACCCCCGCCCAGAATGAGGGCAGCCGAGGCGGCGATCGCCCGGTTTGCCAGCGTTGAGCGTTTGCGTGTTGAGCGTCCCATGGAACTCCAATCCCGGGAGGGGAAAAGGCGTCGTTCCATACGGGCCCCGCATGCCGCTCGTTCAACCGCCCCTGGAATTCGTAGAAATCTCCACTCGCAAACCGGACGGAACACGTGACAACGCGCGAGACCGTGCGGGGCCACGCCGCCCCGGCCTGGACGAGAACGGGCGGGACTACGCGGGATCGCGCGGGACGTCCGGCAGCAGCGCCGCCTCCTGCTCCGGGGACAGGCCCACGTGGCTGCGGACCGTGCGCAGCGGCGGCTCGCCGTCCAGGGAGCCGAGCCACGCCCAGGTGTCGGCGACGGTCTCGGCGACCGGGCGGCATCGCAGGCCCGCGGCGAGCGCCTTGGACACGTCCGAGCCGTGCAGCGCGTCGTACGTCTCGCCGCGCGGGATCCAGATCGGCAGGTCCGTCCACGGCTCCACCCCGGCCGCCGCGACGGTCTCCTCGTCCAGCGGGCGCAGCTCCGCGTCGGCGCCGGTCACCCGGACGCAGGCGTCGAGGAGTTCGCCCATGGTCGCGTGTCCCTGGGGGCTGACGAGGTCGTACGGTCCGGACAGCCCCGCCTCCGAGGCGTCGAGGATCCACTCCGCCAGGTCGCGTACGTCGATGTACTGCAACGGCAGCTCGCGCGGACCGGGGGCCGGCACGGGGCCGCCGCGGGCCACCCGGTTCAGCCACCAGGGCAGCCGGCCGATGTTCTCCCAGGGGCCGATGATCAGCCCCGCCCGCACCAGCAGCGAGCGGTCCGCACCGAACGCCTCCACGGCGGCCAGCTCGCCGCCCCGCTTGTCGCGGGCGTAGTCGGTGGCCTCGGCGCCGGGTGCGGCGCCCTCGACCAGCGGCCCGTTCTCGTCCAGACCCGCGGCGGCGGGCCAGGCGTAGACGGACCGGCTCGACACATACGCGTAGCGGCGCGCGCGGCCGGCGAGCAGCTCCGCCGTCCTCAGGACGGCGGAGGGCGCGGCCGACCAGGTGTCGACCACGGCGTCCCAGTCGCCGGCCGACTCCGCGAGCGCCTTCAGCCCGTCCGGCGCGGTGCGGTCGCCGTGCAGGACGGACACGCCCTCCGGTGCCTCGTGCCGCCCGCGGTGAAAGACCGTGACGTCCCAGCCGCGCGCCAGGGCCGCGACCGCGACGGCCCGCCCCACGAACTCCGTCCCGCCCAGAATCAGAAGTCTCATGGTCCGGACTCTGCCCCCCGGAGGCAGCGGACAGCGCGGTTTCCGCTCCGAGGGGAATCCGCTCCGAGGGGAATCCGGCAAACCGGGTCGTGCACCCGTCTGCCGGATCCGGTGGCCCTGATGGCACCATGGCCGGGACATGACGAATGCCCGGTCGCCGATGCGCGCCCTGCGAGCCGCACTGTTCGCGGCGGTGTGCGTGACCTTGGCCGCGGTGGGGCATTCGTCCCTGTCTGGGCATGATCTGCCCGGCAGTGTGCTCGCCGTCGCCTTCGCGGTGAGCGGGGGCACGGCCTGGCTGGCGGGTGCGCGATACCGGGGCGCGTTGTCGATCGGCACCGGGCTGGTGACCGTCCAGGGCGCACTGCATCTGCTGTTCGCGGGCTCCGACGGGCACACCGCACTGTGGGGCGCGGCGCGGACCGGGCACTCCGCCAGTGCCTCGCACGCCGCGGGTATGCACTCCACAGAGATGGCCTTCACAGGGATGGCGTCCACAGGGATGCCCTCCATGGGCGCGGACCCCATAGGCGTGGACCACATGTCCGCGGACCCCATGGCGGCCGGGACGTTCGCCGGCCTCGGCGCCGACATGGCCGGCTCCACCGGCATGCTCCTCGCCCATCTCCTCGCCGCCGCCGTCTGCGCCTTCTGGCTCGCGCGCGGCGAAGCCGCCTTCTTCCGGCTGGCCCGCACGGTCGGCACCCTCGCCTTCGCACCGCTCCGGCTGCTCCTCGCGGTCGTACGCGTGCCGGAACCGCCGCACGCCCTGCGCCCGCGGCCCCGCACCCCCCGCCGCCTCCACGGCGTCGTCCTCGCGCACGCCCTCTCCCGGCGCGGGCCGCCCCGCCGCCCGTCCACCCGCGCCACGGTCCCTGGAGCGCTCGTCTGACACCAGGGGCCGCATTCCCCTGTGTCAACGCCAACTCCAAGGATCACCATGGCCATTGACGACCCCGTACGGGGCACCGAGACACCCGAGGCGCCGGCCGCGGCGGAGCCCCGCTCCCTCTGGAGCGCGCTGCGTCCTCTCGTCCTGCGCATCCACTTCTACGCGGGCGTCCTCATCGCCCCGCTCCTTCTCCTCGCCGCCACCAGCGGACTGCTGTACGCACTGTCCTTCCAGGCAGAGAAGATCATCTACAGCCATGAGCTGACCACCGACGTCGGCGAGCGGACACTCCCGCTCGACACCCAGGTCTCCGCGGCCCGGGACGCCCATCCGCAGGGCACCGCCACCGCGGTGTGGCCGTCGCCCGAGGAGGGGGCGACCACGCGCGTGCTGATGACCAGCCCCGAGGTCGAGGAGGGCAAGTCCCTCGCCGTCTTCGTCGACCCCTACACCGCCCAGGTGCGCGGCGAACTGCCCAGCTACGGCAGCTCCGGCGCCCTGCCGCTGCGCACCTGGCTCGACGAGTTCCACCGCGATCTGCACCTCGGTGACCTCGGCCGCTACTACAGCGAACTGGCCGCCAGCTGGCTGTGGGTCGTGGCGCTCGGCGGTCTGCTGCTGTGGATCGGCCGCAAACGGTCCGCCAGGCGCGCCCTCGTGCTGCCGGAACGTGGCGTGAACGGCCGCCGCCGCACCCTCTCCTGGCACGGCTCCGTCGGCCTGTGGGCCGTCACCGGCCTGGTGCTGCTCTCCGCCACCGGACTGACCTGGTCGAAGTACGCGGGCGAGAACATCGGCGCTGTCCAGGACCAGCTCGGCGGCGCCACCCCGGTCGTCACCGCCACGCTCGACGGTGCTTCCGGGGGCGGGGGAGACCACGACGGCCACGGCGGCGGTGGGCACGAGGGCGGTCACCAGGGCCCCGACGTCGGTGTGGACAGGGCGGTCGAGGCCGCCGCGGCCGAGGGCGTCGAGGGAAGGATCTCCGTGATCCTGCCGGCCGAGGGCAGTGGATATGTCGTCAAGGAGACCGACACCCTGTTCCCCGTCAACCTCGACTCGGTCGCGATCGACCCCGCCGACGGCAGGGTGATGGACGAGCTGCGGTTCGCCGACTACCCGCTTCTCGCCAAGCTGACCCGGTTCGGCATCGACGCCCACATGGGCGTCCTCTTCGGCCTGGTCAACCAGCTCGCCCTCGCCGTGCTCATGGTGGCGCTGATCCTGCTGATCGTCTGGGGCTACCGCATGTGGTGGCTGCGCAGGCCGACGAAGGACCGGGCGCTGGGCGTCGGCCGGCCGATGCCGCGCGGCGCCTGGCGCAAGGTGCCCCCGGCGGCGCTGCTGCCGCTGGTCGCGGCGACGGCGGCGGTGGGCTGGTTCGTGCCGATGCTGGGCGTCAGCCTGCTGGTGTTCCTCGCGGCCGACATCGCACTGGGCCTGGTCGCCCGGTCCCGCGCGAAGTCCTGACGGGAGCGACGGGAGCGACGAGAGCGACGGGAGTTGACGGGAGGGGAGGGGGCCGCGATGGGCATCGCGGCCCCCTCCCGCTTCCTCAGGGCGCGTACTTGTAGCCGACCCGCCGCACGGTCTGGATCGTGTGGCGGTGCTCGGCGCCCAGCTTGCGGCGGAGCCGGGCCACATGGACGTCGACGGTCCGGCCGTCGCCGACATGCCCGTAACCCCATACGGTCGTCACCAACTGGTCGCGGGTGTGCACCCGGTGCGGATGGGACACCAGATGCGCCAGCAGCTCGAATTCGAGATAAGTGAGGTCGAGCTGCCGTCCGTCGACGGCGGCGGTGCGCCGGGAGGAGTCGATCCGCACCGGCCCCTCGCCGTCAGCGGTGGGCGCCGCGGGGTCGGCGTCGGGGGTGGGGGCGGGGACGGGGACGGGGGCGGGCGGCAGCTGATCGGCCGGCACCAGCACGAGGTACCCGACCATCGGCGGCCGGCCCGGCAGTGCGGGCAGCGTGTGCTGGGGGGCCGGAAGCCAGGTGGCGCCCGGCGGAAGGAAGTCCGGGAGGTGCACCACCTCGTCCGGGGCGACGGCCCTGAGCCGGTGTCGGCCCTCGCCGGGGCGGGGGGCGGTCGTCGCAGCAGAGAGGGGACGGGTGTTCGCCATGAGAAGTCAGCTCTTTCGCGCGAAGGAGTACGGGAGGTACGGGGAGTACGGACGTACTTCGTGCGCGTCGGCCGAAGGCCGGGACCTGAACGGGGGCTCAGGGGGGGCTTTAGAGGGCCGACGCGTTCCTCGCGCGGCAACACACCCGGTCGAAGTCGTGGTGCTGACGGGACGGCCAGAACGGCTCCAGGTCGGTGCGACCTGTCGCGTTGCTCTCGATGCCGACCATGTCCCCATTCAAGCAGACGGGCGCGGCCGGCAGCAGACCCCTTCCACCAGGCGGACGGGTCCTTGGCGCCATCCCGACCCCATCGCCTCCCCCCACGCTTCCGCTCACCGCCTCCCCTCGCTTCGCTCCCGGCCCTCAGCCCACCAGCCGCTTGCGCCAGTCCAGCGGCGTCACCGTGATGCCCTGCCCCGGATCCCCGGACCAGTCCGTGCGCAACCCCGCCTCGGCGAGCGCCGCCACGACCTCGCGCCCGATCGCCGCCGTCGTCTCCTCCGAGCCGTCGAACCCGCCGTACAGCAGCGTCAGTCCGTGGCCCGCCGCGGCCGCGTCCGTGCACTGCGTGTGGAAGTAGACGAAGCCGCGCGCACCGGGTGAGCCGGCGCCGCCTATCTCGGCCTGTCCGCACGACCGGCAGCAGGTGAAGTGCTCCCGGGCGGTCACACCGGACGCCTCCAGCGCCGCGAAGGCGCGTGTGAGCCGCTCCGGGTCCGTCTCGCCCTCCCAGCCCGCCTGCTCGGCCACCCGCTCCAGCCACAGCCGGTCGACGAGCTGCCGGGCCTGCTCGGACGAGACCGGCCGGCGGTCCCCGTCGACGAGGTACTCCTCCGCCGCTTCGGCCAGCTCGGCCCGCGTGCCGTAGCCCCCGGCGAGCAGCCCCCGCACCAGCTCCTCGATCTGCTCGCGGTCCTCCGGGGCCAACTCGGGCGCGGGCTCCGGTGCGGGACCCATGTCCAGCAGGGTCCAGTCCGGACCGGCGTCCCAGCCGTCCTCCAGCCGCGCCCACCCCAGCATCGCCGTGACCACGGCCTCCGGGCCGTCGAGCCGCACCTGGAAGTGGCGGTCGTGCGCGCCGTCGCGGTGCTCCAGCGTGTAGTCGCCGCCGGCCTTGTGCCAGACCTGGATGAAGACGTCGGGCAGGTCCGGTATCCGCTCCACCACGAGGAACCTGTCGCCCTCGGCGCCGATCCGGTGCACCAGCTCGTCGAGCTGTCGCGCCGTCGGGCGGAGGTGCCGCTGCCGGCCCTCTGTCTTCACGTAGATCGCAAGCATGCGTGCCACGATGGCACACCTCACTGACAGCGAAGGGGGCGCCCGCCGGTCATGGCGGGCGCCCCCTTCGCGGGCGCGGAGCGGCGGATCAGACCTGGCCGGCCTTCTCCAGCGCGGAGCAGCAGGTGTCCACGAGCAGGCGGGTCACCACGTACGGGTCGACGTTCGCGTTCGGACGGCGGTCCTCGATGTAGCCCTTGCCGTCCTTCTCGACCTGCCACGGGATTCGGACCGACGCGCCGCGGTTCGAGACGCCGTAGCTGTACTCGTTCCACGGGGCGGTCTCGTGCAGGCCGGTCAGGCGGTCGTCGATGCCGGCGCCGTAGTTCTTCACGTGGTCCAGCGGCTTGGAGCCCTCGCCGAGCGACTCGCACGCGGTGATGATCGCGTCGTACCCCTCGCGCATCGCCTTCGTCGAGAAGTTGGTGTGCGCGCCCGCGCCGTTCCAGTCGCCCTTGACCGGCTTCGGGTCGAGCGTCGCGGAGACCTTGAAGTCCTCGGCCGTGCGGTAGAGCAGCCAGCGGGCGATCCAGAGCTGGTCGGAGACCTCCAGCGGCGCCAGCGGGCCGACCTGGAACTCCCACTGGCCCGGCATGACCTCGGCGTTGATGCCGGAGATGCCCAGGCCCGCCTTGAGGCAGTTCTCCAGGTGCGCCTCGACGACGTCGCGGCCGTGGATCTCGTCGGCGCCGACACCGCAGTAGTAACCGCCCTGCGGGGCCGGGAAGCCGCCGACCGGGAAGCCGAGCGGGCGCTCGCCGTCGAAGAAGGTGTACTCCTGCTCGATGCCGAAGATCGGCTCCTGGGCGGCGTACTTCTCCGCGACCTCGACCAGCCGCGCGCGGGTGTTGGACGGGTGCGGGGTCATGTCCGTGTTCAGGACCTCG
This sequence comes from Streptomyces sp. FIT100, assembly GCF_024584805.1. Classification (NCBI taxonomy): domain Bacteria; kingdom Bacillati; phylum Actinomycetota; class Actinomycetes; order Kitasatosporales; family Streptomycetaceae; genus Streptomyces; species Streptomyces sp. FIT100. The sequence goes on along the minus strand of NZ_CP075715.1, from coordinate 2,066,710 downwards.
CACAGCACGAGTACGTCGTCGCCGCCGCGGATCGGGTCCGGGCAGGAGAAGACCGGCTTCAGGACGCAGTCGGATGCGTGGCCCTCGGCCTGGTTGGTGCTGGACCCGTCGAAGCCCCAGATGGGGAGTTCGGCGCCGTCGGCCAGTATCTTCGTCTTCGAGCGAAGCTTCGCGGTCGGCTCGGTGCCGTCGATCCAGATGTACTCAGCCTTGAAGGTCACGGGCCTCATCCTTTGCCTGCAGCGGGGTATGCCGGGCAGCTTGGCAACACGGGATTTCCCGTCGGTTGCCCGATTGTGAACCCCGTGTTACTCAGCTTTCCTGCGATTGTCCGGCCGCACCGGGGGCGTGGGCGGTGCGCGGCGCCCGAGTCGTATACGGAGGGCGGGGCCGGTGAGACCGTCACCACCCGTTCCACCGCCCGATGACTCCGCAGGGCAGACTGGCCCGCATGACAAAGTTGCGGATCGGACTTCTCGGCACCGGCCCCTGGGCCGGAATCACCCAGGCACCGGCGCTCGCCGCGCATCCGGAGGTCGAGTTCACCGGGGTGTGGGGACGCCGTCCGGAGGCGGCCGCGACGCTCGCCGACACCCATGGCGTGAAGGCGTACGACGATGTGGACGCGCTGATCGGGGCGAGCGACGCCATCGCGTTCGCGCTGCCGCCGGATGTGCAGGCGCCGCTGGCGGCCCGGGCGGCCGCGGCGGGCCGGCACCTGCTGATGGACAAGCCGGTGGCGACGACGGTCGCGGGCGCGCGCGAGGTCGCGGCGGCGGCGGAGGAGACGGGCGTCGCGTCCGTCGTCTTCTGCACGATGCGGTTCGCGGCGGCCACGGCGCCCTGGATAGCGGAACAGGCCGCGGCGGGCGGCTGGCTCACCGCCCACGCCCAGTGGCTCGGATCGCTCTACGCGGCGGACTCGGACAGCCCGTTCGCCGCCTCGCCCTGGCGGCGCGAGAAGGGCGGACTGTGGGACGTCGGCCCGCACGCGCTGTCCGTACTGCTGCCCGTGCTCGGCGACGTCACCGGACTGACGGCGCTGCGCGGGCCTGCCGACACCGTCCATCTCGCGCTGCGGCACGCCTCCGGCGCGTCGAGCACGGCGACGCTGAGCCTGAGCACACCGCAGGCGGCGTCCGGTACCGCGGTCGAGCTGGTGGGGCAGCGGGGCCGGGTGGCGATGCCGCTGGGCGGCGACGCCATCGGCTCGTTCCGGTCGGCGGTCGACGCCCTGATCGAGTCGGCGCGCAGCGGGGACGCGCACGCCTGCGACGTACGGTTCGGGCTGCGGATCACGGAGATCCTGGCGGAGGCGGAGGAGCGGCTGGCCTAGGGAGTGGCTTCGAAGTGGCGTCGTCCGCCCGGAGGGCGGGGCCTGGCGGTGTCTGGTGCGTGCGATCGCGAGGCGGAGGAGGGAGTCCATGCGGTGGGGGCACCTCCCGTGCCCGAAGGGCTACGGGGGACATAGGCGACCGACGACAACGCAGCGAGGGTGCGTGCCAGGCGCCGCCGGGCAGACGGGACTTTGAAGACACGACCTAGCAGCCGCCCCTCCGCCAGGCCCGGGCCCCGCCGGTCGGCCGGGGCGCCCCGGCCGACCGGCGGGGCCCGGCCGAGCGGAGTCAGCCGACGCGCTCGATCCTGGCCTTGCGGATCAGGAACTTGCCGGGCTCCCGCACCTGCTCGAACGCGGCGTTGTTCAGCAGGGCGCAGCTGCCGGAGACCGAAGTGACCTCGACGGTGGTCGACTTGCTGTTGTCGAGGTTGGTCACCTTCAGCGTGGTGCCGACCGGGAACTGGTTGCTGGAGGCGGCCGGGGCGCCGCCCTCGCCGGACAGCGTCACCGTCGAGCCGGCGCACACGACCTCACCGACGGCGCCCTCGTCCGCGGGCGGCTGCTCCTCGGCGGGCGGTGCCTCCTCGGCCGGGGGCGCCTGCCCGGCGGGCGGCTGCTCCTGGGCCGGGGGCTGCGCCGGGGGAGCGGCCTGTCCTCCGCCGGCCTCCCCGCTTCCTTCGCCGGCCTCGCAGCCCGCCGCCTCCTGCTGGACCCTGATCTGCGCGATCACGGCCTCCCGGTTGGCGATCCTGGCCGCCGACTGGGCGTCGGGATTGGCCCGTTGGCCGGCGATGAAGTTCTCGTTGTTGCGAATCGCCTGGGCGAGTCCGTCGCAGGCCACCGAAGCCTGACTTGTCCCGGTCATGACAATCGCAGTGCCGCCGACGAGTGCTGCGGCGCCGACGAGCAGGGCGAGCTTCTTCTTTCCGCTGAGGGTCTTCTTGCGCGACACGTGAGAGCTCCTGTCCCCGGCCGCAAGCGGCGGCCGGATCGGTTCCGTGTGCCGTTACGTACGAGTAGGCCGAGCGCTCCGCTCAACCGCCACAGGGGTGACTTCCTTAACTGAGGCTTAAGTTTTCGCAGGTGAGGGCCGAGCGGCGGCGTGTTCGGCGACCGGCCGGAGGGCGCTCAGCGGCCCAGCGCGTCCCGTACCGCCTCCTCCGTGCGGGCCACCACCGCCGTGCCGTCGTCGGCCGTGATGATCGGACGCTGGATCAGCTTCGGGTGCTCGGCGAGCGCCGCGATCCAGCGGTCGCGCGAACCCGCCTCGCGCGGCCACTCCTTCACCCCCAGCTCCTTCGCCATGGCCTCCTGCGTCCGTGTGATGTCCCACGGTTCGAGGCCGAGCCGACCGAGGACCTCGCGGATCTCGTCCTGGGTCGGGACCTCCTCCAGATAGCGGCGGACGGTGTACGAGGCGCCCTCCTCGTCGAGCAGGTGCAGCGCGCTGCGGCACTTCGAGCATGCGGGATTGATCCAGATCTCCATCCCGCCACGGTACCCCCACGAGCCACTCAAACCCCTTCTGGCCAGCGGCGATTGTCAGTGCTCGGCGGTAAAATCGAATGAGTTCGTGAGGGTCCAACCACCGCGCCAGGAGGTCGCCGATGGCCGTTGCCGCAGTCACGACGAAGCCGCAGACAAAGCCGCAGACAAAGCTGCTGACACAGCGGCAGACGAAGCCGCAGACGAAGCCGACGAAGCCGACGAAGCTCAGGAAGCAGCCACTGCCCGCGGGCCTGCCCCGCGAGTGGTACGAGTCCCACAACCGCCGCCTCAAGGCCATGCGCCTCGCCATCGCCCTGCTCGACACGGGCGTCTACCACCCGGCGAACGCCAGCAACCGCCGGATACGGACGACCGCGGAGCGCATCGGCATCCACCCGCCGTCCGACACCACCTGCCGCATGGTGCGCTCGCTGATCCACTGCGCCGACTGACGCGACGCCGGCCCGCTGAAGCGACGCCGGCCCGGGGCGGGACGCCTGCCCCCGGGCCGGTCCGTCACCGGCGCCGCTCGATCGGCGGCAGCCGGTAGGTCCCGTCCAGCACCGGCGCCTCGGGCAGGTAGAGCCGCGCCATGGGCCGGAAGTCACCGGGCGGGGACGGCAGCCAGTTCGCTGCCCCGGCGGGGTCGGAGGGCCGGTCCTGCTGGATGTGGAGGGTGAGCGAGCCGTCGCCGGCGCGGACGAGGCCGGGGGTCCGGTCCCCGACCGCGTAACGCCCGATGGGGTTCGCGACCAGATAGTGGTCCGGTGTGTCGTACATGGTCACCGCCCAGAACGCCCCGACCGGCGGCGGCTGTTCGAAGCGCAGGGTGTACGCCCGGGAGCCGTTGAGCCGCTCGCCGGCGGAGTCGGTGAAGACCTGCGCGTGGACGGCCTCGTAGCCGTGGCTCCCCCAGAACGAGGTGCGCGCCGCCACGGCCCGTACGAGATACGACCCCTCCCGGTCCGCCGTCCTCCACTGCGGGGAGTCGAGCGCGCCGATCCCGAAGTGGTCCAGGTTGTAGTCGTGGGCGTGCGGGTCGAGCAGCCACTCCCCGGGCGGCGCGTCCGCCGCGGGCCGTGCCGCCGCCTCCTCGATCCGGGCCCGGCCCCCGGCGAAGCCGTCCTTCAGCGCCTTCGCCAGCCCGGGTTCGGGCGAGACGTACGGTGAGGGCCCCTCCTCCAGCAGCCCCAGCGGCTGGAACCGCTCCTGGTACGCGGCGTCCGCCGCGGACGGCGGGAAGTCGGCCAGCCACACCCGCAGCTTCTCGAAGAAGCCGAGCGCGTCCGCGACCCCCGGCTCCGGCGTCGGCAGCCCCGTCGGATGCACGGTCCCGTCGAGCGTCTCCAGCGTCAGCCGCTCCTGGAGCGCGGTGACCCTCGGCAGGTCGTCGGCGCCGGCGCAGGCCCAGCGCCCGACGAGCGTCACCACGGCGGTCGGCGCGTCGATGACACCCCGCACGCCCTCGGGCTCCCGGCCGGCCCATCCGGGCGGGGCGATCAGCCACCGCCCCTCCTCGGTGCCGGTCGCGCGCGTGCCGACGTACGCGAAGTTGTTGGTCCACGCGTCCACGAACTGCAGGACGTAGTACGCCCCGTCCGCGTCCGGCACGTGCAGCACCAGCGGCCCGCCGGAGAGGTCGAGGTGCGCGACCGAGTGGACGGTGTCGTTGCTGACCGACACGAAGCTGTCGTGGTGGTCGGCGAGCTGCCGGGCGTGCGCGAACGCGTTGAACGGCGTGGGCGGCAGCGCGCCGAGGCCCTTGCGCGCGCACGCCCCGGCCACGGTGAGTTCGTACACGAGCGGATACCCGTACACGTACGCCTCGGCGGCGAGTGCACCCGTCACCGTCACATCGGCCATCGAACAGCCCCTCCGGACAAGGCTTATGCCCCATATCTAACTGATTGTTCCGCATCCGGAGTGTAGTGGCGGAAGAGAGCCGGGCCGTGAGCCCCGCCGCCGCGCCTCCCGTGCGGCGGCAGGGCCCGTGCCGGCCCCGGGAGACGCCTACGCGCCCTCGGTACGGGGCGCCGGGATGCCGCCCCGGTCGTTCTGGAGCTCCCACAGCTCCCGGAAGAGCCCGGGGGCCTCCACGAGTTCGGCGAACGTGCCCTGCTGGATGACGCGGCCCTGGTCGAGCACGACGATCCGGTCCGCGACGGCGACGTTCGCGAGCCGGTGGGTCACCAGGACGACGGCCCGGTCCTCGGCGATCGCCCGCAGCCCCGTGAAGATACGGTGCTCCGCGCGCGGGTCGAGGGCGCTGGTCGGCTCGTCCATCACCAGCAGCCCCGCGGGCCGGTGGAACGCCCGGGCGATCGCGATGCGCTGCCACTGGCCGCCCGAGAGCTCGACGCCGCCGAACCACTCACGGGCCAGCAGCGTGTCGAGTCCGCTGCGCAGCCGGTCCACGACCTCCGCGGCGCCGGAGCGCTCGGCGGCCCGCGCCACCGACGCGTCGCCGCCGTGCGGCTGGCCGAGCGTGATGTTCTCGCGCGCGCTCATGGGCCAGCGGGCGAAGTCCTGGGGCACGACGGCGGTCTGCGACCACAGGGCGTACGCGTCCAGGTCGCGGGTGTCCCGGCCGTCCCAGGTCACCCGGCCCTCGGTGGGCAGGTAGAGCCCGGAGAGCAGCTTGCTCAGGGTGGTCTTGCCGGAGCCGTTCTCGCCGACCAGGGCGAGGACTTCGCCCCGGCGGACCTCCAGGCTGACCTCCTTCAGCGCCGGGGCGTCGGAGGCCGGGTACAGGAACGTCAGCGCCTCGGCCCTGACGGCCGCCGGCGGCGCGGGCGCGAGCGTGCCCCGGCCGATGCGATGGCCCCCGGCCTCCTGGGTGAACTCCACCCAGTCGTCGAAGTAGAGGCCCGTACGGAAGAGGCGGGTGCCGTAGCCGACGATGCCCTGGAGCGACGTACCGACCGTGCGGAGCGCGAAGACGGCCGTGCCCGCGGAGGCCACCGACATCCGGCCGGTCGCCAGGAGCAGCCCGAGGGAGACCCAGAGCAGGCCCGAGGCGGCACCGCCCGCGAGCGCGCCGATCAGGGCGTACCGCGCGCCCCGGTGCACGGCCCGGTCGGTGGCGGCGTCGACCCGTGCGCCGATGGTGCGGTAGCGGCCGAGGAGGAAGCCGGCCATGGTGCCGGAGCGGAGCTGGTCGGCGGTGAGCTTATCCGCGATGTACCAGCGCAGATGGGAGAGCGTACGGCGCTCGGCGGCCATCGCGCGGCTGGTCTCGTAGTGGACACGGGCGCCCTTCATGCTGGCGATGCCCTGCGGCAGCACGGCGAGCGCGAGCAGCGGCAGCAGCAGCGGGTGCAGCACGGTGATGACCCCGGCCGCCGCGACCACCGACGCCACGCAGGCCATGACCTGCTGGGACTCGGTGATCAGATCCTGTGCGACCTCGGCGCCGCGGTCGGCGTTCTCCCACTTGTCGTTGAAGCCGGGGTGGTCGTACGCGATGAGCTCGGTGTGGACGGCGGCGTCCAGCATCTCCAGCTCCGCCTCGCGCGAGATCCGCGGCGAGAGGCGGCTGGAGATGCTGCTGACGGCGATCGCGAGCAGCGCGCGCAGCCCGGCCGCACCCGCGAGCAGGCCGATCGCGGGCAGCGCACCGGCCAGCCGGTCCCGGATGTCGCCGGAGGCGATGAGGGCGGTGATGGTCTGCGTGGTGGCGATCAGCCCGAACGCCTCCAGCGCGGCGGACAGCGCCTGGCAGGTCAGCAGGGCCGCGACGGCTCTGCGGTCGATGCGCCAGGCGAGCGCGAGGGCCCGGCGTACGAGTTGGGGGAGGCGGCGGGCCATCTCCCAGGTGGTGACGGGGCGGCGGGCGAGGGCGGCGGTGCGGGAGGAGCGGTACCTGAACTCCTCGACAGGCTTGTCGGTGTGCTTGCCGGCGGGCTTCTCGGCGGGCTTGTCGGTGTGCTTGCCGGTGGTCTTCTCCTCGGGTTGCTCCGTCGCTCTCCGATCGGACTCCTGGCCGGACTTCTGAGTGGGATCCTGGGCGGGATCCTGGGCGGGTTTCTCGGTGTCCCCGGCAGTCAACTCGGCTCCTTCCGGACGCTGTTCAGGCAGGTCAGCGTGGAGGACCGGACAGATGTACGCGCCGTGAACCGATCCACACCACCCGATCGTGTCCCGCAGGCGAACCGGCGCGGCCCGCGTCGTCGGCGCCGGTCCGTTCAGGAGCCTGCCGCCGGCGCCGCGTCCGCGACCGGCGGCGTGCGGTTGTGCCGCGTCATGGAGACGCCGACGAGGACGATCGCCATGCCGGTGATGATCCGGGGACCGAGCTCCTCGTCGAGCACGATCGCGCCCAGCGCGACGGAGACGACCGGCAGCAGGTAGCCGACGGTGGCGGCGTTGGTGGCGCCCTCGTCCGCGATGATCCGGTAGGTGAGGTGGAAGGTGATCCCGGTGCACAGGACGCCGAGGACGACGACGGCGATCACGACCGACGGGGTCGGCTCGATCGACTCCGGGCCGCCGCCCACGGGCAGTGCCAGTGCGGTCCAGCCCGTCGCCGCGACGAGCTGCGCCGCGGAGAGGGAGAGCGTGGGGATCCCCCTGCCGACGAGGTTGCGCCCCATGTGGACGAAGGCGACGGTGTAGCTCGCCGCCGCGGCCAGGATGGCCAGGGCGCCCCAGCCCACGGAGCCGGACTGCCGCCAGGGGGCGAGGATGAGCACCGTACCGGCGAACCCGAGCAGGAGGCCGCCGAGGCGCACCGGGCGGAGGCCGCGTTCGGTGCCGGTGGCGATGCCGCTGCTCGGAGTGGGCAACCGCCATCCCGAGGTCGTCGTGCGCAGGCTCCGCAACCCGGAGCCGATCAGGGCCATCCACGCGGCGACACGCGACCCCTCTCCGGGACAGCCGGCTCTGCACGGGCTCCTCCACGCGCTCCGGGGCGCGGCGACGCCCTAAGGACCGTCCTCGGCCCCGGCCCCCGCCTGCCGGACTCGCTCCCCGGCCCCCGCCTGCGGGACTCGCTCCCCGGCCCCCGCCTGCGGGACTCGCTCGACGAGGCGCCGTGACACGGCTCGGGGCGGCGGGTGACTCGACTCCGAGTCACCCGGCCGCCCCGCAGTGCCGGCGCCTGTCGGAAGCGCCGGGTCACCGCCGGCTAGCGGAGCGACCTGAGGCCCGTACGGACCTCCTCGACGAAGAGCTCCGGCTGCTCCCAGGCCGCGAAGTGCCCGCCCTTGGGGAGCCTGTTGTAGTGGACGAGGTTCGGGTACGCCTGCTCCGCCCAGCTCTTCGGAGCCTGGTAGAGCTCCTCGGGGAAGACGCTCACGGCCACCGGGAGCCTGACACCCACGGAACCGAAGAACGGCCGCGTGTTCTCCCCGTACAGACGAGCCGCGGAGATCGCCGTGTTCGTCAGCCAGAAGAACGTGATGTTGTCGAGGACGTCGTCACGGGTCAGGCCCTCCTTCTCTCCGGCGAAGGACCGGGCGATCATGGCCAGGCTGTCCCTGTCGTGGTCGAGCAGGAAGGCCGCCAGGCCGACGGGGGAATCCGCCAGACCGGTCAGCGACTGCGGACGGGACCCCATGATGTAGGCGTAGTAGACGTGCCGGTACACGAAGTCCAGCTGCTCGACGGCCGCCTTCTCCTCGTCGTTGGCCAGGACGATGTCGGACGGCAGCGGATTGCCGAGCACGATCGCCGCCTCGATGGCGGGCGGAATCACCTTGGGCATGTTGGTGTGGATACCGACCAGGCCCTCGGGCTCCTGAGCGGCCATGGTGTCCGTGACGACCGCACCCCAGTCGCCGCCCTGCGCCGCGTACCGGGTGTAGCCGAGGCGCCTCATCAGCTCGCCCCAGGCGCGCGCGATGCGCTCGGGGCCCCAGCCCTTCTCGGTCGGCTTGCCCGAGAACCCGTAACCGGGCATCGACGGGATCACCAGGTGGAAGGCGTCGGCCGCGTCCCCGCCGTGCTCCGTGGGGTCGGTGAGCGGCTCGACGATCTTCAGCTGCTCGATGACCGAGCCGGGCCAGCCGTGCGTCACGATCAGCGGCAGAGCGTTCTCGTGCTTCGAGCGGACGTGTATGAAGTGGATGTCCAGCCCGTCGATCTCGGTGATGAAGTGCGGCAGGGCCTTCAGCCTCGCCTCGACCTTGCGCCAGTCGTATTCCGACGCCCAGTAGCGCGCGAGCTCCTGGACCGTGGCGAGCGGCGTGCCCTGCGACTGGTCCGAAACGGTCTCCTTCTCGGGCCAGCGCGCGGCCTCGATACGCGCACGCAGGTCCTGGAGGTCCGCCTCGGGGAACTCGAACGTGAACGGGCGGATCGCCGTCGCTTCGGGAGTAACAGACATGTGGGGTGTCTCCTTGCTGTGGCCGGCGGCTCCGTGCCGCCCGGCTCGTCCACCATGGCCCCGGCCTACGGGCGTCGCCCCAGGGGAAACCCCGGGGGTTGGCCCCGGGGCCGCGGCCGGGGTCGGACCGGGGTCGGGGCCGGGGTCGCCCTTCGGCTCTCCGTCACTGCCAAAAGCACCCAAATGGGAATAAGATCACGGCAATGGAGTAGCGGCGGACCAGGAAGACCGACCATGGGTGTGCCCGCCATCGATGCGCAGGTCCCCCTGCGGGGCCGGGGCCGGGAGCTGGCCGCGTTGGAGCAGGCGCTGGCCACGGCACGGGCGGGCAGCAGCGCGGTTCTCGTCCTTCGCGGGGAGGCGGGAATCGGCAAGACCGCGTTGCTGGACCACGCGGCCGATCGCGCTGTCGGCTTCCGCACCGTTTCGGTCGCGGGTGTCGAGGCGGAGATGGAGCTGCCGTTCGCGGGCCTCCAGCAGCTCTGCGCGCCCTTGCTTGACCGACTCCATCAGCTGCCAGGACCGCAGCGCGACGCACTGTCCGTGGCTTTCGGACTGCAGGAGGGCCGGGCAGGCCGCGAGGGCCAGGAAGGCCAGGAGGGCCAGGAGGGGCGGGAGGGGCGGGAGGGGCGGGCGGGCGAGGCGCCCACCCGCTTCCTGGTGGGTCTGGCCGTGATCGGTCTGCTGGCCGGCTCTGTCGGGGACCGGCCGCTGGCCTGCCTCGTCGACGATGCGCAGTGGCTCGACGACGGGTCCCTTCGGGTGCTGGCGTTCGTCGCCAGGCGGCTGATGGCCGAACCGGTGGCTCTGGTCTTCGCCCTGCGGGAGCCCGGCGAGGGCGACGATCGCGCGCTGGCGGGGCTGCCCGAGCTGATCGTCGAGGGCCTCGGCGAGCCGGACGCGCGTGCCCTGCTGGCTTCGGCCGTCCGCGCACCGCTCGACCCGCTCGTACGGGACCGGATCGTGGCCGAGGCGCACGGCAACCCGATGGCCCTGCTGCAGGCTCCGCACGCGTTCAAGCCCGCCGAGCTGGCGGGAGGCTTCGCGCTCCCCGGCAGGCACCCCGTGGCGAGCGGCATCGAGACCGCCGTCCACCAGCGGCTCCAATCACTTCCGCGCGACAGCCGGCGGCTACTGCTGACCGCCGCGGCCGAGCCGACCGGAGACGTGGATCTGCTGTGGCGCGCGGCCGGACTGCAGGCCATACCGGCCGGCGCGGCGGCGCCGGCCGAGGCCGCGGAACTGGTCGAGTTCGGTACCAGGGTGCGGTTCCACCACCCCCTGGTGCGCTCCGCCGTCTACCGCAGGACGTCCGCGCCGGATCGCCGGGCGGTGCACCGCGCACTGGCGGAGGCCACCGACCCGCGCCGCGATCCCGATCGCAGGGCGTGGCACCGCGCTCACGCCGCGGCCCGGCCCGACGAGGGCGTCGCCGTCGACCTGGAGCGCTCGGCATGCCGGGCCCAGGGCAGGGGAGGAGCCGCCGCGGCGGCCTCGTTCCTGCGGCGGGCGGCGGAACTGACGCCCGATCCCGCACACCGCGTCACCCGTGCACTGGCCGCCGCCCAGGCCGAGACCGACGCCGGAGGCACCGACCAGGCCCTCAACCTGCTGGCGGTCGCGGAGGCCGGCCCGCTCGACGACCTCCAGCACGCCCGGATCGAGCGGCTGCGCGCCCGGCTGGTGTTCTCCCGGGTACGTGGCAGCGACGCGCCCCGGCTGCTGCTCGACGCCGCACGGCGGCTGGCGCCCCTCGACGCGGCCCTCGCGCGGGACACCCTGCTGGAAGCGGTCGGCGCGGCGTTCTTCGCCGGCCGGCTGGGCGAAGGACCCGGGCCCCGGGAGGTGGCCGAGGCGGCCCGCGCCGGACCGGCGCCCCCGACGCCGCCGCGGATGGTCGACATCCTCCTGGACAGCATCACCACCCTGATCATCGACGGCCACGCGGCCGGCGTCGACGCTCTCCGGCATGCTCTGCACACGGTCCGGCAGGAGCAGGAGTCCGGCGCGACGGATGCGGACCGGCACTGGCTGTGGCTGGCGTCCCGTGTGACGCCCGAGCCGCTCGCGCCGGAACTGTGGGACGACGACGCATGGCACGAGCTGGCGGCCGGAGCCGTCGACATCGCCCGCGAAGCGGGGGCGCTCGCCGTCCTCCCGATGGCCCTGACCTACCAGGCGTGCTTCCAGGTGCATGCCGGCGAATTCGGTACCGCGGCGGCCCTGATCGACGAAGCGACGGCGATCTCGGAGGCGGTGGGCGGCGTACCGATGATGTACACCTCGCTGGTGCTGAGTGCCTGGCGAGGACGGGAATCCGAGGCCCTTGACCTCATCGCCACCACCAGCGAAGAGGTGCGTGCCCGCGGCGAGGGGCGCGCTCTCGGCCTGGCCGAGTACGCCACCGCGCTGCTGTACAACGGCCTCGGCCGCTACGACGCCGCGCTGGCGGCCGCCACGAGCGCCTGCCGGTACGAGGATCTGGGGTTCTTCGGGTGGGCCCTGGTCGAACTGATCGAGGCGGCCGCCCGCAGCGGGCACCCGGAGGCCGCCGCACCGGCAATGGACAAGCTCACCGCGCGCACACGCGCCTGCGGAACCGAGTGGGCCCTGGGCACGGAGGCCCTCTCCCGCGCGCTGCTGAGCGACGACCGGGCGGCCGAGGCGCTCTACCAGGAGGCCGTCGAGCACCTCGGCCGCTGCCGGATCGCCGTCCATCTGTCCCGCGCCCGCCTCCTGTACGGCGAGTGGCTGCGCCGCCGGAACCGCCGCCAGGAAAGCCGCACGCAACTGCGTCTCGCCTACGAGGCGTTCAGCCGCATCGGAGCCGACGGCTTCGCCGAGCGCGCCCGCAGGGAGCTGTCGGCGACCGGCGAGACCGTACGCAAACGGACGGTCGGCGTCACCTCCGAACTCACCAGCCAGGAGGCCCAGATCGCCGGACTGGCCGGGGCCGGACACACCAACGCCGAGATCGCCGCCCAGCTGTTCATCAGCCCCCGCACGGTGGAGTGGCACCTCGGCAACGTGTTCACCAAACTCGGGGTCGGCTCCCGCAGGCAGCTCCGCTCCCTGCCGTCTCCCTGACTCAGCCCCGCTGGAAGAACTCCACCTCCGCCAGGGCCAGGTGACGGCCCGGGGACAGGCCGGTGGCCGAGCGCAGGACCAGGCGTACCGTCTTCGCGTCGCTGATCCTCGTAGGGATCGTCTGCGGGCCCGGCTTGTCGCTGAGGGTGAGCTGTTTGATGTGCTTCGTGCCGTCCGGGGTCGTCACCTCCAGTTCCAGCTGGAGTGCGCGTGCCTGGTGGGCGTAGTCCTCCGCGGACGCGGACGCGCCGTTGGTGATGATCAGGTCGACCAGCCGGAACGGCTTGCGGAAGGTGTAGGTCACCGAAGCGCCGGGTCCGGGCGCGCCCCAGTAGCGATTGCTCAGCCCGTCCGTGGTGTTCGTCGCCGGGTGCCGGGGGAGCTCGGCGCTCGCCTCGGTCTCCACAGGGGTCACGGCCTTGGCCTTGCTGAGTTTGTCCCGGGCGTCCTCGAACAGGGCGCGTCCCGCCGGCAGCAGCAGGAAACCGCCCGCGCACAGGGCCACCACCACGGTGAGGATCACGAGGAACCGCACCGCCCGGCCCGAGCCCGCACGCACCCGGCGGCGGAACGGCCACACGGTCCGCCACCACGGCAGCGGGTCGGGCCTCGCGGCGGGGTTCAGCGGAGCCGCGCAGCGTCGGCAGAATCGGCGGTCCGGCAGGTTGGGCGTGCCGCAGGCGGGGCAGGGCACCCCCGCCACTTCGTCCGGCACCGCAGAAGGGCGTACGACAGGGCGCGGGGCCACCGGCTTCGCGGGACGCACGGGCGCGGGTACGTCGGCCGGTGGCGCTGTCTCGGGAGGCGCCGGGGTGGGATCCGCCGGTGGCGCTGTCTCGGGGGGCGCCGGGGTGGGATCCGCCGGGGGCGCGGTCTCGGGGGGCGTCGGTGTGGCGTTCCCCGCGGGCGCGGGCGCCGGGGCGGGGTCCGGCGGGGCCGCCGGCTCCGGGGATGCGGGCCGGGGCGCTCTCGGGGGCGGTGCGGTGTCCGACCAGCCCAAGTACGCGCCGCAGTTGCCGCAGAAGTCGTCGGCGGAGCCGTTGGACGCCCCGCACACGGGACACGTGCGCACGGCTCACCTCCCTTCGTCGGCGGGCGGGCCGGGCAGGACCTCCACCCGGCAGACGGTGTGCACCGGGGACATGGCCCGGACGATCTCCCGGACCCGGTCCGCGTCCACCCGCGTCTGGCGGCCCGGCCACACCCGGACCAGGGTCTCGGCGGGGGGCTCCGGCGGCAGGTCGGCGCCCGGCGTGCTCGACCACGCCGCGCCGCCGTCCCCGGTCACCTCGGCGTCCACGCCGAGCGCGAGGCGCAGGCACTCGACCAGACCGCGCCGGGTGCCGCGCCACCGGTGCAGCTCCACCGCGCGGACCACCGCCTCGCGGCGCAGCTCCACGGGCCACCGCGGGTCGTCGTCGGCGCCCACCCACGACGCCAGCCAGGCCAGGAAGTCGGTCGGAGCCACCCGGGGGTCGAGGTAGGCGGGCAGGTTGTCGAGGGTCGCGAACACCGGGGCGAGGACGGTGTCGAGACCGGCGGTGAACCGCTGGGCGAAGTCGTCGTCCGCGTACAGGGCGGGCAGTTGCCCGCCGATCGGGTACCTGCTCGGCAGGCCGGGGACGGCGGCGCGGCTCATCGCCGTGCCCCCGGCTCGGCGGCCGTGACGACCACCTGGTGCTGGTAGGAGAAGACCAGCGCGCCCGCGGCCAGGTCGATACGGTCCGACGGCGCGCCGCGCCGCCCGGTGATCGGGTCGGCGGCGAACATCAGGATCTCCTCCACGAGCACGTTGCCGGTGGCGCGTTGCAGTACGCCGAACAGCTCCCCGTACTGCACCGGCCGTCCGAACGGCCACCCGGCGCCGTCCGGACCTCCGTACAGCGGGTTGAGGTGCCGGTACAGAGCGGCGAGCGCCGCGTCGCGCACCCGGTCGGTGTCGCCCGGCGCCGCCGTGAGCCGGGCCACGACGGTGACGCCCTGGTAGACCGGCGGCTCCACCAGGAGGCGGGTGCCGATCAGGCGTCGCTCGTCGAGGCTCGCCGTGATCGCCCGGAGCACCTGGTCCGAGGGGATCAGCTGCTCGAAGCGCAGCCGGTCGTCGCCGTCGTCGGCCACCGCGTCCGGCACCACCAGGACCCGCACCGCACCCGCGCCCTCCGGTGCGGGCAGACAGCGGACCCGGCGCACCGAGGGTGCCGCCTGGCGGCTGATGATCTCGTAGTCCTCTGCGGTCACCGCGCGCTCCTGCATCCGCAGCGCCTCCGGCGCCCGCAGCTTGGCGTTGGCGACGGTCTCACCGGCGACGCCGCCGCGCGCCGCCTCCCGGTTGGTGACCCGTGCCACGTACGGGACGGAGCTGCGCAGCACGGAGATCGCGCCGCGGGCGACATTGCCCGCCGGGCCGCCGCCGGTGCGGTAGCGGGCCACCTGCACCTGGGCGCCCTTGGGCGGCACGGCGCCGCACTGCCGCAGCGTGCCGTCCGGCTCGCGCAGCGCCGGGGGGAAGGCGAACTCGCCGGTGGTGGCGTCCACGCGGACGTGCCGGTCGGCCGACCGGGAGCGGCCGAAGTGCTCCACCACCTCCCAGCGTTGCCACCCCTCGGCCGAGGACACCTCCACCACCGGGGGCTCGCCGTCGAGCAGGACCGGCGGGCGGCCGAGCCGGAACGTCTGCCCCGGGACCCCCTCCGAGGTGCCGAGCGGCACGTCGGTCACGGTCTCGGCGTGCTCGACGGACATGGTGCCGCCCACGGTGAACACCGCCGCCTCGCGCACCGTCGGGGACTCCGAGTAGAACGGCTGGCCCTGCTCCGCCTCGGTGACGCGGCAGCGCAGCCAGCCCGCCCGTGTCCCGCCGATCACCGAGGCCGTGTGCCCGGCCGGTACGTACACGATGACCTCGCCGGGCCGGTTCAGCCCGCCGGTGGTGTCCGCACCGGTCTCGCACAGCTGCCAGCCGCCGCCGTCCCACGCCTCCCACACCAGCGGGGGCTGGCGCGGGTCCACGCCGATGCCCTCCACGCGGCTGTCCAGGTGCACCGCGACCACGCAGCGCGGCACCGCCGCCGGCAGGCCGAACAGCAGCGCGTCACCCGGCTCCGGCGCCGCCTGGAAGCAGGGCACGTCACGTCCTTCGGCGAGCGTCCCGGTCCTGTCGGTCTGCTCACCGGTCCGCGGCGCGGTGACCAGACGCGTCAACTCGCTGGGGACGATGTGCAGTTCGGCCGTGGTCGTGAAGACCACCGCTTCCTCGGAGTCACCGCGTGCGGTGGTCACCTCGGTGCCCGCGGGCAGCACCACCGTGTCGGGCTGCGGCGCCGACAGCCAGAAGTCGACCTCGGCCCCGGCCGCGGCCGGGGGGAAGAGGCGGATGCCCAGCAGGTCGAGGAACGCGGTGTAGTTCTTGTCCGGGACCCGGTTCAGCCGGTACAGCAACTGGTCCACGAGGTACGCGAACGTCTCGATCAGGGTGACGCCCGGGTCGGAGACGTTGTGGTCGGTCCACTCCGGGGCGCGCTGCTGCACGTACCGCTTCGCCTCGTCGACGAGTTGCTGGAACCGCCGGTCGTCCAGGTTGGGGGAGGGCAGGGCCATCAGTCCGCGACCAATTCCTCGGCCCCCTCCTCGGAGGGGATCGTGTAGAAGGGAAAGACCAGGTTGCGCCGGTCGTTGGTGGAACGCACGGTGTAGTGCACGTCGATGTAGAGGGTGCCGTCCTCGACGGCGTCGAAGGCGACGACCACGTCGTCCACCGCGATCCGCGGCTCCCACCGCTCCAGGGCCTCGCGCACCTGCTGCGCCATGCGTCCGGCGGTGGCTCCGTTGCCGGGGGCGAAGACGTAGTCGTGGATGCCGCAGCCGAACTCGGGGCGCATGGGGCGCTCGCCGGGCGCGGTGCCGAGCACCAGGCGGATCGCCTCCTCGATCTCCCGCTCCCGGTCGACCAGGGCGATCCCGCCGGTCGGCCCGACCCGCAGCGGGAACGCCCAGCCGCGCCCGATGAACCGCTCGCTCATCACACGCCCCCGATCAGGACGTTGGGGGCGCCCAGGACGACCATCGCGCCGCACGTGGACTGGTCGCGCTGCCGTGCGGCCGGCAGGCCGCCGATGAGGACCTGGTCCTTGGCGAGCGAGCTCGGGTCGGGCTTGATCACATTGGCCGGTCCCAGGGCGGCATGCGGCGGGATCGGGCAGACGACCAGGCTGCCCACGACGGCGGCGGGTCTGCCGCCGATCCACACGGTCGCCACGGACCTGGCGGCCATGGGCGGCGGGGTGCCGACCGTGCCGCCGTGGCTGGTCTGGTCACCGGTACGGGCTGCCATTGGCATGCGGTGCTCCTTGGGCAGGTGGGGGCAGGTGGGGGGACATGTAGGGGCAGGTAGGGGCGGAGGTCAGTTGATCCTGATGAGCTTGGCCTTGAGGACGCCGAGCAGACCGCCGTCGACCGTGACGCCCGTGCGGCCCTTGATGTCGACGTTCGCGCTGCCGTCGATGTTCACATTGCGGCCGCCGATCTTCACCCCGACCCTGCCCTGGATGTCCACGTTCCGGCCGGACACGCTCACATCGCCCCGTCCCGCGTCCACGGTGATGCCCTTCCTGTCGAGCACGACGGAGCTGAGCGGGCTGCCGCCCTTCCGGGCGTACACCGTCAGCTCGATCCTGCCCTTGCGTTGGTCGACCTTGATCTCGAGACGCTCGTCGGCGGATGCGAGCCTGAGCCCGGAGAGGCCCGGTGCCCTCGCGTCAAGGAGCTCCAGCCGGTGCCCCGAACGGGACACGACGGAGCGGCGGTTGACCTTCCCGGTGGTCTTGTCGATCAGCGGGACGTCGTGCGGCGAGGGCTTGTCGACGCCGTTGTAGAGCCCGCCGATGACATACGGGCTGTCCAGCAGACCCTGCTCGAAGCCGACCAGGACCTCGTCGTTGACCTCGGGGCTCACCACGCCTCCGCCGCCCTTGCCGCCCCACTGCACGGTGCGCACCCAGTCGGTGGTGTAAGTGTCGTCCAGCCAGGGGAACTTGAGCTTCACCCCGCCGCTCTGAGCGCCGCCCGGCTCGCGTACGTCCGTCACCACGCCGATCGCGAGTCCCGGCATGCGCGAGCCGCGGGACGGCGCGTCGGCGCCGGTCACCAGGCCGGTCAGGGAGCGGTCGGGGCCGGCTCTGACCCACACCGTGGTCCGGTATCCGCCGTGCGGTTCGAGGACGTGCTGCACCGCCGTCGCCGTGTACTTGCCGGAGAACGCCTGTCCGACGTTGCCGAGCGCCACGGGTTTGCCGGCCCGCAGCAGCGGGTTGCCCTCGGCCAGCACCTCCAGCTCGCCGAAGCCCGCGCTGACCTGATCGGCCACCGCGTCCGCGACCGCCTTCGTCTCGGCCTGCGTGCGGTACGGGGTGTCGGTGACGGTCAGCTTCGACGACTTGCCGAACCGGGCGGCGAGCGCCGGACTCAGCCCCGGCACCACCGTGTCACTGGTCACCGACGGCGTCCTGGCCACCAGCGGCCGCTTCGTGGTGACGTCCCAGCCGCGCACCTCCACCTGCGACGCACCGTCCGCGGCCGACAGCGACGCGCGCAGCGCGAGCAGGTTCCGCCCGTACTCCAGCACCAGCGGGTTCCTGGCGGCCGAGGTCGACGGCGCGGGCGCGCCGGACGCCTTCTTCGGCTTGGTGAACTGGAGCATCCCCTTGTCGTCGACGCGCACCTGCGCCCCGCTCTCGGCGGCCAGGAACAGCAGGAAGTCCCAGTCGGAGACGTTCGCCTGCGAGAGCTGCTTGTAGGTGACCGGCGCGGCCTGCACGGTGCCGCAGGCGAGCCCCGCCCCTGCGGCCACCTTGCGGACGATCGCCGACGCCGTCATGTTCCGGTACGCCACCACCTTCCGGCCCCGCTGCAGGCGGTGGGCCTTGGAGTAGGCGCGCACCAGCGTGAACGAACCCGTGCGGTCCCGGTCCACCTCCAGGGCGGTCACCTCGCCGTTGAACAGCCGCTCGCGGGCCTGCCCGGTCACGGTCATCACCGAGACCTTCAGCGGGGTGCCGATGGTGATACCGGTCTTCCTCAGGAACTCGTGGTCGGGGTCGCGGAAGGTGAGCACCGCCGCGTCCGGCAGGCCCACGTTCTCGTCGACCACGCAGCTCACCAGCTGGGCGGCCCAGACCGGCGGGAGTTCGCCGGGCGCCTCCACGATGGGGTCCGCCGCGAACGACCGGCCGTCCCGTGCCCCGCCTGTCACAGCTCCTCCTCAGCGCCCGCGTCGCTCATGGCCGGCACCACCAGTTCGGTGCCGGGTACGAGCGCCATCGGGTCGTCGATTCCGTTCGCCTCCGCGATGACCCGCCAGGCCGTCGCGTCGCCGTATTCCTGCCAGGCCAGCAGGGCCAGGCTGTCGCCCGCCACGACGGTGTGGGTGGAGCGGGCGGTGCGCGCGCCGGAGGTGGGGTTCTGCCCCGACGGGCCGACGGTCGCCTCCTCGATCGACAGCTGGCAGGTGGCCCGCAGCGGCTTGCCGTCCACGTCGAACAGCGTGTACGTCACGGACAGGCTGGAGAGCACCCCGTCGAACGAGGTCGTCCGCGCGCTGCCCCACTCGAACCGCACCCACGGGCTGGCCGGCTTCTTGCGGCCCAGGCTGGCCTTGGTCGGCACGCAGGCCTTCATCAGCTTCTCCACCGCCTGCTCCACGGAGTTGTCGTGCTTGGCGGTGGCGTCCAGGAACACCTCCAGGCTCAGCTCGCGCGGGCCGCTGCCGACGAACTCGGGCAGCGCCGACTCCTCCGCCATCCGCGACGGGGAGCGCCGCCACTCGGTGGTCTTGCGCAGTTCCAGGGAGGAGGGGTTGAACTGGAGGTCGAGCCGCGCGAGCGTCCCGCCGGGCTTCGCGCCGACCGAGGCAGGGGGCTCCTTCAGGGTCAGCTGGGCCCTGGCCCGACTGGTGCGGGATGACTTGGCCATGCCGGGACTTCCTTTCCGGGACGATCAGTTGGGCGGCGGACGGTTCATGACAGGGGATCAGGAAGGGCTCAGCCCCTCGTGGGCGATCTCCAGCGTCTCCACCGCCGCCTCCGAGTTGTTGGGGTCGAAGGACGGGCCCTGCCAGCGCACCGGGACGATCCCGAAGACCTGCCAGCTGATGATCTTGGTCAGGTCCGGTTTCAGCGCCACGATCTCGCCGTCCTTGGGCTCGACCTTCTTCAGCGTCTCGTCGAGCCATTTGGCGATCTTCGCCGTGTCCTTGGTGACCGGCCGGGTGAGTGTGATGTTCGACCAGGTCACCCGCCCGGGCAGGTTGTGGGTGAAGGCGTTGTTGCCGCCCTCGGCGTAGGTCTCGATCTCGACCTCGGCGCCCATGCCGGAGCAGGTGTGGAAGGCGCCCAGGTCGTTGCCGCCGATCACGAGTCTGAAGAACACGCTCGTCGCGAAGATGTTGTCCGTCATTCGTCCGTCATCCGTTCCGTGCCACGCCCTCAGCGGCGTCCGTCGTAGGGGCGGCCTGTACGTTCCCGTCCGCGCCGCAGCTCGGTGCGCAGCAGCCGGGACACCGGGTCGATCAGACGGCGCGCGAGGTCGTCCAGGTCCAGGCCGGGGTCCTGCGGCGTCTCGGCACGCCTGGCCGTGCGCTTGGCGGCGGCCTTGCCGGAGGCGGAGCTCTCGGAGGCCGACCGCGGCCGACCGCGCACCTGCTCCGAACCGGCTGCTTCGACACGGGAGGTGGCGAGGTCGCCGGCCGCGGAGTGCGACCGCTGCCGACCGAGCGTCGGCTTGGCGGCCTTCCCCGTGAGTACGGAGTCGTCCGCGGCGTAGGGCGCACGCTGGACCGGGGTTGCCCCGCCGCCCGGTGCGGCGGCCCGGGGCCGGACCACGGGTACGTTCCCGGCCGCTGCGGAGGCCGACGGGGCCGATCCCGCCGGACGGTCCGCGAGCGGCGGCGTCAGCGGGGCGGTCACCGGAAGGGCCCGCCCCGGCACGGCGGCGGCCGGACCGCTCGCCCCCGGGGTCGCGTGGCCCGGCGGCACAGGCTGTACGACCGGGACGCGCTGGACGGAGACGGAGGAACCGGGTGTCTGTGGGCCCGAGTTCTGTGGCCCGGCGTGCAGGGTCGCGGCGCGCTGGACGTACGGTGCCGCCTGGGCGGCAGGTCCGGGGTGTGCGGTCGAGGCCCGCTGGATCTGCGGGGCCGCCGGTCCGGAGTCGGGGTTCGCGGCCCGCTGCACGTGCGGCGTCGCCGGGGCGCCCGCGGACGGGCCCGGCGCCGGGTGCGCGGGCGTGCCGGTGCCGCCCTGGCCCTGGGGAGCGGCCGGGGCGCCGGGCCAGCGCATCGGCACCACGGGACGGGTGCCGGACGGGGCGGCGGCGGGCTGTGCCGTGCCTTCCGTGGCGCGAGTGCTCAGCGTGAGCGGGCGCGCGGGGAGCAGTTGGAGGGTGAGCGGTGCCGCCGGAGCGGAGAGGGCCCCGGAGCCGGTCACGGTGAGCGGGTCCGGGCCGGCCGCGCCGGGGGTCCGGGCCGCGGTGCGGTGGGGGCGGGGTGCCGCCTGGGCGGAGGGCCTGTCGGCGGCCAGGGTCCCCGCGTCCGGGGTGCCTTCGGCCACGGCGCGGGCCACGACGACCGGGCCAGGGGCGCCGGGGACTTGGGGCTGTTGCGGGCCGGGGTGCGGCACGCTCCCTTCCGGAGCCGGGGTGCCTGCCGGTGCGGATGGCGGCGTCACCAGGGGCGTGGCGGGCCCGGTTCCGTGGTCCGCGGGGTGACCGGGTGACGTGGTGTCCCGGGCGACGGAGTCGTCGGCGACCCGGCGCTGGACGTCGGCCGACCCCAGCAGCGGTGCGCCCGCTCCCCTCGCCCTGCCGTCCCCGCGTGCGGGCGGTGCGGCCTCGGTCGGCGTCCGGCCGCAGTCTGGGGTGGCCGCGGAGCCGCCCTCGTCCCGGCGGGCCGGAGCGCGCTGGATGTGCGGGCCGGGCGCAGGACGGGAAGCGCGGGCGCCGGACGCGGCCGAACCGGGCACGTCGGCGCTCGGCGGCAGCGCGGGCAGCGGTGCTCCCAGACCGCCACGAGTGCGTGCCCCGGACCGACCCGAGTCGGACGTCCGGCGCGGCGCGGGGCCGTTCTGAGCGGTTTGCTGCACACCGGCGTCGGATGCGCCCGGGCCGTCCGCCTGACGCTGGACGACGGGAAGCGCAGGACCGGTCCCGGACCCGGCGCCGGGCGCCGCGGGACGCGGGGCGGCGGCGCCATCCGCCAACGGTGTTGCGGTGGAGGGTAGTTCGCTGAGCGGAGCGCCGAGCGGTGCGCGGCTTCCCGTGCGGGGGACGGTCCGCTGCACGGGGGGCGTCGAGGGCGCCGTCGTACCGGCCGGTGCGGTCGTGGCAGGGCCGGGCGTGTCGGAGGTGGCGCCCGGTGCCGGAACGGCGGCGGGCGGACGCAGGGCGGGAACGCGGCGCGCCGGTCCGGCCTGGCGCCGGGCGACGGTCAGGCGGGGGCCCACCGGGCGGGGCCGGACGGTCACTTGGGACACGTCGACGCCAGTGGCACGCGCTGCCTCCGGCAGGTTGCTGCCCCCATGGGCCCCTGGCTCCGTCGTCCGCGGCGTCCCCGTTGTCCCCGTTGTCCCCGACGCCGCCGTTCGCCGGTCGGCCGGGCCGGAGGACGTACGCCCCCCTGAACCGCCCGGCGACCTGGGTGCGCTCCCGGAGTCCGGCCGGGGTCCGCCGACGGCTGTACCAGGGATCACCGCAACCCGTCGTACCGGCGGAATCCCGCGAGCGGCGGTCCGGCGGCCGGTGTCGGCCGGCGTCACCAACGGTGCCGTGCCCGGCTCCACGGCCCGCTGGACGGCGGGAGGCGACGAGGAGAGCACGGCGGGTGAATCCGCGGACGTGATGCCACGGGTGCGCGGAGCATCGGCCGAACGGCCCTGCCCCGCACTGCTGTTGTCGGCGGCACGCTGAACCACGGGCCCAGCGCCGGCGCCCGCTCCTGAGCGCGCCGAGCCGGACGGCGTCGTACCGGGAGACCCCGAAGCGGAGCCCGACGTACCGGACGAGCCGGGACCGGAACCCGCCGAACGGGATGAACCAGACCCGGAAGACCCCGACCCGGTGGGACCCGATCCGGACGAACGTGAACCTGACGGACCCGAAGCAGACGGACCCGAAGCGGACGAACTCGAACCGGACGCCGATCCCGATGAACCCGAACCGGATGCCGTCGACCGGGACGTACCAGATCCGGACGATCCCGACGCGGCCCCCGGTCGCACCCGACGCGCGACCGGAGTTGGCTCACCGCCACCGCCACCGCCATCGCCACCGCCATCGCCACCGCCACCGCCCGAGGTCCGTCCCGCGCTGACCGCGTTCCCGGCGCCCGGGGTGCCGCCCTGCGGCTCGTCCGCCCCGTCCGGCCGCACGGCCCGGAGCAGCAGTGGCCCGCCACCGGTTCGGGTGGGCCGTGGGGCGGCGAGGCGGGTGACGCCGCGGACCACACCGGTGGGAGCAGTCGGCAGCAGGGCATGGCCGAGGCCGCTGTCGAAGGAAGGGTTCTGCCAGGCGGCGAGGCCGGCGCGGAAGGTCAGGCCGTCGCTGACGCCGAGCGGGGTGCGGGCCACGGTGAGGGTCGGTGGCGCGGTACGACGCCAGCCGCCGTCCCAGTCGCCGGGCACGGCGGAACCGCCCGCGGCGGAGCCGGTGGCACGGGACGTGCCCGGCCCCCCGCCGTCGCCGGCCGGACCGTCCGGCACGGACGCGGCCGGACCGCCGGAGCCGGACCGGCCGCGGCGGCGCAGCCTGTCCCGCCATGCCATGTACTCAACCGCCTTCGTTCATACGGGTGTTGATGCGGGCGATCTCGGCCACCCACTCCTGGCGTTCGCCGTGGGTCAGGTCGAGGATCTCCTCGCGCTGCCAGTGGAAGTGGTAGGCGATGTACGCGATCTCCTCCCGGAGCCGGGGAAGGGCGTACGTCACGATTCCCCCAGGCGCCCACCCGAGAGGTCGACCTCGAAGCCGCCCTCGCAGTGCGGGCAGGTGACCGCCGCGCGGGTGTGGCCCTCGCTGTTGACGCGGCGGTAGAAGTCCTGGAGGAACGCCACGTCGGTGGCGTACATCCGCTCCACGATCCCGGCGTGCACATCGCTGATGGTGCCGAGCCGGGTGATCACCTGGCTCAGCAGCACCACGCTCAGGTACGCCGGGTTCTCCTTGACCCGCAGGTCGATCTGGGGCCGCAACTCGTCCCGGGCGGTGGCCAGGCGCATCGTGCCGTGCCGGTGCACCGTGCCCGTCTCGTCGACGTATCCGCGCGGCAGCTCGAACTCGAACTCGGTGCGCAGCCCGTGGTCCTCCCTCGGCGCGGGAGTGGGGGCGGGGGCGGGGGCCGGGGTGGCCGCCGCCTGCTCCGACGCCTGGGCGGGCGCCGTCACCTGGAGGAGCTCCTCCAGGTTGCCCGCCGTCACCGTACGGCGCCTCATTCGACGACGATCTCCTCGAACGTGATCGTCACGGACTCGGTGGCCGGGGACGACTCGCCCGCCTTCAGGGACGGGCCCTCCCACTTGGAGGCCCAGCCCTGCATCAGCTGGATGCGGCGGACCGTGTTGCCCTCGGTGTCCTTGATCTCGATCGTGAGGTTCTGCCGCGCGGTGTTGACGGCGCCGTTGTTCAGCGTCTCCTTGATCCAGTTGGTGAACTCGCTGCTCTGGTCGATCCCGCGGGTGATCGTGATCTCACCGGCCTGCCGGGCACCCGGCTGCTTGCGGATGATCTGCTTTCCGTCCTGGCTGACCTGCTTGACCTCTACGACATCCTCTTCGACGGTGAACCCGCTGATCTCCTGGATCGACTCGACCATGTAGCCGCCGAGCTGCACGCCGAAGATATGGGTGGAAAGAGCATCGCCCGTTGCCATGACTGTCTGTCACCTTTCCTTGCCGGACCCGCGGGTCACTCGTCGATGAGGCTGGTGCTGTCGGAGAACTGGGCCAGCCGGAAGACCACGAACTCCGCGGGCTTCACCGGCGAGACGCCGATCTCGCAGATGACCCGACCCTGGTCGATGGACTCCTGCGGGTTGTTGTCGCGGTCGCACTTCACGTAGAACGCCTCTTCGGCGGTGCGGCCGAACAGCGCGCCCCGGCGCCATTCCTCGGTGAGGAACGCGGTGACGTTACGGCGGATGCTGGACCACAGCCGGTCGTCGTTGGGCTCGAAGACCACCCACTGGGTGCCCAGGAGGATCGACTCCTCCAGGTAGTTGAACAGGCGGCGCACGTTCAGATAGCGCCAGGCCGGGTCGGAGGAGAGGGTGCGGGCGCCCCACACCCGGACGCCCCGGCCGGGGAAGGCCCGTACGCAGTTCACGCCGATCGGGTTCAGCAGGTCCTGCTCGCCCTTGCTGAGCCGGAGCTCCAGGTCCACCGCGCCGCGGATCACTTCGTTGGCGGGCGCCTTGTGCACACCGCGCTCGGCGTCGCTGCGCGCCCACACACCGGCGATGTGACCGCTCGGCGGGACGGTGGTGTTGCGTCCGGCGGCCGGGTCGAAGACCCGCACCCACGGGTAGTAGAGCGTGGCGTACCGGGAGTCGTAGCCCGCCTCGTCGTTGCGCCAGGTGCGCACCTGCTGGGCGGAGAGCCCGGGCGGGGCGTCCAGGACGGCCACCCGGTCGCCCATCTGCTCGCAGTGCGAGATCACGGCGAGCTGTACGGTGCGCACGCCCTCGGCGTCGATGTCGCCGCGCTGGTAGGCGCTCATCAGGTCCGGCACCGCGACCATGGTGATCTCGTCGATGGTCTCCAGGCCGCCGAACCCGGTACGGGCCGCCGCGTCGCCGACGTACTCGGCCGGACCGAGGCGCGACACCTCGCCGGAACCGGGCGCGGCGGGCGCGGCCGGGGCGTCGGGCAGCGCCACGGTCCGGCTCGCGGGCCGGCTCTGGGTGGCTCCCCGCTTCTCGGTGACCTCGATC
The DNA here is from genome assembly GCF_024584805.1 of Streptomyces sp. FIT100. Taxonomy (NCBI): domain Bacteria; kingdom Bacillati; phylum Actinomycetota; class Actinomycetes; order Kitasatosporales; family Streptomycetaceae; genus Streptomyces; species Streptomyces sp. FIT100. Next base: position 2,041,501 of record NZ_CP075715.1, on the reverse strand, counting down.
AGCTTGGAGGAGCGGGCCTGGTTGACCAGGTACCCCTTGACGTTCCTGCGGGTGGAGACCTCGTACGTCTCCACCACCTCGTCGCCCTGACGGACCAGGACCTTGAAGCGGTCCTCCGGCGCGTTCTCGCCGTCCGCGTCGGCGACCTCCACCGACACACCGGAGACGCCGGGCCGGGCGGCGACCAGGAACCCGCCGAGCTCCACCGGCTCCACCGCGCCGGTCTCGCGCCGCCGGGCGCCGTCGGCCGCGGGGGCGGAGGCGTCCTCGGCGGAGCCGCCGATCCGCACCACGTACGCGGCGCCGCCGCCGTTGGCGAAGTACCCGTAGACCGCGTGGGGCAGGTAGGTGCCCTCGGCGAAAGCGCCGAACTGCTGGGTGTACTGGTCCCAGCTGGTGACCAGCGTCGGCGCGTGGAACGGGCCGTTCTCGGCGAACCCGACGAACGCGGCGACGGCGGTGCCGACCCCTTCGATCGGTCGGGCACCGGACTGCACCTCCTCCACGTACACGCCCGGGGTGAGGTACGTCGGCATGCTCGCTCCTTCGCGTCCTGCGGATCAGTCACCTGTGTCCAGGCCGAGTCTTCGGGGCGTTCCGGCACGGCGACAGGGACCCGCGGCCCTGGCCGGGGGCAAGATCGCTGCCTTTCCGGACTCCCCGCGAGTCCCGGACCTGGCCGACCGGGCGGACCGCGTGTGGGAACAGGAGGCGGCCCCGTCCTCGTACGCCTGTCGCCTTCGGTGGGGGCACGGCTTCCGGGTCCGGCCGGTGGGCGGGCCGAGGGGACCCCCGGCGCCCCTGGGGGCCCCTCGTGCTGCTCGTGCTGCCCTTTCGGTCCAGCCGGGAGCGCACAGGGCAATGCCCTCGCTTCCCTTCCGGTAGCGCCGCCGGCCCCATTTGTATGAGGAAGACACTCCTCGGCCCCCTGGGAAGGATCGCTTCATGCGCGTGCGAGACGTCGGCAAGACACCTGGCGCGGACAAGCCGCAGCGTCCCGCGTCCCGCACTGTGTCGACGGCCCCGAGCCCGGCGGTACATGCGAGGGGCGGCCCGGCACCGGACACGATCCCCGCCCTTCAGCGGAGCGTCGGCAACGCGGCGGTGACCCGCATGGTGCAGCGTGACGCGCACCGGCACGACGCGGGTTCCTGCCAAGGGGAGCACGCCGATACGGTCCAGCGCTCCGCGGTCCATGACGTGCTCCGGTCCCGGGGCCGCTCGCTTCCGGAGCCGGTCGTCTCGGAGATGGAAGGGCGGCTGGGGGCTCCCGCGGGCACCTTTCGGGCGGTGTCCCTGCATGACTCGCCGCGCGACATCGAAGTGGCCCGGTCCATCGGCGCGATCGCGTTCACCTCCGGGGACCATGTCGTCGGAGACGTGTCCAGGCCGCAGGTCCTGGCGCACGAACTGCATCATGTCCGCCAGCAACGCCAAGGGCCGGTTCCCGGCACCGACACGGGGAACGGTCTGAGGATCTCCGACAGGAACGATCGCGCGGAACGGGAGGCGGAGGCGGTCTCGGCCGCGGCGATGGCCGCCCCGGCCCCGGTCCAGCGTGACACGGTCCAGCGCGACACGGACCGGACGTTCGCCACGACCCGGAGCGGCCCCGCGGCCGGCGGAGCCGTGGAGATCCAGCGGAAGGTCGGATTCGAGTTCGAGACCAATATGTTGGTGCGGGCCGGCGAAGAGCCGGTGATCTCCAAGAACGAGAAGGTCTTCGAGGCCGCGTCGGGTGACTGGTACATCACTCCCGACGCCAGCGCTCTGGAGTTCGTGACCGTTCCCTTCGAGGAGGAGGGCGACACCCCGGAGCTGGAGAGGATGGGCAGGGCCGTCAGCGAGATGGCCAACGCGTTCGGACAGCTCCATACCGCGACTAAGCTGGCCGCCCTCATGGACGGGAACGCGGAGCTGCACGAGGTCCTGTCGGAGGAGGGCACCACCCATCAGCACAACGGAAACGATGTGTACGTGCCAGGCACGGACCGTCTGTACCCACCACTGGCGAAGCCGCAGGCGACCGGGGGCGTCGCCCTGGAGAGGATGCTCGCCCTCTTCGAGGCGGTGGTGAGCCAGGAACTCCCCCTCAAGTCTCCGTCGAACCCGGAGGACGTGGCGATCCTGGGGGAGGATCCGGAGAAGCGCACCAACACGACCACGCTCGGCGGCGCCAACCCGAGGCGGGACGCGGCGATCCTCACGGACGCCCGGTCGTTGGCCGACAAGTACGTCACGGACCTCCAGACGTCCGAAACGGGAGAGCTCAAGGGGCTGTTGGCTCTGGTGTTCTCGTATCTGCTGGCCGGTGCCCAGCAGTCGGGACGGCAGGATCAGGCGAAGTACTTCCTGCCCCTGATGAGCCGTATGAGCTTCTCCGCGATGTACGCGGCGCTGCCCGAGGAGGCGAGGTCCGCCTTCGACCCTGCCCGCGTTCTCGCGGTGGCCGGTCTCGTACCGGACGACCCCGTCTACAAGGAGGGCTTCGCCGACCATGGTGCGGGCGACACCGCCAAGTCCCGCGGCCCGCGGCGCAGGCAGTGGCTGGACAGCATCGCCTCCGGTGGGCCGGACCTGATGTCCGCGGGCGGGGGAAGCGCGGTGACCGAGGGGATGAAGGCCAGTTCACCGGCCATGGGCCAGCACCATCGGCTCGATCCCGGGCACGCGCCCGATGTGTCCGAGCTGGTGCAGATCGAGCTTCGCCGCCTGCCCGGCCAGGTCCCCCCGGAGGAGTGGCTGCCGGTCGCCGCCGCCATCTTCGAGATGTTCAGGCAGGTCCAGGGGACGAGGGCCTGACTCGCGCTCTCCGCCTTCGTGAGGGGATCCGAGTCCATGGCGCCGGGCCGGTGTCCTTCTGCTTCTGCCGCGCACCGCACCGCGCACCGCGCTCCGCACCGCGCACCGCGCTCCGCACCGCGCACCGCGCTCCGCACCGCGCACCGCGCTCCGCACCGCGCTCCGCACCGCGCACCGCGCTCCGCACCGCGCACCGCGCTCCGCACCGCGCTCCGCACCGCGCACCGCGCTCCGCACCGCGCACCGCACCGCGCACCGCGCACGGGACGGCGGCCCCCTCAGGCCCAGCCCTCAGGCGTCGGTGACCTCCGCCAGGTACGGGCCGAACTCGCCCTCCAGGACCAGTCGTCCGAGCTTGCGGTACTCCTGCACGACCGCCGTCACCACCTGCCGCATGGTCAGCGGTCCGCCGGACTCCGCCGCGAGGTAGGCCGCGGTCACCGCGCAGGCCCTGATCGAGCCGCCGGCCAGTTCGAAGCGGTCCGCGCAGAAGCCGAGGTCCAGGTCGCCTGCCCGGGGCAGCCGGTCGCCCAGGCACCGCTCCCACAGGGCGAGCCGCCGGCCGGCGTCGGGCACCGGGAAGTCCGCCACCACGTCCAGGCGGCGGGTGAACGCCTCGTCCAGGTTGGCCCGCAGATTGGTGGTCAGGACCGCGATCCCGTCGAACGACTCCATGCGCTGGAGCAGGTACGCCGACTCGATGTTGGCGTGCCGGTCGTGCGCGTCCTTCACCTCCGAGCGCTTGCCGAAGATCGCGTCGGCCTCGTCGAAGAGCAGCACCGCGTTGACCGCCGACGCCTCGGTGAAGATCCGCTCCAGGTTCTTCTCCGTCTCCCCGACGTACTTGTCGACGACCGTGGACAGATCCACCACGTACAGGTCCATGCCCAGGTCCGCGGCGACGACCTCGGCGGACATGGTCTTGCCGGTGCCCGACTCACCGGCGAACAGCGCGATCACACCGCGCCCCCGCCCGCCGCCCGGCCGCATCCCCCACTGCCCGAGCACCTGCTCACGGTGGCGGGCGCGCAGCGCGAGTTCGCGCAGCCGACGGCTGGTGGTGGGCGGGAGCACCAGGTCGTCCCAGCCGACGCCCGGCTCCACCCGGCGGGCGAGCCGGTCGAGCCCCGCGCCGTTCTGGGCGCGCACGGCTGTTCGCAGGTCGTCGGGGCCGACCGGGCGGCCGTCGAGGGCGGCCGTGCGCACCGCCGCGTCGGCGGCGCGGCGCAACTGTCCGGAGTCCAGGCGGTGCGCGGCGACCGCCCCGGCCAGCGCCTCGGCGTCACCGGTCGCGGAGCCGCCACCGGCGGCCCGGTCGAGGGCGTGCCGCCACCGCGTGGCCTGCCGCTCGGGAGAAGGAGCCGGTACGGTCACGACGAGGGGGGTGTCGGCCGCCCACATCGGGTCCCAGCCGAGGGTGCCGTGCGTGAACAGCGGGATTCCCCGCAGCGCCGCGCACAACACCCCGAGCACACGGGCACGTTCGGCGGGCTCCGCGGGCAGCGCCTCCAGAGGGCCGAGGACGACCCCGCCCCCGGTCAGACGGGCTTCGAGGGCGGCCACCCGGGCGAGCTCCGGCACCTCACCGGCGCGCCGGGCGAGCGCCACCGCGTCCAGGACGAGCGGGCGCAGCCCGGCCGCGCGCAGGGCGGCGACGGCCAGTCCCTCGGCGTCACCGCCCCGGCTGCGCAGATGGACGAGGCCGACGCCGGTCCCGGCCGCGGCCGCCGTCCGGCGGACCTCCGCCGCCTCGGCGGTCGGGTCCTCGTGGGCCTCGCCGAGCACCCCGGCGAGCCGGGCGTCGGGCTGCGCGTTGCCCAGGAGGTGCCCGGTGACCCGGTCGGGGACCGCCAGGACGCGGGACAGCGGCGGCCGTTCCGGCTCGGTGACCTCCAGCAGACCACCCGCGACCAGCGGCGCTCCGGGGGCGATCCGGAAACGGGCGGACGCCGCCCCGGCGAGCCCGCACAGCTCCAGGGCGAGCCCGACCGTGGGCCGGCGGCGCGTCAGGTCGTCGTTGAGGTAGCCGTAGAGCCGTTCGAACCGCGCGTCCAGGTCGGGCGCCACCGCGACCAGGAGCAGGTCCAGGTCCAGCGGGGACAGTCCGAACCGACCTGCGAGGCCGTCGAGCGGGGAGCCGGCCGGTGGGTGCCACAGCTCGTGGGCGGGTACGTCGAGGCCCCCCGGCTCGTCCAGGATGCGGGCCGCCGCCTCGGGGGTGAGGTACTGGCCCCGGTACGGGTCATCGGGGTCGGGGTCGGCGGCGCGGCGGACCGCCACCGCGCGCCGCACCCGCTCCTCGACCGCGTGCAGCCGAGCCCACAGGTGCTGCTCCCCATCGGCGGAGACGGCTTCGGCGCCGGGGCGAACGGCAGCTCGGTCGATAGCTCGGTTTCTAGCTCGGTCGGCAGGCCCGTCGGCAGGTAGGGCGACGGGCCTGCCGACGGGTTCCGTGGCGAGGCCGGCTTCGGCTGCGACATCGGCGGAGGAAGCCACGGCGGAGGAAGCCACGGCGTCGGATCGGTCGACGACAGGTTCGGCGATATGTGTCACGGCAGACGATCTCCCCGGCGGCGCCGGTCGGTGTCGGGCCGAACGGTTGCGAGGTTTCCCGTGCGCAGCCGGTCGGCGATAAGGGAACGGTCACGCGGTCGCACGCACGGCACGGCCGACGTCGAACCGAACAGCCTCGCGGTCCTCCCGCGACGCCGACCGGCGCAGGGACCAGCGAGTGCGGGGCCAGCGGGCGCCGGCCACGGGGGCCGGGCCAACGGGTGTGGGACCGACAGGCGCGGGACCAGCGGGTGCGAGGCCGACTGGTGCGGGACCAACGGGTGTGGGACCGACCGGCGCGGGACCGACGGGCGCCGGCCAGCGGGTGCGGGACCAGCGGGCGCGGGACCAACGGGAGGCCGGGCCGACGGGCGCGGGACCTTCCGGCGCGGGGCCAGCGGGCGCGGCACCGACCCGTGGACCGCACCACGGCGAGTGCCGCGGTGCGTCTCACGGCTGGCGGTCCCCCCGGCGGCGCCGGGCGGGCGCGGGCCGCCGCTCGCGCGGACCGGAGAAGCCGTCCGGGCCCGGATCGCTTGTCTCCGTGTAGCGCAGCCGGCGCCCGGGCGCCGGCTCCCCGCCCTCGCGCCGGGCGGCGGAGCGCACGACAAGCCCTTCGGTGACCGGCGGCGCGGCGGCCGTGCTCACCCCCGCGAGCGGCGCCCGCACCCGCACCCCGAGCGACGCCTTCAGCTCCCCGCCGAGCGCCGACCACACATCGGAGGCGGCCGGTGCGTCGAGCCCGGCCCCGGCGGCGTCCAGGCCCACGGCCAGGCCGAGTTCGGCGAGCGTGCCGGTGAGCAGCCGCGCGGGCAGCGTGTCGGCGGCCACCAGGCAGGCGAGCACCTGCGAGAGCAGCCGGTGCTCGTCCTGCGGGCGGCTCGCCCACGCCGTGACCAGGTACGTCAGCTCGAACCAGCGCGGCGGGCTGCGCCGCGCCACCAGGTGCCCCTCCGCGTCGTACACCTCCCCGGCGCCGCTGCCGCGCCGGGTGGCGTCCTCACGGATGTCGTACAGGAAGACGCACACCGTCGGGGCGCTGCGGCGCGCCGCCCAGTCCCGGGTGGGCGCGTCGAAGACCACCTCGACGCCCGATGCCTCCAGACCGGACTCGCCGAGCAGTCGGCGCAGCCCCTCGTCGACCTCGTGGATCATCGGCGGGTCACTTCGTCGGGCGGCTGCACGCTGCCGGTGACGACCAGGAAGTCGGTCTTCACCGGTGAGAACCCGGGACCCTTGGCGGTGATGGTGCGCGGTCCGGTCCGGTCCTTGGCGAGGATCAGCAACTGGCCGATGAACGTACCGTCGGGCTCCGGCACGGTCGGCGCCGCAGCCGCGGTGATCCCCGGATTCCAGGTGAACCGCACGGGCACTCCCGGCGGGAAGTCCTTGCCGCGCACCGAGGTGACGAAGCCGGGCTTGCCGATCGCCGGCACCGCGACGATGCGCGGCTGGAGGATCCGTATCCGCCGGCGGGCGGTGTTGTCGCCCTGGTCGGCGTCCGTCCCTGTGGTGGTGAGCTCGCCGGTGACGCTGCCGGTCTGCGCCTTCTTCGGGCTGAGGACCACCCGTACGACGGTGCTCGCGCCCGGGGCCAGGTCCGGCAGCGCGCACACCCAGGAGCGGTCGCAGCCAGGTGCCGGCCCGTTGTCCGGGATGCCCGGGGGCAGTCCGACGCGCAGCCGCAGCCCGGTGGCCAGCGCGCCCAGGCCGTTGCGCACGGTGTACGTCACCACGACGCGCCCGCCGACGTAGCCGGGGTTCGGCTGGGCCGTGATGCGCACCCCGGGCCCGGCCTCGGGCTCGTCGGGCTGCGGGGGCACGGGGGCCGGTGCCGGGGGAGGCGGGGTCGGCGGTGCGGGCGTGGGAGGCGTAGGGGGCGTGGGAGGTGTCGGGGTGGGCGGCGTCGGCGGCTGTGTGGCCTCGCGCACCGGCACCACGGTCCGGCCGGCGTTGTCGCTCGGCCGTGGATCCAGCACGGCGCCGGTGACCGACCAGTCGACCGGTGCGTCGCCCGGGGTGACCCCGGTGAGGGTCACGTCCACCGGGACGGTGGTACCGGGCGGCACCACCCCGACGTCGCACTGGAGGGAGGCCGCGTCGCAGGTGCCCCCGGGCCAGGCCAGCCCCGTGACGCGGGCGCCGGGCGGCGGAGCGATGGTCAGCCGGGTACCGGGGGAGGCGGCGGGGCCGTTGTTCACGACGCCGACGCGGACCGTGGTGGAGCGGCCGACGGTGACCTCCGGGGCGGTGCCGGGGGCCTGGACCGCGAGGTCCACGGACTGCTGGACGCTGGGTTCCTTCTGCCGGCCCGGGAGCCGGTCGGTGAGCGGGGTGAGGTCGCCCGACCCGACGTCCAGGAGGTGCAGTTTCTCCGGGCTGTTGACCGCGAGTCCCGCACGGGAGCTGAACACCAGGCCCTCGCCGTCGGCCGTCCAGGCCGCGTCACGCGGCTGGAACGGGCCGGTGGCCGAGGTGTCCGGCAGTTCCCGGCCGCAGGCGCCGGGGAGGTCGCGGGCGGCGGCGGGCAGCAGCGCCCGGCAGTCGTCGCCCGACAGGGACGTCAGGAGGATGCCGTTCTGCTCGTCGATCCGGCCCGCGCCGTTCTTGCGGTTGAAGGCGATGCTGAGCCCGTCCGGCGAGAACGCCGGGCTGTCGTCGATGACCTCGCAGCTGTCCGGGCAGATCGTGGCGCTCAGATCGCGCTGCCGGCCCAGGTCGTTCACGGGCACGGTCCAGATGTGCTTGTTGCCGCCGCCCCCGTCGATCACATGGTTGCGGGTGAAGGCGAGGGTGGTGCCGTCGGACGACCAGGTGGGCTGGGCGTCCCCGCCCCGGAGTTGCCCGGCCGGCGGGGTGATCTCGCCGGTGAGCGCCCCGGTGGCCGCGTCCGCGATCAGGATGCGGCTGGGTCCGGCTGCCTCGCCGGCACCGCCCGGCGAAGTCCGGGTGAAGGCGAGGTACTTGCCGTCCGGGGAGAACGTCGGGTCGGTGTCCCAGTCCTTCGGGCCGCGTCCCGCGAGCGGCATGGGCGCCGCGCCAGAGCCGTCGGCGTCCGCGCTCCAGATCCGCTCGATCCTGCCGTCGGGGGTGTCCTCGAAGCGGGTCACCACGATCCGGCGGCCGTCGGGCGTGTAGTTCTGCCGCTCGGTCCACGGGTCGTACGCCGCCGCGGGCCGGAACAGGGGGTCCTTGGCCGGATCGGTGTTGGTGTCGGCCGCCGGGTCCTCCTTGAGGATCGTCAGCCCCAGATCGCGGGGGTCGGCCCCGTCCATCCGGGCGTCCTGCAACGTCACCACGTGCGGGCCGGACGCCGAGGTGCGCTCCACCACCACACCGCCGCCGTCGAGCGGGCCGAGCCAGGTGGGCGAGAGGACCTCCCGGTCCTCGTTGAGCACCAGCCCCGGGGTCTGGTCGGAGTGCGCCGCCGTACGGAACACATGGTCCCAGTCGCCCTCGCAGTCACAGGTGATCTCGGGGCTCAGGAACAGCACCCCGTCCCCGTCGGGCAGCCACGCTGCCCCGTGGGCACGCCACTGCGCAAACGCGCCCCCGAGCAGCGGCCCGTCGGTGGTCCCGTTCGTCACCCGCAGCCGGGGCCCGTTCTGCCCGGTGGCCGTGTACGCGATCAGGTCCCGGTGCGCGGCGTCGTCGACCGGGTTCCACACCGGCTCGGTGGCACCGCCGTTCGCGGGGTCGGTGATCCGCGAGGCGGTGCCGCCGTCGGTGCCGCCGTCCACGGGACGTACGTAGACCTGCTGTCCGGCCGTCGGATCGATGTCGCTGGAGTACGCCAGGCGCTGCCCGTCGGGGGAGACCGTCGGGCACTCCTCGTCCGAAGGGGTGTCGGTGAGCCGTGTCAGACCGGTGCCGTCGGTGCGCACCAGCCACAGGTCGCGCTGTGTCCCGCCGCCCGGGCCGCCGGGTTCGGCCGAGTCGAACACCACCGCCCTGCCGTCCGGCGTCAGCCGGGGGTGCGCCGCGTCCCGGCCGCTGGTGAGACGGCGTACCGAACCGTCGGCGCCGCGCAGGTAGATCTGCGGGTTCTTCTCGTCACGGCGGCTCGCGAAGACCATCTGGTCGCCGAGGGCGGACGGTTGCACGTCGAAGTGGGCCGGACCCGCACCGAACAGCGGTGTGCTGGAGGTGGCGGTGGCGACCCGGCCGAGACTGCGGTGCCGGGTGCCGGCGTACGCGACCCGGGTCTCCGCGGCGTCGGCCACCCGCGGCCGGTCCTCGGCGCTGCCCTGCCCGGAGGCCGACACCACCGCCGGCAGCGGGATCATCAGCAGCAACGACGCGCCAAGTCTCCCCAGGCGGTTACGCCCGCCGGGGACAGCGGTGCCCATCACAGTTCCCCTCGCAGTCCGGTGCAGCAATGGATGTGCCCCCGCCACCTTCCGCCGGCCGCGCACGCCGCGGCAGGGCGGCGGGGCCGTACCCGGGGGAAGCACGGGGTGCGCTTTCGGGCAGCGCAGGGGTGCCCGTCCGGCGTCAGATCAGCCCGTTGCGCAGTGCGTAGCCCACCGCGTGGGCCCGGTTGCGCAGTTGCAGCCGGGTGATGATCTCGTGCAGCACGTTCTTGACAGTGCGCTCCGAGTACGCGGTCTTGCGGGCGATCTCCGCGGTGCCCATGCCCTCCGACACCAGGCGCAGCATGTCCGCCTCGCGCGTGGTCAGCGTGGACAGGGACAGCCCTCGCGGGTCGAGCGCCGAGCGCTGGAGGCTGCCGACGTGGGTGAGCAGCGTGCCCAGCAGGTCACCGGGCAGCACGCCCTCGCCGTTGGCGATCGCCAGGACCAGGTGGAGGAGTTGGTCCTGGTCGGCCTCGGAGCGGCGCAGCACCGCCGACACCCCGCACTCGATGACGCGTTGCAGCGCGCCGGAGCCGAGAGTGCCGACCACGAGGCCGGTGCGGGTGACGGTGTTGAGCCGCAGCCGGTGCAGCAGGGCGGCCACCTCGTCGTCGACATGGTCCACGACCACGAGCGACGCCTGGGCCCGCTCCGCGTCGGCCTCGTCGAGCAGATCGACCTCGGGCCGTCTGCGTAACTGCTGGACGACGCCGACGCGCAGGATCGGATCGGCGGCGTAGACGGCCACGGTCGTCCGGTCCGCGCGACCGGAGCCGGGGGTGTGGTGGACGGTGGTCCGGCCCTGGGCGGTCGTCTGCGACGTGGTGCCGGACACGGCGGAACTGTTCTCCTGTGAGCAGGGCATGGGGGTCACCTGTTCCATGAGTTCGTGGGGAGCTGGCGTAAGGGCGGGGCGACCGCCGGAGGGCGGCGCGCGCGAGACGGCGGGATACCTCAACGGCTCACCCGTGCAGGGGAGTCGGCGCTGGCTTCCCGGGCATCGCGACTGCCCCGGCGTTGCCCTCGGGCCCCTCGTGGCGGCCCCGGCGCGGTCCTAGCGTGGTGGCGTGACGCCTTCTCCAGCCTCTTCCGGCCCCGATGCGCCCGGCCTCGACATCCCGGCGGTGACGGTGGCCCCGGGCGCCATCGCCACGACCAGTCTGACCGTCCGCAACAACAGCGACATCGTCGAGGCGTACAGCCTGGAGGTCGTCGGGGACTGCGCCTCCTGGGCCACCGTGGAGCCTCCACGGGTCTCTCTCTATCCCGGTACGTCCGAAACGGTGACGATCCGTCTGGCGCCGCCGCGCTCCCCGGAGATCCGGGCCGGTGACGTGCCCCTCGGAGTGCGGGTGCTGCCGACCGAGCACCCGGACTCGGTGCGCGTACCCGAAACCACGGTGCACGTCGAGGAGTTCCACGAGCTGGACTCCGAGCTGGCCCCGCGCCGGCGGCGCGGCTGGCTGCGCGGCCGCTACCGGCTTGCGGTGCGCAACCAGGGCAACACCCCGGTGCAGCTTGGCTTCACCCCCGGCCAGGCCGGCGAGGAGCTGGGGTTCGCCTTCAGCCCCGCCGAGCCGAAGCTGGAGCCCGGCGAGTCGGCCGAGGTCCGGCTGAAAGTCCGCACGGGCAGGCCGGTGTGGTTCGGCGAACCCGTGGTGTGGCCGTTCACCGTGGACCCCGCCGAATCCGGTGACCAGGAGGAGGCACGACAGGACGAGACCGCCGTCCGGCCCCCGCTGGACGCGGAGTTCGTCCAGATCCCGGTCTTCCCGAAGTGGCTGCTCGCCCTGCTCGCCGCGCTGCTCGCGCTGTTGCTCGCCTGGTTCATGCTGGTCCGCCCCGCGGTGCGCAGCGCCGCCAAGGAAGCGGCCAACGAGGTGGTCCAGCCGCGTCCCACGCCCGGCGGGGAGCAGGACGGACAGCCCCCGGGCACCGGCTCCGGCGGCGGTCCCGACAACCGGCCCGGCGCCCAGGAGCCGGACGCGTCCCCCGGCTCGCCCGGCGACGCCCCGCCCGGAGGCGGCGGCGACGGCACCGCACTCGGCGGCGGCCAGCAGAGCTCGGCCACCATCGACCTCCAGACCTCCGGCGGGGAGACCAAGACCGGCACCTACCGGGTGCCCGAGGACACCGTCTTCGGGATCACGGACATCGTCGTCGCCAACTTCCAGGGCGACGAAGGGGTGCTGACCATCTCGTTCGGCGACCGCAAGATCACCACGATCGCGCTGGAGACCTTCCGCAACCAGGACTACCACTGGGTCACCCCCATCAAGATCCCTGAGAACGCCACCGTGACCGTCGACGTGACCTGCGCGAAGCCGGGCACACCGGCCACCGGCCGTCAGGCGGAGGGGTGCCACGAGGTCCTGAACGTGAGTGGTGTGCTCAGCCGTACCAAGCAATGAACCGGTCCTTCCGGGACAATTGTTGGCCGGTCCTACGCCGTTCAAAAGAGGAAGATCTTGTTCCGTCCAGAAAGCGACAACCGGGGTCCGAAAAGCGACATCCAGGTCGGGCGGAGACATGGCGCACAGCGCACGCAAAAGGCCGTCGTCCACAGGCGCGCAGGTCAGCGCGGAGGACTCGCGCTGACCTGCTAGGTCCTTGTACGCCGAAGGAACAGCCGACAGTTGCTGCCGCCCCCGCCCGGCCTCCCCGCTGCGCAGGCGCCGCTCGGTCGGGGCGCGGCCGTTGTGGAGCTTGCCCCAGCGGTCATCTGCGAACGAAGGCCAGATCGATACGCCATGCCGTCAGACGCCTGACCGGTTACGGCAGATCAGTCCGTCGCTTCGCGAACGTCCTTTCCCTGCTCGGCGAACGCCTTGAAGTCCTGCATGTGCTGTTGCGACTGCTTGCGGAAGGCGCCGGGCATCAGAAGTCCCACCAGCTTCATCAGAAAACCGCTGAACCGGTATTCGTTCTCGCTCTCCCAGAGCGTCGTTTCCGGGCCGGCTTCGGTCAGCCGGTCGCGCACGGCGCTCCACATGCCCTTGCCGACGATCTCGCGGTCGAAGTGAACGATGCTCGTTTTCGGGATCTCGCGCAGGTCTGCCGGTTCCCGGCGGGTGATGGTCTCGGTGCACTCGATCTTCCGCTGGCCCATCTCCATCACGACCCGCGACGTGGTGCCGAGCTGCCCGTGCTCCCCACTCAGCGGCTCGTGCAGCACCAGGCCCCGCAGCCATTCCGGCAGGTGTGCCGGGTCGGCGAGCAGCTGGACCACCTTCTCCCGCGGCAGGGCGATCTCGATGGAGACGGTGTATTTCATGGGGCGCATCATCCTTTTCCCTCTAGGTGTGGGACAACTGCTCGCAGGTGATCCCGAGCCGAAACTTGGCCGTCCGGCAGTTCGGGCGCTGTCTGGAAGCTCGTACAGAAACGGCCGTCGGCCGTGCCTTCCGAGGAGGGAAGGACACGGCCGACGGCCCAGAGACGGCCCAGGCGAGCGGAAGCCCGCTCTGACCTGCGGCGTTCTTAGATGTCGAAGTACAGCTCGAACTCGTGCGGGTGCGGACGCAGCTGGATCGGCGCGATCTCGTTCGTGCGCTTGTAGTCGATCCACGTCTCGATCAGGTCGGACGTGAAGACGCCGCCCGCCTGGAGGTACTCGTTGTCCGCCTCCAGGGCGTCGAGGACCGCGGGGAGCGAGGTCGGGACCTGCGGGACGCCCGCGTGCTCCTCGGGGGCGAGCTCGTAGAGGTCCTTGTCGATCGGCTCGGCCGGCTCGATCTTGTTCTTGATGCCGTCCAGGCCCGCCAGCATCAGGGCGGAGAAGGCCAGGTACGGGTTCGAGGACGGGTCCGGGGCGCGGAACTCGACGCGCTTGGCCTTCGGGTTGGAGCCCGTGATCGGGATACGCATCGCGGCCGAGCGGTTGCGCTGCGAGTACACCAGGTTGACCGGGGCCTCGAAGCCCGGGACCAGGCGGTGGTACGAGTTCACCGTCGGGTTGGTGAAGGCCAGCAGCGACGGGGCGTGCTTCAGGATGCCGCCGATGTAGTAGCGGGCGGTGTCCGAGAGGCCCGCGTAGCCCTGCTCGTCGTAGAAGAGGGGCGCGCCGCCCTGCCACAGGGACTGGTGGACGTGCATGCCGGAGCCGTTGTCGCCGAAGATCGGCTTGGGCATGAAGGTCGCGGTCTTGCCGTTGCGCCAGGCGACGTTCTTCACGATGTACTTGAAGAGCATCAGGTCGTCGGCGGCGGCGAGCAGCGTGTTGAACTTGTAGTTGATCTCGGCTTGGCCGGCGGTGCCGACCTCGTGGTGCTGGCGCTCGACCTGGAGGCCGACGTTCTCCAGCTCCAGGGAGATCTCGGCGCGCAGGTCGGCGAAGTGGTCGACCGGCGGGGCCGGGAAGTAGCCGCCCTTGTAGCGGACCTTGTAGCCGCGGTTGTCCTCGACCGCGCCGGTGTTCCAGGCGCCGGCCTCGGAGTCGATGTGGTAGAAGCCCTCGTTCGACGTGGTGTTGAAGCGCACCGAGTCGAAGACGTAGAACTCGGCCTCGGGACCGAAGTAGGCGGTGTCCGCGATACCGGTGGAGGCGAGGTACGCCTCGGCCTTCTTCGCGATGTTCCGCGGGTCACGGCTGTACTGCTCGCCCGTGATCGGGTCGTGGATGAAGAAGTTGATGTTGAGGGTCTTGTCCTTGCGGAACGGGTCCAGCCGCGCGGTGGAAAGGTCCGCCCGCAGCGCCATGTCGGACTCGTGGATCGCCTGGAAGCCGCGGATCGACGAGCCGTCGAAGGCAAGCTCATCGGACGGGTCGAACGCCGTGGCCGGAATCGTGAAGTGCTGCATCACGCCCGGAAGGTCGCAGAACCGGACGTCGACCATCTTCACGTCGTTGTCCGCGATGTACTTCTTGGCGTCGTCGGCGTTCTGGAACATCCAACTCCTCCTCCTCCCGACCCGGGGAGGGGCGGGGTTGTGACTCGGTCGTGCAGCCAGTGCGGTGGCACACGCTGACCACGACCCTAGGCAGACGGGATTTCTCCAGCATGACTCATTTGTTTCGCCGGTGTTAACCGGGCCGGTGGCGGGTCGTGCGGCAAGGCCGGTTGTACGGGCCCGGGCGGGGTGATCAAAAGCGTGCACAGTACCGTGGACGGGTGGACAACAGGCAAGCAATCGGTTCGTGGCTCTCCGGCCCCCGCGCGGCGGCCGAGGACATGGGCGCCGACTTCGGCTACCGGGGCCAGCGCCTCGGGCTGCCGGAGCAGGGGCCGGGCGCCATCGCCCCGCTCGGCCGGCGCTTCGGTGCGCTCTTCATCGACTGGGCGCTGTGCATGCTCATCGCGTACGGCCTGCTCGCGAAGGGCAGCCAGCAGGCGGCGGGCAACTGGGCGCTGCTGGTCTTCCTGGTGCTGAGCGTGCTCACCGTCGGCACCGTCGGGTGTACGCCCGGCAAGCGGATCCTCCGCATCCGGGTCCTCGCCGAGGACGGTGGACGGCTCGGCATCGGCAGGGTCCTCGCCCGCAGCGTGCTGCTCTGCCTCGCGATCCCGGCGCTGGTCTGGGACCGCGACGGGCGCGGACTGCACGACCGGCTGTCCAAGGCCGTGCAGGTGCGGATCTAGCGAGCGGTCCAGCGGCTCCGGCAGGCCCGTCAGGCCCGGCGGATCCACCAGATCCACCAGATCCACCAGATCCACCAGATCCACCGGATCCAGCGGTCCACCGGACGGCCATGGCCGTACGAAACGGATACGGCGAGGGCGCCCCGGTTCCGACCGGGGCGCCCTCGCCGTATCCGTACTCCCGCCGTACGCGAGGCGTCAGCGCGTCTTTCCGCCGCGCGGCATCCGCATGCCCTTCGGCATCGGGCCCTTCGGCAGCGGCATGTTGCTCATCATGTCGCCCATCGCCCGCAGCCGGTCGTTGGTCGTCGTCACCTGGGGGCCGCTCAGCACCCGGGGCAGCTTGACCATCGTGGTCCGCAGCTTCTTCAGCGGGACCTGGCCCTCGCCGTCGCCGACGATCAGGTCGTGCACGGGGACGTCCACGACGATGCGGGCCATCTTCTTCTTCTCGGCCGCCAGCATCGACTTCAGCCGGTTGGGGTTGCCCTCGGCCACCAGCACGATGCCGGCCTTGCCGACGGCCCGGTGGATGACGTCCTGGCTGCGGTTCATCGCGACCGCGGGGGTGGTGGTCCAGCCACGGCCCACGTTCTGCAGCACTGCGGCCGCCGCACCCGGCTGTCCCTCCATCTGCCCGAAGGCGGCGCGCTCGGCGCGGCGCCCGAAGACGATCGCCATCGCGAGGAAGGCCAGCAACAGGCCCAGGATCCCGAGATAGACCGGGTGGCCGATCAGGAAGCCGATCGCGAGGAGGACACCGAGGGTGACGATCCCCACGCCGGCGAGGACAAGACCGATCTTCGGATCGGCTCGCCGGGTCATTTTGTACGTCAGGGCGATCTGCTTGAGTCGCCCGGGGTTCGCTGAGGCAGCCGCGGCTGCCTGTTCCTTCCTCGCCATGCTGTGAAGTTTACGTGGCTCAGGAGGAGCGGGTCAGCGTGGCCTCCAGCACGTGCTCCGCCTCGACCCGGTCCTTGGCCCGGCGGCGGTCCTCGAGCACGGCGGTCCAGGCGTTGCGGCGGGCGGTGCGCTGGCCCCCGCGCAGGAGTACGGACTCGACGGCGCGGAGGGTCTGGGTGAAGGACGGCAAGGCGTTGGCGCGTACGAAGGTCGCGGCCTGCATGCGGAACTCTCCCTCAGGGGCGTGGTGAGTAACGGGAGGATCGTGCGAGCGGTGCGTGCGTTGCGTAAAGCCAGAATCACTGATTGGTGTTACCAGGGCATGACCGACCGGTCAAACACCGATGAAACCTTTACCCGGAACCTCAAAAGCCTGACGCGGCCCTTACGCGTCCCCGACCTGCGGGGAGCGTGAGGGCCGCGTCGAACGGGCCGTTACCGGCCGGTAGTTCCTTGTGCGGGAATTCACACCGAGGGGTCACACGGCCCGCGTCGCCGCGATCTCGCCCCGCCTCTCCATCGCCTGCTGGAAGAGGCGTCCCGCCCGGTACGAGGAGCGGACCAGCGGGCCCGACATCACACCGGAGAAGCCGATCTCGTCGGCCTCCTCCTTCAGCTCCACGAACTCCTGCGGCTTCACCCAGCGCTCCACGGGGTGGTGCCGCACCGACGGCCGCAGGTACTGCGTGATCGTGATCAGCTCACAGCCCGCGTCGTGCAGATGCTGAAGCGCCTCGCTGACCTCCTCGCGGGTCTCGCCCATGCCGAGGATCAGGTTCGACTTGGTGACCAGACCGGCCGCGCGGGCCTCCGTGATCACCTTCAGGGAGCGCTCGTAGCGGAAGCCGGGGCGGATGCGCTTGAAGATCCGCGGCACCGTCTCCACGTTGTGCGCGAGCACCTCGGGGCGCGAGGAGAAGACCTCGGCCAGCTGGTCCGGCTCCGCGTTGAAGTCGGGGATCAGCAGCTCGACCTTGGTGCGGCCGGCCTCGCGGTCCGCCGTCTGCGCGTGGATCTGGCGCACGGTCTCCGCGTACAGCCAGGCGCCGCCGTCCTCCAGGTCGTCGCGGGCGACGCCGGTGATCGTGGCGTAGTTGAGGTCCATCGTGACGACCGACTCGCCGACGCGGCGCGGCTCGTCGCGGTCGAGCGCCTGCGGCTTGCCCGTGTCGATCTGGCAGAAGTCGCAGCGCCGGGTGCACTGGTCGCCGCCGATGAGGAAGGTCGCCTCGCGGTCCTCCCAGCACTCGAAGATGTTCGGACAGCCGGCCTCCTGGCAGACCGTGTGCAGGCCCTCGCTCTTGACGAGTTTCTGCAGCTGGTTGTACTCGGGGCCCATTTTCGCCCGGGTCTTGATCCACTCGGGCTTGCGCTCGATGGGGGTCTGGCTGTTCCGGACCTCCAGACGCAGCATCTTGCGTCCGTCGGGTGCGACAGCGGACACGACCGGCTCCCTACCACTTCGATTCTTCGGCGAACCCCAGGGTACGCCCGTTGATTGCGATGCCTTTACGCCCGGGCAACCTATGGCCAGGGGTCGGCATTCCCTAGCCCGCCGCGGCGGGCTCCGGCTCGATCGCGCGCGGCCTCACGTCCGCGTGCTCCAGGACGTCCCGGAGGTGCTTCTCGACGACCGGCAGGACCTCCGCGATCGTCACCTCGCGACCGAGCTCGTTCGCGAGCGAGGCCACGCCCGCGTCGCGGATGCCGCAGGGCACGATCCGGTCGAACCAGGTGTTGTCCGGGTTCACGTTCAGCGCGAAGCCGTGCATCGTGACGCCCTTGGCGACCCGGATGCCGATCGCGGCGAGCTTGCGGTCCTCACGGCGCTGGCCCGCGTTGGACGGGGCGTACTCCGGACCGCTGAGGCGCGGGTCGAACTCCTCGTCCTGCAGCCGCGGGTCGAAGTCGAGCGAGAGGCCGCCGAGGGCGGGGCGCTGCTCTGTGCTTGCGGTCGCGACCGGGTCGCCCAGCACCCACACACCGCTGCGGCCCTCGATCCGCGTGGTCTCGACGCCGAACTCCGCGCACGTACGGATCAGCGCCTCCTCCAGCCGCCGGACATGGGCGACCACGTCCACCGGGCGGGGCAGCTGCATGATCGGATAGCCGACGAGCTGGCCGGGGCCGTGCCAGGTGATCTTGCCGCCGCGGTCCACGTCGATGACCGGGGTGCCGTCGAGCGGGCGCTCGCTGTCCTCGGTGCGCCGGCCCGCCGTGTAGACGGGCGGGTGCTCCAGGAGCAGGCAGGTGTCGGGGACCTCGCCGGCGAACCGGGCCGCGTGGACGCGGCGCTGCTCATCCCAGGCCGCCTGGTACTCGACGGCGTCGTCGCCGAAGCCCAGATGGACAAATCGCAGCTCGCTCACCGTTGTGCCTCCTCAAGACTTCACGGTGCACTGATCAGGGGATCAAAGCTTTCACGGTGCACTCATCACGCCGGGCCACTCTACGACTCGCGTCGGACCCGTCAGCGCCGCCCTCAATCCTCACACGATCGGATGAATGCGGGGCGAAGGTGGCGGACCGCTCGGTCAGCCCGGCTAAATTCGCGCCGTTCTATGAGGGCTGCGAGGGCCGCACCCCGGGCCCGGAAGTCAGGAGACCGCACAGCTGATGACGGAACGACCTCCGCAGCGCACCCCCAACCGCCAGCTTGCCGCGCTCATCGCGGAGGCCGGGTTCTCCAATGCGGGGCTGGCCCGCCGGGTCGACCAGCTCGGCCTGGAGCACGGCCTCGACCTGCGGTACGACAAGACGTCGGTGACCCGCTGGCTGCGCGGGCAGCAGCCGCGCGGCACCACGCCCGCGCTGATCGCCGAGGTCTTCACCCGGCGGCTCGGCCGCCGGCTGTCCGCGCAGGACCTCGGGCTCGACGCCTGCGCTCCCGTGTACGCGGGGCTGGAGTTCGCGGCCACGCCCGAGGAGGCCGTGGACATCGTCAGCGGGCTGTGGCGCAAGGACTCCGGCAGCCACGCCGAGCTGCGGAAGATCGCGTTCACGCCGGCGGGTCTGGTCGTGCCGAGCCGG
Organism: Streptomyces sp. FIT100; assembly: GCF_024584805.1. Taxonomy (NCBI): domain Bacteria; kingdom Bacillati; phylum Actinomycetota; class Actinomycetes; order Kitasatosporales; family Streptomycetaceae; genus Streptomyces; species Streptomyces sp. FIT100. Next base: position 2,022,279 of record NZ_CP075715.1, on the reverse strand, counting down.
GACTGGCTGATCGGCCGCGCCGACGAGCGGGTCGGCCGCACCGACCCGGCCGTCGCCACCGCCACGGCCGCCACCACCGCCACTGCCGCCGACCGGCGGGGCGGCTCGGTGCGGGTGCCCGCGCAGGGGCGCGCCGCCGTGCCGCGGCAGCGCGGCACCGACCGCGCTCCCGGGCAGCGGGTGACGCCCGGGGACATCTCCGCGCTGCGCTCGGTCGGCGAGCTCTTCCGCACCCTCGACCAGGCGTACGGCGGCGGGCACGCCCGGCAGGCCCTCGTGCGCTACCTGGAGCACGAGGCCGAGCCGATGCTGCGGGGCACATACGGCGAGACGACGGGACGGCGGCTGTTCGCGGCCGCCGCCGACCTGACCCGGCTCGCGGGCTGGACGTCGTACGACATCGCGGCGCACGGCCTCGCCCAGCGGTACTTCGTGCAGGCGCTGCGGCTCGCGCAGGCGGCGGGGGACCGGGCGTACGGGGCGTACGTCCTGGTGACGATGGCCCGGCAGGCCGTCTACCTGGGCCACGGACGGGAGGCCGTCCAGCTCGCCCGCGTCGCCCAGCAGGGCGTCGGCACCTCGGCCCCGCCGGGCGTCCAGGCGCTCCTCCACGCGGTGGAGGCGCGCGGGCACGGCGTCCTCGGCGAGGTCCGGGCGTGCACGGGCTCGCTCGTACGGGCCGAGCGGGCGCTGGGGGAGGCACGGCCGGGCGACGACGTCCCGCACTGGGCGCGCTTCTTCGACGAGGCGCAGCTGGCGGACGAGTTCGCGCACTGCCACCGCGACCTCCAGCAGTACCGGGCCGCGGTCCAGCACGCGGAGCGCTCGCTGCACCTGCGCGCGCCCGGCTTCGCACGCAGCCGGCTCTTCTGCCGCGTGGTCCTGGCCACGGCCAGGCTCGGTCTCGGCGAACTGGACCAGGCATGCGCCCTCGGCGCGGAGGCGGCGCAGCAGGCATCGGAGATGCGGTCGGCACGGGCGACCGAGTACGTGCGCGAGTTCGAGCGCCGTCTGGAGCCGTACCGGGACGCGGGCGCGGTCCGGACGTACCGCGACCGCGTCGCCGCGATCGGCTGACACGGCCGCGCGGGCGGCGGCGTTCCGCGCCGCCCGGGCCTGCCGTCCGCCCTGGGCCTGCCGTCCGCCCTGGGCCTGTGGTCCTGGGCCGGGCCTGCGGTCCTGGGCCGCGCTGTCGCGCTCGGGCTGCGTGCCCCTGGCCGCGTCTTCGAAGTCCCGTCTGCCCGGCGGCGTCCGGCACGCTCGCCCGGAGCTCGCGCCTGGGAGGTGCCCCCACCGCATGGACTCCCTCCTCCGTCTGGCGAGCACAGGCACCCAGACGCCGCAGGGCCCGCCCTTCGGGCGCGACGCTCCTTCGCAGACCCTGCCTAGGGCCCCTGCCTAGGGCCCCTGCCTAGGGCCGCGTGCCGCGGACCTGGACCTCCGCCAGGGTGAGCGGGTTCGTCGGGTGGGCGAGCTGGATGCGGACGTGGCGCCCCGTGGTGCCCGGCGGGAGGGCGACCGTGGTCGGGCGGCCCGCCTGCGCCGGGACGTGGATCGCCGTCACCCCCGGGGCCGACCGGGCCTCGTCCAGGGAGTCGGCCGTGATCGGGGCGTCCGACGTCAGGACCCAGAAGTCCTTCAGACGGTCGGCGCAGCAGTCGGTCCGGTTCCAGACCTGCACCTCGTCCAGCTGCTCGCTCGCGCCGAGGTCCACCTGCCACCACGCCTGCCGCGACGGCTCGGCCGTGTGCGACACCGAGCGGTTGAAGAAGGCCCCGTCCGTGGTGCCGTCCACCGCGCGCGAGGCCGGGGCGTCGTAGCCCGTCGACTGCTGGGTGGCCGGCCGTCCCTTCGCCAGGTTCTCCTTGGCGACGGTCACCGTCACCTTCGTGGTCGAGGTCAGCCGCCCGTGCCGCAACGTGACGTCCAGCGTGTACGTGCCCGACGGCGCCGAAGCCGGCGGGGCCACCGTGAAGGGGACCTTCGCGTCGGCCCCCGGACCGAGCGGCTTCAGCACGGTCGACGACGGAGTGACCGTCCACCCCTCGGGAGCCGACAGCCGCAGCCCGGTCGAAGGGGCCGTGCGCCGCGCCGTGTTGGTGACCGTGAGGCTGCCGTCCACCGGGCGCCCCGGGTTCAGCTCCTGCGGCAGCTCCGTCCGCGTACGGACCAGGCTGTGCACGCCCGGCGTCACCACCTTGAAGACGTACGCGTGCCCGCCCGTCTCCTCGGGGGTCCGCACGACGACCCGGCCCTGCGCGTCCCGGTGCCACCGCAGCTGGCCGGCGTCCGAGCCGAGCAGCGTGATCCGGGAACCCGCCGTCACCGGGGTGTCGGAGCCCAGGGTGAGCTCCGCGCCGGGCCATGTCAGCGCGGTCGCGTACAGGGCGCCGTCCTTGACCGTGTAGCGGACGTCGTCGTCGCCGGACGGCTCCTCGGCGTGGTGCCAGTACGTCGTCCCGTAGACCGCCTCACCGTTCGTCCGCAGCCACGCCCCCATGTCGAGCAGCCGCTGCCGCTGGATCTCCGGGATCGTGCCGTCCGCGCGCGGGCCCACGTCGAGCAGCAGGTTGCCGTTCTTGCTGACGATGTCGACGAGCGAGTCGACGAGTTCGTCGGAGGTCAGATGGTCCTCCTCCGGCTCGTTCTGGTTGTAGCCGTAGGAGTGCGCGATACCGCGGCTCGCCTCCCACTTGTTCGGGTCGATGTCCGGCTTGACCGTGTACTCGGGCGTCTGGAAGTCGAGTTCCGTGGAGTCCAGCGCACCGGTCTCGATCTTGCAGCGGTTGGCGACCGCGACCTCCTTCGGCCTCGGGCGGTTCTTCGCCTTGTTGTAGTAGTCGGCGAGGACGGGCGCCGTCTTCCAGTACGAGGCGGGCTTCTCCCACTGGCCGTCGCACCACAGCACATCGGGGTCGTAACGGTCGATCAACTCCCGCATCTGCGGGGCCATGTAGTCACCGACGTAGTCGCCCACGGCCGGGGCCCCGGTGTACGGGACCGTCGCGCCCGTGTACGGGTTGGTCACCGGGCGCCCGGTGTAGGACGGGTTGAACCACTCGTAGAGCGAGTAGTAGAAGCCTGCCTTGAGCTGCTCGCCCTGGCCGGGCCTGCGGGCGGCGGCGAACAGCTCGCCCGCGAGGTCACGCTTCGGGCCGAGGTCGACGGTGTCGCGGCCGGAGACCGCGGAGTCGTACAGCGCGACGCCCTCGTGGTGCTTGGAGGTGAGGACGAAGTACTTCGCCCCGGCGTCCTTGAACAGCTTCACCCAGGCGTCCGGGTCGTACTTCTCGGCCTTCCACTGCCCGATGAACTCGTCGTAGTCGGCGTCCGCGCCGTACGTGTCCCGGTGGTGGGCGTTGGTCGGGCTGCCGGGGGAGTTCATGTAGTTCCAGTACCACTCGGCATAGCTGCCGCGCAGGCCCCAGGCGGGCACCGAATAGGCGCCCCAGTGGATGAAGATGCCGAACTTGTCGTCCTCGAACCAGCGGGGTGTGGGATGGCTGTTGAGGGACTCGACGGTCGGCTCGTAGTCCTTGTCCTTGCCCTTGCCTTTGCTCTCGGCGCCGGCCTGTGGCGTCAGGAGCAGGGCTGTGCAGGCGGCGAGTGCCGCCGCAGCGACGGTACGGGTGCGTCTCACGGTGCGTCCTTTCCGTAGAGGTCGCGGACCTGGCCGGGGCTCAGCGCCTCGTCCCAGGTGAGGAGTTCATCGAGATCGCCGCGGAGGCTCGCCTTCTCCGTGCCGATGGAGCGCAGCGGCAGCGGGATCGACGCGTCGACGGTCCCGATGCGCTCGCCGTCGGCGTACAGGGAGGTGCGGCCCGGCTCGGCCACCCAGGTCAGCCGGGTCCAGCGGTCGAGCGGGAGCGTGTAGGGGAAGGAGTGGTCGGCGGCGCCGTAGCGGGTGAAGCCGACCTGCCCGGTGCCGTACTGCATCAGCTTGAGCGCGCCCGCCTTCGAGCTGAGCAGCACCTGGTCGGCGGTGCGGGCGGTGGGACGTACGCGGACGGACACCGTCCATGGCTCGGCGGTGTCGAGGCCGCCGAAACCGACGCCGTCCCGGTCGTGGTCGAACCGCCAGGCGCCCCCTTGTGCACCGTCGCCGTCGACCTGCGTGGGGTTGTTGATGATGTACGAGGTGCCGGGCAGGGCGCCGGCCGTGTCCGCCGCGTACAGGGTGTTGCCGGGGCTGCCCGCGTACGTCCAGCCGCTCGGGTACGGGGCCGGGTCGAAGGTCCAGCGGTGGCTGGGGCGGCCGTCGTCGGTGCGGGGCGCCGCGGGGGCCGGGCGGATACCGGGAGGGTCGCCGATGCGGGCGACGAGGGCGCGGAAGTCCGCGACGGTGCCCGGCGTGGGCGAGGCGTTCCAGGCGCGGTCGGCGAGGATCGCGCGGGCGCCCGCCATGTGCTGCTCGAAGTAGCCGTCGTCCGACCAGAAGTTGTAGTCCGCCCAGTTGACCAGGCCGGAGCCGAGCATGTCGGGAGCGGTGCTCGGGGCCCAGGTGTCGTACATCCAGGGCTCGTCCGGGTAGAGGTGGTGGTAGTTGTTCGGGGTGACGTAGAAGGGCCCGATGGCGATCTCGTCATGGCCCGGAATGGCCGGCTCCGCGCCGGTGCCCTCCCAGGTGATGAAGACGACCGGGCCGTGGACCGTCTGCTGGGGCGCGGCGAGATGCTCGGAGCCGTTGTAGACGGCGGTGCGCTTGCCGTGGCGCGTCACCACGTCGTCGAGGGTGTTGATGTAGCGGTTGAGGAGATCGCCGAGCGTGCTGACGTCCGGGTCGGCGGCCAGGAAGTCCTTCACGCGCGGGCAGTCGGCGAGCTGGCCGGGCACCTCCTCGGCACCGATGGAGAAGAGCGGGGCGTCGAACCAGCCCGCGAACTCGTCCACGATCTCCTTCGTCTTCGCGACCGCCCGCTCGCTGGTCATGTCGACGATCCAGTCGGCGGTGAGGTGCGAGTGCGTGTGCGCGCCGGTGCACGGGGCGGAGCCGGTTCCGTTGTCCGCGCCGAAGCCGATGCCGAACGCCTCGCTGATGACGGTCGCATGGCCGGGGACCTCGATGCCGGGCATCAGCTGCACGTGGTGGCGGGCCGCGAAGGTCTTGAGGCGCTCGATGTCGGCGCGGCTGTAGCTGTGGTCGGGGTCGGCGAGGCCGGGGAACCTCGGGCTGTACAGCCGGAAGCCCTCCGACTCGGACAGATGCAGGAAGAGCGTGTTGAGCTTCTGGTCGCCCATCCTGCGGATGAGGTTCTCCAGATACGGGATCTGCCAGTACTTGCGGCCCGCGTCGAGATGGACCATGCGGACGGACTGGGCGGGCCGGTCGGCGGCGCGGGCGCGCGGGAGCGCACGGTGGCCCGGGTCGGTGGCGCGCAGCAGCTGGAGGAGGGTACGGGTGCCGTAGAAGAGGCCGTGGGTGGAGGCGGCCTCGACGGTGACGGCACCGGTGGTGTCGAGGCGGTGGCCCTCCGGGCCGAGTCCGGTGTCCGTCAGCCGGACAACGATGTCGCCCGGGGCGGGGCGCCGGTCGTGGGCGATACGGGGCGTCAGACCGCTGACGGCCGCGAGCTCGGTGCGGAGCTGCTCGGCCAGCGCACGCACCGACTGCCGGGCGGGCCCGGGGAGTTCGGCACGGCCGGAGGGGAGCGCGGTGGCCGCTGCGGTGCGCGGGTCGATCAGGATCCGGGTGCGGGGGGTCAGGGCGGTACGGCCGCCGAGATCCGTCCATTCGGTCGGGCGGGGAACGACGGGCGGGGGCGGTGCGGCACCTCCGGCCCGGTCGACCGCGGCGACCGACGGGGTGAGAGATCCGATGACCAGGCTCAGGGTGAGAGCGAGTACGGACAGGGCTCGGGGCAACACTCGGCGCACTACTGCCTCCCGGCATCAGGGGACACGGGGACCGTAGTGCGGTGTCGTACCGCTGACAAGAGATACGTCGGATGTATCGAGTGGCCGCGTTGCGCCGCTCGCCCTATGCGGCGGCCGCGCTGAAGGACTCGGCGGCCAACTCCGGCCGGATCCCGAAATCACGCAGGATCGCGTGCGCCGCCCTGCGGCCCGAGAACATCGCGCCCTGCACCGTGCTCGTGTCCCGGTGGTCACCGCACACGTACAGCCCCGCCAGCATCCGGACCGAGCGCCGCAGATCGTGCGGCGGGGGCATCGCGGGCACGGCCTCCGGGTCATGGTGCAGGGCCAACAGCTCCCACTCGTCGGTGGGCGCGCCGTACACCCCGGCGAGCTGGGCGCGTACGCGGCGGTCCAGGTCGGCGCAGGGGCGGCCGAGCACCGTCGAAGTGATGAGCGCGCGGCCGTGCGGGGCGCGGGAGGGATCCACCTCGCTCATCACCGCGGTGTGCGAGACGGGGCCGGTGCGGTCGGCGTCCAGGAGCAGCGCCGGCCCGCTCAACGGGGCGGCGGGTGCGGTGTGGTGCAGCACCGTCACGGGGTGGAACGCGGGCACGCGCAGGCCGGGCAGCAGGGCGGCCGCGGCGCGCGCGCCGGTCGCCAGGAGCAGCGAACGGCAGCTGACGGTGCCGTGCTCCTCGGTGGCGACGGAGCTGATCGAGGCATCCGTGACCCGCACGCCGGTGCGGACCGTGCCGGGCGGAAGAGCCGCCGCGAGCAGCGCGGGCAGCGCGGCGGCGCCACCGGCCGGTACGCACAGACCGCCCTGGGCGAACGCGCGCAGCGTCAGGTCCGCGACGCGGCTGGAGGTGGTCAGCTCCGGGTCGCACAGCAGGGCGGAGAGCAGAGGGCGGAGGAAACCGTTGACGCTGCGCGCCGGGAAGCCGCGGGCGTCCAGAGCGTCCAGGGCCGGCAGCTCGGGGCGGGCGAGCAGGCGCCGCGGCGTAGTGGCGGCGAGCCGGCCCAGCGCGGTGGCGAGCCGGGCCTGCTCGAAGGCTTCGCCGAGCGCGAGGGGGGTGCGGGGGGCGCTCGCGAGGGCGCGTGCGGCGGTGAGCGCGGTGCGTGCGCCGAGCGTGCTGCCGCCGAGGGGGGTGCGGGCGCCGCGTGCGCTCCGCAGTGCGCCCGCGCGGTGGTGGCGGCCCCCGCTGTGCACGAGCACACCCGGCGCGAACGCGCGGAGTTCGAGCCCGGCGAGGCCCGGGGTGCGGCGGAGCTCGGGATACGAGGCGCTGACCACCTGCCCGATCCGGTCGAGCAGGAACCCGTCGACCCGGTCCGTGGCCATCCGCCCCCCGACGGTGGGGGCCGCCTCCAGGACGGTGACCGTGACCCCCGCGCTGGTCAGCTGATGAGCCGCCGACAGGCCGGCGACACCGGCCCCGACGATGACGACGTCCACGTGGCGTGCGCTGCTGAGCACGTGCCCCTCCCCGAGGTCGGCGCGGCCGGTGTGGGCCTCTTTCCCCCAACGGACCGGCACAATGCGGAAGTCCGGGTGGAGAGTAGAAACCCTGCGGGTTGCGCCCCGCCAGGGGGACGGGTGGTCGCGCGGGGGCACGGGGTCGCACGCGTGTGCGCCCTGCGCGGTGTTTTTGTCCTCAAGCGCCGGACGGGCTGGGGTGTCGGTGTCACCCGGTGTCGGGTTGGCACCCGGTGTTTTCTGTCCTCAGGCGCCGGACGGGCTGGGTGTGTTGGGGTTGCCCGGTGGCGGGTGGTTGCCGTCCGGGTGGCGCTGCGGGGCTCGTGTTCGGGACGGCATGCTGTGCTTTTCCGGGGGACACCCCCGGACCCCCGTACGGCACGCCGCCCGGGGTTGTGTAGGTGCCGTGCGTGTTGCGTGCCACAAATCACGCTTGAGTGTCCCGAACCCGACCCCTCCGCGCCCCCCGGGTCAGGTCACCGGTGGTGGCCGACCCCGGCGGTCGGGTTGTGCCCACCCGTTCCGCCCTGCGGAATGCCTGCCCACGAACCAGGTGGCCACCTCGCGGTTTGTGGGCAGTCGTCCCGCTGGGGGTCCCCCCCAGGACGAAGTCCTAGGGGGAGGGACAGGTGGGCACAAACCGCCCACCGGCCCGCACGCGGCGAACGACCCGCGGGTGCGACACCCACCCACTCACCCGCGCCCGGCGGGCGACCTCGGGGCGGGGCCGTGCAGGGTCGGCCCCGCAGGAGGTGGCGGCAGGCACCGGGTTCGCAACCCGACAAAACCTGTAGGCCGCCGCCTCCGAGGAGTCGAGCCCGGAGGGGCCCCGCCCCGGACCACCCACCGGACACACCCCCAGCCCGTCCGGCGTTTGAGGACAAGGACCCCGGGTGCTGACCCGGCGCTGGGCGACGCCGCGCACCCCCAGCCTGTCCGGCGTTTGAGGACAAGGACCCCGGGTGCTGACCCGGCGCTGGGCGACGCCGCGCACCCCCAGCCTGTCCGGCGTTTGAGGACAAGAGCCGCGGGTGCTGACCCGGCGCTGGGCGACGCCGCGCACCCCCAGCCTGTCCGGCGTTTGAGGACAAGAGCCCTGGGTGCTGACCCGGCGCTGGGCGACGCCGCGCACCCCCAGCCTGTCCGGCGTTTGAGGACAAGAACCCCGGGTGCCCACCCGGCATACGGCAACACCGCACCCCGCGCCGCGTCAGCCCATCGCCGCGCGGATCGCCGCGTCGATCGAGGGGTGGGCGAAGGTGAAGTCCGAGTCGAGGAGCTTCTTGGGCAGCACCCGCTGGCTGCCCAGCACGTCCTCCGCGAATTCCCCCAGCGCCACCCGCAGCGCGAACCGCGGCACCGTGAACGGCGTCGGGCGTCGCAGCACGCGGCCCATCGCCTCCGTGACCTCACGGTTCGTCAGCGGTGTCGGCGCCGTCAGATTGACCGGGCCCGACAGCTCCGCCGTGTCGACGATGTGGCGCAGTGCCGCGACCTCGTCGTGCAGGGAGATGTAGCTCCAGTACTGGCGGCCGTTGCCGAGCCGCCCGCCCAGCCCCGCCCGGAAGATGGGGAAGAGCCGCCCCCACGCCCCGCCCTCGCGCGCGACCACCAGCCCGGTGCGGGCGAAGGCGACCCGGATGCCCGCCTCCTCGGCGGGGGCCGCCGCGGCCTCCCACTCCTCGCAGAGCGACGCGAGGAAGCCCGCGCCCGGCGGGGCGCTCTCGTCGACGGCCCGGTCGCCCGTGTCGCCGTAGTAGCCGACCGCGGTCCCGCAGACCAGCACCCGCGGCGGGGTCTCCAGTGAGGCCACGGCCTCCGCGATCGCGGCCGTGCCGAGGACCCGGCTGTCGCGGAGCTCCTTCTTGTACGCCTCCGTCCACCGGTGGTCGCCGACGCCCGCGCCCGCCAGGTGGACGACGGCGTCGCAGCCGTCGAGGCCGGCCGCGTCGACGTACTGCCGGGCCGGGTCCCACTCCACCTCGTCCGCCCCGCGCGCGGCCCGCCGCACGAGCCGCACCACCTCGTGCCGTTCCTCGGAGCCTTCGGCCCGGGAGGTGCCCCCGGCCGTCAGCGATCGGACAAGTGCCGTACCGATGAGCCCGCTGGAGCCCGTGACCGCAATGCGCATGCGTCACATCCTGCCCCCATGGCACAGTGGCCGTCATGACCGACCCCGGCACGCCGCCCGCTGCGATACGTCCGGCCCGCGCCTGCGACGACGCCCCGCTCGGGGAGCTGGACCGGGCGACCTGGTCCACGCTGCACTCCGTACAGCCCCGCCCGATGCCTCCGTACAGGCCGTTCTTCGACGGGAACCACCCGCCCGAGGGCTATCTGGTCGCGGAGGCGGACAAGGGGGACGGCGAGCTCGGGGTCGCCGGGTACGTCCGCGTCGTTCCCCCCTCCTCGCTCGCCTGCAACCAGCACGTCCGCCAGATCCAGGGCATCAGCGTGGCCGACTGGGCCCGCGGCCGCGGCGTGGGACGGGCGCTGCTGCGGGCCGCGGCCGACGAGGCACGGCGGCAGGGCGCGGTCCGCATCACCCTGCGGGTGCTCGGCCACAACACGCCCGCCAGACGGCTGTACGAGTCGGAGGGGTACGTCGTCGAGGGCGTCCTGCCCGGCGAGCTCTTCCTCGCCGGGAGGTACGTCGACGACGTCCTGATGGGCCGTTCCCTCTGACCGCGGCACGGCACCCCGGCACGGCCTACATCCCGAAGCGCTCCCACAGCGCCGGGAAGCGCTCGGCCAGCGCCCGGTCGTCGTCGAAGTCGAACGGTGTGCCCTCCGGCTCCGCCGTCTGCGGGGGAATCCCCAGATCGGGTGCGACCGCTCCGGTGAGCTGCTCGTACGCCTCGTCCGCCGCGTACCCCAGCTCCTCCCCGTCCCCGTCTATCTCCTCGTCGAAGTCGTCGAGGAGGTCGGCGAGCGAATCGGGGTCGTGCACCGCGCCCTCGAAGACCTCCCGCCCCTGGCCGATGAGCCAGCAGCGGAAGTAGTCGAAGGCGTCGTCGCTCGCGCCGCCGAGCAGGACCGCCGCCGCGCCCCACAGGTCCCAGCGGTACGCGCGGTTGTAGCGCGCCTCGAAGTGCCGGGCGAAGTCCAGGACGGAATCGGGATCGAGTTGCAGCAGCCGTTCGACGAGCAGGTCGGCATGGTCCTCGGGGTCGCCCTCGGCGGCCTCGCGAGTGCTGTCGATGATCTCCCAGAACTCCGTCTCGTCCATCACGGCACAAGCATCGGGGTTTGCGCAGGGCGGCGCACGTGGAGCCGCCGAAATGCTGCCTTTCGGAAATGTGGACAGAGGGTGTCGCATTTGCGTGCGACTCTCGCACCATGACGACCGACACGGCACTGCAGGGGAAGATCGCGCTGGTCGCGGGCGCGACACGGGGCGCGGGCCGCGCCATCGCCGTCCAACTGGGCGCGGCGGGCGCGACGGTCTATGTGACCGGGCGTACGACGAAGGAACACACCAGCGAGGTCGGGAGGGCGACGGAGACGATCGAGGAGACGGCGCAGCTCGTCACCGAAGCCGGCGGCACGGGCATCGCCGTGCCGGCCGACCATCTGGACGTGGGGCAGGTGCGCTCGCTGGTCGCCCGGATCGACCGCGACCACGGGCGGCTCGACATCCTCGTCAACGACGTCTGGGGCGGCAACCACCTCCTCGTCTGGAACACCAGGATGTGGGACACCGACCTGGCGGACGGACTGCGCATGCTGGAACTCGGCGTCCGCAGCCACGTCATCACCAGCAGCTGCGCCCTGCCGCTGCTGGTCCGCAACCCCGGCGGCCTCGTCGTCGAGGTCACCGACGGCACGGCCGCGTCCAACCGGCGCTTCCGCGAGAACTTCTACTACGACCTCGCCAAGAACGCCCCGATCCGGATGGCCTTCACACTCGGCGAGGACCTGAAGGACACCGGCTGCACCGCGGTCTGCGTCACCCCCGGCTACCTACGCTCCGAGCAGATGCTGGACGCCTTCGGCGTACGGGAGGACAACTGGCGGGACGCGGTCGCCGAGCGGCCGCACTTCGCCATCTCCGAATCACCCGTGTACGTGGGCCGGGCCGTCGCCGCCGTCGCCGCCGACCCGGAGCGGGCGCGGTGGAACGGGCAGTCGCTCTCCAGCGGACAGCTCGCCAGGGCGTACGGCTTCACCGACGTGGACGGCAGCAGGCCGGACGCCTGGGCGTACTTCGAGGAGGTCGAGTACGGCGGCAAGGACGCGCCGGCGGACGCCTACCGCTGAGCCTCCCCGTACACGCCGTGCATACGGGCGGCGGCCTCCGCGAAGCGGGCGCGGAGGCCGGCGGGCTCCAGCACCTCCAACCCGGCTCCGAGACCGAAGAGCTGATCGAACGCCACCTCCTCCGACTCGACCGGCAGCGTGAGCGTCACCCGGCCGCGCCGGTCCGGCGGGCCCGCGGACTTCAGCGCCTCGCGGGCCGCGGCGCGGTCGGTGACGTACGGGAGCCGGGCGGCGCCGTCCGGGGAGAGCCGTACGACGATCTCGGCGCGCAGGATCGAGCGGGCGAACTGCGCGGCGCGCGCCTCCCAGAAGGCGGGCAGATCGAAGGTCTCGTCCCGCTCGAAGCGCTCGTCGGTGAGGGCGACGGCGCCGAACCGGTCGATCCGGTAGACCCGGAACGACCTGCGATCGGCGCGTGCGCACAGATACCAGACCCCGGCCTTCAGGACGAGCCCGTACGGCTCCAGCTCCCGCTCGGCGTCCCGGTAGCGCGCGGCGACCACCCGGTCGTCCCACACCGCCTCCGCGACCGCGGGAAGGAGCGCGGGCGCCTCCGGTTCCTGGTACCAGCCGGGGGCGTCCAGATGGAACCGCTGCGCCGCCGACCGCGAGGCGTCCTTCAGCGACGGGAGCAGGGCGGCGGACACCTTGAGCCGCGCGGCCGACGCGGCGTCCTCCAGGCCCATTTCGCGCAGCGCGCGCGGCAGCCCGGACAGGAACAGCGCCTCCGCCTCGGTCCTCGCCAGCCCGGTCAGCCGGGTCCGGTACCCGCCGACCAGCCGGTACCCACCGGCCCGCCCACGGTCCGCATACACCGGAACGCCCGCCTCCGACAGCGCGAGCGCGTCCCGGGTGATGGTCCGCTCGGAGACCTCGAGCTCCTGGGCGAGCTCGGCTGCGGTCATCGAAGGCCGTGACTGGAGGAGCAGAACCATCTTGATGAGCCGGGCAGCGCGCATGCGGGCCATTGTCCCGGGGAGCGCACCCCGTGCGCCCCCGCGCGGCCCGTCCGACTCCGTGTCCCCCGGACATGCCGGAGGGGGCTCCGGATCGGAGCCCCCTCCGGCGGCCTCGGTCAGAGACCGTAGCGCTCGCGGGCGTCCTTCACCGCGGAGGCCGGGACCTCGCCGCGGCGGGCGAGCTGGGCCAGGGCGGCGACCACGATCGACCGGGCGTCGACGCCGAAGTGGCGGCGGGCCGCCTCACGGGTGTCCGACAGGCCGAAGCCGTCCGCACCGAGCGAGGACCAGTCCTGCTCCACCCACTGGGCGATCTGGTCCGGCACCTGGCGCATGTAGTCGCTGACCGCGAGCACCGGGCCCTCGGCGCCCTCCAGCGCCTGGCGTACGTACGGCACCCGGGACTCGCCGCGCAGGAGCGCCTCGTCGGCCTCCAGGGCGTCGCGCCGCAGCTCGGTCCAGGAGGTCGCGGACCACACGTCGGCCGTGACGCCCCACTCGGCGGCCAGCAGCTGCTGCGCCTCCAGCGCCCAGTGGATCGCCGTACCCGAGGCGAGCAGCTGGATGCGCGGGTCGCCCGCAGCGCCCTCGCCCCGCTTGAAGCGGTAGAGACCGCGGACGATGCCCTCGTCGACGCCCTCCGGCTTCGCGGGCTGCGGCATCGGCTCGTTGTAGACGGTGAGGTAGTAGAAGACGTCCGGGTCCTCGTCCGGACGGGCCTCGCCGTACATACGGCGCAGACCGTCCTTGACGATCGCCGCGACCTCGTACGCGAAGGCCGGGTCGTACGTCAGCGCCGCCGGGTTCGTCGCCGCGATCACCGGAGAGTGCCCGTCGGCGTGCTGGAGGCCCTCACCGGTCAGGGTCGTACGGCCGGCCGTGGCGCCGACGAGGAAGCCCTTGCCGAGCTGGTCGGCGAGCTGCCACATCTGGTCGGCGGTCCGCTGCCAGCCGAACATCGAGTAGAAGATGTAGAACGGGATCATCGTCTCGCCGTGCGTCGCGTAGGACGACGCCGCGGCGATGAAGTCGGCCATCGAACCGGCCTCGGTGATGCCCTCGTTGAGGATCTGGCCGTCCTTGGCCTCGCGGTAGTACATCAGCTGGTCGCGGTCGACCGGCTCGTACGTCTGGCCCTTCGGCGAGTAGATGCCGAGCGAGGGGAAGAGGCTCTCCATGCCGAAGGTGCGGGCCTCGTCCGGGACGATCGGGACCCAGCGCCTGCCGGTCTCCTTGTCGCGGATCAGGTCCTTCATCAGCCGGACGAACGCCATCGTCGTCGCGACCGACTGGCTGCCGGAGCCCTTGTCGAAGGCGGCGAACGCCTTCTCGGCGGGCGCGGGCAGCGGGGCGACCGCGTGCATCCGGCGGGCCGGGGCGGGGCCGCCGAGGGCCGCGCGGCGCTCCTGGAGGTAGCGGACCTCGGGGGAGTCCGCACCCGGGTGGCCGTAGGGCACCTGGCCGTCGGCGAAGGCCGAGTCGGCGATCGGCAGACCGAGCAGGTCGCGCATCGCCTTGAACTCGTCCACCGTCAGCTTCTTCATCTGGTGGTTGGCGTTCTTGGACGCGAAGCCCTCGCCGAGCGTGAAGCCCTTGACCGTCTGGGCCAGGATCACCGTCGGGGCGCCCTTGAACTCCAGGGCTGCCTTGTACGCGGCGTACACCTTGCGCGGCTCGTGGCCACCGCGGGACAGGTGGAAGCACTCCAGGATCTTGTCGTCGGAGAGCAGCTTCGCCATCTCGACGAGGGCGGGGTCGGCGCCGAAGAAGTCCTGGCGGATGTAGGCGGCGTCGCGGGTCTGGTACGTCTGGACCTGCGCGTCCGGGACCTCGCGGAGGCGGCGGACCAGGGCGCCCGTGGTGTCGAGCTGGATCAGCTCGTCCCAGGCGTTGCCCCAGAGCGACTTCACGACGTTCCAGCCGGCGCCGCGGAACTGGGCCTCCAGCTCCTGCACGATCTTGAAGTTGGCGCGGACCGGGCCGTCGAGGCGCTGCAGGTTGCAGTTGATGACGAAGGTCAGATTGTCCAGGCCCTCGCGGCTCGCGAGGGCGAGCGCCGCGGTCGACTCCGGCTCGTCCATCTCGCCGTCGCCGAGGAACGCCCACACGTGCGAGGCGGAGACGTCCTTGATGCCGCGGTTGGTCAGATAGCGGTTGAAGCGCGCCTGGTAGATCGCCGAGAGCGGGCCGAGGCCCATCGAGACCGTCGGGAACTCCCAGAGCCAGGGCAGCCGGCGCGGGTGCGGGTACGACGGCAGGCCGTTGCCGCCGGACTCCTGGCGGAAGTTGTCCAGGTGCGCCTCGGTGAGGCGGCCGTCGAGGAAGGCACGGGCGTAGATACCGGGGGAGGCGTGGCCCTGGATGTAGAGCTGGTCGCCGGAGCCGTCCTGCTCCTTGCCGCGGAAGAAGTGGTTGAAGCCGGTCTCGTAGAGCCAGGCCGCGGAGGCGAAGGTGGCGATGTGGCCGCCGACGCCGTACTTGGAGCCGCGGGTGACCATCGCGGCGGCGTTCCACCGGTTCCAGGCGGTGATCCGCTGCTCCATCGCCTCGTCACCGGCCGGGGCGGGCTCGGAGGCGGTGGGGATGGTGTTGACGTAGTCCGTCTCCAGAAGCTTGGGCAGATCGAGCCCGGACACACCCTCGGCGTGCTGGAGGGTCCGCCGCATCAGGTACGCGGCGCGGTGCGGGCCGGCAGCCTTCGTGACGGCGTCGAGCGAGGCCGCCCATTCGGCGGTCTCCTCGGCGTCACGGTCCGGGAGCTGGTCGAGCTCGCTCGGACGCGGAAGCTTGCTGGCTGCGGGGTCGGTCATGATCGCCGCCTTCCGGAGTGGGAGGGGGTGGAGAAAGGGCCTTTGTCTGGCAGGACGGGGCCGTGGACTGGTGAGTCCGTCGTCGACTCTAAGCTGACGATCGATGATCGATCAAAGTGTTGAGCGAAAAACTTTGCCAGATCGCCAAAGTCGGCACAGGGTGCCGCGAATCCGTGCACCCGGTGCCGTGCCGTCTGAGCGGGGCTCCGCCCCACAAGGCCCCCGTTCCCGGGCGAGTGAGCTTGCCCCTCACCGGGCGGTGTTGCACGGGGTCGGGGGTTGGCCGCTGCGCGGGGCCTTCACCCCACCCCGCCCCTTCCCGAACTGGGGCTGCGCCCCCAGACCCCCGTTCCTCGGTGGCGCTGCCCCCGAACCCCCGCGCCTCAAACGCCGGAGGGGCTGAATACGTGGGCCGACGGCCCCAGCCACGGGACCACGAGTGACGACGGCTCGCACTCGGCATCGACGCCTCGGGGTGGGGCCGTGCAGGGTCGGCCCCGCAGGAGTTGGCGGCGAGCACCGGCCGCCAACACAACAGAGGTAAGGCCGCCGATCCCGAGGAGTCGAGCCCGGAGGGGCCACACCCCGCCACCCACCGGCGAACGCCGCACCCCGGCCAACCTCCGCCGGACGCGCTACGCGCGAGGCGCGCAGCCGAGGACGTGGGCCTTGACCAGGGCACCGATCTGGGGGTCCCGGCGGCGGAAGGCCGCCACCAGCGCCTCGTGCTCCTCCGCGTAGGACTTCTGCTTCGTACCGAGCCAGCGGATCGACAGCGCCGTGAAGACCTCGATCCCCAGCCCCTCCCACGTGTGCAGCAGCACCCCGTTGCCCGCGGCCTTCACCAGCTCCCGGTGGAAGGCCACCGTGTGGCGGACCTGGGATGTTCCGTCGGCGGCGGCGTCCGCCTCGTACAGCGCCGCCACATGCGGCTCCAGCGCCGAGCAGTCGGCGGCCAGCCGCTCCGCCGCCAGCTCGGCGGCGATCTGCTCAAGGCCGGCCCGGACCGGATAGCTCTCCTCCAGGTCGGCGGCCGTCAGATTCCGTACCCGTACGCCCTTGTTGGGCGCCGACTCGATCAGCCGCAGCGACTCCAGCTCGCGCAACGCCTCCCGCACCGGCGTCTGGCTCACGGCCAGCTCCGTGGCGATGCGCCGCTCGACGATCCGCTCGCCCGGCTTCCAGCGGCCACTGACGATGCCCTCCACGATGTGCTCGCGGATCTGATCGCGCAGCGAGTGGACGACGGGCATGGTCATGGAGCGCTCCTTCGCGAAGAGAAGACCTCTAGACAATACGGCGGCGCCCCTACCTGGGAGTACTCCCGGGCAGGGGCGCCGCTCGTGAGGCTGGTTACAGCCGAGTGGTTCAGAGGCCGAGCTCGACCTCGAACTCGCCGGCCTCCAGGATCGCCTTGACCGCGGTCAGGTAGCGGGCCGCGTCGGCGCCGTCCACCAGACGGTGGTCGTAGGAGAGCGTCAGGTACGTCATGTCGCGGACGCCGATGACCGTGCCCTCCTCGGTCTCGATGACCGCGGGACGCTTGACCGTCGCGCCGATGCCCAGGATCGCGACCTGGTTCGGCGGCACGATGATCGTGTCGAACAGCGCACCGCGCGAACCGGTGTTGCTGATCGTGAAGGTCGCGCCGGCCAGCTCGTCCGGCGTGATCTTGTTGCCGCGGACCTTGCCCGCCAGCTCGGCGGTGGCCTTGGAGATACCGGCCAGGTTGAGGTCGCCCGCACCCTTGATGACCGGGGTCATCAGGCCCTTCTCGGAGTCGACGGCGATGCCGATGTTCTCCGAATCGAAGTAGGTGATGGTGCCCTCGTCCTCGTTGATCCGGGCGTTGACGACCGGGTGGGCCTTCAGCGCCTGGGCCGCGGCCTTCACGAAGAACGGCATCGGGGACAGCTTGACGCCCTCGCGGGCGGCGAACGCGTCCTTGGCCTGGGCGCGCAGCTTCATCAGCTTGGTGATGTCGACCTCGACGACCGAGGACAGCTGGGCCTGGCCGTGCAGCGCCTTCATCATGTTGTCGCCGATGACCTTGCGCATGCGGGTCATCTTGACGGTCTGGCCGCGCAGCGGGGACACCTCGAGGGCCGGGGCCTTCTTCGCGGCGGCATGGCCGGCGGCAGTCACAGCGGCGGCCGGAGCCGGGGCAGCGGCGGCGGCCTTCGCGGCCTCGGCGGCGGCGATGACGTCCTGCTTGCGGATGCGGCCACCGACACCGGTGCCCTTGACCGTGGACAGGTCGACACCGCTCTCGGCGGCGAGCTTGCGCACCAGCGGGGTGACGTACGCGCCCTCGTCGACCGGCGCGGCCGGGGACACCGCCGGGGCGGCGGGGGCGACCGCAGCCGGAGCCGCGGGAGCCGCGGGCGCGACCGGGGCGGGAGCGGCCTGGACCGGCGCGGGCGCCGGAGCCGGAGCGGCCGGAGCCGGGGCGGCGGAGGCAGCGGGCGCCGGGGCCGCAGCGGCGGGGGCCGGAGCCGGAGCCGCGGGCGCGGCCGGGGCAGCCGGAGCGGCACCCGGGGCGCCGATGACGGCGAGCTTCGCGCCGACCTCGGCGGTCTCGTCCTCGCCGACCGTGATCTCCAGCAGCACACCGGAGGTGGGCGCCGGGATCTCGGTGTCGACCTTGTCCGTGGAGACCTCGAGCAGCGGCTCGTCGGCCTCGACGGACTCGCCGACCTGCTTCAGCCAGCGGGTGACGGTGCCCTCGGTGACCGACTCGCCCAGCGCGGGCAGCACGACGTCGGTGCCTTCGGCGCCGCCCGCCGGAGCGGCGGGCGCGGCGGCGGCGGGGGCGGCGGGGGCGGCGGGGGCGGCCGGAGCCGCGGGGGCCTCGGCCACAGGCGCGGGCGCCGGAGCCTCGGCGGCGGCGGCCGGAGCCGGGGCGGCGGCAGGCGCGCCCGTGCCGTCGTCGATGATGGCCAGCTCGGCGCCGACCTCGACGGTCTCGTCCTCGGCGACCTTGATGGAGTACAGGACACCGGAGGCCGGCGCGGGGATCTCGGTGTCGACCTTGTCGGTCGACACCTCGAGCAGCGGCTCGTCGGCCTCGACGCGCTCGCCCTCGGCCTTCAGCCAGCGGGTGACGGTGCCCTCGGTGACGCTCTCGCCGAGCGCCGGAAGGGTTACGGAAACCGGCATGGTTTCGGTTCGCTCCTTACGGTGGGGTATCCCCAGCTCGCGCGAAGCGCTGAGCGAGGGGAAGTGCGGTAGTGGTCGTCGTCGCGCCCGTTGACTGAGCTCAGTCGTGGGAGTGGAGCGGCTTGCCGGCCAGAGCCAGGTGGGCCTCGCCGAGCGCCTCGTTCTGCGTCGGGTGCGCGTGGATGAGCTGCGCGACCTCGGCCGGCAGAGCCTCCCAGTTGTAGATCAGCTGGGCCTCGCCGACCTGCTCGCCCATACGGTCACCGACCATGTGGACGCCGACCACGGCACCGTCCTTGACCTGGACGAGCTTGATCTCGCCCGCGGTCTTCAGGATCTTGCTCTTGCCGTTGCCCGCGAGGTTGTACTTCAGAGCGACGACCTTGTCCGCGCCGTAGACCTCCTTGGCCTTGGCCTCGGAGAGGCCCACGGAGGCGACCTCGGGGTGGCAGTACGTCACCTTCGGCACGCCGTCGTAGTCGATCGGGACGGTCTTCAGACCGGCCAGCCGCTCCGCCACCAGGATGCCCTCGGCGAAGCCGACGTGCGCGAGCTGGAGGGTCGGGACCAGGTCGCCGACGGCCGAGATCGTCGGCACGTTGGTCCGCATGTACTCGTCGACGAGCACGTAGCCGCGGTCCATCGCGACGCCCTGCTCCTCGTAGCCCAGGCCCTGCGAGACCGGGCCGCGGCCGACGGCGACCAGCAGCACCTCGGCCTCGAAGGTCTTGCCGTCGGCGAGGGTGACCCGCACACCGTCCTCGGTGTACTCGGCCTTGTCGAAGAAGGTGCCGAGGTTGAACTTGATGCCGCGCTTGCGGAAGGCGCGCTCAAGAAGCTTCGAGCTGTTCTCGTCCTCGACCGGGACGAGGTGCTTCATCGCCTCGATGATCGTGATGTCGGTGCCGAAGGACTTCCACGCGGAGGCGAACTCGACGCCGATGACGCCGCCGCCCAGCACGATCGCGGACTTCGGCACACGGTCCAGGACCAGCGCGTGGTCGGAGGAGATGATGCGGTTGCCGTCGATGGTCAGACCCGGCAGCGACTTCGGCACGGAGCCGGTCGCGAGCAGAACGTGGCGGCCCTCGACGCGGCGGCCGTTGACGTCGACGGAGGTGGGCGACGACAGCCGGCCCTCGCCCTCGATGTACGTGACCTTGCGGGAGGCGATCAGACCCTGCAGGCCCTTGTACAGCCCGGAGATCACCTCGTCCTTGTACTTGTGGACGGCCGGGACGTCGATGCCCTCGAAGGTGGCCTTGACACCGAACTGCTCGCTCTCGCGGGCCTGGTCGGCGATCTCGCCCGCGTGCAGCAGAGCCTTGGTGGGGATGCATCCACGGTGCAGGCAGGTGCCGCCGACCTTGTCCTTCTCGATCAGGGCGACGTCCAGGCCCAGCTGCGCTCCGCGCAGTGCCGCGGCGTAGCCGCCGCTGCCACCGCCGAGGATCACTAGGTCGAAAACGGTGCTGGCGTCGTTCGCCACGTCACGTCCTCCATGCATGTGCGCCGGGCGCCGGACCCCCCTTCCCATTCGGGGGTGGACCGGCCGGTCGGCTGGTGTTCGGCCGCTTATCTTCGGCCCTGTGGTGGGGGCCCTGTCCTGCCGGGAACCCATCTTCGCACTTGTCGACGGAAGGCGGGACGCGGGGCTCTTTCTTTCGGCGGCTCGGTTCGCCTCCGGGGCGCTTCAGCGTATGCCGACGGTCGACCGTCCTTCGGCGGCTCGGTTCGCCTCCGGGGCGCTTCAGCGTATGCCGACGGTCGACCGTGCTCGGTCCCTCGTCCCTCGGGACCTCCGCGCGCTCTCCCTTTCGGCATCCGCGCGCCCCTTCGGCTCACTCGCCACGTGGCCGGGATGCCCGTGCCGAGGTGGCGGAGCCGCCGGTCAGGGTGTGGCCGGCCGGTCGGCCGGGTCCGGGGCGGCGCCCCGGACCCGGCACGCGGATCAGCCCAGGTCGCCGGCGGCCGTACGCTCGGCGAGCTTCACCAGAGTGCGGACCGCGGAGCCGGTGCCGCCCTTCGGCGTGTAGCCGAACGGGCCGCCCTCGTTGAAGGCCGGTCCCGCGATGTCCAGGTGGGCCCAGGTGATGTCCTCGCCGACGAACTCCTTCAGGAACAGACCGGCGACCAGACCGCCGCCCATCCGCTCGCCCATGTTGGCGATGTCGGCGGTCGGCGAGTCCATGCCCTTGCGCAGGTCCGACGGGAGCGGCATGGGCCAGGAGTCTTCGCCGACCTCCTCCGCGATCTCGTGGATCGAGGTGCGGAACGCGTCGTCGTTGGCCATGATCCCGAACCGGCGGTGGCCCAGCGCCAGCACCATGGCGCCGGTCAGGGTCGCCACGTCCACGATCGCGTCCGGGTTCTCCTCCGACGCCTTGGTGATCGCGTCGGCGAGCACGAGCCGGCCCTCGGCGTCGGTGTTGAGCACCTCGACCGTCGTGCCGCTGTACATGCGCAGGACGTCACCGGGGCGGGTGGCGGTGCCGGACGGCATGTTCTCGGCGAGCGCCAGCCAGCCGGTGACGTTCACCTCAAGGCCCAGCCGGGCGGCCGTGACGACGGTGGCGAACACCGCGGCGGCGCCGCTCATGTCGCACTTCATCGTCTCGTTGTGGCCGGCCGGCTTCAGCGAGATGCCGCCCGAGTCGTACGTGATGCCCTTGCCGACGAGGGCGAGGGTCTTCTGCGCCTTGGGGTGCGTGTAGCCGAGCCGGACCAGGCGGGGGCCGTTGGCCGCGCCCTGGCCGACGCCGAGGATGCCGCCGTAGCCGCCCTTGACGAGCGCCTTCTCGTCGAACACCTGCACCTTGATGCCGTGCTCCTTGCCGGCGGCCGTGGCGACGGCGGCGAACGACTCGGGGTAGAGGTCGTTCGGCGGGGTGTTCACCAGGTCGCGGGCGCGGTTGATCTCCTCGGTGAGCGCGATCGCCCGCTCGGCCGCGGCCTTGTACGCCTTGTCGCGCGGCTTGGCGCCGACCAGGGCGACCTCGGCCAGCGGCTGCTTCTTGCCGTTGCCGCCGTTGGCGTCCTTGGCGGCCTTGCCGTCCTTGGGGCTGCCGCCGAGGCCGCCGTTGCCGTCCTGGTAGGCGGTGAAGGCGTACGCGCCGAGCAGCGCGCCCTCGGCGATCGCCTCGGCGTCCTCGGACGCCTCGATCGGCAGCACGAACGCGGCCTTCTTCGTGCCGGCCAGCGCCCGCGCGGCGGCACCGGCGGCGCGCCGCAGCGACTCCGCCCGGTACGCCTCGTCCTTCTCCGGCGCGGGACCGAGCCCGACCGCCACCACGACCGGGGCCTTCAGGCCCGACGGCGCGGGCAGCTTGGTCACCTCGCCCTCGGCACCGGAGGCGCCGAGGGTCTCCAGGACGGTGGCGAGCTTTCCGTCGAACGCCTTGTCCACGGCCTCGGCGCCGGCGGCGACGACCAGTCCCCCGGACTTGGGCGCAGCGCCCTTTGCGACGCCGACGACGATCGCGTCGGCGCGCAGCGTCGCGGCGCCGGCCGTGCTGAGAGTGAGAGCAGTCACGGTGGTGATTTCTCGCTTCCGTTGAGTTCCATCGACCGAGGAGGTGGGGTCGGCCGTGCCCAGCGCATCGTAAATCGGGCGAGTCGGAGCGCCGGAACGAGCCTACGCGCGCCCATGATGCTCGCTCACGCCAGCGGCGGTTCACCCATCAGTGGTGTCTCCGACACGTTTACCGGACGGACCCGCCGTTCTACGTCACACTCGGCCCGAATACGCAAGGGAGCAAGTCGCTGCTTTGCATGATTTCCACAGGTCCTCCCCGCCTTCTCCGCGGGGGAGGCCGTCGAGGGGTGGGGGGTGCGCGATGGCGTACGGATTCGGCACGGGTACGGGTACGGGCACGGCTGCGGGTTCCGGCACCGGTGGGGGTGGTCTCGGGCAGGGGCGCGGCGCGAGGGGTGAAGGCGCGCGGGAGCGGGGTGCGAACGGGCCGGGCGCCGGGGGAGCGCGCGGGCAGAGGTCCGGCAGGGCCGGCGGCAGGGCCGCGGTCGCGCTCGCCGCGTCCGCGCTGCTCGCCACCGCCGTGCTGCCCACGCCGACCGCCGCGGCCGCCGATCCTGCGCCGCGGATCGACCTGAGGGTCCTCGTCGTCGACGACGGCGGCGCGTCCGTGGCCGCGGTCACCGCCGAGCTGCGCAGCACCGGAGTCCCGTACAGCGTCCTCGACCTGACCGACCCGGGCCGGCCGCGGATCGGCGCGGCCTTCCTGAGCGACACCGCCGGCGGCCGGCCGCGCGCCAGGTTCCAGGGCGTGGTGCTGCCGAACGAGGCGCCGTTCGGGGCGGACGCCGCGGGCGCCGCCGAGCAGGCGGCGCTCGTCGCGTACGAGAAGACCTTCGGCATCCGCCAGGTCGACGCCTACACCTGGGCGTCCCCGGCCGTCGGGCTCGACTACACCAGCGACGGCGGCTGGTCCGGCACCCTCGACGGCGCCGCGGCCGCCGTGACCGCCGCCGGCCGCTCCGGGCCCTTCGGCTATCTCGACGGGCCGCTCACCTTCGAGGACAACGCACCGGACAGCGGCGAGAGCTACGGCTACCTTGCCCGCCCCCGCGAGGGCTTCACCAGCTACGTCGACGCCCCCGTGCCCGGCGGCACGGGCCGGGCCAGCCTGCTCGGCGAGTACGCGCACGACGGGCGCCGCGAGCTCGTGGTGACCTTTGCGTACAACCAGCACCAGCGGCAGTTCCGGCTGCTGGCGCGCGGCATCGTCGAATGGCTCACCCAGGGCGTCCACCTCGGCCAGAGCCGCAACTACTTCTCGGTCCACGTCGACGACGTCTTCGCGCCCGACGCCCGCTGGGACACCGAGCGCAACTGCACCCCCGGCGACATCGACTGCGCGGGCCCCGGCGGCGGGCAGACCACCCCGGACATCCGGATGACCGCCGCGGACGCGCAGTACGCCGCCCAGTGGCAGCAGGCCCGCGGCTTCACCCTCGACATGGTCCACAACGCGGGCGCCGGCGAGGAGTGGAAGACCGAGCACGGCGGCACGGACGCGCTCACCGCGCAGCTGATCGCCGACCGGGCCCGCTTCCGGTGGATCAACCACACCTACACGCACCCGTTCCTCGGCTGCGTCCAGGACGTCTCCGTCGTGCCCTGGCAGTGCGCGAAGGACGCGGCCGGCAACACCCGGTGGACGAGCCGGTCCGAGATCTCCGCACAGATCCGCGACAACCACAACTGGGCCGTGGCCAAGGGCCTTCCGGTGGACCGGAGCGAGCTGGTCACCGGCGAGCACTCGGGGCTGAGGACCCTGCCGCAGCAGTCGGCGGACAATCCGAACCTGGCCCCGGCGCTCGCCGACAACGGCGTCAAGTGGGTCGCGTCCGACAACTCCCGCGAGCCGCAGCAGCGCGCGGTGGGCAGCGCGCTCACCGTGCCCCGCCACCCGATGAACGTGTACTACAACGTGGGCACGGCCGCCGAGATGGCCGACGAGTACAACTGGATCTACACGGACCTCGCCGACGGCGGCAGCGGCATCTGCGCCACCAACCCGGCCTCCATCTGCCTGGACGAGCCGCTGGACCCGGCGACCGGGTACGGGCAGTACATCGTGCCGCAGGAGGCCCGGATCGCCCTCGGCCACGTCGTCGCCAACGACCCGCGCCCGCACTACGTCCACCAGTCCAACCTGGCCGAGGAGCGCATCCTCTACCCGGTGCTCGACCGGATCCTCGGCGACTACCGGTCCCTCTTCGCCGACAGCGCCCCGCTCGTCAACCCGCGCCAGCGCGACGTCGGTACGGAGCTGAGCCGCCGCGCCGCCTGGCAGAAGGCGCTCGACGCCGGCAAGGTCACGGCGTACCGCATCGGCACCACGGTCACCGTCCAGGCGCCGTCCGGGGTCTCCGTGCCCGTCACCGCCCCCGAGGGCACCCGCAAGCAACTCCTGCTCGGCACGGCCGTCTTCGGCGGCGCGTACGCGGGGCAGCGTTCGGCGTGGACCGGTCCCGAGCTCCTCCAGTCCGCGGTGACGCTGCGGCTGCCCGCCCTCTGACCGCGTCCCCCGGTCACGTCCACCGCGCCCCGTCCGCGCCTTCCGCCATCGCAGGGGGACCCAGCACGATGAGCCAGGGACGTCATGTCACCATGCTCACCGAAGGCACCTATCCACATGCCCACGGCGGCGTCAGCACCTGGTGCGACCAGCTCGTCCGCGGCATGCCCGAGGTCGGTTTCACCCTGACCGCCCTCACCGGCAGCGGCCGCGAGCCCGTCGTCTGGGAGCTGCCGCCCAACGTGCACGGCCACACCGCCGTGCCGCTGTGGGGGCCGCGCCCGGGCCGCCCGCGCGCGCCGCGCGGCAGGACGGCCCGCCGCCGCTTCCTCGCCACGTACGAGCGGTTCCTGCTCTCCGTCCTCGACCCGGACGCGCACTGCGACTTCGGCGACGCCATCGACGCGCTCGCGCTGGAGGCACGCGCGGGCCGGCTCTCGGCCGCGCTGCGCACCGAGGACGCCGTCCGCACCCTGATGTGGATATGGACCATGCCGCATCTGCCGGTCGCCGCGGCCCGCCCCACCGCCCACGACGCCCTGACCGCCACCGACCTCCTCGAACACGCGCTGCGCGCGCTCGCCGTCCCCGTGCCCGCGGACAGCGTCGCGCACGCCGTCAGCAGCGGCCTCGCCACGCTCCCCGCGATCGCCGCGAAACGCCTGGACGGTGTGCCCTTTCTCCTCACCGAGCACGGCATCTACCTGCGCGAGCGCTATCTCGGCTACCGCGGCGCGGGCCAGCGCCGTGCGGTCAAGACGCTGATGCTCGGCTTCTACCGGCAGCTCAACACCCTGGGGTACCGGCGGGCCGATCTGATCACCCCCTGCAACCGGTACAACCGCCGCTGGGAGGAGCGGGGAGGCGCCGACGCGGACCGTATCCGCACGGTCTACAACGGCGTCGACCCCGGGGCCTTCCCGCACGCCGGAGCCGAACCCCGCGTCCCCACGCTGAGCTGGGCGGGACGCATCGACCCGATCAAGGACCTGGAGACGCTGATCCGGGCGTACGCCCTGGCCAGGAGCGAACTGCCCGAGCTGCGGCTGCGGTTGTTCGGGGCGGCGCCCGAGGGCGGGGAGTGGTACCGGACCCGGCTGGAGAAGCTCGCCGCCGAACTCGGCGTCGCGCACGGCATCCACTGGGAGGGGCGGATCAGCGATGTTGCGCGTGCCTACGCCGCCGGGCACGTGGTGATGCTCTCCAGCATCAGCGAAGGGTTCCCCTTCTCGGTCATCGAGGCGATGTCCTGCGGCCGGACCACCGTCTCGACGGACGTGGGCGGGGTCCGGGAGGCCGTCGGGGACACGGGTCTCGTCGTGCCGCCGCGCGAGCCGGAGGCGCTGGCGGCGGCGGCCGTCGAACTGCTGCGGGACGGCGAGCGCCGCGCGGAGCTCGGCCGCCGCGCCAGGCAGCGGGTCATCGACCGCTTCACACTGCGGCGTTCGGTGGACGCCTTCCGCGCGATCTACCGGGAGCTGGCCGGGGGCGCGGGTGGCGAACGGGCATCGGCCGGGTCCGCCGGGCCCGCCGAGTCCGGTTGGACGGTCGACGACTGGACGGTGGAGCTGCGCGACCCCTGGTACCGGGAGCTCGCGGCGGACGGGAGCGTGTGGTGAGCGCGGTGGACGAGCTGGCGGAACGGCTGGACGACGTCATCGCGGATGCGGTGCATCCGGACGAGATAGCCGCGCTGCTGGAGGCCGACGGGCTGACGGACGAGCAGATACGCGTCCGCTACGGGCACGAGGACTCGTTCGCGCTGGCGGAGGAGCTGTACGCACGTCGCGCGGTGCCCGTGGAGTCCGCCGGGGCCGACGGGCGCGGCGGCCCGGCGGGGGCCGGGCCGGGCCCCGGACGAGCCGGGCCCACGTTGCTCGCCTGCCTGCTGCGCGGTCTGGTCTTCGCGCTGCCCGGGCTCGGCTACGTCCTCGGCGCACCGGCGGCGTACGCGCCGCTGCTCGCCTCGGCGCTGGCCGGCTGGGCCTGGAACCAGGCCCTGGCCCACCGCGCCTACACCTGGCTCGGCCTCGGCGACCGCGCCGCGGCGGCGCGCACGCTGCGGGTGGGCGCACCGGCGGGCGTCCTGCTGTGCACGACCCCGGCGCTGGTCGTCGGCGCCGGCGACGCACCGGTCCTCCTCTTCGCCGCGGGCCAGTCGCTCTACCTCGCGGCGGCGACGGCGCTGCTGGTCCTGACACACGACCGCGGGCTGCCGTCCTGGTCGCGCGCCCGGCGAACGGGGCCGATGGATCGAGCGGAGCGAGCGGGGTCGCCGGCGGGGCGAGCCGGGTCGCGGGGTCTGCCGTGGCGGGTGGCGGGGCAACGCCGCCGCCCGGCCACCCGGTACCTGCGCCGATCCCCTGCGGGGGCGACCCCGTACGCCCCCGCCCCGCCGTTCCCGTGGCGGCCCGCCGCCGTGGTCGTCCGAGCGCTGGGTCCACGGCTGCCGGCCGCCGTGCGAAGGCGCACCGCCGGGCTTCCCACCGCCCCTCGGACGGGGAGCTCCGCCCACCGGTCCGCCGCCGACGGTGGTGACCAGCCCTCCACGCGCAGACGCCCGGCCGGAGGCCGGTCGCACCCCCACCCGCCCGCGGGCCTCACCGGCGGCAGCCCCGCGCCGACCCGGCGCCGGTCCGCCGCTCCGTCGGTCGGCGCTTCCGTGCCGTACGGGCTGTGCGGGCTCGGGACCGGCGTGCTCGTGCTGCATGTCGCCCTGGACGCCCCGCCGTTCGCCGTCGCGCTGAGCCTCGCCATGGGCCCCGCCGAGTACCTCCTGCACCGCTTCCGCACGGACAGCCTCGCCGGGATGCGGGCCAGCACCACGACCCGCGGCTTCCGCGCGGCGGTCGCGGTCGCCCTGGCGCGCTGTCTCGCCGGGCAGTCGGGCGCCCTGCTGCTGTTCGTCGGGGCCGTCCTGCTCGTCTGGCCGGACGGCGGCGGTGGTGGCAGTGGCGGTGGAGGTGGCGGTGGCAGTCGCGGTGACGGCGTCCGCGGACCGGGTGGCGCCGCGCTCGCCGAGGCGCTGCTGCTCGGGGTCGTGCTGTGGAGCGGCCTGCTGCTCCAGGCGTTCGGCGCGGTGCGCGCCGCGGCCGCCGTCTGCTGTGCGGCCGCCCTCGCCGCCGTACTCCTCCCGGGCGCAGCTCCCCTCGCCGTCCCCGGGGCGGCGGCCGCCGTACTCGCCGTGCTGGTCTGTGTTCTGCTGGGCCGCATCACCTCCCACCGCTGAGGAGTCCCCGCAGATGAGGCTGTTGCTGGTCCTGACACTGCTGCTGCTCGCGGGCTGCACCGCCGCCCCGGACGATCCGGCCCCGCCGCGCCCCCGCTGGCGGCCGGCGCCGGGGCTGGACTGGCAGTGGCAGCTGAGCGGCCGCCTCGACCCGGGCGTCGACGCACCGGTCTACGACATCGACGGCTTCGAGCACCCGGAGTCCGCGGTCGCCGACCTGCACCGGCGCGGCCGCAAGGTCATCTGCTATCTCTCCACCGGCGCCTGGGAGGACTTCCGCCCGGACGCGGACGCCTTTCCCCGGGCCGTGCTCGGCAAGGGCAACGGCTGGGAGGGCGAACGCTGGCTCGACATCCGCCGTACGGACGTCCTGGAGCCGCTGATGGCCGAGCGGATCGACATGTGCCGGGACAAGGGCTTCGACGCGGTCGAGCCGGACAACATGGACGGCTACGCCAACGACACCGGCTTCCCCCTCACCGCCGCCGACCAGCTCCGCTACAACCGCCTGATCGCCCGGCTGGTCCATGAGCGGGGCATGGCGGCCGGCCTGAAGAACGATCTGGACCAGATCCCGGAGCTGGTGGGGGAGTTCGACTTCGCGGTCAACGAACAGTGCGCCCAGTACGCCGAATGCGAGCGGCTGACACCGTTCGTCGCGGCGGGGAAGGCCGTCTTCCACGCCGAGTACGATCTCCCGGCGGACCGCTTCTGCCCCGAGTCGCGGCGGCTGGGGCTGAGTTCGCTGCTGAAGAAGTACGAGCTGGGGGTCTGGCGCGAGAGCTGTCAGGGCGGCGAATAATCCGGTGCCCGGCCCCGGACCGGCTCCCTACACTCGCTTCGTGCGCCGCACCGACTCGACGGCGCCACGTTTCGACACCCGAGGGGAGCCCGACCGTGCGTGACCGCACTGCCGTCGTCGTTCCCCCGTCGCGGTACGACGTGATCCTGATGTCCCCGCGCCCCCGGTGCCGGCTGCGCGGCCGCCACCGGACCCCGTGACGCACACCTGAGCCGTCTTTTAAACAGGACGGCGGCGCCGGGCAGTTCGCCCATGTCGTCCTCGACGTGGAGGCGCTGGAGACCGCCGCCGACGGCCGTACGGAGGACCTCGTCTTCCGGTCGGCGGTCGTCGGCGGACGGGTGCCGCAGGAGTACGTGCGTGCGGTGGAGGCGGGCTGCCGGGACGCCCTCGCCGAGGGACCCCTCGGTGGCCACCCGGTGACCGGAGTGCGGGTCGTCCTGACCGACGGGGCGACCCATCCGAAGGACTCCTCGGAGCTCGCGTTCCGCACGGCGGGCCGGTTCGCCCTCCGGGAGGCGCTGCGTGCGAGCACCATGCGGATCCTGGAGCCGGTGGCCGAGGTCACCGTCACGGTGCCCGACGACGCCGTGGGCGGGGTGTTCGGCGACCTGGCGGCGCGGCGCGGCCGGGTCTCGGGCTCCACCGCGCGCGCCGGTACCACGGTGGTCACGGCGACCGTGCCGCTGGCCGAGCTGTTCGGCTACGCGTCCCGGCTGCGCAGCCGGACACAGGGCCGTGGGACGTTCACCACCCGGGCCGCCGGTTACGCCCCCGCGCCGGCTCCGGTGTCCGACGGGACGCAGGTGCGGTAGGCGGCCCCCGGGGCCGGTCCCCGTCCGTACGCGGGCGGGGACCGGCCGCGTCGTCCCCTCGCGGCTGTCAGCCCAGGGTGAGCGCGACGAGCGCCGTCGTCGCCGCGGTCTCCGCCACCGCGCCGAACACATCGCCCGTCACCCCGCCGAAGCGCCGCACGCAGTGGCGCAGCAGCAGGTGGGCGGCGACGAGCGCCGCCACGGCGGCGAGTGCGTGCCGCGCCGCCGCGTACGGCCCGAAGAGCGCGCCCGCGCCGGCGCACGCCGCCAGCGTCAGGAGCGTGGCGGTCGCCGCCGCGGCGGGGGACACGGTGGAGGCCACCGTCGCGCCCAGGCCGTCGGGGCGGGCCGCGGGGACACCGGTGCGGGAGGCGAGGGTGAGCGCGAGGCGGGCGACGACGGCCGCGAGCGCCACGGCGACGGCGCCCCGCGCCCAGCCGCCGCTCCCGTACAGCTCGTACGCGGCGGCGACCTGGGTGAGCAGCACGAAGACCAGGGTGATGACGCCGAACGGGCCGATGTCCGACTGCTTCATGATCCGCAGCGCGTCCTCGGCGGGCTTGCCGCTGCCCAGTCCGTCCGCCGTGTCGGCGAGTCCGTCGAGATGGAGCCCGCGCGTGAGCACGGCCGGTACGGCGGCGGAGGCCAGCGCGGCGAGCAGCGGGCCCGCGCCCAGGAGGAGCAGCGCTCCGCCGGCGGCCGCCGCGCAGAGGCCGACGACGAGACCGGCGAGGGGCGCGCACAGCATGCCGGCGCGCGCCGCGTCGCGGTCCCAGCGGGTGACCTGTACGGGCAGCACGGTGAGGGTGCCGAAGGCGAACCGTATGCCGGTCGCAGGACCGGGTGTCTTGAAGGAGCTCACTGCGCGCAGGGTAGTCGGTGCGCCGCGACGGTAAATTGCGCTTTACGGACAAACTGGGAGCGCGCGGCATGGGTGACTGGTTCTACCGCAACATCGAGGAGCCCGGGAAGCTCCCGCTGCTCATCGCGCTGGCCTCGTTCGTCATGACCTTCCTCGTCACCCGGACGATCACCCGGCTGATCCGGGCCGGCAAGGGCCCCTTCCGGAACGTCAGTTCCGGAGGCACGCACATCCACCATGTGGTGCCCGGAGTCGTCCTCATCGTGATCGGCGGCTTCGGATCGATCGCCTCGGCCGAGAACAGCGGGCCCGGTACCATCACCTTCGCCGTGATCTTCGGCGTGGGCGCGGGACTCGTCCTCGACGAGTTCGCGCTCATCCTCCATCTCGACGACGTCTACTGGACCGAGGCCGGCCGTCAGAGTGTCGAGGTCGTCGTGCTCACCACGGCCCTGCTGCTCCTGACCCTCGGCGGCTTCGCGCCGCTGGGCGTCAACGACCTGACCGCGGACGAGCGGGACGACCGCCGGGTCCTTCTGCTCTTCCTCGCCGTCAACTTCGGCTTCGTCCTGATCACGCTCTTCAAGGGCAAGCTGCGCATGGCGCTCATCGGCATGCTCGTCCCGTTCGTGGCGATCATCGGCGCCCTGCGGCTGGCCCGGCCCGGTTCACCCTGGGCCAAGCGCGTCTACCGCACCCGCCCCCGCTCCCGCGCCCGGGCGATGCTGCGGGCCTTCCGCCACGACAAGCGCTGGAGCGGGCCGCGCCGCAAGGTCGAGGACCTGATCGGCGGCGCCCCGAACCGGCTGCCCTCGGGCGGGGCCGACCACCACTGAGCGGCCGCCGTCCGGTACGCCGCCGCGGCCGCGTACACGAGGAGCACCGCGGCGATCGCCGCCAGATGCTCCTTGCCCGCGAGATTGCACTTGACGATCACTTCGACGACCATCGCGGCGATCATCAGGCCCATCGTCAGCCACGCCCGGTAGCGGCAGCAGACGACGACCGCGAGGCCGACGACCGCCGCCGACGGGCCGGTGTCCACGATGTGCGCGTCCGCCGCCGGGAGACCCAGCGGCCCGTCAGGGCCGAGCGCGACCCCGATCCGCGCGTACGTCGTGCCGGCCAGCGTCGCCATGTACGCGACCAGCAGCATCCGCGCCCGCCCCAGGCAGATCTCGGCGATCCCGAACACGATCAGGATCTGGGCGAGGGCGCCCCACACCGGCAGGTCGAGCGCCGGTACGAAGAGGGAGAGCGGTGTGCGCAGGAGGGCGAGCCCGAGCGGGTCCTCGGCGCGTACCGAGCCGATGGCCTGGACCGGTCCGTAGCCCCACGACCGGTTCTGGACGAGCTGGAAGAGCCCGGTGAGGCAGACGGCGGCGAGCGTCACGGGGACCGCCCGCCACGTCCGCGCCGTGAGCGCCGCCCGTACGTCCGCGAGCAGCGGCCCCCACTCACGGCGCGCGAAGGTCCGCGCGCGTCCATTCACCGGCTGCATGAACGCGGCTCCCCCGGATCGTCGGTGTGCGACGGCGCGTCGGCACGCGCACGCCGCGTTCGAAGACCGGCCTGGGGGGCGTGAAGTTGAGTGGGAGCCGGGTGATCCCGGTCGCGTCAGTCGCCGGCGGTGTCGGCCCCGGCGCCCGAATCGGTCCCGGCGACCGTTTCGGCGTCGGCGCCCGGTTCGGCCCCGGCGACCGCGTCGGCGTCGGGCTCGGGCTCGGCGTCGGCCCGGAGCTCGGGCAGTTCGGCCGCGAACGCCGCGGACGCCTGCACGAGGGGGAGGGCGAGCAGCGCCCCGGTGCCCTCGCCGACCGTGACACCGTGGTCCAGCAGCGGGTTGAGCGCCATCCGGTCCAGCGCCTTGGCCTGCGCCGGCTCACCGCTCACCTGGCCCGCCAGCCACCAGTCGGGCGCGCGGAACGCGGCACGCTGCGCGACGAGCGCACAGGCCGCCGACACGACCCCGTCCAGGATCACCGGCAGCCTGCGCACCGCGGCCTGGAGCAGGAAGCCCGTCGTCGCCGCGAGATCCGCGCCGCCGACCACCGTGAGCAGCTGGAGCTGGTCGCCCAGGACGGGGCGGGCGCGGCGCAGCGCGTCGCGGATCGCCGCGCACTTGCGCATCCACGCCAGATCGTCGATGCCCACGCCGCCACGGCCGGTCACGACCGAGGCGTCCGTCCCGCACAGCGCGGCGATCAGGGCGGCGGCGGCCGTGGTGCCGCCGACGCTCAGGTCACCGAGGACGACGAGATCGGTGCCGGAGTCCGCCTCCTCGTCGGCGATCGCCATGCCGAGGCGTACGGCCTGCTCGGCCTCCTCGGCGGTGAGGGCGTCCTCGACGTCGATACGTCCGCTGCCGCGCCGCACACGGTGGCGTACGACCTCCGCCGGCAGCAGCTCCGGGTCGCAGTCCAGCCCCGCGTCGACGATCCGGACGGGCACGTCCATCCGCCGGGCCAGCACGGCGAGGGGGCTCGCGCCGTCCAGCACGGCCCGCACCAGCTGGTGCGCGGACCCCGCGGGCCTGCCCGACACGCCCAGCTCGGCGACGCCGTGGTCACCGGCGAACAGCACCACCCGCGGCTGCTCCACCGGCCGCACCGGCACCGCGCCCTGGGCGGCCGACAGCCACTCCCCGAGCTCGTCCAGCCGCCCGAGCGCGCCGGGCGGCACGGCCAAGCGCTCGCGGCGTTCCTCGGCATCGCGCCGCACGCCACTGTCGGGGCGCTCGATCAGATCGGAGAAGTCGTCGAGATTCAGCGAGCTCATTCGCCGAACAGTACCGGCCCCGGCCCCTGCCTCACCCGGCGGTCCCACCGCACGTCAGGCCCGCGCCCGGAGGGCCCACGGAACACCGGCCTCCGACGCCGGGCCGACCCGGCCCGGCGAGCGGCGGACCCGCCCCGGGTCCCTCACCGCAGCGGCAGCGCCTGCCCCGCCACGACCAGCAGGACGTGCTCGCACTCGCCCGCGAACGCCGCGTTCAGCCGCCCCAGTTCGTCACGGAAGCGCCGCCCCGAAGCCGTCGCGGGCACGATCCCGGACCCGACCTCGTTCGTGACCGCGACCACGGTCCGGCGCGTGGCCCGCACCGCGGCGACGAGGTCGGCGGTGCGGCGGTGCAGCGCCCCGCGGCCCGTGGACTCCCACTGCTCGTCCTCCCACGCGCCCACCTGGTCCATCGTGTCCGTCAGCCACAGCGCCAGGCAGTCGATCAGGACCGGTGGCCCTTCCTGCCCCAGCAGCGGGACGAGATCGCACGTCTCGACCGTCCGCCACGAGCCCGGCCTGCGCTCGCGGTGGGCCTGGACCCGCGCCGCCCACTCCGGGTCGTCGGCCCGGGTGCCGCTGGTCGCCACGTACAGCACGTCGGGGAACGACTCCAGCCGGCGCTCGGCCTCCAGCGACTTGCCCGACCGGGCCCCTCCGGTGATCAGCGTGCGGCGCGGCACGTCGGGGACCGCGTGGTACTCGCCCACGTAGAGCGTCGTGCCGTCCGGCACCGTCCGCGCCCCCGCCGCCGCGAGCCGCCGCTCCAGCTCCGCGCCGGGCGGGACCTCGTGGTCGATGTGGACCGCGACGACATCCGTCGTCGGGCCGACCGCCCCCGCGGCCCGCAGCCGGGCGAGCCCGTCCGGCCGCCCGACGACATCGGCGACGACCATGTCGTACGGCGGCGCCCCGCCCTCCGCCATCCCCGCCGGCGCGCCGCCGGGCGGCAGGTACAGCAGCCGTTCGCCGTCCGGCGACGCCACCTCGTACCCCGTACCCGGCGAGTCCATCGACACCGCCCGCACCCGGTGCCCGCTGATCAGCGTCAACTCCTGTCCGTCCGGCACCCGCCCCGCCGTCGGCAGTCCCGCGGGCAGCTCCATCGCGGGCCCGTTGTGCGGATGCGTCAGCAGCACCTGCCGTACGCCGACGAGTGAGCGCCCCGCACGTGCGGCGGCAAGCGCGGCCCCGGGCGTCAGATCGAGCAGCAGCGCCCCGTCCACCAGCAGCGCGGTCGCGGCGCGCGCCTGCGGTCCGCGGGCGGCGGCGCAGACGGCACAGGGGCAGTCGGGGCGGGGGAGCCCGCTGGGGGCCCCGGTGCCGAGCAGAGTCACTTCCACAGGAACGATCCTCCCGCGTCGCCGCTGCCGGTGCGCGCCCGGCTACGCTGCGGGCAGCAGCAAACCGATCAGCTGGTGGGACCCGACACCGGGGAGGCGCACATGGCGTGGACGTGGCGGTTCGAGAAGTCCGACGGGACGGAGGTCCAGCCGGCCGTGGAGCCGGAGGAGTTCAGCACTCAGGGCGACGCCGAGTCCTGGATCGGCGAGGTCTGGAAGGACCTGCTGGAGGGCGGCGCGGACCAGGTGCACCTCTTCGAGGACGGCAGCAAGATCTACGGGCCGATGAGCCTGCACGCGGAAGAGGTCTGAGCACATCCCCCGGGGGTGGGCCGGCATCTGCCGCCGGCCCGCCCCACCGGCCCCGGCACGCGCGGATCCGCGTACATCTGCCGCTCTCCCAGGGCTCCGCGAGCCCGGGACGACGGGGCCGAGCCCCGCCCCCGCGCCTAGCCCCGCACTCCGCAGAGATGCAGCAGCGCCGCCACCGCGCGGTACGGATCCGCGCGGCCCGCGCGGTCCTCCGCCGCGAGCAGCCGCTCCAGCGCGTCCGCGGCCGGCAGCTCCGCCTCGTTCGGCACGTTGTCCGTGAAGACCCGCACGCCGTACCAGGCGTGCAGCGGCGCCGCGATGCCCGAGAGGGTCGCTGTCAGATCCGTCAGCCGGTCGGCGCGCACGGGCAGTCCGAGCCGGTTCGTGTACGCGTCCGTGTCGAAGGCCGTCAGCGCCGCGGGCCAGTCTCCGGCGAGGCCGGGCCGCATGGCGAGCGCGTCCGCGTTCCGTACGAGCAGCGAGAGCAGACCGCCGGGTGCCAGCATCCGGGCCAGGCCGGCCAGCATCGCGTCAGGGTCCTCGACGTACATCAGCACCCCGTGGCACAGCACCACGTCGAACGAGCCGGGCAGGAAGTGCACCCCGGTGTCGCGGCCGTCCCCCTCGATCGTGCGGAACCGCTCCCGGATGCCTGCGGGCTCGGCCGTCAGCGCCTCACGGGCCGCCTTCAGCATCTCCGGGTCGGACTCCAGGCCCGTCACGGTGTGCCCGGCCCGCGCCAGGCGCAGCGCTTGGGTGCCCTGGCCCATGCCGACGTCGAGGACACGCAGCCGCTGCCCCACGGGGAAGCGGCCGGCTATCTGCTCGTCGAGCTGGCGTGCCACGAGCTCCTGCCGGACGGTGTTGCGCAGTCCCCCCAGGCCCTTCAGCCAGGCCGGCGCGCCACCGCCGAAACCGGCGACGACGTCCGCGCTCAGGGCCGCTCTCCGCGCTTGACCCGGGGCTTCGGCAGCCGCAGTCGGCGCATCTGGAGCGTACGCATGAGGCCGTAGGCCACGGCGCCGCGCTTCTGCTCGTTCGGGAAGCGCTCGTTGAGCTGCTTCTTCAGGCGGATCCAGATGCCGATCGAGTCGATCACGATCATCACGATGACGCCGAGCCACAGCAGCAGCGCGATGTTCTGCAGCTGGGGCACGCGGATCATGGAGAGCACCAGGATCACCACGGCGAGCGGCAGGAAGAACTCCGCGATGCAGAAGCGCGAGTCGACGAAGTCGCGCACGAAGCGGCGCACCGGACCCTTGTCGCGGGCCGGGAGGTAGCGCTCGTCGCCGCCGGCCAGGGCCTCGCGCTGCTTGGCCAGGTCGGCACGGCGCGCCTCGCGCTGGCGGCGCATGGCGTCCTTGCGGTCGGTGGGCGCCGACGACTGCGCACGGCGGCGCTGCGTCTGGGCCTCACTCCGCTTCGGAGTCGGGCGGCCCTTGGGGGCCTCGGGGTCGCGGGGATGCTTGGAGAGGTCCGCCGTCACCTTGTCGGTGGGGGCCTTCTCATCCTTGGAACGGCTACGGAACACAAAGCCCAAGGGTACGGGGTGACGAGGAGGTGCGGGGCCGGAGGTCCCTCTTTGTCGGGGGGCGCTGGTCGGAGACGGGCGGGAATGGATCCCGGCTCCCGGGGGAACGATCCGGCAGCGGCGAGCGTCGTACGGGGCAGATGTCCGCAGAAACGGCGACAGAACCGACCGGGAACCGACGCAGAACGGGCGCGTAACAGACGGCGGCGGAGTGCGGTGTCCGGTTTCCCCGACGGTCACCTACTCCCTGGGCTGGAGCGGAGCCGTCAGCAGCTCGTTCTTGGGGAGGAGCGCATCCGCGCTCGAACAGTGCGGTAATGGATGCAGGGCCTCTACTGTGGGTCCTGGAGTAGCTGGAGCTGAGTCCGTCAGAAGGGGGCGCGCGAAGCCCATGAGCGGTGTCATGAAGCGTATGGGGATGATCTTCCGCGCGAAGGCAAACAAGGCCCTTGACCGGGCCGAGGATCCGCGCGAGACCCTCGATTACTCGTACCAGAAGCAGCTGGAGCTGCTCCAGAAGGTACGCCGCGGCGTCGCCGACGTGGCCACGTCGCGCAAGCGCCTGGAGCTGCAGCTGAACCAGCTCCAGGGCCAGTCCACGAAGCTGGAGGACCAGGGCCGCAAGGCGCTGGCGCTCGGCCGCGAGGACCTGGCGCGCGAGGCGCTGTCCCGCCGTGCCGCGCTCCAGCAGCAGGTCACCGACCTGGAGACGCAGCACCAGACGTTGCAGGGCGAGGAGGAGAAGCTCACGCTCGCCGCCCAGCGGCTCCAGGCCAAGGTCGACGCCTTCCGTACGAAGAAGGAGACGATCAAGGCCACGTACACGGCCGCCCAGGCGCAGACGCGGATCGGCGAGGCGTTCTCCGGCATCTCCGAGGAGATGGGCGACGTCGGCCTGGCGATCCAGCGCGCCGAGGACAAGACCGCGCAGCTCCAGGCGCGTGCGGGCGCGATCGACGAGCTGCTGGCCTCCGGCGCCCTGGACGACCCGACCGGCATGGCGAAGGACGACATCGCCGCCGAGCTGGACCGGATCTCCGGCGGCACGGACGTCGAGCTGGAGCTCCAGCGCATGAAGGCCGAGCTGGCGGGAGGCAGCGGGGCGCAGCAGCAGGCGATCGAGGGCGGCAACGGCGCGGCGCAGGACCAGGCGCAGGGCCAGGGCCAGCACAGGTTCGACAAGCAGTAGCCCGGCGAGCGCAAAGGACGGCGCGTCATGATCGTACGGATCATGGGGGAGGGCCAGTGGAGGGTGGACGACAGCCACTTCGTCGAGCTGAACAGGCTGGACGACGAGCTGCTCGCCGAGATGGAGTCGGGTGACAAGGACGGCTTCCGCCGCACGCTGTGCGCCCTGCTCGATGCCGTGCGGCACTGCGGGGCGATGATGCCGGACGACTCGCTGGAGCCCTCGGAGCTGATCCTTCCGTCGCCGGAGGCGACGCTGGACGAGGTCCGCGACATGCTCAGCGACGACGGCCTCATCCCGGGCTGAGCACACGTCGACCGCTGGAGGGGCCGGGGCATCCCGGCCCCTCCAGCGATTCGAGGGCACCGGCCGGAGGCCCTACAGGTTCCGGGGTGCGGCTCCCGGCTGTCCACAGGCGGACCCCTGGTGTGGCCGGGACCCCGTACCGTTGCTTGTCGTGACCGCTCCTCCGGCCGGCCTCGACCGGTTCACGCACCCGTGGCGCTGGCTGCGTGAGCACCCGCTCGCGCTCGACGCCGCGCTCGCGTTCGCCGTGCTCGTGTGCATGGTCACCGCCTCCTTCGCCGACCCGAACGGCCCCCACGGACGGCCCGCCTTCTTCACGCGGACGCCGGACGCGGGCAGCGTCCTGCTCATGCTGCTCGCCGCCGGGGTCCTGGTCTTCCGGCGGCGCCGCCCCGTGCCCGTCCTCGCCGCCACCGGCGCGCTGTCCGTCGTGGGGTACGTGACGGGCGACCCGCCCGCGCCGGTCGCGATGTCCGCGGTGATCGCCCTGTACACGGTCGCCTCGCGCACCGACCGGCCGACCACCTGGCGGGTCGGCCTGCTCACCATGACCGTGCTCACCGGCACGGCGATGCTCTTCGGCTCGGCCCCCTGGTACAGCCAGGAGAACCTGGGCATCTTCGCGTGGACCGGCATGGCGGCCGCGGCGGGCGACGCCGTGCGCAGCCGGCGCGCCTTCATCGACGCCATACGGGAGCGTGCCGAGCGCGCCGAGCGCACCCGGGACGAGGAGGCCCGGCGCCGCGTCGCCGAGGAGCGGCTGCGGATCGCCCGCGACCTCCATGACGTGGTGGCGCACCACATCGCCCTGGTCAACGTCCAGGCGGGGGTCGCGGCGCACGTCATGGACAAGCGCCCCGACCAGGCCAAGGAGGCGCTCTCGCACGTCCGCGCGGCGAGCCGGTCGGCGCTGAACGAGCTGCGTGCGACCGTCGGTCTGCTCCGCCAGTCCGGCGACCCGGAGGCCCCGACCGAGCCGGCCCCCGGCCTCGCCGGGCTCGACGAGCTGCTCGACACCTTCCGCCACGCCGGCCTGCCGGTCGAGCTGGCCCGCACCGACCGGGACTCCGAGCGGCCCGCCGCCGTCGACCTCGCCGCGTACCGGATCATCCAGGAGTCGCTGACCAATGTGCAGAAGCACGCGGGGCCGGACGCCAAGGCAGAGGTGAGCGTCGTACGGGTGGGGCGCACCATGGAGGTCACGGTCCTGGACAACGGGGTGCCCGCGGCCGTGCCCGACACGGACAGCGGCGGCCACGGCCTGCTCGGCATGCGCGAACGCGTCTCGGCGCTCGGCGGCACCCTCAGCGCCGGGCCCCGGTACGGCGGGGGCTTCCGGGTGCAGGCGATACTGCCGCTCAAGACCCGCCCCGACGAGGACGAGGACGCATGACGATCAGGGTGCTGCTCGCCGACGACCAGGCGCTGCTCCGCAGTGCCTTCAAGGTGCTCGTGGACTCCGAGCCCGACATGGAGGTCGTCGGGGAGGCGGCCGACGGTGCGCAGGCCGTCGCCCTCGCCCGCTCGGAGCGGGCCGACGTCGTCCTGATGGACATCCGGATGCCCGGTACGGACGGCCTTGCCGCCACCCGCATGATCAGCGCGGACCCGGCGCTCTCCGCCGTACGGGTGGTGATGCTGACGACCTTCGAGGTGGACGAGTACGTCGTCCAGTCACTGCGCGCCGGGGCCTCCGGCTTTCTCGGCAAGGGCGCGGAGCCGGACGAACTGCTCAGTGCCATCCGTATCGCCGCGGCCGGCGAGGCGCTGCTGTCGCCCGTCGCGACCAAGGGGCTGATCGCGAAGTTCCTTGCGCAGGGCGGGAATTCGGACGGGATCGGCGCCGGCGAGGGGGACGAGGGGGCGTACTCGGACCGGCTCTCCGCCCTGACCGGCCGCGAGCGCGAGGTGCTCGTCCTCGTCGCCGGCGGCCACTCCAACGACGAGATCGCCGAGCGGCTGGAGGTCAGCCCGCTCACTGTCAAGACCCATGTCAACCGGGCGATGGCCAAACTCGGCGCCCGGGACCGTGCGCAATTGGTGGTCATTGCGTACGAATCGGGCCTGGTACGCCCAAGGGTGGAGTGAGTCTCCACCCGGCCGTACTCCAGGCGGAGTATGTCCCGGATAAGGATTCGGACCTCGGGCCTACGGATTCACCCTTGCGGATGGCTGATCGTATAAAGCGGGCACCTGACCCTGCCCGCCTCCTGCGTAAGCCACAGAAGAGAGACCCCATGTCCTGGCTGTCCAGATTCAGCCTCGCGCAACGGGCCCTGATCGGGCTGATGTCGATCGTCGCGATCCTCTTCGGAGCGATCGCCATCCCGCAGCTCAAGCAGCAACTGCTGCCCTCCATCGAACTGCCGATGGTGTCGGTGCTGGCCCCCTACCAGGGTGCGTCCCCCGATGTGGTCGAGAAGCAGGTCGTCGAACCGCTCGAGAACACCATCAAGGCCGTCGACGGCATCACGGGCATCACCTCCACGGCGAGCGAGGGCAACGCCGTGATCATGGCCACGTTCGACTACGGGGACGAGGGCACCAAGCAGCTCGTCGCCGACGTCCAGCAGGCCGTGAACCGCGCCCGAGTCCAGCTCCCCGACGACGTGGACCCGCAGGTCATCGCCGGTTCCACCGACGACATCCCGACCGTCGTCCTCGCCGTCAGCTCCGACAAGGACCAGCAGGCGCTCGCCGACCAGCTGGAGCGCACCGTCGTCCCGGCCCTCGAGGACATCGAGGGCGTCGGTCAGGTCACCGTCGACGGCGTCCAGGACCTCCAGGTCTCCGTCACCCCGGACGACAAGAAGCTCGCCAAGGCCGGGCTGAACACCATGGCCCTCGCCGAGGCGCTCAGGGCGGGCGGCGCGACCGTCCCCGCCGGCTCCTTCTCCGAGTCGGGCAGCAGCCGCACCGTCCAGGTCGGCGGCGGCTTCACCTCGCTGAAGCAGATCGAGGACCTGCGCATCGCGCCCGCGTCCGCGGCCGGTGGCAAGCCCGCCAAGGCGGTCCGCCTCGGCGACGTCGCCACGGTGAAGCAGGAGGAGTCGCAGCGCGTCTCCATCACCCGTACCAACGGCAAGCCCAGCCTCGCCGTCATGGCCACGATGGACAAGGACGGCAGCGCCGTCGCCATCTCCGACGCGGTCAAGGAGAAGCTGCCCGACCTCCGCAAGGACCTGGGCTCCGGCGCCGAGCTCTCCGTCGTCTCCGACCAGGGCCCGGCCGTCTCCAAGTCGATCTCCGGTCTGACGACCGAGGGCGCGCTCGGTCTGCTCTTCGCCGTCGTGATCATCCTGGTCTTCCTGGCCTCGATCCGCTCGACGCTCGTCACGGCGGTCTCCATTCCGCTCTC
This sequence comes from Streptomyces sp. FIT100, assembly GCF_024584805.1. Lineage (NCBI taxonomy): Bacteria > Bacillati > Actinomycetota > Actinomycetes > Kitasatosporales > Streptomycetaceae > Streptomyces > Streptomyces sp. FIT100. Next base: position 1,981,189 of record NZ_CP075715.1, on the reverse strand, counting down.
CGTCGTCCTCGCCCTGATCGTGCTGTGGACCCGTGACCTGTCGCTCAACATGCTGACCCTGGGCGCGCTCACCATCGCCATCGGCCGGGTCGTCGACGACTCGATCGTGGTCCTGGAGAACATCAAGCGCCACCTCGGCTACGGCGAGGAGCGCGAGGCCGCGATCCTCACCGCCGTACGCGAGGTGGCGGGCGCCGTCACCTCGTCCACGCTGACCACGGTCGCCGTCTTCCTGCCGATCGGTCTGGTCGGCGGCATGGTCGGCGAGCTGTTCGGCTCGTTCTCGCTGACGGTCACCGCGGCGCTGCTGGCCTCGCTGCTCGTGTCGCTGACGGTCGTCCCGGTCCTGTCGTACTGGTTCCTGCGCGCGCCGAAGGCCGTGCGGGGCATCGACCCGGACGAGGCGCGCCGCAAGGCGGAGGAGAAGGAGGCGCGCAGCCCGCTCCAGCGGATGTACGTCCCGGTGCTGCGCTTCGCGACCCGCCGCCGCCTCACCAGCGTCGTCCTCGCGATCGGCGTCCTCCTCGGCACCTTCGGCATGGCCCCGCTCCTGAAGACGAACTTCTTCGACCAGGGCGAGCAGGAGGTCATGTCGATCAAGCAGGAGCTGAAGCCGGGCACCAGCCTGGAGGCGGCCGACGCCTCCGCGAAGAAGATCGAGCAGGTCCTCGCGGGGATCGACGAGATCAAGGACTACCAGGTCACCGTCGGCTCCTCCGGCTTCATGGCGGCCTTCGGCGGCGGCACCGGCGCCAACCAGGCGTCGTACCAGCTGACGCTGAAGGACTCGGCGTCGTACGAGAAGACCCGCGCCCACATCGACGAGGAGCTGGGCAAGCTCGACGGCATCGGCGACACGACGATCGCGGCGGGCGACGGCTTCGGCAGCCAGGACCTCAGCGTCGTGGTGAAGGCCGCCGACGCGGACACCCTGGCCAAGGCGTCCGAGCAGGTCCGGGACGAGGTCGCGAAGCTCGACGACGTCACCGACGTCCAGAGCGACCTGTCGCAGTCCGTGCCGCGGATCTCCGTCAAGGCCAACGCGAAGGCGGCCGACGCCGGCTTCAACGACGCGTCTCTGGGCGCCGCGGTGGCCCAGGCCGTGCGCGGCACGCCGGCGGCCAAGGCGATCCTCGACGACTCCGAGCGCGATGTCGTCATCACCTCGGCCAAGCCGGCGACGACGATGGCCGAGCTGAAGAAGCTGCCGCTCGGTCCGGTCAAGCTCGGTGACATCGCCGAGGTGAAGCTGGTCCCCGGCCCGGTCTCGATGACCCGGATCGACGGCGCGCGCGCCGCGACGATCTCGGCGAAGCCGACCAGCGACAACACTGGAGCGGTGAGCGCGGAGCTCCAGACGAAGATCAACGCGCTGGACCTGCCGGAGGGGGCGAGCGCCGCCATCGGCGGCGTCGGACAGGACCAGGAGGAGGCGTTCGGCTCGCTGGCCCTGGCCATGCTGGCGGCGATCGCGATCGTCTTCATGCTGCTGGTCGCCACGTTCCGCTCGCTGGTGCAGCCGCTGATCCTGCTGGTCTCCATCCCGTTCGCGGCGACGGGCGCGATCGGTCTGCTGGTCCTGACCGGCACGCCGATGGGTGTCCCGGCGATGATCGGCATGCTGATGCTCATCGGCATCGTGGTCACGAACGCGATCGTGCTGATCGACCTCATCAACCAGTACCGGGCACAGGGCCTGGGCGTGGTCGAGGCGGTCGTCGAGGGCGGCAGGCACCGGCTCCGTCCCATCCTGATGACGGCGCTCGCGACGATCTTCGCGCTGCTGCCGATGGCGCTCGGCGTCACGGGTGAGGGCGGCTTCATCGCCCAGCCGCTGGCCGTGGTCGTGATCGGCGGTCTGGTGACGTCGACGCTGCTGACGCTGCTGCTGGTGCCGACGCTGTACGCGATGGTGGAGCTCCGCAAGGAGCGCCGCCGCGCGAAGCGCGAGGCCAAGCGGGCACGGAAGTCGGGGTCCTCGGCCCCGTCGGCCCCGTCGGCCCCGTCGGCCCCGTCGGCCCCGTCGGCCCCGGAGTCCTCGGAGTCCACGGAGGACACCGACCCGCAGCCGGTCAACGCGTAAGCGCGTAGCGCCTTCGGCGAGCCGCCCGGTACCGGTCCACCCGGTGCCGGGCGGCTGCCGTTCCCGGCCGCCCTTCCGGCGGACGGTCGCCGTCAACGGCCGACGCCCCCGGCCACGAGTGGCCGGGGGCGTCGAGGGGAACGGGGCGCGGTCCCCGTCAGGGGAGGGCCAGCATGCGCTCGAGGGCGAGCTTGGCGAAGCTCTCCGTCTCGCGGTCGACCTGGATCCGGTTCACCAGGTTCCCCTCCGCGAGGGATTCGAGCGCCCACACCAGATGCGGCAGGTCGATGCGGTTCATCGTCGAGCAGAAGCAGACCGTCCGGTCGAGGAAGACGACTTCCTTGCCCTCGGGGGCGAAGCGGTCCGCCAGCCGCTTCACCAGGTTCAGCTCGGTGCCGATCGCCCACTTCGAGCCGGCCGGAGCCGCCTCCAGGGTCTTGATGATGTGCTCCGTCGAGCCCACGTGGTCCGCCGCGGCGACGACCTCGTGCTTGCACTCCGGGTGCACCAGCACGTTCACACCGGGGATGCGCTCGCGCACGTCGTTCACCGAGTCCAGCGAGAAGCGGCCGTGCACGGAGCAGTGGCCCCGCCACAGGATCATCTTCGCCGCGCGCAGCTGCTCGGCGGTGAGCCCGCCGTTCGGCTTGTGCGGGTTGTAGACGACGCAGTCGTCCAGGGTCATGCCCATCTCGCGGACCGCGGTGTTCCGCCCCAGGTGCTGGTCCGGCAGGAAGAGGACCTTCTCACCCTGCTCGAAGGCCCAGTCCAGCGCGCGCTTGGCGTTCGACGACGTACAGATCGTGCCGCCGTGCTTGCCGGTGAACGCCTTGATGTCGGCGGAGGAGTTCATGTACGAGACGGGGACGGTGACGTCCGTGATGCCCGCGTCCGCGAGGACGTCCCAGCACTCGGCGACCTGCTCGGCGGTGGCCATGTCGGCCATGGAGCAGCCGGCCGCGAGGTCCGGCAGCACGACCTTCTGGTCGTCGGAGGTCAGGATGTCCGCCGACTCGGCCATGAAGTGCACGCCGCAGAAGACGATGTACTCGGCCTCGGGACGCGCCGCCGCGTCCTTGGCGAGCTTGAAGGAGTCGCCGGTGACGTCCGCGAACTGGATGACCTCGTCGCGCTGGTAGTGGTGGCCCAGCACGAAGACCTTGCTGCCGAGCTTCTCCTTCGCCGTGCGGGCGCGCGCCACCAGGTCCGGGTCGGACGGGGAGGGGAGGTCTCCGGGGCACTCGACACCGCGCTCGCTCTTCGGGTCTGCCTCGCGGCCGAGCAGCAGCAGGGCGAGCGGCGTCGGCTCGACATCCAGGGGTTGGGCGGTGGTCACGTCACACACCCTTTCTCTTCATCTCACAGAGCACTTTTCGTCTCTTTGACGCTATCTATCATAACCGCTTCACGTCACTTTGACGATGGCGATAGCGTCGATGTGACGCAATTCCCGACCGCGGCTGTTCACGGGCTGGTGCCTTGACGGGATCGCGTGTGCGAGCATGAAGGGGAAAGACTGGGGCTCGCCCGGAATGAATCGGGGACCCCGCCGGTTGAACCGTCGGCAAGCAGTCTCCGTACAACCCGGGAGAGAAGCAGATGTCCGTATCGGACGAGACCACCACCGCGAACGACGGCATCCTCCTGTCCGACGCCGCCGCGGCCAAGGTCAAGGCCCTGCTGGACCAGGAAGGCCGAGAGGACCTGGCGCTGCGCGTCGCCGTTCAGCCCGGCGGCTGCTCAGGCCTGCGCTACCAGCTGTTCTTCGACGAGCGCTCGCTCGACGGCGATGTCGTCAAGGACTTCGGCGGCGTCAAGGTCGTCACCGACCGTATGAGCGCCCCGTACCTGGGCGGCGCCTCGATCGACTTCGTGGACACGATCGAGAAGCAGGGCTTCACGATCGACAACCCGAACGCGACGGGCTCCTGCGCCTGCGGCGACTCCTTCAGCTGAGCCGTCATCCGTACGCCGGAAGGGCGGCGGCCACCGGACCACCGGGGCCGCCGCCCTTCCGCGCGTCCGGGCGTCCGGGCGCGAGCCACGCACCGGACACGGCGTGCCCCGCCCCGCGGGCGGACGGCGCTGTTCGGCAGGGCAGGCCCCGGGCCATGCCCGGCGGCGTCCCGCACGCCCTGCGACGTAGCCCTTCGGCCGGACCGCTTTCGGGCGGACGGCGCTGCTGCGAAGACGCTCCCCTGGCGCTGTGACCGAAGGTCCGCCGAGTCGCTCACGGCGTCCGGTGCGGTGCATCGCCAGGCGGAGGATCGCCGCTCGTACCGGTGTGCCGGCGAACCTTTCCGGTCACCGCACTAGGCCGTGTCTGACAAATCCCGCCTGGCGCGCGGCGTCCGGCACGCTCCCCCAGAGCTCGCGCCTGGGAGGTGCCCCCACCCCCGTAGCCCTTCGGGCACGGGAGGTGCCCCCACGCTGCGTTGTCGGAGTCATCCGAGTACGTCCAGTACGAGGATGATCCTCCGCCTTGCGATGGCACGCACCGGACGCCGCGCACCCCGCCCTGCGGGCGGACGGCGCCATTTGTCAGACACGACCTAGCGGCGCGGGACCGCCTGGCTGCTCACCGCGTCGAGGACCTTCCGGTCGCCCAGCGGGCGGTCCAGGACGACCTTCTCGGTGAGCTCCTTCGCGATCATGATGCAGACCCGGTCCGGATCCTGCCGCGTCTCGACGATCCGTACCCGCACCTCGCCGGCGCTCTCCTCCGCGGCACCCGCGTAGTCGCTGCACACCCCGCCCCAGAAGCGCAGGGTCAGCGTCCGGCCGTCGGCCGACACGGCGTACGACTCGACCTGGCGGTCGGTCGTCTCCGGCAGCCCCGACGGCTGCGGCGTCGGCTTCGGCGGTGACGTGGCCGCCGGCTTGAGGAACTCGGGCGCCACGGCCGGGTGCGTGATCGTGTACGGCCGGGCGCCACCCTCCGGGGCGACCTCGAAGAGCCAGGACGGTACGAGCGCGGGCCGGCCCGCCTCCGAGTGCACCGCGAGCCCGAAGACCGCCCCGCTGACCGTCACCGTCGGGGCCGGGCCGCGCTTCGGCTCGCACGGCGCGGCCGGTTCATCAGCCGGGACGGGCGTCGCGCAGCCGCCGATCGAGGGCTTGGCGAGCTGCTCGCCGTTGAGCCGCTCCAGGGTCTCCTTCGCGCCGGTCACCGGATACTCCGCGCCCTTCACCGGCTTCGCCAGCTGACCGCTGCCGCCGACCACCTGGCCGTCCGCCCCGACGGTGATCCCGGTCGTCCAGCCGTACGTCGGCAACCCGCCGACCAGCGGATCCGCGTTCACGACCCGGAGTGCGTCCAGCGTCTGCGTCGCGTCGAGCCGGGCGTCGCCCTGACCCACCGCCGCGAGCACGGGAGCGGCGGCCTTCTTCGCGGCCTCCTCGCCCACCGGAGGGTGGACGGACTCGCCGCTCGTGTCGGTGGGCGGCACCCCGCCGCCAGGGCAGGGCTTCACCCTGGTGCAGTCGTCGCCCTTCGGTGTCGGGCCGAACCGGGCGAACGTCCAGGTGCCCGGGGCCGCCCGGTTCACCTGGAGCATCGGGCCCCCGGAGTCCTTGTCGGCGCCGATCTTCCAGACGTCGCCGACGGCGCGCGGGGTGCCCGGCACCCCCAGGGCCGCGGCCAGCCGGGTGACGTCGGCCGCGGCGACCGTGCCGCCCGCCCGGTACACGGGGGCCGACTCCGGGCCGTCCGGCAGCTCGACCGCGGTCCGGTACCGCACACCGGCCGGGTCGGGCTCGCCCGGCGCGATCCCGGGGGGCGGGCCGGTCTCGGCGGCGCCGTCCAGGGCCAGCGGGGGAGGGGCGGTGCGCCCGGCACCCGGCGCCGTACCGCTGTCGCCGTCGGAGGCGGACGTGGCCCAGTACGCACCACCGCCCCCGGCGAGCAGGACCGCCGCGGCCACCGAGGCGACGGCCAGCCGGGAACGCCGCCTGCGCGGTCCGTCGTCGGCCGTGGTCGTGGGGGGCCGCTCCGTGCTGTTCACCGCATCGCTCCTTGGGGACCCGTGACGGGGGACACCCCTGTGACGGGCCGGGGGAGCGCGCGGTTCCCGTTTCCCGTGGGAGTCAGTCGCCGTACTCGGGCATCGAGCCGACCAGCCGCGCCGAGGCGCGGGACACCACCACGCCGTGGATCGAGGACGGCGGCACCGGCGTGGCCACGGCGACCGGCGGCACCGCCCAGTGCGGGGCCATGCGTGCGCTGTCCCCGCACAACTGGGCGAGGCTGGTGTCGGTCTCGGTCTCCCGCAGGTCACGCGGGAATCTGTGGTTCGGCATAGGGGCACCGTACGCACGGCTGAGTGGCGGAAAAAGCCCTACTATCGGGTAGTTTCTCGCCCTACGAGATGGCGCACGAAAACCGGTAGCGTTAACTGTCAACGCTCGCCGCCTCCCCCAGGACCAGGAGCAGCTCGCCGTGCGCATCGCAGTCACCGGCTCCATCGCCACCGACCACCTCATGACCTTCCCCGGCCGCTTCTCCGACCAGCTGGTCGCGGACCAGCTGCACACGGTCTCCCTCTCCTTCCTGGTCGACAACCTCGACGTGCGCAGGGGCGGCGTCGGCGCCAACATCTGCTTCGGCATGGGGCAGCTCGGCACCGCCCCGATCCTGGTCGGCGCGGCCGGCTCCGACTTCGACGAGTACCGGGCCTGGCTGGACCGGCACGGGGTGGACACCGCGTCCGTCCGGATCTCCGAGGTGCTCCACACCGCGCGCTTCGTCTGCACCACCGACGCCGACCACAACCAGATCGGCTCCTTCTACACGGGCGCGATGAGCGAGGCCCGCCAGATCGAGCTGAAGTCGGTCGCGGACCGGATCGGCGGTCTCGACCTGGTGCTGATCGGCGCCGACGACCCCGAGGCGATGCTGCGCCACACCGAGGAGTGCCGTTCGCGGGGGATCCCGTTCGCGGCGGACTTCTCGCAGCAGATCGCGCGCATGAGCGGGGACGAGATCCGGATACTGCTGGACGGGGCGACCTACCTCTTCTCCAACGAGTACGAGAAGGGGCTCATCGAGTCCAAGACCGGCTTCACGGACGAGGAGATCCTCTCCCGCGTCGGCCACCGCGTCACCACGCTCGGCTCCCGCGGTGTGCGCATCGAGCGCGCAGGCGAGCCGGGTATCGAGGTCGGCTGCCCCGAGGAGGACTCCAAGGTCGACCCGACCGGCGTCGGCGACGCCTTCCGCGCGGGCTTCCTCTCCGGCCTGTCCTGGGGCGTGGGCCTGGAGCGTGCGGCGCAGGTCGGCTGCATGCTGGCGACCCTGGTCATCGAGACCCTGGGCACCCAGGAGTACACGCTGCGCCGCGCCCACTTCATGGAGCGCTTCACGAAGGCGTACGGCGACGACGCGGCCTCCGAGGTCAGGGCCCACCTGGCGTAGCGGCCGCGGGGGCTCCGCCTCGGTGCAGAGCCCCACCCTGCACCGTGCGGAGGTTCTGCCGGCGTTTCAGCCGCGCCGCCGCACCACGTACGCCGTGCCCCGCTCCGCGGGCTGTTCCCCCACGTACTCCTGGTCCCGCATCTCGCACCAGGCCGGGATGTCCAGCCGCGCCGCCTCGTCGTCGGACAGCACCGTCACCGTGCCGCCCACCGGCACATCCCCGATGACCTTCGCCAGCTCGATCACGGGGATGGGGCAGCGCTTGCCCAGGGAGTCCACGACGAGGGAGCCGGGCGCGGGGGAGGGCACTGCGGGCACTGCGGGCACGGCGGGCGCCGGTGCGTCGAGGCGGCGGCGGACGTCGGCGACGACCCCCGGCAGGACCTCCAGGAAGCGGTCCACCTCCGCCTCCGACGTGCCCAGCGGCAGCGACACGCGCACATTGCCCTCGCTCAGCACCCCCATCGCCCGCAGCACATGGCTCGGGGTCAGCGTCGAGCTTGTGCACGACGAACCCGACGAGACGGAGAACCCGGCACGGTCCAGCTCGTGCAGCACTGTCTCCCCGTCGACATAGAGACAGGAGAAGGTGACGAGATGCGGCAGCCGCCGCACCGGGTCGCCGACCACCTCGACATCCGGCACCAGCTCCGGGACCCGGGTCCGGATCCGGTCCACCAGCCCCCGCAGCCGGGCGGACTCGGCCGACGCCTCGTCCCGTACGGCCCGCAGCGACGCCGCCGCCGCCACGATCGCCGGGATGTTCTCGAAGCCGGGCGCGCGCCCCGACTCCCGTTCGTCCGCCGGGCCTTGGGACGAGAATCGGACGCCTTTGCGCACGACGAGCAGTCCGACCCCTGCCGGTCCGCCCCATTTGTGGGCGCTCGCCGCCAGCAGGGACCAGTCACCGTCGACCGGGCCCCACGCCAGCGACTGCGCCGCGTCGACGAGCAGCGGCACCCCTGTCGTTCGGCACACGGCGGCGACCTCGGCGACCGGCTGCTCCGTGCCCACCTCGTGGTTGGCGGACTGGAGGCAGGCCAGCGCCGTGTCGTCGCGCAGTGCCGCGCCGAAGGCGGCCGGGTCGACCGCGCCGGTGCGGGCCACCGGCACCTCGGTGGCCGCGAGGCCCTCCGCCGCGTGCAGCACCGCCGAGTGCTCCACCGCGGAGACGACGAGATGGCCGCCGACGCGCCGACGGCCCGCCATCGCGCCGGCGATGCCCGCGTGGACGGCGCGGGTGCCCGAAGAGGTGAAAACGAGCTCGTCCGGGCGGCACCCCACGGCCGCCGCAGCCGTCTCCCGCGCCGCGTCCAGGAGCATCCGCGCGCGCCGTCCCTCGCGGTAGAGCCGGGCGGGATCGGCCCAGCCCTCGTCGAGGGCGGCCTGGAGGGCCTGCCGGGCGACCGGATGGAGCGGAGCGGACGAAGCGGCGTCGAAGTAGGGCACGCTGCCACGCTAACGCGGCCGGTCGGAGCCGACCTCACTCCGGACGCGCCTGCGGCGAGTGAGCCGAAGGGGGGCGTCGCTGTCGAAAGGGAGAACGCGCACAGGTCCTGAGGAACGAAGGACCGAGCACGATCGACCGTCGACAGGGACTGAGCGCCCTGGAGGCGAACCGAGCGCTCAGAACAGGTGAGTCCACCCCTTCGGGTCGTCCGGCGGCGCGTTGGGCACCCTCCCCGCGCGACCCCAAATTGCGTCCAGTAGGGTTTGGTCCGCATAAACATCCAAACCCCTGCCCGCGTCAGGGCCGGCGACCGACCAGCGAGACGGCCGCAGCCGGCCGCGCGGGCGAGACTCTCGGGAAGGCGCTACGTGAGTCCCAACGGCTCCGACCTCCCCCGCAGCCAAGGCGCGGGTGGTACCCCCACGTCGCGGCGCCCGATGCGGCGGAAGCTGCCGCAGGTGCTGACTGCGGGCCTGATCCTGGCAACCGCCACCGGTTGCACATACAAGGACTTCCCCCGCCTTGGTATGCCCACCCCCGTCACGGAAGAGGCTCCGCGGATCCTCTCCCTCTGGCAGGGCTCCTGGGCGGCCGCCCTCGCCGTGGGCGTGCTGGTATGGGGTCTGATCCTGTGGAGCGTCATCTTCCACAGGCGCAGCCGCACCAAGATCGAGGTTCCCCCGCAGACGCGGTACAACATGCCCATCGAGGCGCTGTACACCGTGGTTCCGCTCATCATCGTCTCGGTGCTCTTCTACTTCACCGCGCGGGATGAGTCGAAGCTCCTCGCCCTCTCCGACAAGCCGGCCCACACCATCAACGTGGTCGGCTACCAGTGGAGCTGGGGCTTCAACTACCTCGAGGACGTGGACGGCAACCCCGCCACCGGCGACGCTCAGGCCCAGAAGGAACTGAACGCGATTCCGGACCAGTACAACAACGACTTCCCGGCGGGTGCCGAGGGCGTCTACGACGCCGGCATCCCGGGTGACAGGAACCCGCAGACGGGGAACCCCGGTCCGACCCTGTGGCTGCCGAAGGGCCAGAAGGTCCGGTTCATCCTGACCTCCCGTGATGTCATCCACTCCTTCTGGGTCGTCCCCTTCCTCTTCAAGCAGGACGTCATCCCCGGTCACACCAACGTCTTCGAGGTGACGCCTTCCCAGGAGGGCACCTTCCTCGGCAAGTGCGCCGAACTCTGCGGTGTCGACCACTCCCGGATGCTCTTCAACGTGAAGGTCGTCTCCCCGGAGCGCTACCAGCAGTACCTGAAGGAGCTCGCCGAGAAGGGGCAGACCGGCTTCATCCCGTCGGGCATTCAGCAGTCGGACCCGGCCCGGAATGCGGAGAAGAACCAACTGTGAGCATCCTCAACGAACCTCAGGGTGCCGCGACGGCTGAAGACTCGTACGAGAACGAGATCCCGGTCCGGCGCAGGCAGCCCGGCAGTGTGGTGGTGAAGTGGCTGACCACCACCGACCACAAGACCATCGGTACGCTCTACCTGGTCACGTCGTTCGTCTTCTTCTGCATCGGCGGACTCCTGGCGCTGTTCATGCGCGCCGAGCTGGCCCGGCCCGGCACGCAGATCATGTCGAACGAGCAGTTCAACCAGGCGTTCACGATGCACGGCACGATCATGCTGCTGATGTTCGCGACGCCGCTGTTCGCCGGATTCGCGAACTGGATCATGCCGCTGCAGATCGGCGCGCCCGACGTGGCGTTCCCGCGGCTGAACATGTTCGCGTACTGGCTGTACCTCTTCGGCTCGATCATCGCGGTGGCCGGCTTCCTCACCCCGCAAGGTGCGGCCGACTTCGGCTGGTTCGCCTACTCCCCGCTGTCGGACGCGGTCCGTTCGCCGGGTGTCGGCGCCGACATGTGGATCATGGGTCTGGCCTTCTCCGGCTTCGGCACGATCCTCGGTTCGGTCAACTTCATCACCACGATCATCTGCATGCGCGCGCCCGGCATGACGATGTTCCGCATGCCGATCTTCACCTGGAACGTGCTGCTCACCGGTGTGCTGGTCCTGCTGGCCTTCCCGGTGCTGGCCGCGGCGCTGTTCGCCCTGGAGGCGGACCGCAAGTTCGGCGCCCACATCTTCGACTCCGCCAACGGCGGCGCCTTGTTGTGGCAACACCTCTTCTGGTTCTTCGGCCATCCAGAGGTGTACATCATCGCCCTGCCGTTCTTCGGCATCGTCTCGGAGATCATTCCGGTCTTCAGCCGCAAGCCGATGTTCGGTTACATCGGCCTGATCGCGGCGACCATCGCGATCGCCGGTCTGTCCGTGACCGTGTGGGCCCACCACATGTACGTCACCGGCGGGGTGCTACTGCCGTTCTTCTCCTTCATGACCTTCCTGATCGCGGTACCGACCGGTGTGAAGTTCTTCAACTGGATCGGCACCATGTGGAAGGGGTCGTTGTCCTTCGAGAACCCGATGCTCTGGACGATCGGCTTCCTGATCACCTTCACCTTCGGTGGTCTGACCGGCGTCATCCTGGCCTCGCCCCCGATGGACTTCCACGTCTCCGACTCGTACTTCGTTGTCGCGCACTTCCACTACGTCGTCTTCGGCACCGTGGTCTTCGCGATGTTCGCCGGATTCCACTTCTGGTGGCCGAAGTTCACCGGCAAGATGCTGGACGAGCGGCTCGGCAAGATCACCTTCTGGACGCTGTTCATCGGCTTCCACGGCACCTTCCTCGTCCAGCACTGGCTGGGGGCCGAGGGCATGCCGCGGCGGTACGCGGACTATCTCGCGGCCGACGGCTTCACCGCCCTGAACACCATCTCCACGATCAGCTCGTTCCTGCTGGGCCTGTCGATCCTGCCGTTCCTCTACAACGTGTGGAAGACCGCCAAGTACGGCAAGAAGGTCGAGGTCGACGACCCGTGGGGTTACGGCCGTTCACTCGAATGGGCGACTTCGTGCCCGCCGCCGCGCCATAACTTCCTCACCCTGCCGAGGATCCGCTCCGAATCCCCGGCGTTCGATCTGCACCACCCGGAGATCGCGGCCCTCGACCAGCTCGAGCACGCCGGTCACGGTGCCATCACCGGTGACAAGGAGGCCGGCAAGTGAAGATCCAGGGCAAGATGTTCCTCTGGCTGAGCGTCTTCATCCTGGCCATGGCCGTGCTCTACGGCGTGTGGTCGAAGGAGCCGGCCGGTACGACGGCGCTCTTCCTGGCGTTCGGACTCGCGGTCATGATCGGCTACTACCTGGCCTTCACGGCCAGGCGTGTCGACGCCATGGCGCAGGACGACAAGGAGGCCGACGTCGCGGACGAGGCCGGTGAGGTCGGCTTCTTCTCCCCGCACAGCTGGCAGCCGCTGTCGCTGGCCATCGGCGGCGCCCTGGCCTTCCTCGCGATCGCGATCGGCTGGTGGCTGCTGTACTTCTCGGCCCCGCTGATCCTGGTCGGCGTCTGGGGCTGGGTCTTCGAGTACTACCGCGGCGAGAACCAGAACCAGTAACGAGCACACCGCTCAGCACGGCGCAGGGGCCCGGACGCTGACCCGAAAGGGTGAGCTCCGGGCCCCTCGTTTGCAGTCACCCGGCGCGACGCCGGAGGGCGTTGTCCATAGCGTGTACTCATGAACGACATACCGCGCAAGCGCGCCATAGCCAGCTGCACCGTACTGGTCATGTCCCTCGCGGCGGCGACGGCCGCTTGTGACGGCCCGGCGAGCCACCCGCTGTCGGCGAGGCCGTACGACGCGGCGAAGCAGGTCTCCCTCAACGCGCCTTCCGGGAGCGCGAAGGCCGCCCTCGACAAACCCCTGGAAGTCATCGCCAAGGGCAAGGAAGGCCGCATCACGGATGTCACGGCCGTGGACACGTCCGGCCGGTATCTGGCGGGCGAACTCACCGCCGACGGCAGCAGATGGCGCTCCACGGGCCCTCTTGCCGCCGGTACGCGCTACACCGTCAAGGTCGCCACGGAGGACGGCAAGGGCGCCCCCGGGATCCGTACCCAGACTTTCGAGACGGCGGCGGCACAGCACCACATAGGCGTCGAACTGGGCCCCAAGGCCGGCACCTACGGCGTGGGCCAGCCGCTCACCGCCGAGCTCAGCGCCCCGGTGACGGACGCCGCGGCCAGGGCCGCCATAGAGCGCTCGCTGACCGTGCGGTCCAGCCCGCGGGTGGACGGCTCCTGGCACTGGGTGGACGACAAGAAGCTGCACTACCGCCCGATGGAGTACTGGCCCGCGGGCGCCACCGTGGAGGTGGTCAGCACCCTGGAGGGCGTCAGGATCGGCGACAGGCTGTACGGGGGCGCCGTGAAGCCCCTCAAGCTGTCCATAGGCGACCGAATAGAGGCCATAACGGATGCCGCCACGCACCAGATGACGGTGCTGCGCAACGGAGACGTGATCAACACCATTCCGGTGACCACCGGCAAGCCGGGCTTCTCCACCCGCAACGGCGTCAAGGTCGTGCTCGGCAAGGAGTACTTCGTCCGCATGCGCGGTACCAGCATCGGCATACCCGAGGGCAGCTCCGAATCGTACGACCTGCCCGTCTACTACGCGACACGCGTCACCTGGAGCGGTGAGTACGTCCACGCGGCGCCCTGGTCCGCGGGCTCCCAGGGCTGGGCCAACGTCAGCCACGGCTGCACCGGGATGTCGACCGGCAACGCCGAATGGTTCTTCAACACCGTGCGCGAGGGCGACATAGTCAAGGTCGTCAACAGCCTGGGCAGCACGATGGATCCGTTCGGCAACGGATTCGGCGACTGGAACCTGTCCTGGGACAAGTGGCTGACCGGCAGCTCGCTGCCGGCCGTCGGAGGCGACGGCGCCCCCGAGACGGTACGGCTCCTGCCCAGGGTGTGAGCGGCGCGGAGGCCGGCGCCCCCGTCGGCCTCAGTGGTTGGCGCCCAGGCGGGTGCGGATCAGGGCGGCCAGAGCCTCCGCGAACTCCACCGGCTCGACCGGGAGCGTCACCGCCGCGTCCGCCCGGCTCCAGGTGGCCAGCCAGGCGTCCTGCGGGCGTCCCATGAGCACCAGCACCGGCGGGCAGCGGAAGATCTCGTCCTTGATCTGCCGGCAGACGCCCATGCCGCCGGCCGGGACCGCCTCGCCGTCCAGTACGCAGACGTCGATGCCGCCCTTGTCCAGCTCCGAGAGGACCGCGGGCAGCGTCGCGCACTCGATGAACTCGACCGGGGGAACGTCGGCGGCCGGGCGGCGGCCCGTGGCGAGCCGCACCTGTTCGCGGGTGTTGGCGTTGTCGCTGTACACCAGCACCGTGGCGGTCGACTGCATTGTTCCTCCGGTTCGTCAAGGAGAACTGCGGGGTGCACCGATGCGCCGGATGCTACCCCTCCCGACGCGATGTCAGCACCGGTTCGGCACGGCAAAGGCAACGCTTTCGATGGGCCGTTCGGGCTGGACACGGGGTACGGACACACCGAACGGCACCCCCGGGAGTGAGGGCTGGATAAGCGACCGACATAATGTCGGTCGTGGCGACAGCAACGACAGTAGAAACCGGGCACGCGCACCCGTCGGTCAATCGGCCGAACCTCACCAGCGTCGGAACCATCATCTGGCTGAGTTCCGAGCTGATGTTCTTCGCGGCCCTCTTCGCGATGTACTTCACCCTGCGATCGGTGATGGGTGCCGAGTACTGGGCAGAGCAGGCTTCGGCCCTGAACTTCCCGTTCTCGGCCACCAACACCACGATCCTGGTGCTCTCCTCCCTCACCTGCCAGCTCGGCGTCTTCGCCGCCGAGCGCGGTGATGTGAAGAAGCTGCGTACCTGGTTCGTGATCACGTTCGTGATGGGTGCGATCTTCATCGGCGGCCAGGTGTTCGAGTACACCGAGCTGGTCAAGCACGAGGGCCTCTCGCTCTCGTCCGACCCCTACGGCTCGGTCTTCTACCTGACCACCGGCTTCCACGGTCTGCACGTGACGGGCGGTCTCATCGCCTTCCTGCTCGTTCTCGGCAGGACGTACGCGGCCCGGAGGTTCACCCACGAGCAGGCAACCGCCGCCATCGTCGTGTCCTACTACTGGCACTTCGTCGATGTCGTCTGGATCGGCCTCTTCGCCACGATCTACATGATCAAGTAGCCGGGCCCGTACCCGCACCATTCCAGAAGCATCGACGCAGAAGATCCTGACACCGGGGTAATCCGTGAAAAAGCTCTCCGCACGACGACGCCATCCGCTGGCGGCGGTCGTCGTCCTACTCCTCGCGCTGGCGGCCACCGGGGGGCTGTATGCCGCGTTCGCACCCGCGGACAAGGCACAGGCCGATGAAACCGCCCAGTCCCTCGCCATCGAGGAGGGCAAGAAGCTCTACACCGTCGGCTGCGCCAGCTGCCACGGAACCGGCGGTCAGGGCACCTCCGACGGTCCGTCCCTGATCGGCGTCGGCTCGGCCGCCGTGGACTTCCAGGTCGGCACCGGCCGTATGCCCGCACAGCAGCCGGGCGCCCAGGTGCCGAAGAAGAAGAACATCTACTCGCAGGCCGAGATCGACCAGCTCGCGGCGTACATCGCCTCGCTCGGGCCGGGCCCGGTCACGCCGACCGAGAAGCAGTACAGCCTGGAAGGCGCCGACATCGCCAACGGTGGCGAGCTCTTCCGCAACAACTGCGCCCAGTGCCACAACTTCACCGGCGAGGGCGGCGCCCTCACGCACGGCAAGTACGCGCCGAACCTCGAAGGCGTGAGCGACAAGCACATCTACGAGGCCATGCAGACCGGCCCGCAGAACATGCCCTCCTTCGGCGACGGCACCATGCCGGAGCAGGAGAAGAGGGACATCATCGCGTACATCAAGACCGTCAACGGCGAGGACACGGAGAACCCCGGCGGACTGAGCCTGGGCAGCCTCGGTCCCGTCACCGAAGGTCTCTTCGCCTGGATCTTCGGTCTGGGCGCCCTGATCGCAGTCGCCATCTGGGTCGCGGCCCACACCGCTAAGGCCAAGAAGTCATGAGTAGCCAAGACATTCCAGAAGAGTCCCTGCCGGCAGAGCAGGAGCACGAGCGCGGAGCGGTAGCCGTCAAGGAGGATCCGTTCGCGGACCCCGGGCTGCCGCCGCACAAGCCGCGTATCCAGGACATCGACGAGCGGGCCGCCAAGCGCTCCGAGCGCGCCGTCGCCTTCATGTTCACGCTGTCGATGCTGGCCACGATCGGCTTCATCGCCTCGTACGTGATCTTCCCGGTCGACAAGATCGTCTACATCTGGCCGTTCGGCCATGTGAGCGCGCTGAACTTCGCGCTCGGTATGACGCTCGGCGTCGCGCTGTTCTGCATCGGCGCGGGCGCGGTCCACTGGGCCCGCACCCTGATGTCCGACGTGGAGATCGCCGACGAGCGCCACCCGATCGCGGCCGAGCCCGAGGTCCGCGCCAAGGTCATGGCCGACTTCGCGGCCGGTGCCGAGGAGTCCGGCTTCGGCCGCCGCAAGCTGCTCCGCAACACCATGTTCGGCGCGCTCGCCATGGTCCCGCTCTCCGGTGTGATGCTGCTGCGCGACCTCGGGCCGCTGCCCGAGGAGAAGCTGCGCCACACGCTGTGGGCCAAGGGCAAGCAGCTCATCAACATGAACACGAACGAGCCGCTCCGTCCCGAGGACATCGCCGTCGGTTCGCTGACCTTCGCCATGCCCGAGGGCCTGAACGAGCACGACCACAGCTTCCAGACGGAGATCGCGAAGGCCGCCCTGATGATCGTCCGGATCCAGCCGGACGAGATCAAGGACAAGCGCGAGCTCTCCTGGTCGCACGACGGCATCGTGGCGTACTCGAAGATCTGCACCCACGTCGGATGCCCGATCTCCCTGTACGAGCAGCAGACGCACCACGTCCTCTGCCCGTGCCACCAGTCCACCTTCGACCTCTCCGACGGCGCCCGCGTCATCTTCGGCCCGGCCGGACACGCCCTGCCGCAGCTGCGGATCGGCGTGAATGACGAGGGCTTCCTCGAGGCGCTCGGCGACTTCGCGGAGCCTGTCGGCCCTGCCTTCTGGGAGCGCGGATGAGCACCAACGACGACAACAGGCGCAAGGCGCCCGCCGGCGAGCGGATCGCCGACTGGGCTGACGGCCGGCTCGGGGTCTACTCCCTGGCCAAGGCCAACATGCGCAAGATCTTCCCGGACCACTGGTCCTTCATGCTGGGTGAGGTCGCGCTCTACAGCTTCATCATCATCATCCTCACGGGTGTGTACCTGACGCTGTTCTTCCACCCGTCGATGAACGAGGTGGAGTACCACGGCACGTACGTCCCGATGCAGGGCGTCCTGATGTCGGAGGCGTACGCCTCCACGCTGGACATCAGCTTCGACGTCCGCGGTGGTCTGCTGATCCGGCAGATCCACCACTGGGCGGCCCTGATCTTCCTCGCGGCGATGTTCGTGCACATGATGCGCGTCTTCTTCACCGGCGCCTTCCGCAAGCCGCGCGAGGTCAACTGGCTGTTCGGCTTCCTGCTGTTCGTCCTCGGCATGTTCACCGGTTTCACCGGCTACTCGCTCCCGGACGACCTGCTCTCCGGCACCGGTGTCCGCTTTACGCAGGGCGCGATCCTGTCCACGCCGATCGTCGGCACGTACATCTCGATGTTCCTGTTCGGCGGCGAGTTCCCCGGCGGCGACTTCGTCGCCCGGTTCTACTCGATCCACATCCTGCTGCTGCCGGGCATCATGCTCGGTCTGCTGGTGGCGCACCTGATCCTGGTCTTCTTCCACAAGCACACGCAGTTCGCGGGCCCCGGCCGGACCAACAAGAACGTCGTCGGCATGCCGCTGCTGCCGATCTACATGGCCAAGGCCGGCGGCTTCTTCTTCCTGGTCTTCGGTGTCATCGCGGTCATCGCCGCCATCGCGCAGATCAACCCGATCTGGGCGATGGGCCCCTACCGGCCGGACCATGTGTCCACCGGCGCCCAGCCCGACTGGTACATGGGCTTCGCCGAGGGTCTGATCCGCTTCATGCCGGGCTGGGAGATCAACCTCTGGGGCCACACCCTGGTCCTGGGCGTGTTCATCCCGCTGGTGCTCTTCGGTGTCGTGCTCGCGCTGCTGGCGGCGTACCCGTTCATCGAAGCCTGGATCACCGGCGACAAGCGGGAGCACCACATCGCGGACCGGCCGCGCAACGCGCCGACCCGTACCGCGTTCGGTGTCGCGTGGGTGACCTTCTACATGATCATGCTGATCGGTGGTGGAAACGACCTCTGGGCGACCCACTTCCATCTGTCGATCAACTCGATCACCTGGTTCGTCCGGATCTTCGCCATCGCGGGCCCCGTCATCGCGTTCATCGCCACCAAGCGGATCTGCCTGGGTCTGCAGCGGCGCGACCATGACAAGGTGCTGCACGGGCGCGAGTCCGGCATCATCAAGCGGCTGCCGCACGGTGAGTTCGTCGAGATCCACGAGCCGCTCAGCCAGGGCGACCGGTTCAAGCTCACGGCGCACGAGCAGTACCAGCCGGTCGAGATCGGCCCGACGGTCGACGAGCACGGTGTCGAACGCAAGGTCAAGCTCGGAGAGAAGCTCCGGTCCAAGCTCAGCAAGGGCTACTTCGGCGAGGGGAACCAGATCCCGAAGCCGACGGCGGAGGAGTACCAGGAGATCACGAGCGGCCACGGCCACCACTGATCCCGGTCGCGATGAGCTGAATCGCCACGGCTGGAGCCCCGTCCATTCGCCGGACGGGGCTCTTCGCCGTCCCCGGGGGTCGATAGGGTGGAGGCATCCCATACGTACGGAACCAGGAGCGACCATGAGCGCTGTGACCCCCGCAGGAGGCACTACCGCGGCGGGCCGTTCCTGGCCCGCGGTACTGGACTCCCTGCTGTACGGACGCGACCAGAGCGCGGACGCCACCGCCTGGGCGATGGACCGGATCCTGCGGGGCGAGGCCACCGACGCGCAGATCGCGGGATTCGCCGTCGCCCTGCGCGCCAAGGGGGAGACCGTCGAGGAGATCGCCGGGCTCGTACGGACGATGTACGAGCACGCCAGGACGATCGAGGTGCCGGGGAAGACCGTCGACATCGTGGGGACGGGCGGCGACGGCGCCAAGACCGTCAACATCTCGACCATGTCGGCGATCGTCGTCGCCGGCACCGGTGCGAAGGTCGTCAAGCACGGCAACCGTGCGGCGTCCAGCGCGAGCGGCGCCTCCGACGTCCTGGAGAAGCTCGGCGTCAATCTGGAGCTGACGCCGCAGCGGGTCGCGGAGGTCGCGGAGGAAGCGGGGATCACCTTCTGCTTCGCCGTGAAGTTCCACCCCGCCCTTCGGCACGTGGCGGCGGCGCGCAAGGAACTCGGCATCCGTACGACGTTCAATTTCCTGGGCCCGCTCACCAATCCCGCCCGGGTCAAGGCGCAGGCCACTGGTGTCGCCGACGCCAGGATGGCGCCCATCATGGCCGGGGTGCTGGCCGAGCGCGGCTCCAGCGCGCTGGTCTTCCGCGGGGACGACGGACTCGACGAGCTGACCACGACCGCCACCTCCCGGGTGTGGGTGGTGCGCGACGGCGCGGTGCGCGAGGAGTCCTTCGACCCGCGGGACGTCGGTATCGAGCTGGTCCCGGTGGAGGCGCTGCGCGGCGCGGACGCCTCGTACAACGCGGATGTGGCCCGCAGGCTCCTCGCCGGTGAGGCCGGACCGGTGCGGGACGCGGTGCTGCTGAACTCGGCGGCCGCGCTCGCCGCGCTGGGGGACGGCGAGGGCGACCTGGTCGACCGGCTCAGGTCCGGAATGGCGCAGGCGGCGGAGTCCATCGACTCGGGCGCGGCGAAGCGCGCTCTGGACCGCTGGGTGGCGGCGAGCAATCGCTAGGCCGTGTCTGACAAATCCCGCCTGGTGCGCGGCGTCCGGCACGCTCCCCCAGAGCTCGCGCCTGGGAGGTGCCCCCACCCCCGTAGCCCTTCGGGCACGGGAGGTGCCCCCACGCTGTGTTGTCGGAGTCATCCGAGTACGTCCAGTACGAGGTTGATGCTCCGCCTTGCGATTGCACGCACCGGACGTCGCGCACCCCGCCCTGCGGGCGGACGGCGCCATGTGTCAGACACGACCTAGTGCTGTGACGCGGGGCGCAGTCCGGATGACGGACTGCGCCTTGCGCGTTCCGGAACGTATGGCAGGATGCTTTCCAAGGTCATGAGTGACAGCGATTACGGCCCCGGCCCGCTGTCCGGCAACCCTCCGTCCGTGGCGGGGTGCCCCGGGTGAAGACCAGGCCGCAGGCAGCGAGGTCTGCGGCAAGCGCGGACCCCTCGAATCCCTGGGGTCCTGGTCCTCAAGGGAGCTCTCTCGTGAGCAAGCGAATGCGCTAGGGGCTGTCGGCCCCCCTTCCCCACCCCGTACGCGATGCGGCCGTTGCGCGCCCCCCCCGTGCGGGTTGTTCACAGCCTCCCCGAGAGCTGCGCCTGGGAGGCACCCCCAGCCTTCATTCGCCAGGAGATACCGCCATGTCCGTGCGCCCGCACACCGTCGCCGCCACCGTCGTCACCGCCACGATTCCCGTCGCCGCCACCGCAGTTGAGACCGCGGTCGGGACCGCCGAGTCCACCGACCCCTGCTGCGCCGCCCCGCTCCCGGTGCTCGGCCGGGACGTCACCGTGCCCCTCGTCACCGGCGGCGAAGTCACCTACGCCGCCCTCGACTACGCCGCCAGCGCCCCCGCCCTCCAGCGCGTGTGGGACGACGTCGCCGCGTACGCCCCCTACTACGGCAGCGTCCACCGCGGCGCCGGGTACCTCTCGCAGCTGTCCACGGACCTGTTCGAGAGCAGCCGGGCGACCGTCCACGAGTTCCTCGACTGCCGCGTCGACGACCAGGTCGTCTTCACCCGCTCGACGACGGACTCGCTCAACCTCCTCGCCCAGGTCGTCCCCGCCGACTGCGAGGTCTTCGTCTTCGAGACCGAGCACCACGCCTCGCTGCTGCCCTGGAGGGGCGCGCGGGTGACCTACCTGAACGCCCCGCGCACGCCCGGCGAGGCGGTGCGCACCCTGGAGTCGGCGCTCGCCGGGCGAGACCCGTACGGGCCGGCGCTGGTCTGCGTGACCGGCGCCTCCAACGTCACCGGCGAGCTCTGGCCGGTACGTGAGCTCGCCGCCGCGGCGCATGCCCACGGCGCCCGCATCGTCCTCGACGCGGCACAGCTCGCCCCGCACCACCCGGTCTCCGTACGGGAGTTGGACGTCGACTGGGTCGCGTTCTCCGGGCACAAGCTGTACGCACCGTTCGGCTCCGGTGTGCTCGCCGGGCGGGCCGACTGGCTGCGGGAGGCCGAGCCGTACCTCGCCGGGGGCGGCGCCTCGCGCAAGGTCGCGCGGCGCACGGACGGCGGCGTGGACGTGGAATGGCACACCACCGCCGCCCGCCACGAAGCCGGCTCGCCGAACGTCATCGGCGTCTACTCCATCGCCTCCGCCTGCAAGGCGCTGAAGGAGGCCGGGTTCGAGGCGCTGGTCGCGCGCGAGCAGTACCTCGTCGCCCGGGTCCGCGAGGGCCTCGCCGAGGTGCCCGAGGTGCGTCTGCTGTCGCTCTTCGGGGAGGACGCGCCGCGCGTCGGTGTCCTCTCGTTCGTCGTGGACGGCTGGAACAGCTCCCACTTCGCCGCCGCGCTCTCGGCCGAGTACGGCATCGGCGTCCGCGACGGACTCTTCTGCGCGCACCCGCTGGTCCGCACGCTGCTCGGCAGCGACCCGGCCGACCAGGGCGAATGCGGCGCCCCGGAGGCCGAGTCGGGCGAGCGTTCGCTGAACGCGATCCGGGTCAGTTTCGGGGCCGGTACGCCGGACGAGCACGTCGAGCGGTTCGTGCGGGCCGTGAAGGAGCTCGTGCGGGACGGCGCGAAGTGGACCTATCGCACGGAGGACGGCAGGTGCGTGCCGGCGGTCTGAGGCAGCCGGGTCCCGAGCGGGATCGTACGTAGCCGGTCGTCGCGATGCCGAGGGCATTCGCGACGACCGCGACGACCGCGACGACCGCGACGACCGCGACGACCGCGACGACCGCGACGACCGCGACGACCGCGACGACCGCGACGACCGCGACGACCGCGACGACCGCGACGACCGCGACGACCGTGGCGAGGGTGGTGGCGAGTCGGTGTGCGAGCGCCCGCGCCCGGGACAGTGCCTAGGCGTCCAGGCCGATCGCGAACGCCGCCTCCAGGTCGTGCTGCGAGTACGTACGGAACGCCACGTGCGTGTCGGTCGCCTCCACGCCCGGGATCTTGCTGATGCTGCCGGGGATGACGTCCGCGAGGTCGTCGTGCCTGGCGACGCGGACCATCGCGATGAGGTCGTACGTCCCGGTGACCGAGAAGACCTCGCTGACGCTGTCCAGCGCGGCGATCGACTCGGCGATCTCCGGGATGCGGTCCACGCTGGTCTTGATGAGCACGATCGCGGTGATCACGGCTGGCTGTCTCCCTGGGTGGCCCTGGCTTGGGCTTTCACTCTAGTCCCCGTCCGGAAGCGGGCCCACGCGAAGAGGAAGCCGAGCCCGAAGCCCACCAGATGCGCCAGATAGGCCACCCCCGGCCCCGACGAGGTGCTCTGCGCCTCCGCCAGCCACTGCAGCCCGAACCAGAAGACCAGCACGATCCACGCGGGGAAGCGCAGCGGCAGGAAGAACAGGAAGGGGTAGAGGCTCGTCACCCGCGCCTGCGGGAAGAGCCGCAGGAACGCCCCGAGCACCCCGGAGATCGCCCCCGACGCGCCCACCAGCGTCTGCGCGGACTCCGCGTTGGCCGCCGCGTAGGCGAGGAGCGCGAGATAGCCGCAGCCGATGTAGAAGAGGGCGAACTGCAGGTGCCCCATCCGTTCCTCGGCCATCGCGCCGAAGACATAGAGGAACAGCATGTTGCCGAGCAGATGCAGCCAGCTGCCGTGCACGAAGAGTGCTGTCAACGGGGTGAGGAGCGCGCGTGGTCCGGCGTGCATCAGTTCGTCGGGGATGACGCCCCAGCGTTCGAAGTAGGAAACCGTTCCGGTGAGCAGGGTGTCCCCGGTGCCGTACGAGGGGTTGAACCCGGAAACCGGACCGATGACGAAGAGCAGACAGCACAGCCCGATCGCCGCATAGGTCACCACGGGTCCGGTCCGCCGATCGATCACCAACAGAGCATGGCGTACCGGGACCGATCGGGACGGACCGCCTCGCCGTGTCCCGGCGTGCCCCCGAGGTCGTAGGGTTGCGGGCAGTACACCCGACCGGTCGAGAGTCGAGGACGGCATGATGACGACGGTGCCCGCGCCCACCGCCACCACCAGGTGGCGCTGCACGCTCTGCGGGAATCTCACCCGCTTCGATGTGACCCGTTCGTCCAAGGTCGTCGAGTACGTCCATCTGGACCTGGCCGGAGAACCCACGGTGGAGGAGCGCGAGGTGGTCAGTGAGACCATCGAGTCGGTCCGGTGCCGCTGGTGCAACGCGGTGGATCAGATCGAGTTGGTGGACAGGCCGGACGCCGGTTCCTGACGGGAGTCGCGCGGACCGGGACCAGGACAGTAGGGGTGACGGACTGTGGAGCAGCCTGACAGCGGCGCGGGGCCGGCCGGTGCGGCCGGCGGCGCCGCCGAGGCGCTCGACCACCCGCTGCCCGAAGACGTACGGCGCCGGGTCGTCGCCCTCGTGTCGGACGCGTTCGGCGGGCTGACCATCGGCGACCTGCCCGCCCAGCTGCGCCAGTACGCCCGGTTCACCCCGTCTCGCCGGGCCAGGTTCGCCGGCAACGCCATGGCGGCCGCGCTGGAGACCGATCCGGTCTTCCGCCAGCGCATCGGCGAGCGGCTGCGCGAGGCGCAGCCGGAGCTGGCCGGGGCGCTGGAGTCCGGTGCGCCGCCGCCGGCGGCCGACCCCGTCGACGTGGCCGCGGCCGCCTATGTACTGCGCCCCGTCGGCTGGGTGAAGCTGGTGGCCGCGGCGGGCGAGGAGGCTCTGCGCGCGCACGCCGAGCGCGTCGACGAGGAGTCACGGCGCGAGCTGGAGCGGCTGCGCGAGGAGGTCGACCGGCTCAGGACGCAGACGAGGGCCGAGACCGAGCGGCTGCGGGCCGAACTGGACGCCGCCCGCAAGGAAGCCGAATCGCTTCACCGCAAGTTGCGCAGCGCCCAGAGCGATGTGAAACGCGGTGAGGCGGCGGTGCGCCGCAGCACCGCCGAGACCGAGTCGGTGCGGGCGGAGGCCCATGCCCAGGTGTCCGCGGCCGAGAGCGAGGCCCGGCGGCTCAGGGCGCGGCTCGGCGAGGCCGAGTCGGCCGTCGAGGCGAGCCGCAGGGCCGCCCGTGAGGGCCGCTCGATCGAGGACATGCGGGTGCGGCTGCTGCTGGACACGGTGTTGGACGCGGCCCAGGGGCTGCGCCGGGAGCTGGCCCTGCCGCCCGCGTCCGTGCATCCCGCCGACACCGTCGACGCGGTCGAGCCGGGCCGTATGTCGCCGAAGGACATCGCGGCGCGCGCCCTGTCCGAGACGGACCCGGCGCTGCTCGACCAGTTGCTCGCGCTGCCCCAGGCGCATCTCGTGGTCGACGGCTACAACGTCACGAAGTCGGGCTATCCGACGATGCCGCTGGAGAAGCAGCGGCTGCGGCTGCTCGGGGGGCTGGCGATGCTCGCCGCGCAGACCGGCGCCGAGATCACCTGTGTCTTCGACGGGGCGGAGCTCGCCGCGCCCGTGCTGCTCGCCCCGCCGCGCGGTGTGCGGGTGCTGTTCTCCAAGCCGGGTGTGACCGCGGACGAGCTCATCCGCCAGCTGGTGCGGGCCGAGCCGCCCGGCCGGCCCGTCATCGTGGTCTCCACCGACCGCGAGGTCGCCGACGGCGTCGCGAAGGCCGGTGCCAGGCCGGTCGCGTCGGTGATGTTGCTCAAGCGGCTTTCGCGCGTCTAGGCAGGACTCGCGCCACTCTTCCGTCTTGCTAATTGCTGGGCGTAATGCCCGATTTCACGGAACGTACCGTCAAGTGGCCGCTACTACGCGTGTGATGAACGTAAAGAATGTGCTTCGTGCGACAGTTTTTTCTCATGAGGATTTGAACTGATCACAGGAAGGTCACTAGGGTCAGGCCTCGAACCTTCGCACGGTTGATCATCCATCCGGGATGACAGTGAAGGAACCGCCTATTTCGTGCAGTTCGGCCCCGTTCTTGCCGGGGAGCTGAGCGTGCGCGGAGCCGGGGAACCAACCCCCCCACTGCCCGGCAGGCGGCTCGAGGAAGAAGGAGCTCGCCTTCGTGGCGTCCCACCGTCGTCCCAAGCAGCCGAGCCGCACCCGTGTGACCGTGCTCACCGCGACCGCCGCCGCGGCCGTCGCTCTTTCCGCCCAGGCCGCCAACGCCGCTCCGGCCAAGCCGAGCAAGGACGAGGTCAAGGCGAAGGTCGACGCGCTCTACCACGAGGCGGAGAAGGCCACCGAGGAGTACAACGGGGCCAAGGAGCAGCAGACCAAGCTCCAGAAGCAGGTCGACGCGATCCAGGACAACGTGGCCCGCGGCCAGGACGAGGTCAACACCCTGCGCGACAGCCTGGGTTCGGTGGCCAGCGCCCAGTACCGCTCCGGCGGTATCGACCCCGCGCTCCAGCTCTTCCTCTCCTCCGACCCGGACACCTACCTCGACAAGGCGTCCGCGATCGACCAGCTGAGCGCCAAGCAGACCGACGCCCTGGAGAACATCCAGGCCAAGCAGCGCACTCTGGCCCAGCAGCGCGCCGAGGCGACGAAGAAGCTCGCCGACCTCGAGGACGTGCGCAAGACGCTCGGCGAGAAGAAGAAGGCGTTCCAGGGCAAGCTCGCCGAGGCGCAGAAGCTCCTCAACACGCTGACCGCCGCGGAGCGCGCGAAGATGCAGGAGGAGGAGCTCCGCGCCAGCCGTGCCGCCGGCGACCGCGTGGACCTCGGCAACGAGGTGCCCGCCTCGCAGCGCGGCGCCGCCGCCCTCAACGCCGCCGCCACCCAGCAGGGCAAGCCGTACGTCTCCGGCGCCGAGGGCCCCAACTCGTACGACTGCTCCGGCCTCACGCAGTGGGCCTACCGCCAGGCCGGCGTGAGCCTCAGCCGCACCACGTACACCCAGCAGAACGACGGCGTGAAGATCGGCCGCAGTCAGCTCAAGCCGGGCGACCTCGTCTTCTTCAACGGCCTTTCCCACGTGGGCCTGTACGCGGGCAACAACCAGATCCTGCACGCGCCGAAGCCGGGTGCCGTGGTCCGGTACGAGTCGATGGACTACATGGGCACCTTCCAGTTCGGCGTCCGCGTCTGACGCCACCCGCGCCCCGCGCCCCGGGACCTGCCCAGGGACGTCGACTGACGCCCATCCGGGGGAATCGCGCGACCATCCGCCGACGGTACGCCCCGCCGATGACCTTGTGGTCTCCGGTGGGGCGTCACTGTCCGTGCCCGGTAAGGATTTTGGCCGCCAGGTAGCCGCATGGTTACTCTCTGCCGCGCAATGGCTGACAGGTCGTTGCTTCCAGCGGAAGGGAGTGCGGCTCCTGTGGCGTCCCATCGCCGACCCTCACCATCGGCCGGTTCCACATGTTGGTCCGGTTTCCACCGCGGTGCCCGGGTCACCCTCCTGTCGGCAGCGGTGGCCACCACGGCCGCCGCGCTCGGGTCGGCACCGGCCGGTGCCGACCCGCTCGACAACCCCGCGGCCCCCGGCGCCACGCGCGCGATGGTCGACCGGCTGTACGAGGCGGCCGAGAAGGCCACCGAGCGGTACAACCAGGCCGACGAGCGCGCGGACCGGCTGCGCGAGGAGGTGACCGCCGTACAGGACCGGGCGGCGCGCGAGCAGGAGGCCGTCAACCGGATGCGGGAGGCGCTCGGTTCGGTGGCCGGCGCGCAGTACCGCTCGGGCGGCATGGACCCCGCGCTGGAGCTGCTGCTCTCCGCGACCCCGGACACCTACCTGGAGAAGGCCACGCTCCTCGGCCGGATCGGCGAGCGCCAGGCCGCCACCCTGCGCGATCTGCGGCGCGTGCAGCGGGTCCTCGGGCAGGAACGTACGGAGGCCGCACGCAAGCTGGCCGAGCTGGAGCTCACCCGGGCCGCCGTCGCCCGCCACAAGCGGTCCGTCGAGGGGAAGCTGGCGGCGGCCAAGCGGCTGCTTGAGGCCCTTCCGCCCGGTGAGCGCGACGCCTACGACCGGGCCTCCCGCTCCGGCCGCGACCGCATCCTGCCGGACCTGGCAGGCGGCCCCGGCCCCTCCTCGGCACGGGCGGCGGCCGCGGTGGCGGCGGCCACGAGCGCGGTCGGCAGGCCCTACGTCTGGGGCGCCAACGGGCCGGACGGCTTCGACTGCTCAGGGCTCACCCAGTGGTCGTACGCGCGGGCGGGCGTCGGGCTGCCGCGGACCTCCCAGGCCCAGCGCTACGCCGGGCGGCAGGTCTCGCTCGCCGAGGCCCGGCCGGGCGACCTCGTGACCTACCGCTCCGACGCCAGCCACATCGCGATGTACGTCGGCAACGGGCAGGTCGTGCACGCGCCCTATCCCGGGGCCTCGGTGCGCTACGACCCCGTGGGGATGATGCCGATCGCCTCCGTGACCCGGCCCTGACGGGCTTGCCCGGCCTTTCGGTCCGCCCTTCCGCCTCGCATACGATCGGCAGGGTGGCTGGTCGGCGACGTGGCGCGGGGATACGTGCCGGGACGAGGACGGCGGCCGGCGGTCTCGCCGCCGCCGCCCTGCTCGTGCTGTCCGGGTGCGCCGGGACCGCCGCGCCGCCCGACACCACGTCCCGGGACATCCAGCGCACCCTGGACGCCCGTGCCGCGGCGGTGCTCGGCCGGGACGCGGACGCGTACGTCGCCGCGCTGGACGGCGGGCTGCGGGCCGCGGGGCGCGCGGAGTTCGCGAGCCTCGCGGACGTGCCGCTGAGCTCGTGGGAGTACCGGCTGACCGGGGTGCAGCGCTCCGGCGGCCGGGCCACCGCCGAGGCCGAGCTGCGGTACCGGATCGAGGGCTACGACAGCGCCCCCGTGACCTCCGCCCGCGTCCTGGAGCTGGCCGAGCGCGACGGCCGCTGGTACGTCACCGCCGACCGCGCGGGCCGCGGCGGCGCCGAGCAGCTGTGGCAGCAGGGCGACGTGGACGCCGTACGCGGCGCCCGCAGTCTGGTCCTCGGCGTCGGCCAGGACCGCGACCTGCTCCGGCGGATCGCGGCGGACGCCGACCGGGCCGTGCCGGCGGTCTCCGCCGCCTGGCCGGGGCGGTGGGCGTCGCGCGTGGTGGTCCTGGTGCCGGGGACGCTGGACGCGATGGGGCGGCTGCTGGGCGCGCCCGCGGCGGGCTACCGGGGGATCGCGGCGGTCACCACGGGAGAGGCCGGGGCGAGCGGGGCCGTGCCGGCGGACCGGGTGATCGTGAACCCGGAGGCGTACGCGGAGCTGGGCGAGTTCGGCCGCCGGATCGTGCTCACCCACGAGACCACCCATGTGGCCACCCGCGCGGCCACCTCCGAGGCCACCCCGCTGTGGCTCTCGGAGGGCTTCGCCGACTGGGCCGCCTACCGGGGCACGGGCCGCACCGCCGCCCAGGCCGCCCCCGAACTGGCCCGCGCGGTCCGCGCCGGCTCCGCACCGTCCCGGCTCCCGGCCGACGAGGACTTCCGCTTCGGCTCGGACGGCGAGGCGCTCGGGCGCGCGTACGAGGGCGGCTGGCTGGCCTGCGAGCTGATCGCGGAGCGATGGGGGACGCGGGCCCTGACGGACTTCTACCGCGCGGCCGGGGAGGACGGCCCGGCGAAGGCCCTGCACGACGTCCTTGACACGACGCCGGACGCCTTCACAGCGGCGTGGAGCGCGTACGTACGGGCACGGCTGGGCTGAGGCAGGCAAGCAGGCAGGCAGGCAGCGAGCAGAGGGCCGGACGGCCCGCGCGGGCCGTCAGCTGTCCAGGAGCTCCCTGTCCGGCATCGGCCGGGCGGGCACGGCCCGTCCGTGCCGGCGCCGGGCGGCCGGGACCGTGCTCGTCCACAGGCGGTGGCAGGCCAGCAGCGTCGCCGCCACCAGCAGACCGTTGCGCAGCACCAGCAGCGCGATGCCGAACGAGGTGCTCCCCACGACGTCCGCGAACCAGATGGGGAACTCCAGGTACGTGACCCCGGTGGCAAGCAGCACCAGGCACGCCGGCAGCGCCATCCGGCTCGACCGGAAGGCGAGGCAGACCGCGGCCAGACCGACCAGCCAGATCATGTACTGCGGGCTGATCACCCGGCTCGTGGTCGTGAAGAGCAGCACCGCCGTCAGCGCGGTGTCCGCCGGGGTGCTCGCCCCGAAGTCGCGCGCCCGCAGCCGCCACACCAGCAGCCAGCCGAACCCGAGCACCGACAGACCCAGCGCGATGCCGCTCACCAGCGGGACGTACGGGCCCAGGAACTCGACCGAGCCGTAGTTCAGCAGCACCTGCCCGTCCCAGCCGTGGTGGCGTGCGATGTGGAAGACCAGCGCACCGAGCGACTCGACCTCCGTGCCCCGGTCGCGCTGGAAGGTCAGGAAGGCCAGCGCCCCGGGCATCGCCGCGGTGAAGAGCAGCAGCAGCGCGCCGCCCGTGACCGCCGCGGCGAGCCAGGAGCGGCGGCTGCGCATCCCCGCCAGCAGCAGTGCGGGCCAGACCTTCAGCAGCGCCCCGAAGGCGACCAGCGCGCCCGCGAGCCGCGGTCGGCGGGCCGCCGCGAGCAGGGCCGCGACCGCCACCGCCGTCACCATCAGGTCGTAGCGGGCGTAGGCCGTCGGCCCGAGCAGCGGCACCCCCGCCACCCAGACCCAGACCCCCCTCAGGGACTTGCCGGGCCGTCTGCCCGCGTACAGCAGCAGTCCGAGCACCGCCGCGTCGCAGACGCAGACGAGGACGAAGAAGGCGTGCACATAGCCGAGGAACGGCAGCAGGCCGGGGGAGAGGATCGCGAGCGCGGCGGCGGGCGGGTACTGCCAGGTGACGTCGTCCATCGGGTACGTGCCGGTCCTCAGCACCCCGTTCCAGCCCTGGTAGATCCCCGCGACATCGCTGGTCACGTCCGGTCCCGCGACGAACAGGACCTTCAGGACCCAGAGCAGCAGCAGGATCCTGGTGAGGACCCAGACCGCGACGGGCAGAGCTGTGCGGGCCGCGCCCTTCATGACCACCTCATGCCGTTTCCCGCTCTCCGCCGTTGGTACTGTCGGCGGCAATGGACAAGACCCTCATCGTGACCAACGACTTTCCGCCGAGGCCCGGCGGCATCCAGGCGTTCCTCCACAACATGGCGCTGCGCCTGGACCCGGAGCAGATCGTCGTCTACGCCTCCACCTGGAAGCGTAGCCGTGAGGGTGTGCAGGCCACGGCAGATTTCGACGCCGAGCAGCCTTTCACGGTGGTCAGGGACCGTACGACCATGCTGCTGCCCACCCCTCGGGTCACCCGGCGGGCCGCCGGGCTGCTGCGCGAGCACGGCTGTACGTCGGTGTGGTTCGGGGCCGCCGCGCCGCTCGGGCTGATGGCGCCCGCGCTGCGCAGGGCGGGGGCGCGCCGGATCGTCGCCACGACGCACGGGCACGAGGCGGGTTGGGCGCAGCTGCCCGCGTCCCGGCAGCTGCTGCGCCGGATCGGCGAGGGCACGGACACGATCACGTATCTCGGCGAGTACACGCGCTCGCGGATCGCCGCGGCGCTGACGCCCCAGGCGGCGGGGCGGATGGTGCAACTGCCGCCCGGCGTCGACGAGAAGACCTTCCACCCCGGCTCGGGCGGGGACGCCGTACGGGAACGGCTCGGGCTCGCCGACCGCCCCGTCGTCGTCTGCGTCTCCCGGCTGGTGCCGCGCAAGGGCCAGGACACGCTGATCCGGGCCATGCCCGCGATCCTGGCGAAGGTGCCGGACGCGGTGCTGCTGATCGTCGGCGGCGGCCCGTACGAGGGCGAGCTGCGCAGGCTCGCGGAGTCGACGGGCGTCGCCGGGTCGGTCCGCTTCACGGGCGCGGTCCCGTGGGAGGAACTGCCCGCGCACTACGGCGCAGGCGACGTCTTCGCCATGCCGTGCCGCACCCGGCGCGGCGGTCTCGACGTGGAGGGCCTCGGCATCGTCTATCTGGAGGCGTCCGCGACGGGCCTGCCGGTCGTGGCGGGCGATTCCGGCGGTGCGCCGGACGCCGTGCTCGACGGCGAGACGGGCTGGGTCGTGCGGGGCGGTGTGCCGGGGGAGTCGGCGGAGCGGATCGTGGCGCTGCTGGAGGACGCGGAGCTGCGCGGGCGGATGGGCGAGCGGGGCCGTGCCTGGGTGGAGGACCGCTGGCGCTGGGACCTCCTGGCGGACCGGCTGCGGGAGCTGTTCGTGTGATGCGCCAGGTCGCCGCGTACTGGCGCACCAACCCGACTCCGCACCAACCCGGCTCCGCGCCAACTGGCCCCGCTCTTCGGGGTGTCGGAGTCGCCGCGAAGGACGCCGTCGGCAGGACCACGGTGATCGCGGACGGCGGCTACCGGGGCACCGGCCTGGTCATCCCGCACCGCCGCGAACGCGGCCCGGCCGAACTCCCGGCCTGGAAAGAGGAACGCAACACCTCCCACCGCAAGGTCCGCGCCCGCGTCGAGCACGCCTTCGCCCGCATGAAGACCAGCATGCTGTCGATCATCTACGGGACAGCCCTTGGCCAGGACCGTGTCCTAGCACGGGCAGCCGCGGCTTCCGCAGCAATCGTGTCCGGCCCCCGGATTCCTTTGCTTTCCAGCGGCCGAGGGGCATTCGACAGGTGAATGCTCACCAGAAAGGCCGAGGGGGAGGTTCCCCCTCGCCCTCTCGCCCGCTCGGCTACTTCGTGATGACCGCTCGGAGTGTTCCCGCGGTGGTCGCCTCGAACTCACCGAAACCGGTGGTGCCGTCCGCGAACTGCGCGAAAACCCGAGTTCCGGCCATGTCGAGGACCCTTACGCCGGCCGACGGTGCGCCGGTGAAATCGGGATCGATTCCGGCGAACGACACCTGTTCTCCGGGCGAGAACCCGGCGAAATTCGCGATGACGACCTCGGTGTCCACGCCGACGGTGCTCGTGAGCGTCGCGGGGCCCCCGAAGGTGCCCATGCTGTCCCAGGTGACAGGGAACTTGGCGGTGCGGCCGCTGATACCCACCGATTGAACCTCAGAGCTGGTCGCGTTACTGAGCGCGAGATTTATGGAGAACGAATTCAGCGGACCATCGAATGTGGCCACGACTTCTTCGGCCATGCGTGATCTCCTGTCCCATCGTTGCAGGGCTGCAATTCAGTCCCTGCGGATACTCTTATGATGGGCATACGTCCGGCCGTATTCCTATAGTCGAGGGCGACCCGAGGGAAGCAAAGCGTTATTGGCGGGTAATCGGCCAGGAATTACGCATCCCCTCAATGCATCATTGCGCCGTTTCGCTGCATCGCCCAACGGGTACGCAAAGACGGGTCGCAGCAAAAAACCAGCCATTTTGGCCGACCGAGTACTGGAGTGCCGCTCTTCCGTCTTGCGATGGCTCGCGCCGGATGCCGCGCACCCCGCCGTGGGGTTGGACGGCGCCCATTCCTGAGACACGGCCCTGCCCTGTCGGCCACCGGCCCGCGCACAATGGGCCCGCGCAACGGATAGGCGGAATCCGATAATCCGCCCATGCTGCGCGCATGACACCAAATCTGACGCGCCGTCACCTCCTGGGTCTCGGCGCCTTCCAGACCGCCGCCGCGCTCGGCCTCACGCGCATCACCCTGAGCCCGGCCCAGGCCGCGACACAGGCCGCGCAGGCCACCGACCGCACCCCCGCCCTCGTCATCGGCTCCGGCTACGGCGCCGCCGTCACCGCCCTTCGCCTCGGCGAGGCCGGTGTCCCCACCCTCGTACTGGAGATGGGGCAGCTCTGGGACACCCCGGGGTCCGACGGAAAGCTGTTCTGCGCCACGGGCACACCCGACCACCGCTCCATGTGGTTCCGCACCCGCACCGAGGCGCCGCTCGCGCAGTTCCTCTGGCTCGACGTCGTCAACAGGGACATCAGCCCGTACCCCGGCGTCCTCGACCGCGTCCGCTTCGACCACATGTCCGTGTACGTGGGGCGCGGTGTCGGCGGCGGATCACTCGTCAACGGCGGCATGGCCGTCACCCCGCAGCGCGCGTACTTCTCGGAGATGCTGCCGACCGTCGACGCGGCCGCCATGTACGACACCTACTTCCCGCGCGCCCGTCAGATGCTGGGCGTCAACACCGTGAATCCGGCGTGGTTCGAGTCCACCGACTGGTACCGCTTCACCCGGATCTCGCGCAAGCACGCCGACAACACCGGCCTGCGGACCACCTTCGTACCCAACGTGTACGACTTCGGGTACATGGAGCGTGAAGCCGCCGGGCAGGCCGTGAAGTCCGCGCTCGCCGGCGAGGTGATCTACGGCAACAACCACGGGAAGCGCAGCCTCGACAGGACGTACCTCGCCGCGGCGCTCGGCACCGGCAACGTCACCATCGAGACCCTCCACCGGGCCCGCGCGATCCGAAGACAGCCCGACGGGACGTACGTCGTCACCGCCGACCGGATCGATCCCACCGGGACGGTCGTCGCCACCCGCGAGATCGGCTGCACGCGTCTGTTCCTCGGCGCCGGCAGCCTCGGCACCACCGAACTGCTGCTGCGCGCACGCGAGTCGGGTGCCCTGCCCGACCTCAGCGCCGACGTCGGCACCGGCTGGGGCACCAACGGCAACGTCATGACCGCCCGCGCCAACCATGTGTGGGACACCGTCGGCGCCAACCAGTCGACCATGCCGGTCATGGGCATCGACGACTGGTCCAACACCGCCAACCCGGTCTTCGCCGAGATCGCCCCGCTGCCGATGGGCTTCGAGCACTGGATCAGCCTCTATCTGGCCATCACCAGAAACCCGGAACGCGGTACCTTCCGCTACGACGCCGCCACCGACTCGGCACGGCTCGACTGGACCCAGGCGCAGAGCCAGGTCTCCGTCGACGCGGCGAAGAAGCTCTTCGACCGCATCAACCTCAGGAACGCCACGATCTACCGGTACGACCTCTTCGGCGGCAACAGGACCTTCGCCGACGACTTCACGTACCACCCGCTCGGCGGCTGCGTCCTCGGCCGGGCCACCGACGCCTACGGGCGTGTGAGCGGCGCCCCAGGGGTGTACGTCACCGATGGAGCCCTCGTCCCGGGCTCCATCGGCGTCAATCCGTTCGTCACCATCACCGCGCTCGCCGAGCGCAACATCGAGCGGGTCCTCGCCGAGGACTATGCCCGGTAGATCGCCTCGATCTCGTCGGCGAAGTCCTTGGCCACCACATTCCGCTTCAGCTTCAGCGACGGCGTGATGTGGCCGGCCTCCTCAGTGAACTGGGAGGCGAGAATCCTGAACTTCCGCACCGATTCCGCCTTGGAAACCGCGGCATTGCCCTCGTCCACCGCCCGCTGGACCTCCGCCAGCAGCTCCGGGTCGTCGCGCAGCGAAGCTGCCGTCGAACCGGCCGGCTTGCCGTTGTCGGCGGCCCAGCGGGCCAGGAACTCCTCGTCGATGGTGACCAGCGCGCCCACGAACGGCCGCCCGTCGCCCACCACCATGCACTCCGCGACCAGCGCATGGGCGCGGATACGGTCCTCGATGACCGCCGGGGCGACGTTCTTGCCGCCCGCCGTCACCAGGATCTCCTTCTTCCGGCCCGTGATCGCGAGATAGCCGTCCTCGTCGAGCGTGCCGATGTCACCGGTGTGGAACCAGCCGTCGGCCAGCGCCTCGGCCGTCGCCGCCTCGTTGTTCCAGTAGCCGGTGAAGATGTGCTCGCCGTGCAGCAGCACCTCGCCGTCGTCGGCGATCCGCACCACCGAACCCGGCAGCGGCTGCCCGACCGTGCCGATCTTCTGCCGGTCCCAGGGGTTGAACGCCGTCGCCGCGCAGGACTCCGTGAGGCCGTACCCCTCGAGCACCGTGAAGCCGATACCGCGGAAGAAGTGGCCGAGCCGCTCGCCCAGTGGCGCGCCGCCGGAGACCGCGAACTCGCCGCGGCCGCCGAGCACCGCACGCAGCTTGCTGTAGACCAGCTTGTCGAAGAGCCTGTGCTTGAGCCTCAGGCCGAGCGGGGCGCCCTGGGGGGTGCCGATGGCGCGGCTGTACGCGATCGCCGTGCTCGCGGCCTTGTCGAAGATCTTGCCCTTGCCGTCCGCCTGGGCCTTCGCCCGCGCCGAGTTGTAGACCTTCTCGAAGACGCGCGGCACGCCGAGGATCAGCGTCGGCCGGAACGAGGCGAGTTCATCGGTGAGGTTCTTGATGTCCGGCACGCAGCCGAGCCTGATCGGCGCCATCACGGACGCGATCTCGACCATGCGCCCGAAGACATGGGCGGCCGGCAGGAAGAGCAGCACGGAGCTGTCGCCGGTGCGGAAGAGCGGTTTGAGCCGCTCGACCAGGTTGCCGCACTCCGCGAAGAACGCGCGGTGGGTGAGCACACAGCCCTTGGGGCGGCCGGTCGTGCCCGAGGTGTAGACGATGGTGGCCGGGTCGTCGGCCTTGGCGACCGCGCTGCGCTCGTCGACCGTCTCGTCGGAGACCTCCGCGCCGGCCGCGGTCAGCTCGTCGACCGCGCCCTTCTCCAGCTGCCAGACGTGCCGCAGGGCGGGCAGCCCGTCCCGCACGGATTCGACGGCGGAGGCGTGCGCCTCGCTCTCGACGATCACCGCGACGGCGCCGGAGTCGCCGAGGATCCACTGCACCTGCTCGGGGGAGCTGGTCTCGTACACCGGCACGGTCACCGCGCCGGCGCACCAGATCGCGAAGTCCAGCTGCACCCACTCGTAGCGGGTGCGGGACATCAGGCCGACCCGGTCACCGGGCCGGACCCCGGCCGCGATCAGGCCCTTGGCGGCAGCGCGCACCTCGGCCAGGAACCGGGCGGCGGTGACGTCGGCCCAGACACCCGCCACCTTTCTGCCCATGACGGCCGTATCGGGGTGCTGCGTCGCATTGCGGTGGATGAGATCCGTCAGGTTGCCGTCCGTGGGGACCTCGTACAGGGCCGGAAGGCTGAACTCGCGCAAGACTGCTGCTCCTCATCGGGCGCCGGCGCCACGGCTCTGTGTGAACGCACCGGGGACTGCCCGGACGTTACCCATCAGTACACGGTTCCGGATAGGGGTTCCCGGCCAGATGTTCTCTGCGTCACACCGGTGCGGCGCTGCTTCGCGCACCCTAGTCCACCCCGCCGACGACGCGGAAGTAACCGCAGGTCCGGCCCCCTCTACCCACCCATCCGCGACGACCCTAGGGTGATCGGCATGCGAGTTCATGTGGTCAGCGACGTACACGGGAACACCAGGGATCTGGCCAGAGCGGGCGACGGGGCCGACGCCCTGGTCTGCCTCGGTGACCTTGTGCTCTTCCTCGACTACGCCGACCACTCGCGCGGCATCTTCCCCGACCTCTTCGGCGTCGAGAACGCCGACCGGATCGTGGAACTGCGCACCGCCCGCCGCTACGAGGAGGCCCGCGCCCTCGGGCAGCGGCTGTGGGCCGGGCTCGACCGGGACGCCGCGATCCTCTCCGCGGTGCGCCGGCAGTACGCCGAGATGTTCGCCGCCTTCCCGACGCCGACGTACGCCACCTACGGAAACGTCGACATCCCCTCCCTCTGGCCGGAGTACGCGCGCCCCGGCACCACCGTCCTCGACGGCGAGCGCATCGAGCTCGACGGGCGCGTCTTCGGCTTCGTCGGCGGGGGACTGCGCACCCCGATGCGCACCCCGTACGAGATCTCCGACGAGGAGTACGCCGCCAAGGTCGAGGCGCTCGGCGAGGTCGACGTGCTCTGCTCGCACATCCCGCCCGACGTGCCGGAGCTGACCTACGACACCGTCCCCCGCCGGTTCGAACGCGGCAGCCGCGCCCTGCTCGACGCCATCAGGAGGACCCGGCCGCGGTACGCCCTCTTCGGCCACGTCCACCAGCCGCTGACCCGGCGCATGCGGATCGGCGCGACCGAGTGCGTGAACGTGGGGCACTTCGCCGCGACGGGCAGGCCATGGGCCCTGGAATGGTGACCCTCGCGCTCGCGATAGATTGCACACCGCAACCCTCCGGAGCGCAGAAGAGGAGCCACGGCGATGGCGGAACACACCAGCTCGAGCATCACCATCGACGCGCCGCCCGCCGAGGTCATGGGCGTCATCTCCGACTTCGCGCGCTACCCGGAGTGGACGGGCGAGGTGCAGGAGACCGAGGTCCTGGAGAAGGACGACCAGGGCCGCGCGGTCCAGGTCAGGCTCGTCCTCGACGCCGGGGCGATCAAGGACGACCACACCCTCGCCTACACCTGGTCCGGCGACAACCAGGTCTCCTGGACGCTGGTCAAGTCCCAGATGCTGCGCACCCTGGACGGTTCGTACACGCTGGCGCCCGTCGCCGGCGGCGAGCACACCGAGGTCACCTACCAGCTGACCGTCGACGTCAAGATCCCGATGCTCGGGATGATCAAGCGCAAGGCCGAGAAGGTCATCATCGACCGCGCCCTCGCCGGCCTGAAGAAGCGCGTCGAGTCCGGCGCGGCCGGCGCGCAGGGCTGACCCCGCCCTTGATGCGCACCGTTCTCGTCACCGGGCCCGGAGGCTCGGGCCGTACGACCGTCGCCGCGGCCACCGCGCTCGCCGAGGCGCGGCGCGGCAGGCGGACCCTGCTGCTCTCGGGCGAGGCGGGCGGCGTCCTCGGGACCGCCGTCGGGACCGAGCCGCGGCCGGTCACCGACGGACTGTGGGCGGTCCGGACCGATCCCGGCGCCCACTTCCGCTCCGAGCTGCTCGCCTTCCAGGAGCGCGGGAGCGCGCTGCTGGACCTCCTCGGCGCCCGCGGACTGGAGGACGAAGAGCTCACCGAACTGCCCGGCAGCGAGCAGTCCGCGCTGCTGCGCGCGCTGCGGGACGCCGCGGCCGGGGGGTGGGACGTGCTCGTCGTCGACCTGCCCCCGGTCCCTGACGCCATCGCCCTGCTCGGCCTCCCGGAGCAGCTCCGCCGCTATCTGCGCCGGCTCGTCCCGGCCGAGCGGCAGGCCGCCCGCGCGCTGCGCCCGGTCCTGGCCCAGCTCGCCGGCGTACCGATGCCCGCGCAGTGGCTGTACGACACGGCCGCGCGCTGGGAGGCGGAGCTCGCCGCCGTCCAGGGACTGATCGAGGACCGGAACACCACCGTCCGGCTCGTCGCCGAGCCCGGGCCCGCGGGTGAGGACGCGCTGCGCACCGCCCGGCTCGGCCTCGCGCTGTACCGGGCGGACGTGGACACGCTCGTGGCCAACCGGGTCCTCCCGGTCGTGTCCGGCGACCCCTGGCTCGCGGGACTCCAGGCCCAGCAGGACAAGGCGCTGCGGGGCTGGCACGAGGAGTGGGCGCGGACCGCCGCCGTACGCGAGGCGGCGCACCTGGGCCGGGACCCTCGGGGGCTCGACGACCTGGCCGCCCTGGACCTGCCCGTGGGGCCCCCGGCGCCCCGGGAGCCGTGGGGAGTGGTCGAGGGACCGGCCGGCGACGAGGGCACCCTGGTCTGGCAGCTGCCGCTGCCCGGGGCCGTCAAGGAGGAGCTCCACCTGGTGCGCCGCGGGGACGAACTCGTCCTCACCGCGGGCCCGTTCCGGCGTATCGTTCCGCTGCCCTCCGCGCTGCGCCGCTGCACCGTCTCCGGCGCGGGGCTCACCGACGGGGTGCTGGGCGTCC
The DNA here is from genome assembly GCF_024584805.1 of Streptomyces sp. FIT100. Lineage (NCBI taxonomy): Bacteria > Bacillati > Actinomycetota > Actinomycetes > Kitasatosporales > Streptomycetaceae > Streptomyces > Streptomyces sp. FIT100. Next base: position 1,942,544 of record NZ_CP075715.1, on the reverse strand, counting down.
GCTTCACCCCCGACCCCGCCCTTTGGCCACGGACCCGCTGAACGGCCACGCCCCGTTCCGGTACCGTCGACAGTACGAAGTCACGTTCTCCAGGAGTACGTCATGAGCGATGCCACCGAGCGTCCCGCCGTCGACGCCGATGCCTGGGCGGAGGCGTGCGCCGAGGACCTGGAGGCCGAGCGGGCCCGCCGCCGCGAGCGGTACGGCACGCAGACCGGCTCCGCGGCCGAGGAGCTGCGCAAGCTGGTGGACGCGGTCGCCGAGAAGGTCTCCTCGCTGCAGAACCCGCTGTTCGGCGCGGCGACGCAGGGCGCGGTACAACAGTTGATCAGCCAGGCCAGATCGGCTGTCGAGCCGGTCATCGAGCGCAATCCGCAGGTCTTCGACCACCTCGCGGCCGCGGGCAACGAACTGCTGGCCGCCTACCGTTCGGCCGTCGAGGGCCACGAGCGCCGCTGGACGCGCGACGAGCCGGCTCCCCGCGACGGGCGGGACGGCCGTGACGGCGGCGGCGAAGGGCCGAGCGAGAAGATCGACCTGGACTGACGCCGTCAGCCGCTCGGGTACGGTTGGCCTTAGCGGGGCTCGACCGAAAACTGAGGGACACATGGGACTCACCATCGGCGTCGACATCGGCGGCACCAAGATCGCGGCCGGCGTGGTCGACGAAGAGGGCACGATTCTCGAGAAGCACACGGTGCCCACTCCGCCGACCGCCGACGCGATCGTGGAGGCGATCTGCGCCGCCGTCACCGCAGCCGGTAAGGGGCACGACATCGAGGCGGTCGGCATCGGCGCCGCCGGATACGTCGACGACAAGCGTGCCACCGTCCTGTTCGCGCCGAACATCAACTGGCGCCACGAGCCGCTGAAGGACAAGGTCGAACAGCGCGTCGGCCTCCCCGTCGTCGTGGAGAACGACGCGAACGCGGCGGCGTGGGGCGAGTACCGCTTCGGCGCGGGCCAGGGCCACGACGACGTCATCTGCATCACCCTCGGCACGGGCCTGGGCGGCGGCATCATCATCGGCAACAAGCTGCGGCGGGGACGCTTCGGCGTCGCCGCCGAGTTCGGGCACATCCGGGTCGTCCCCGACGGACTGCTCTGCGGCTGCGGCAGCCAGGGCTGCTGGGAGCAGTACGCCTCGGGCCGCGCCCTCGTCCGGTACGCACGCCAGCGTGCGATGGCCACCCCCGAGAACGCGGAGATCCTGCTCGCCCTCGGCGACGGCACCCCCGAAGGGATCGAGGGCAAGCACATCAGCGCCGCGGCCCGCGAGGGCGACAAGGTCGCCGTCGACTCCTTCCGCGAACTGGCCCGCTGGGCCGGCGCCGGCCTCGCCGACCTCGCCTCCCTCTTCGACCCGTCCGCGTTCATCGTCGGCGGTGGTGTCTCGGACGAGGGCGAGCTCGTCCTCGACCCGATCCGCAAGTCCTTCCGCCGCTGGCTGATCGGTGCCCAGTGGCGCCCCCACGCCCAGGTCCTCGCCGCACAGCTGGGCGGCAAGGCGGGGCTCGTCGGCGCGGCCGACCTGGCCCGGCAGGGCTGACGCCCCACCGCACCCGCCTGCACCGGCCTCCCGGGGCCGGTCACCTGCACCGGCCTCCCGGGGGCCGGTGCCCCCGTCCCCGATCGCCGGGCGGCTCCGAGGGAGCCCGCCCGGCGATTGACGCGGGGCGACAGGCCCCGGCCGGTTATCTTGAAGCGCATGGCGACGCCACCGCTGCCCAACTCCCGCACCGCACCCGACGGTTCCGCCGTCATCCGCGTGCTCAGCTACAACATCCGCTCGATGCGCGACGACGAGGACGCCCTCGCCCGTGTGATCCGCGCCTGCCGCCCCGACCTCGTCTTCGTCCAGGAAGCGCCCCGCTTCTTCCGCTGGCGCAAGCACGCCGCCCGCCTCGCAGCCAAGAGCGAGCTCGTCGTGCTGAGCGGCGGCGCCACCGCCGCGGGGCCGCTGCTGCTCAGCTCACTGCGCACGACCGTGGAACGTACGGAGGACGTGCTGCTTCCGCTCACCCCCGGCCTGCACCGCCGCGGCTTCGCGACCGCCGTCGTACGCATCGGAGGCGCCCGGCTCGGCCTGCTCAGCTGTCATCTGAGCCTCCAGAGCGACGAGCGGTACGCCCAGGCGGGCATGGTGCTCGACAGGCTCGCCGCGATGGACGTGCCGCACGCGATCGCCGCGGGCGACATCAACGACCGGCCCGACGGCCGCGGCTTCCGGCGCCTCGCCGCCGAGCTGCAGGACTGCTGGGCCGTGCGCCCCTGGGGCGGTGAGTACACCTCCACCCCCGCCGACCCCCATCAGCGGATCGACGCGGTCTTCGCGACCAAGGGCGTCGAAGTCCTCGGCTGCGGGGTGCCGATCGGCCTCACGGGTGTCAGGGACGGGGACCTGAGGGCGGCCACGGACCATCTCCCGGTCCTGGCCGCCCTCAGAGTCCCCGCGAGCTGAGCCCGGGCAGGGCACCCGGGGTCTCAGACGACAGCGCCCCGGCCCGGATCGTCGTCGTCCTCGTCGTCCCCGTGCGACATCCGCGCCACCAGAGTGGCGAAGCCGCCGAGGAAGCCGCCGACGCCGAGCGTGGTGAGCCACCACGTCATGTCCCACTGGAGCAGCACCGCGAGCAGCAGCAGCACCGGGCCGCCGATGACCGCGAGCCAGGCGAACTTCGCGGTCGTGTCGGCCTCCGGCAGCGGCGGCGGCTCGGGCGGCACGAAGTGGCCCTCGTCGGTCTCGTCGAGGTCGTCCTCGCCCGCCTCCGCGACCTCGTAGTCCCGAGGGCCGCCGCCGCCCACGCCGACGCCGACGCCGGGGGCGAAGACCACCGAGCTGCCCAGCGGCCGCTCCGGGCCGGGGCGGCCGGCACCGTCCTGGTCCCCGTCCGTGTCCCCGTCCGCCCTGTCGCCGTCCTCGTCAGGGGCGTCGCCGGCCTTCGGCGGGGAGTCGTTCTTCACCTGCCTGCTCAGACCGGCCAGGTCCTCCACCGACTTGAACGGCTTCGCACCCGGAGGGTCGGCCGGCTCCTCGCCGTACCCCGCGACGATGGCCGCCCAGGCGGCTTCCTCGTCGATCGGCTGCGGATCCCGGTCCCGGTCGTCCCGGTCCGCGTCGTGCTGCTCAGCCACCGGTCGTGCTTCCCTTCATCCCGACGCTCGGAGCGAGGCGGCCGATGAACGCGTGACTCTCGTCGAAAATCCGCTCCGCATCGTGGTCCAACGTCGCCACGTGGTAGCTCTGTTCCAGCAGGATCTCCTGGACGTCCGACGACGAGACCCGGCCGAGGATCCGGGCCGAGTCCGCCGGCGGGACCACATGGTCCTGCGGGCTGTGCAGCAGCACGATCGGCTGGGTGACCTGCGGCAGCTCACCGTCGACCAGCCGGAGGAAATTCCGCAGCGAGTGCGCGGCGTGCAGCGGCACCCGGTCGTAGCCGACCTCGTCCTCGCCCTCCTTGGCGATGTCGTTCGCCAGCCCCTTCGTCGTACGCACGAAGTGCCGGGCCACCGGAAGGGCGTGCGCCGCGAGGCCGTGCACCTTGTTCGCCGGGTTGACCAGCACGATGCCGCTGATCGCGTCGCCGTGCTTGGCCGCGAGCCGCAGGGTCAGCGCACCACCCATGGAGAGCCCGAAGACGAAGACCTGGCTGCACCGCTCCGTGAGCGTCCGCAGCTCCCGGTCCACCTCCGCGTACCAGTCCTGCCAGCCGGTGATCGCCATGTCCTGCCAGCGGGTGCCGTGCCCGGGCAGCAGCGGGAGCGACACGGTCAGCCCGCGCTCCGCCAGGTACTCCGCCCACGGGCGCAGCGACTGGGGGGAGCCGGTGAATCCGTGACAGAGAAGCACGCCGACCTCGCCGCCCTCGTGGCGGTACGGCTCGGCTCCAGGAAGGACCGGCACCGGGGTCTCCTGTTCATGAGGATCGAAAGGATCGGAAGGTGCCTTCACCGTACGCGACGGGACTGACACCGACCAGGGCCGTGGCGGCCCGGGGGCGGGAGCCCAGGCCCGCCACGGGTTAAGGTCTTTCCGACGGACACCAGGGAAGGCACTCGAGTTGATCTACGGCGCAATGAAGTTCTCGATCGGAGGGTCGCTGAAACTCGCCTTCAGGCCCTGGGTGGAGGGCCTCGAGAACATCCCCGCCGAGGGGCCGGCGATCCTCGCGAGCAACCATCTCTCGTTCTCCGACTCCTTCTTCCTGCCCGCCGTCCTGGACCGCAAGGTCACCTTCATCGCGAAGGCCGAGTACTTCACGTCCCCCGGGGTCAAGGGCAAGCTCACGGCCGCCTTCTTCAAGGGCGTCGGCCAGCTGCCGGTGGACCGCTCCGGGGCGCGCGGCGCCGGCGAGGCGGCCGTCAGGAGCGGTATCGAGGTCATCAGGCGCGGCGAGCTGTTCGGCATCTACCCCGAGGGCACCCGCTCGCCCGACGGCCGGCTCTACCGGGGCAAGCCCGGCGGCCTCGCGCGGGTGGCGCTGGCGACGGGCGCGCCCGTCATCCCGGTCGCGATGATCGACACCGAGAAGATCCAGCCGCCCGGCAAGGTCGTCCCCAAGCTGATGCGCCCGGGGATCAAGATCGGCAAGCCGCTCGACTTCAGCCGCTACCACGGAATGGAGCACGACCGCTTCATCCTGCGCTCGGTGACCGACGAGGTCATGTACGAGATCATGAAGCTGTCGGGGCAGGAGTACGTGGACATCTACGCGACCGCCGCGAAGCGCCAGATCGCGGACGCGGAGAAGGCGGCCAAGGCCGCGAAGGAGGCCGGCGGACCCGGCGAGTGAGCCGAAGGGGCGCGGCGTCGGCAGCGACTCAGGCGTCCCGGAGGCGAACAGAGCCGCAAAAAAAGGGGGATCGGGGGATCATGGCCAGGCGCGAGCGTGTCGTACGCATGTCGGTCGAGCAGCCGCTGTGGCGCGCGCTGACCGCGTACCGGGTACTGACGATGGGCTACGCGGTCCTCCTCTTCGTCTTCGCCCGCGACAAGTTCGAGCGCCCCTGGGTGGCCGTCGGCTTTCTGCTCTTCCTGGCCGTATGGACGTTCGCCACGCTTCCCAGGGTGGCGAACGCGGCGGCCTGCACCAAGCGCTTCCTCGTCGCCGACCTCACCGTCGCCCTCACCGGCATCCTGCTCACACCGCTCGCCGACGCCCACGCCCAGCAGATCGACGGCCCGACGCTGCCGTCGATATGGACCGCGGGCTCGGTCCTCGCGTACGCGATCAAGGGCGGCTGGCGCTGGGCCGGCTTCGCCTCCTCCCTCGTCGCCGTCGCCAACATCATCGAGCGCGGCGAGCCGAGCCGGGACACCTTCCACAACGTGCTGCTGGTCTGGGTCGCCTCCATCGCCATCGGCTACGTGGTCGAGGTCGCCCGCGCCTCCGAACGCACCCTGGCCCGCGCCCTGGAGATCGAGGCGGCCACCCGCGAACGGGAGCGGCTCGCCCGCGACATCCACGACAGCGTGCTCCAGGTGCTGGCGATGGTGCAGCGGCGCGGCACCGCGCTCGGCGGGGAGGCGGCCGAGCTGGGCAGGATGGCGGGCGAGCAGGAGGTGGCCCTGCGCACCCTGGTCGCCGGAGGACTGGTGCCCGCCTCGCGCGTCTCCGAGGACGAGACGCAGGGCGCGGTCGTCCGCGTCGTCGAGGTGCCCGACTCACCCGAGGTGGCCGGGGAGCCGGGCGACGGCGGCCCGTGCGATCTGCGCTCCCTCCTCGCGGCGTACGCCGGATCCAGGGTCACGCTGTCCGAGCCGGGCGCCCCGGTGCCCCTCGCGCCCCATGCGGCGAAGGAGCTCGCGGCGGCTGTCGGTGCCGCCCTGGACAATGTCCGCAGGCATGCCGGTGACGGCGCTCAGGCGTGGATCCTGGTCGAGGACTGGCCGCACGAGGTGATCGTGACGGTGCGGGACGACGGTCCGGGGATCCCGGAGGGGCGGCTCGCCCAGGCCGAGGGGGAGGGGCGGCTGGGTGTCGCCCTCTCCATCCGCGGCAGGCTGCGGGACATCGGAGGCACGGCCGAGCTGATCTCGGTGCCGGGCCAGGGCACGGAAGTGGAACTGAAGGTCCCGCGGGGGACCCGGGGGAAGGCGGGCAGATAGATGAGCGAGCAGCCGATCAAGGTGATGGTGGTCGACGACCACCCGATGTGGCGGGACGCCGTCGCCCGCGATCTGGCCGAGTCCGGCTTCGACGTGGTCGCCACGGCCGGTGACGGGGAGCAGGCGGTGCGCCGCGCCCCGGCCGCGGGCCCCGATGTGCTCGTCCTCGACCTCAACCTGCCGGCCAAGCCCGGTGTCCAGGTCTGCAAGGAGCTCGTGGGGGCGAACCCCGCGCTGCGCGTGCTCGTCCTCTCCGCGAGCGGTGAGCACGCCGACGTCCTGGAGGCGGTGAAGTCGGGTGCGACGGGCTATCTGCTCAAGTCGGCCAGCACGGAGGAGCTGATCGACGCGGTGCGGCGGACCGCCGCCGGAGACCCGGTGTTCACGCCGGGACTGGCCGGACTGGTCCTCGGCGAGTACCGCAGGCTGGCCGCCGACCCCGCGCCCGCGGCCGGGCCCGACGAGCCGAAGGTGCCGCAACTGACCGAGCGCGAGACGGAGGTGCTGCGGCTGGTCGCCAAGGGGCTCTCGTACAAGCAGATCGCGGAGCGTCTCGTCATCTCCCACCGCACCGTGCAGAACCATGTGCAGAACACGCTGGGCAAACTCCAGCTGCACAACCGCGTGGAGCTCGTCCGGTACGCGATAGAACGCGGCCTTGACGACGCCTGACCACTCGTTGGAGTGAATCACCGGGCTACAACAGACGGTCGCCGTACCGGAATTCACCTTTCGTACCGTCCCGGAGTGACGTGGGTCACTACTAGCGTGGCTCCCATATGTCACCACCGACGGCGAAGGGAACTTCCATGCGGGTCGGAGTACTGACCGGGGGCGGCGACTGCCCCGGCCTGAATGCGGTCATCCGCGGCATCGTCCGCAAGGGTGTCCAGGAGTACGGCTACGAGTTCACCGGCTTCCGGGACGGCTGGCGCGGGCCGTTGGAGGGCGACACCGTGCGCCTGGACATCCCCGCGGTGCGCGGCATCCTCCCGCGCGGCGGCACGATCCTCGGCTCCTCGCGCACCAACCCCCTCAAGCAGGAGAACGGCATCCGCCGCATCAAGGAGAACCTCGCCAAGCTCGAAGTGGAGGCGCTCATCGCGATCGGCGGCGAGGACACCCTCGGTGTCGCGGCCCGGCTCGCCGGCGAGTACGGCGTCAACTGCGTGGGCGTGCCCAAGACCATCGACAACGACCTCTCCGCCACGGACTACACCTTCGGCTTCGACACCGCCGTCGGCATCGCGACCGAGGCCATCGACCGGCTGCACACCACCGCCGAGTCGCACATGCGGGTTCTCGTCGTCGAGGTGATGGGCCGTCACGCCGGCTGGATCGCCCTCCACTCGGGGCTGGCCGGCGGGGCGAACGTCATCCTCATCCCGGAGCAGCGCTTCGACGTCGACCAGGTGTGCGCCTGGGTCACCTCGCGCTTCCGCGCCTCGTACGCGCCGATCGTCGTGGTCGCGGAGGGGGCCATGCCCAAGGACGGCGACATGGTCCTCAAGGACGGCAGCCTCGACTCCTTCGGGCACGTCCGGCTCTCGGGCGTCGGGGAGTGGCTGGCCAAGGAGATCGAGAGGCGCACGGGCAAGGAGGCCAGGACGACGGTCCTGGGCCACGTCCAGCGCGGCGGCACCCCCAGCGCCTTCGACCGCTGGCTCGCCACCCGCTTCGGCCTCCACGCGATCGACGCGGTGCGCGACCGCGACTACGGGAAGATGGTCGCGCTCCGCGGCACCGACATCGTGCGGGTGCCGATCGCCGACGCGACGTCGAAGCTCAAGACGGTGGATCCGTCGCTGTACGAGGAGGTCGGCGTCTTCTTCGGCTGACGCCGGCCGTCTCCCGTCGCCGGACGGGCCCCTCATGAGCCCGTCCGGCGCCGCCGGTCACGCCGCCGGCTGGCGCACCACCCCCGCCAGCAGCGCCCGCACGATCTCCGGCCCCCGCAGCGTCAGCACCGACTCCGGGTGGAACTGGATCCCCGCGAAGCCCGGCCCCCGCACCGCATGGACCTCACGCGTCGACGCGTCCCGCGCGACCTCCATGTCCCGCGCGACCTCCACGCCCCGTGCCCCCAGTGCCGCCGCCGTCTCCTCGTCGCACACCGCCGTGAAGCTGTTGTAGAACCCGACCGTCTCCTCCCGCCCGAAGAGGTCGACCCGCACCTGCGCGCCCTGGAACGGCGTCTCCTTGCGGGCGATCGGCAGCCCCAGCTCCGCCGCGATCAGCTCATGGCCCAGGCACACCCCCAGCAGCCCGCCCCGGTGCGCGCCCAGCAGCTCCGCCGCCAGCGAGCGCAGCAGGCGCATCTTCGGGTCGGCGGGGTCCGAGGGGTCGCCCGGTCCGGGGCCGAGCACCACCGGCCCCTCGTGCGCGAGCGCCGTCTCCCGCAGGCCGGGCTCGTCGTAGCGGCGCACGGTCACCTCCAGGCCCGCGCCTCGCAGCAGGTGCGCGAGCATCGCCGTGAACGTGTCCTCGCCGTCCACCACCAGCGCGTGCCCCGTGATCTCCTGCGGCCGGGACTGCATCCTCAGCCAGAACGGCGCCAGAGCCGCCCGGCGCGCGTCCAGTGCCGCCCGCACCCGCGGGTCGTCGGCCAGCGGCGCCGGTACGGAGTCCTCGTCCGGCCGCCCGGGACGCACCCCCAGCGCGGCCAGCACACCAGCCGCCTTGGCGTGCGTCTCGGCGACCTCGGAGAGCGGGTCCGAGTGCCGGACCAGCGTGGCGCCGACTGGGACACGCACCTCGCCCGTGGCCGAGATGTCGGCCGTACGGATCAGGATCGGCGAGTCCAGCGTCTGCGCACCGCCGGCGTCGTGCCCGAGCAGGGCCAGCGCGCCGGCGTAGTAGCCGCGGCCCGCACCGTCCCGCCCGAGGGGCTCGTACCGCTCGATGACCCGGCAGGCGTTCTGCACCGGAGATCCGGTGACGGTCGCCGCGAACATGGTCTCGCGCAGCACCTCGCGCACATCGAGCGAGGAGCGCCCGCGCAGCTCGTACTCGGTGTGCGCCAGGTGCGCCATCTCCTTGAGCCGAGGCCCGACCACCACCCCGCCCATGTCGCCGACCGTGCACATCATCTTCAGCTCCTCGTCGACGACCATGGAGAGCTCGTCGGTCTCCTTGCGGTCGGCGAGGAAGTCCAGCAGACCCTCGGGTGAGGGACCGCCCGGCGGATAGCGGTACGTGCCGCTGATGGGGTTCATCACCACCGTGCCGCCCGACATCCGCACATGCACCTCCGGGCTCGCCCCGACGAGCGTGCGCCCGCCCGGCTCCCGCCGCCGCCCTTCCGCCGAAGGCCCTTCGGGCTCTTTCCGGTCCCCGGTGTGCACGACGAACGTCCAGTACGCGCCGCGCTCGGCGGCGAGCAGCCGCCGGAAGAGTGCGAGCGCGTCGGCCCGGCCGAAGCCGGGCACCGTGCCGGTGAAGGTCCGCCGGATGACGAAGTTCGCCCCCTCTCCCCGGCCGATCTCGTCCTCGACGACCCGCCGGACGATCTGCGCGTACTCCTCGTCCCCGACGTCGAAGCCGCCGCCCTCGACGCGCACCTCATGGGCGGGAAGGCGGTCCAGCGCCTCGGCCACCGAAAGCTCGTACGACTCGTCGGCGACCAGGACCGACAGCGGCGTGCCGTCGTCGTGTACGTCGAAGCCGCGCTCCCTGATCTGCCGGAACGGCACGAGCGCGAGCGACGGCCTGCCTTCGGCGACCGGGATGTCCGCGAGCCGCTCCGCCTCGTGGACGCTGCCGACCAGGACCTCGACGGTGTCGTGGTCGCGGCCCGGGGTGCGCCTGCGCAGCAGGGCGAAGGGCCGGGTGTCGGCGTCGGCACCGGCACCGAGCAGTCTGCTGATGATGTCCATCAGTGGGGTTCCTTCCAGCCGGGAATCGGGGGAGAGGAACGGCCACGGGTACGAAAAAGGCCGCCCCTCGGGCGGCCTTGCGATCAGTGTGCGCGCGTTGATCGGTCAGTGGGCCGCCGGATGAGCGGTCCACCACCAGTTCTGGGTCGTCTGCGCGAACATGGCACCGACCCTAACGCATCCGCGGATGGACCGAGACGGTGTCCGTGCGGCGTCTCATGGACTGGGCAGCGGGCGGAGACACCCGGCGGACCCCGTAATGTGGTGGTCGTGACCGTGAACGCTAAGACCACCGCTACCGGTGGCAACACCTGGCGAAACCTGCCCGCGGCGCAGCAGCCCGAGTACCCCGATGCCGAGGCTCTGCGCGATGTGATCGCGGACCTCGAGTCGTATCCGCCGCTCGTCTTCGCGGGCGAGTGCGACCAGCTGCGCGCCCGGATGGCCTCCGTCGCCAAGGGAGAGGCGTTCCTTCTCCAGGGCGGCGACTGCGCCGAGGCCTTCGACGCCGTGTCGGCGGATCACATCAGGAACAAGCTCAAGACCCTGCTCCAGATGGGCGCGGTGCTCACGTACGCGGCGTCCGTGCCGGTCGTGAAGGTCGGCCGGATCGCCGGCCAGTACTCCAAGCCGCGCTCCAAGCCGACCGAGACCCGCGACGGCGTGACCCTGCCGACGTACCGCGGCGACTCGGTGAACGGCTTCGAGTTCACCGAGGAGGCCCGGGTCCCGGACCCCGAGCGGCTGAAGCGGATGTACCACGCATCCGCCTCGACGCTGAACCTGGTGCGCGCCTTCACCACCGGCGGCTACGCCGACCTGCGCCAGGTGCACGCCTGGAACCAGGACTTCGTGAGGTCGTCCCCGTCCGGGCAGCGGTACGAGCAGCTCGCGCGCGAGATCGACAACGCGCTGAACTTCATGCACGCCTGCGGGGCCGACCCGGAGGAGTTCAAGACCGTCGAGTTCTACTCCTCGCACGAGGCGCTGCTGCTCGACTACGAGTCGGCGCTGACCCGCGTGGACTCGCGTACCGGCCGGCTGTACGACGTGTCGGCGCACATGGTGTGGATCGGCGAGCGCACCCGTCAGCTGGACCACGCCCACATCGAGTTCGCCTCGAAGATCCGCAACCCGATCGGGATCAAGCTCGGCCCGACGACCAGCGCGGAGGAGGCGCTCGAGTACATCGAGCGGCTCGACCCGGACCGCGAGCCCGGCCGGCTGACCTTCGTCGTCCGCATGGGCGCCGACAAGGTCCGCGACCGGCTTCCGGAGCTGGTCGAGAAGGTCACGGCGTCCGGTGCCACGGTGGCCTGGGTGACCGACCCGATGCACGGCAACACCTTCGAGGCGGCCTCCGGACACAAGACGCGCCGCTTCGACGACGTGCTCGACGAGGTCAAGGGCTTCTTCGAGGTCCACAAGGCGCTGGGCACCCACCCGGGCGGCATCCATGTCGAGCTCACCGGTGACGATGTCACCGAGTGCGTGGGCGGCGGCGACGAGATCTTCGTCGACGATCTGCACCAGCGGTACGAGACGGCCTGCGACCCCCGGCTGAACCGGAGCCAGTCGCTGGACCTGGCGTTCCTGGTGGCGGAGATGTACCGCGACCAGTGACGACGTCGCTGTGAGGGTGGGGCGCGGATCGATGTGATCCGCGCCCCACCGTCGTATCGGGGGTTTCGGGTCACCCGGGCGGCGGGTAAGGTTAGGTTTGCCTCACCGATCAAACGGGACGGGCACAATCGATCGATCCCGCCGGGAGGTGAACCGCGTGTACGTCTGCTCGTGCTTCGGCATCACGGAGAAGCAGGTCAAGGAGCACGCGGAGGCGGGTGCCTGCACTCCCCGCCAGATCGCCTCGGTGTCCAAGGCCGGCACCGACTGCGGTTCGTGCGTCCGCCGCATCCAGGGGATTCTCGGCAGGGGCAGCTGCCCGCGCCGTGAGCTGCTGGAGCAGGGTATGCCCGCGCTCGCGGCGGAGGCCGAGAGCGAGGCGGATGCCGGGCGTCAGGTCGCCGAGCGTCAGGTCGCCGAGCGTCAGGTTGCCGAGCGTCAGGTCGCCGCGCTCGGGGAAGCCGCCTAGGACCGCACCCGGAGCGCCGCACCCGAAGCGCCGTTCCGCCTCGGCCGCCGCGTCGGCTGTCGCGTCAGCTGCTTTCCGGCTGCTCGATCAGCTGGGCGATGTAGAGCGCTTCACCGAGCTTCTCGACCAGCTCCAGCTGGGTGTCGAGATAGTCGATGTGATGCTCCTCGTCCGCCAGGATCGACTCGAAGATGTTCGCGGACGTGATGTCGCCCTTGTTCCGCATGACCTCGATGCCGCGCTTCAGGCGGTCGATCGCCTCGACCTCGACCTGCCGGTCGGCCTGGAACATCTCCGTGACCGTCTGCCCGATCCGGACGTGGAAGAGCCGCTGGTAGTTCGGCAGGCCCTCCAGGAAGATGATCCGGTCGGTCAGGACCTCCGCATGCCGCATCTCGTCGAAGGACTCCGCCCGGGTGTACTTGGCGAGCTTCGTCCAGCCGTAGTTCTCCTGCATCTTCGCGTGCAGGAAGTACTGGTTGATCGCGGTCAATTCGGCAGTCAGCTGCTCATTGAGGAACTCGATGACCTCGGGGTCGCCCTGCATCGCAGAGGCTCCTTCCGCGCGTGTGACTCGGGCAGGTGCGCGCATCCTCGCACCGTGATCGAAGGCCGTCCAGTAAGTGCCTCCTTAGTAGGAGTTGCCCGAATCGGCCCAGACCTGGTCATGACCACCCCTCCTGGTCTGTCACCATGGAAGGCATGGGTCAGCCGGAGAGCCGGGAATGTCGCGAGTCAGAGCAGTCCGGGCTTCCTCCGGGGCAGCGGCTGCAGCGAGGCTGGCCCGTCACCCACTACGGGCCCGTCCCCAAGTTCAAGCCTGACCGCTGGGAGTTCCGGGTCTTCGGTGCGACCGCCGACGGGGACAAGCGCTGCTGGAACCACGAGGAGTTCTCGGCCCTGCCGTTCGCCACGGTCGTCGCCGACCTGCACTGCGTGACGAAATTCAGCATGCTGGGGGCCGAATGGGGCGGGGTGCCGGCCCGGACAGTGGTCGAGCTCGCCCCGCCGGCGCCGTCCGCCACCCATGTCATGGTCTGGGCCGAGTACGGCTTCAGTGCCAATCTGCGGCTTGCCGACTTCCTCTCCGAGCGCACGATCTTCGCCACCCACAAGGACGGTGAGCTCCTCACCGCCGAGCACGGCTTCCCGCTGCGGCTCGTCGTACCGCACCTGTACGCCTGGAAGGGGCCGAAGTGGGTGCGGGGCGTGGAGTACATGACCGCCGACCGCCGGGGCTTCTGGGAGGAGCGGGGGTACCACAACCTCGGCGACCCCTGGCGGGAGCAGCGCTATTCCTACCAGGAGGGGCCGGGGGACGGCCCCGAGTTCTAGGGCCCGGGGCTCCGTCGGTCGTCCCCGTCAGTGGTACCGGTGGACCACCGCATGGCCCTTGCCTCGGCCGATCAGCCACTTGTTGACCGGTGTGGTGACCAGGAACGCGATGAGGAACGCGGCGGCCAGGGCGCCCCAGAACAGGGCGTCGGTGAGATGGGCGTCCATCGCGCCGGGCACCAGCAGCAGTACGCCGTTGTCGACGGTCTCCATCACCACGATGGAGACGGTGTCGGCGGCGAGGGCGACGCCGACGGCCGCCTTCAGGGGCAGCCCGGCGCGCAGCACGGGCGAGATCGTCAGCGAGTAGCCGAAGAGGAACGCCAGGGCGATGGCGAGGATCATGGTCGGGGTGTTGCCCCAGCCGAGGGCGGTCCCGATGACCATGCCGAGGACCTCGCCGATGGCACAGCCGGTGAGGCAGTGGAGGGTGGCCCTCGCGGCAGTGGACCAAGCCGCTCCGCCTGCGTGACCTGCGTGACCTGCGTGGCCGACGTGGCCGACGCGTTCGGTGTGGTGCGCGTGTGTCTCGTGCTGCATGGGAGGCCCCTTGGTCGGGTTGCGGTACCTGACTCCAGGGGAACCAGATACCCCCCTGGGGTATTCCCGGATGTGCGCGTCCGGTGTTCCTATCCCTCGCGGAGCGTCTTGAGCAGCGCGATGTCCGCCACGTCCCCGTCCTTGCCGCCCGGAGTCTCGATGATCAGCGGCACGCCCGCGGCCGCCGGATGGGCCATCAGCTCCCGGAACGGCTCCGCACCTATGTGACCTGCCCCGATGTTCGCGTGACGGTCCTTGTGCGCGCCGGCCACATCGTGGGAGTCGTTCGCGTGGATCAGCTTCAGCCGGCCTTCGCCGACGGTCTCCACCAGCAGATCGAGGGTCTCCTTCACACCGCCGTCCGCAGCCAGGTCGTGCCCGGCCGCGAAGATGTGGCAGGTGTCCAGGCAGACCCCCAGCCGGGGGTGGGCGTCCAGGACCTCGAAGTAGGGCCCCAGGTCCTCGGCGCGCGAGCAGAGCGAGAACCCCTGCCCGGCCGTCGACTCCAGCAGCAGGTACGGGTCGTCGTCATGGGTCAGCTCGTCCAGCAGCGGCAGCACCAGCTCCCGCACCTGTGCGAGCGCCACCGCGCGCGAGCGGCCGCCCGTCGCCGACCCCGTGTGCACCACCACGCCCAGCGCGCCGATCTCCCGGCCCCGCCGCAGCGAATGCCGCATCGACTCCACGGACCGCTCGGCGGTCGCCGGGGTGTGCGAGCCGAAGTTGATCAGGTACGGGGCGTGGACGTACACCGGCATCCCCTCGGCCGCGCACGCCTCCCGGAACAGCTCGTCCTGGGCCGGGTTCCCGGCGGGCGTCGCCCAGCCGCGCGGATTGGCGACGAAGACCTGGACGGTCTCGGCGCCGACCGCGCGGGCGTACGGCAGACCGGTCCTGGCGAGGCCGCCGGCCACGGGAACGTGGGCGCCGACGGGGCTGCGCATCGCGGGCACCTAGATCCCCTTGGTCTTGACGGTGATCGTGCTGCCCTCGGGGGCCTGCTCGCCGCCCTCGACGGACTGGCTCTCGACCGTGTTGCCGAGGAACGGGAAGGCGCGCTCGACCTTGACCTCGAAGCCCGCCTTCTCCAGCTCCTGGCGCGCCTCCGCCACCGGCCGGCCGGTGACGTCCGGTACGTCGATCATGCGCGGGCCCTTGGAGAGGGTGAGCGTGACCGTGTCGCCCTCGGCCGCCTGCCCGCCCTCGGCAGGGGACTGCGTGGCGACGGTGCCCGCCGCCTGCGGGGAGTGGACACGGCCGGGGGTGACGGCGACCTTCAGCCCGGCCTCCTCCAGGGTGCTCGTGGCGTCCTCGACGGACTCACCGCTCACATCGGGTACGTCGACGGGGGCGCCCTTGCTGACGACGAGCGCGACCGCGGAGTCCGCGCGGCGGTCGGTCCCGGCGGCCGGGTCCGAACCCGTGACCGTGCCCCGCGGGACGTCCTCGCTGAACTCCTTGGTGATCACACCCGGTGCCAGGCCCGCGTTGCGCAGAGCGGCCCTCGCCTCGGTGAGCGACAGGCCCGCGAGCTTCGGGACCCTGACGATCTCGGGGCCGCGGGAGATCACGAGCGTCACCGAGCCGTTGTCCCTGATGCGCTTCCCCGGGTCGGGGTCGACGTCCATGACCGTGCCGCGGTCGTAGACGTCGCTGAAGCCCTTGGTGGTCTGCTCGACCTCCAGCCCGGCGTCGGTGAGGCGCTTCGTGGCCACGGCCTCGGTCTGGCCGAGGACGGCGGGGACACGGGTGAACTGTCCCGAGTTGATGTACCAGACACCGGCGCCGGTGGTGAGCAGCACCAGTGCGGCGACGACCGCGGCGATCACGCCGCGCCGGGGCCCGCGCGGGCGCGGCGCGCGCGGCCGGTGCGCACCGGCCGGCGGCATCTCCAGCCGGCTGGTCCGGTGGACGGCCTCCTCCTGCGGGGAGGGCAGCGTCCGGGGCAGCACGCTCGTGCGGTCCTCCGCCCCGTCGCGCCGGTCCGCGGTCCTCGCCTGCGGCGGTACGGCGTCGAGCTGCTCGTCGCCGAGGGCCGCGCGGGCCGCTCGGACCTGCGCGAGCAGCGCGACGGCGTCGTCGGGGCGGAGCTCGGGGGCGCGTGCCGTAGCACCCGCGACCAGCTCGTCCAGCTCCGCCGCGAGGCCGGGAACGGCACCGGACGGCGCCGGCACGTCCTCGTGCAGGTGCTGGTAGAGCACCTGCGCGGGGGTGCCGCCCGTGTGCGGCTTGGCACCGGTCAGCATCTCGTACAGGACGACCCCGCAGGCGTAGACGTCGGCGCGGGTGTCGGCGGTGCCGGACTCGATCTGCTCGGGTGCGAGGTACGACACGGTGCCGAGGACCGAGCCCGTGGTGCTGGTGACGGATCCCACGGCCCGCACCAGCCCGAAGTCGGCGACCTTCACCCGGCCGTCGTCCCCGATCAGCACATTCTCCGGCTTCATGTCCCGGTGCACGAAGCCGGCCCGGTGGGCCGCACCGAGCGCGGCGAGCACCGGCTCCAGGATGTCGAGCGCGGCCCGGGGCTGGAGCGCGCCGCGCTCGCGCAGCACGTCGCGGAGGGTGCAGCCGGCGACGTACTCCATCGCCAGGTACACGTAAGGGCCCTGGGCGCCCTGGTCGTAGACCCCCACCACATTGGGGTGCGAAAGCCGCGCGACGGACCTCGCCTCCCGGATGAACCGCTCCACGAACGACGCGTCCGTCGCGAGCGCCGGGTGCATCACCTTGAGGGCGAGGACCCGGTCGAGCCGGGTGTCCACGGCCCGGTAGACCGTGGCCATTCCGCCGACGGCAATGCGTGCGTCGATGCGGTAGCGGCCGTCGAGCAGCTGCCCGACGAGGGGGTCCTTAAGGGTCGTATCCACGCAGGCGAGTCTACGAGCCGCGCCGCGCCTTCCCGCCCCCTCCGGACAAGCGGGCCGCCGTACTGCAGCGCACCTGTGACTCGGAGGGGGCTCTGGGACGGGTCCGGGGAGGGGGCTCTGGGACAGGTCCGGGGGCGTGCCGGGGCGGGTCCGGACGGCTCAGAACGCCGGGCGCTCCGGGTCCAGGGACGCGCGGCCCTCGGTGGGGGAGGACGCCTCCGCGAAATGGCGGCGGGGAATGCGGCCCGCCCGGTACGCCAGCCGGCCCGCCTCCACCGCGTGACGCATCGCCTCGGCCATGAGCACGGGCTCCTGCGCGCGGGTCACCGCCGAGGCGAGCATCACGGCCGCGCACCCCAGCTCCATCGCCAGCGCCGCGTCCGACGCCGTTCCGGCCCCCGCGTCGAGGATCACCGGGACGTTCGCCTGCTCGGCGATCAGCTGGAAGTTGTGCGGGTTGCGGATCCCGAGGCCGGAGCCGATCGGCGAGCCCAGCGGCATGATCGCCGCACATCCCACCTCCTCCAGCTTCCGCGCCAGCACGGGGTCGTCGTTCGTGTACGGCAGCACCGTGAAGCCGTCGTCGACCAGCACCTCCGCCGCGTCGAGCAGCTCGATCGGGTCCGGCAGTAGCGTGCGCTCGTCCGCGACGACCTCCAGCTTGATCCAGTGCGTCCCGAGCGCCTCGCGCGCGAGCCGGGCGGTCAGCACGGCCTCGCCGGCCGTGAAGCAGCCCGCCGTGTTCGGCAGGGCCTGGATGCCCAGCCGGTTCAGCACCGACAGGACGGAACCCTGCACCGTCGGGTCGAGGCGGCGCATCGCCACCGTCGTCAGTTCGGTGCCGCTCGCCACCAGCGAGCGCTCCAGTACGTCGAGGCTCGGCGCCCCGCCCGTCCCCATGATCAGACGCGACGAGAACTCCACCCCGCCGAGGACAAAACGGTCATCCGCCATGGCTGTGGTCATCCTCCCTGCACCGCGGTCAGCACCTCGACCCGGTCGCCCTCGCGGAGCGGCGTCGCGGACCATTCGCCTCGCGGGACCACCGTCTCGTTCAGCGCGGCCGCCACCCCGGACGGGGCCCCGGTCAGCGTCGCGACCAGCGCGTCCAGCGTCGTACCCGCCGCGACGTCACGCGGCTCTCCGTTCACGGACACGGTCACCCCGTCGTTCACGGACACCGTCATGCGGACACCTCCTGGCGTGCGGCGGAGAAATGGCGGGAGGAGAAGCGGCCGGGGGCGAAGGGGCGGGCCTCGTCCGGTACCTCGCCGGTGGCCAGGAGGTCCGCCATCACCTCGCCGGTCACCGGGGTGAGCAGGACGCCGTTGCGGTAGTGCCCGGTGGCCAGCAGCAGTCCGGGCAGCTCCGTAGGCCCGAGCAGCGGGGCGTTGTCCGGTGACGCGGGCCGCAGCCCGGCCCCCGTCTCGGTCAGCGGCAGCTCGGTGAGGCCCGGCACCAGCTCGTGCGCGTCACGCAGCAGCTGGTAGACGCCGCCCGCCGTGACCGTCGTGTCCCAGCCGAGCTCCTCGCTCGTCGCGCCCACGACCAGCTCCCCGCTCTCGCGCGGCACGAGATAGACGTGGCTGCCGCGCACCACGGCCCGCACCGTCCGTGACAGGAAGGGGGCGTACTGCGCGGGCACCGTCAGCCGCAGCACCTGCCCCTTCACCGGGCGTACCGGCGGAAGTACCTGCTCCGGTACACCGTGCAGCCGGCCGCTCAGGCTGCCGCCGGCGAGCACCACCTGCTCGGCCGCCACCTCACGGCCCCCGGCGAGCACGGCCCCGGCCGCCCGGTCCCGTACCACCGACAGCCTCTCCGCCCAGTCGCGGTGGAAGACCACGCCGGCCCGCTCGCAGGCCACGACCAGCGCCGTCGCCAGCCGTCGCGGATCGATCTGGTGGTCGCCGTCCACCCGCAGCCCGCCCCGCACACCGGGCGCGAGCATCGGCTCCAGGCGCCGGCACTCCCGGCCCGTGAGCCACTCCGAGTCCAGCCCGCAGCGGCTCTGGAGCGCGTGCAGCTCGCGCAGGGCCGCCCGGTCGTCCGTGTCGAGCGCGACGGCGAGGGTGCCGCAGCGGCGGTAGCCCGTCTCCAGGCCGCTCGCCTCCTCCAGCTCGGCGACGAACTCGGGGTAGCGGCGCACGGAGGCGAGATTGAGGGCGAGGAGCGTCTCCTCGCCGTAGTGGAGCTCCGTGACGGCGGCCAGCATGCCCGCCGCCACCTGTGCGGCCCCGCCGCCCGGCGCGGGGTCGGCGAGCGCCACGCTCAGCCCGCGCCGGGCCGCCCGCCAGGCCGTGACGAGGCCGATGATGCCGCCTCCGATGACGAGGACGTCCGACGACGGTCCTGAGGACGACCGCCCTGAGGACGACGGCCCCGAGGGCGACGGCCCTGAGGACGACGAACGTGGGGACGGTCGTGAGGACGACGGCCCTGAAGGCGCACGTGACTCCGTTGACGTACGTGAATGCATGGGCGCTCAGCCCCTCCCTTCGCCGGCATGACCCGGATCAGGTTCGTACGGTCGGAGGCCGCTCCAGCCTCCCTCTCAGCCCGCTGCGTCCGGGCTCCCGCGAGTAGCAGTACGGTGGCCAGCCTAACCCCCGCCCCCAACTCGCAGTAAGGGAGCCCGCGCTGTGGCCCGCTCGCCGACGGACTTTCCCCCTCGCCTTCGGCTGGGGGGACCCCCATCGCCCCGGTGGCCGACCAGGCGCCAGGCCAGGTCGGTACGCGCACCCGGTTCGCGTACCACGAGGAGGGCGGCCGGATCTGGGCCGACTACGCGGGCGGCGACGTGGTCCGCGGGTATCTCGTCGGCACGCGCGACGGCGACAGGACCGACTTCCGCTACGTCCAGCTGAAGCAGGACGGAACGACTTCTTCCGGCCACTGCGTCTCCACCGTCACCGAGCTGCCCGACGGGCGGGTGCGGCTGGAGGAGACCTGGGAATGGGAGTCGCAGGCGGGCCGCGGCACGAGCGTGGTCGAACAGCTGCCTTCCTGACGGATCATCACGTGGTTAGGGTGGCCGCGTGAGCGAGCAGACAACGCCGAGCGGCCACGGCCGCAGCAGGGTCGTCATCGTCGGCGCGGGCATGGCCGGCGTACAGACCGCCGTCGCCCTGCGCGAACAGGGCTTCACCGGCACCGTCACCCTGATCGGCGCCGAGCCGCACCAGCCGTACGACCGGCCGCCGCTCTCCAAGGCCGTCCTGCTCGGCACCGCGGAGGGCTCCGCCCTCGACGTCGACTTCGAGGCGCTGGCGGTCGACCTCCAGCTCGGCCGCGAGGTCAGCGGGGTGCGTCCCGGCGCCCATGAGCTCGACACGCCGGACGGGCCCGTTCCGTATGACGTCCTCGTCATCGCCACCGGCGCGGAGCCCATCGCGCTCCCCGGCACCGAGGGCGTCCCGGGCGTCCATCTGCTGCGCACGCTCGACGACGCGGAGCGGCTGCGTCCGGTGCTCGAGAACAAGCACGACATCGTGGTCGTGGGCGCCGGCTGGATCGGCGCGGAGTTCGCCACGGCCGCCCGCGAGGCCGGCTGCGAGGTCACCGTCGTCGAGGCCGCCGACCGCCCGCTGGCGGGCGCCCTGCCCGCCGAGGTCGCCGCGCCGATGGCCGACTGGTACGCCGAGTCCGGCGCCCGGCTCCTCACCAACGCCCGCGTCGCGGGCGCCGAGCCCGGCACGGTCGTCCTGGCGGACGGGCGCAGGCTGCGCGCCGGGGCCGTCGTCGTCGGCATCGGCGCGCGCCCCGCCACGGGCTGGCTCGCCGGCTCGGACATCGTCCTCGGCCCCGACGGCTCCATCACCGCGGACGAGCGGCTGCGCACCTCGCTGCCCGATGTGTACGCGGTCGGGGACTGCGCCTCCTTCCCCTCCCGCCGCTACGGGGAACGGCTCCTCGTGCACCACTGGGACAACGCGCTCCAGGGCCCGCGCACCGTCGCCGCGGACGTCGTCGCGGGCGAGGCCGGACAGCCGCCCGCCGTCCCAGCGGTCTACGACCCGGTGCCGTACTTCTGGTCCGAGCAGTTCGGCCGCTTCGTGCAGTACGCGGGCCACCACGAGGGCGCCGGGACGCTCGTGCGGCGCGGCGACCCGGCGGCCGGCTCCGGCTGGTCGGTCCTGTGGCTGCGCGACGGGGTGCTGGTCGCGCTGCTGGCCGTCGGCAGGCCCCGGGACCTGGCCCAGGGGCGCAAGCTCATCGAGGCCGGCGCCCGGCTCGACCCGGAACGCGCCGCGGACCCGTCGGTCCCCCTGAAGGCGGCCGCTGCCTAGGCACTGTCGTCGGGAACTCGCCGGACTCGCGGATCCGTCCGGCGCCCGCCCCGAATCCACCCCTGATCCGCCCCGAATCCACCCCCCTGTCCACCCCCCTGTCCACCCCGCTGTCCCCCTCTGTCCACCCCCTGTCCTTCCCCTGGCCGTCCCCTGTCCGCCCGGCATCCGAACGACAGGCCCCGGGTCCGGCTACCGACTGTCAGTCCGGGATGGCAGGCTTGTCCCGTGACCGAGATTGACGCAAAGACCGATGCTCTCGTCCCCGCCTGGCTCCACCTGCCGGACATCGCGGAAAAGCTCGATGTCGAGGTGACGCGCGTGCGGCAGCTGGTCAAGGAGGGCCAGCTGATCGCCGTGCGCCGGGGTGAGAACCGGACGCTTCAGGTGCCCGCCGCCTTCATCAAGGGCGGCAAGGTGGTCAAGGGCCTCTCCGGGACCCTGACGCTCCTGAGGGACGACGGCTTCACCGACGAAGAGATGCTGGAGTGGCTCTTCACGCCGGACCCGACCCTGCCGGGCACCCCCGTGGAGGCGCTCGGCGAGAATCGCGGTACGGAGGTGAAGCGCCGGGCCCAGGCGCTCGCTGTCTGACGTCACCACACGACACACCACAGGGATGCGGTGTGCGGAGCGGCTGTGGGTCCCTGCCCGGGACGGCGCCGGTCCGCGCACCGCCCGACCTGCCCACACGGGGGAGCACTTCATGTCCACGCTGCGCGCACGCCTGTCCGACGCCCGGCTCTATCTGTGCACGGACGCCCGCAGGCGCCAGGGGGATCTCCCCGAGTTCCTGGACGCCGTGCTCTCCTCCGGGGTCGACATCGTGCAGCTGCGCGACAAGGGCATGGAGGCCGCCGAGGAGCTGGAGCACCTCGCGGTCCTCGCCGACGCCTGCCGCCGCCACGGCACGCTGCTCGCCGTGAACGACCGGGCCGATGTCGCCCACGCCATCGGCGCCGACGTGCTGCACCTGGGCCAGGGCGACCTGCCGGTCCCGGCCGCACGGGCGATCCTCGGCTCCGACGTGCTCGTCGGCCGCTCCACGCACACCGAGGCCGAGGCGGCCGCGGCCGCCGTGGAGCCCGGGGTGGACTACTACTGCACCGGCCCCTGCTGGCCCACGCCCACCAAGCCGGGCCGGCACGCCCCGGGGCTCGACCTCGTGCGGTACGCGGCCTCGCTCCCGCAGGAGCGCCCCTGGTTCGCCATCGGCGGCATCGACGCCGGCAACCTCGACCAGGTGCTGGACGCCGGGGCCCGGCGGGTCGTCGTCGTCCGGGCGATCACGGAGGCGGACGACCCGGCCGCGGCGGCGGCCGGTCTCGGCAAGCGGATACGGGCCCGCGCGGAATAGGCCAAAAGCGAACAGTCGGTGTCCGATACGTGGACGTTGGTTGGGTCCCCCCGGTGCCCTGGCTAACCTGCGAGTATGGCCCTCGGCACAGCTTCCACCAGGACAGATCGCGCACGCACCGTGCGCGACCTGCTGGCGACCGGCAAGACGTCGTACTCCTTCGAGTTCTGGGCGCCCAAGACCGAGAAGGGCGAGCGGAACCTGTGGAACGCGCTGCGCCGCGTCGAGGCGGTGGGTCCGAACTTCGTCTCCGTGACCTACGGCGCCGGCGGGTCCACCCGCGCGGGCACCGTCAAGGCGACCCAGCAGATCGCCGCCGACACCACCCTGACGCCGGTGGCGCACCTCACCGCCGTCGACCACTCCGTGGCCCAGTTGCGCAACATGATCGGACAGTTCGCCGACGCCGGGATCAGGAACATCCTGGCGCTGCGCGGTGACCCGCCCGGCGACCCGATGGGCGAGTGGGTCAAGCACCCCGACGGCGTGACCTACGCCGCCGACCTGGTCAGGCTGATCAAGGAGTCCGGCGACTTCTGCGTCGGCGTCGCCGCCTTCCCCGAGATGCACCCCCGGTCGACCGACTGGGACAACGACATCCGGTACTTCGTGGACAAATGCCGCGCCGGTGCCGACTACGCGATCACCCAGATGTTCTTCGATCCGGAGGACTATCTGCGGCTGCGCGACCGGGTCGCCGAGGTCGGCTGTGCGACGCCGATCATCCCCGAGGTCATGCCCGTCACCAGCGTCCGGCAGATCGAACGGTTCAGTCAGCTGAGCAACGCGTCCTTCCCGGCCGCCCTCGAAGAACGGATCCGCTCGGTCGCCGGCGATCCCGCCGCTGTACGCTCCATGGGCATCGAGTTCGCGACGGAGTTCTGCGCACGGCTGCTGTCCGAGGGTGTCCCCGGGTTGCACTTCATTACGCTCAACAACTCCACGGCGACGCTTGAAATCTACGAGAATCTCGGACTGCACGAGCAGACTTGACCGGCCACACCCGCCACAACCCCCGGCGGCGGCCGATGAGAGGGGCGGGACATGGGCTGGACGGTGCTCTACATCGCGTTCGGCATCGTCGCGCTGTGGCTGCTCGGGGAAGTGCTGCTGCAGTACAAGGCGCGGCTGCGCTGGCGGCTGCTCGCGTTCGCCGGATTCCTGGGCGTCGTCCTCGGTGTGCTGATGCCGAACGTGGTCGTGATCGCGATCGGCGCGACCGGCTTCGCGATCGGGCAGACGTACGTCACCCTCTCCTTCCGGCGGGGCTTCTCCACCGGCTGGGCGCTCGGCGGCAGCCCGGGGTCCAGCCGCCGCCGCAAGTCCGGCGACGGCCCCGCCGAGATGCGCGAGCCCACACTGGAGGTGTCGGACCTCGCCTACGAGCCCCATGAGGGCGAGGACGACGGCGCCGGGCGGGCCGGGCCGTCGGCGGCCGGAACCTCGGCGGTCTACGAGCCGGTGCCCATGCCCGACGACACCGGCCAGTACGGCATCTACGACGACGCCGCCTACGCCGCGGCGGCGAACGGCGCCCCCGCACAGGACCAGTACCTGTACGGCGGGTACGACGGCTACTCCTCCCCGTACGAGCAGCCGACCGCGGCCCAGGCGCAGGACGCCTACGCCGCCCAGTACGACTACGGCACGGGCCAGCAGCAGTACGCGGCCTACTCCGACCCGTACATCGGCAGCCAGGGCTACGGCTCCTACGAGGGCTACGACAGCTACGGCGGCCAGCAGCAGTACAGCGACCCCTACGCCACTCAGCAGGGCTACAACGAGACGCCGCCCGGCGGAGTGTGGGTGCCGCAGCAGCGCGACGGCGACCAGCAGACCCCGCCGATGCCGCCCATGCCACCGCAGCAGCCCGCGTCGTACGACCACGAGAACGGCGGCTACGACCCCAACGCGTACGGCAACGGCTACAACGGCCAGCCGTACCGCTACTGAGGCGCGGTCCCACCGCGGGGCCTTACCGTCGGCTCGCGACGGGGGCGCGACGGGGGCGCGACGGGGGCTCGACGCGGGGCCTGCCGCGGGCTCACTGAGAGCCGCGGAAGTCCTCGCCCTCCACGATCAGCCCGGCCACCAGCGCGCCCGACATGCCCGCGTGGGCCAGCCCGCCGCCCGGATGCGCCCAGCCGCCCACGAGATACAGCCCCGGGAGCCGGGTGCTGTTCGACGGGCGCAGATACCGGCCCCCGTCCCCGGCGAGCGCCGGCGGATGCACCCGCCCCGTCTCGGCCGGGGTGAGGACCTCGCTCCACAGCAGCCGCTCACGTATGTCCGGGATCACCGGCCGGGCGGCGGCGACGAGCGTCTCCGCGCAGCGCTCGCGCAGCGCCGCGTCCGTCCAGTCGAGGCCGGAGGGCCCCCCGGACGGGGCGACCGTAGCGGTGAGCGTGACCGCCTCATGGGCGTCGTCGGGCCGGGTCGTCGGATCGTCCGGTCGCAGCAGGGTGACCGTCGGGTGCTCGGCGAGCGCCCCGCCGAAGACCGCGGCCGCCTCGGCGGC
Source organism: Streptomyces sp. FIT100 (assembly GCF_024584805.1). Taxonomy (NCBI): domain Bacteria; kingdom Bacillati; phylum Actinomycetota; class Actinomycetes; order Kitasatosporales; family Streptomycetaceae; genus Streptomyces; species Streptomyces sp. FIT100. The sequence goes on along the minus strand of NZ_CP075715.1, from coordinate 1,917,556 downwards.
CGTGCCGGGGGAGTGCACCACGGTGCGGTGGGCCGTGCCCTGGGGACGGGCGCCGCGCAGCGCCAGCAGAAGCGTGAACCGTCCGGGAGCCTCCTGCGCCCCGGGCCGCACACCGCCCTCCTGCCAGGGACGGAGGCCGCCGAGACCGGATGTGCCGGCGCCCGCCACCACCCGGTCCGCGTCCACCACCCGGCCGCCGGCGAGCTCCAGTCCCGCCGCCCGGCCGTCCTTCTCGACGACGCCCGCCACCTCGGCGCCGAAGACGAACTCCACCTTGCGCTCCAGACAGCGCTCGTACACCGCCCGGGCGAGCGCCCGCATCCCGCCCCGGACGTACCAACTGCCGAACGTCTGCTCCATGTACGGGAGCAGGGCGGCGCTCGCCGGGGCGTGCCGCGGATCCAGTCCGTACGCCAGCGCGCACGCGTCGAGCAGGGCCGCGAGCCGGGGATCCGCCAGCTCCCAGGCGCCCACCTCGGCCAGCGTGCGCGCCTGGCGCGTGCGCAGCATCCGGCGCTGCCGGAGCGCCGGATACGGCTCGCGGCCGAGCACCTGCCAGTTCGGCCACAGCGGCTCCTCCAGCAGCGGCCTGCGGGAACGGTCCCAGGCGTCCCTGGCCCGCCCCAGGAAGCCGCCCCAGCGCTCGCCTGTGCCGGCGCCGAGCGCCGCGTCCAGCGCGGCGACGACGCCCCCGCGCGAGGCGTTCGGCAGCGACACGTCGGTGCCGTCCGCGAAGAGATGCCGGCTCGCGGGGTCGACCTGGCCCATCGCGACCCGGCTCTCCAGCGGCTCCTTGCCGGTCTTGAGGAACAGATCCCGGTAGACGGCCGGCACATGCAGCAGACCGGGGCCGGTGTCGAACGCGAACCCGTCCCGCTCGAAGCCGCCCACCGCGCCGCCGAACGTCGCCGAGCGCTCGTACACCGTCACCCGATGGCCTGCCACGGCCAGCCGGGCAGCAGCCGCCATGGCGCCCATGCCGGCGCCGATCACCGCAATCCGTGCCATGTCAGGGACTGTATCGGCCCCCACTGACAGTCACGGGGGCGGCGGTCACGCGGGCAGCGGTCACGGGGGCGGCGGCCCCGGCAGCTCCGCCGCCACGCGTCTCTCCTCCCGGCGCTGCGCCCTGCGCCGCAGGAAGCGCCGGATCCGGGAGGCGAGGAAGACCAGTGTCACGAGCCCGAGGACGAGCAGCGTCGCGGCGATGACCGCCGCCGCCAGCGGATGGAACATCGCGAACGTGAGGATCCCGGCGACGCCGAGATCCTCGGCCGTGCTCATCGCGACATTGCTGAACGGCTCCGGGGAGGTGTTGATCGCCATCCGCGTGCCGGCCTTCACCAGATGGCTCATCAGCGCCGTGGACCCGCCGACCGCGCCCGCCGCGAGCTCCGGCAGCGAACCGCTCTCCCCGGCCAGCAGCGCCGCCACCACCGCGCCCGCCACCGGGCGGATCACCGTGTGGACCGAGTCCCAGGCCGAGTCCACGTACGGGATCTTGTCCGCCACCGCCTCGCACAGGAACAGCACTCCGGCGGCGATCAGGACGTCGGGACGCTGCAGCCCCTCGGGCACCTCGTCGCTGAGCCCGGTCGCGCCGAAGAGGCCGAGGAGCAGGACCACCGCGTACGCGTTGATGCCGCTGGCCCAGCCGCTCGTGAAGACCAGGGGGAGTACGGACACGGACGCGATCGTAACCAGCCCGCGCCGGCAGCGGGTGGGGTTGAGCACGGGCGTCTGAGTATCCGTACCTACCTGAGGAGATGAGTAGGTACGCGGATGGGCTCCCACCTGCGTGGACGAAAGAGTGGAGACCACGGAAGGGGCGCTGTGCCGGCACCGCCGGCACGGGGCGGCGGAACGGCGCGGCGCACCGGCCGAACGGGGGTTGCCCGGGCCCGGGGGAACGGTGGTACAGGGCAACGGGGGAGCGGGGGACACAGGGAACGGGGGAACGGGGAACGGGGGAAAACGCCGGTCCGGCGAAGCTCGGGGGGATCGAGCTTCGCCGGACCGGCACTTTTCGTACGCGTCCGCGCCTGTCCGCGCGGTGGACAGGACCTGCGGTGGACAGGGCCTAGCGGCCGCTCACGCGTCCGTGCAGCAGCCGCGACAGCGCCGCGTGCACGTCGTCGATCGACCGCTCACGCTGGAACGCCTGCCAGTCGAGCGCCGCGACCAGCACCATGCCGACGAGCGCCGCGGCGGTCAGCGGAATGTCGATCTCCTCGCTCAGCTCGCCCCGTTCGACGGCCTCCCGCAGGACCGTTTCGACCACGGCGACCGCCTGCTGACGGACCACCATGAGCGTGGACTGCCACGCCCGGTTGGTGCGCCACAGCTCGGCGACGTACAGCTGCGTGAAGGCGGGGTAGCGGTCGATGAAGACCAGACCTGCCCTGATCATCGCGTCCAGCGCCTCGACCTTGCTGCCGCCGCGCTCCTCGGTCTCGTCGGCGGCGGCCTGCAGCGAGTCGGTCAGCAGCCCGACGCCGAACCGCAGCAGCTCCTCGAAGAGCTCGGTCTTGCTCTTGAAGTTGTAGTAGACCGTGCCCTTGGCGACTCCGGCACGCTCGGCGATCTCGTCCACGGTGGTCGCCGAGAAACCCTGCTCGGCGATGAGGGTGACGGCCGCCTCGTAGAGCTTGGCGCGCGTCGCCTGTCTCCGGGTGCTGCTGGTGTTCATGGCGTCGATTCTCACAGGTCCCCGTCCCGGGTCCGGTGGCGCCCGGCGGAGCTCACAGGCTCAGCTCCGGGTGGAGGCGGTCGAGCGTCCACACCTGCTTGCGCCGCGCCGACACGGCGGTGAGCGCGAGCGCACCGGCGGTGAAGGCCAGCAGCACCGCGACCGCCTGCCAGACCGGGCCGACGCCGCCGCCCGTGATCAGCCGGCGCAGCGCCTCGACGACGTAGCTCATCGGCAGGAAGGGGTGAACGGCGTTGAAGAACGCCGGACTGGTCTGGACGGGATAGGTGCCGCCCGCCGAGGTCAGCTGGAGCATGAGCACCGCGAGCACGAGGATCCGTCCCGCCGCCCCGAAGCGGGCGTTGAGCCACTGGATGATCGCGGCGAAGCAGCACACCACCAGCGCCAGGAAGCCGACGGTCCCGGCCGCGCGGGCCATCTCCAGGCCGAGGCCCCAGTGGAGCACCGACATCAGCGCGGCGACCTGGAGCAGACCGATGGCGGACACCGGCAGCCAGCCGGCGAGCGCGATCCGCCAGGCGGACGCACCGGCCGCGAGCGCGCGCCGGTTGAGCGGCTGGATCAGCATGTACGCCACCATCGCGCCGACCCAGAGGGAGAGCGGGATGAAGTACGGCGCGAAGCCGGTGCCGTAGTTGGGCGCCTTGTGCAGCGACTGGGAGGCGAGTTGGACCGGGTCGGCCATGACGTCCGTACGCCGGTCGCGCTCGTCCTTGTCGTAGTCGGGGATCCTGTCGACGCCGGAGTTGAGGCCGCCGGCGAGTTCGCTGGAGCCGTCGACGAGCTTGAACATGCCGCCGTCGAGGTCGTTCGCGCCGGTCTCCAGCCGGCCGACACCGGAGTCGAGATCGGTGGAGCCGGTCTTGGCGCCGGTCAGCCCGGAGTGGATCCGGTCGGCACCCGTGGCGACCTTGTGGGCGCCGGAGTTCAGCCGGTTGACCTCGGCGACGGCCGACTCCAGGTCCTCGGCGAGGTGCGGGGAGCGGGCGGCGACGCTCTTGGCCTGCTCCTGGAGCGTGTCGAGGTGGGTGCCGAGCTGCTCCAGGTCGCCGTGGTTGTCCTGGACGAGCGCGTTGACGTCCTCGGCGATCTCGGCGGCGTCGGCGGCGTTCGTCACGGCGCGCTCCAGGGCGGGGCAGTACGCCGGATCGGGCAGGAGCGTGTTCTCGCAGCGGTCCTTGTGGATCGCGGCCAGCTCGTCGGCGGACTCGCGCGCCCTCGTGGCCGCGCCCGGCGCATGCTCCACGAGGAGGTCGAGATTGCCCCGTGTCGTCCGTGAGAGGTCCTCGACCAGGCGGGCGGTGTCGCCGATCGTCCTGCCGTTGTCACGGAAGAACGGACGGATGCCTTCCGCGATCCCGTTGACCTGGTCGGCCAGCTTCTGGGTGCCCGCCGCGACCTTGGCCGCGCCCGTCTCCAGCTCCCCAGCCGCCGTGTTGAGCCGGGTGATGCCGCCCGCGAGCCTGCCGCTGCCGTCCTTGGCGTTCTTGAGGCCGTCGGCGAGGTCCTCGGAGCCCTTCTTGGCCTTGCCGATGCCGCCCTTGAGGTCGTCGGCGCCCTTGGCGGCCTTCGCCGTGGCGTCGTGGATGTCGGAGAACGAGATGAAGATCCGGTCCAGGAAGGACCGGGAGGCGTCCTTGGAGGCGGCGGTGCGCACCTCGGAGAAGACCGTCCGGGAGATCTGCCCGACGATGTAGTTGTTCGCGTCGTTCGTCCGTACCTCCAGCGCGCCGGTCTGCGGGGCGTCGCCGGAGCTGGAGGCGATGCGCTCGCTGAAGTCCTCGGGCATGGTCAGCGAGAGGTAGTACGTGCCGTCCTCGACGCCCGCGCGGGCGTCCTCGGTGCTCACCTCGTGCCACTGGAAGACCTCGCTGTCGCGCAGGCCCTCCGTGATCTCGTCGCCCGCGCTGATCTTCTTGCCGGAGGCGGTGGCGCCCTTGTCGTCGTTGACGAGGGCGACCGGGATGCGGTCGAGGCGGCCGTACGGGTCCCAGAAGGACCACAGGTACAGGGCGCCGTAGAGCAGCGGCAGCAGCAGGATCGCGGCGAGCGCGGCGCGGGGCAGCCTGCCCCTGCCGAAACGCTTGAGCTCAAGCGCGGCCAGTTTCGGCGAGCGCATCGGCCGCCCCCTCCTCGGTCTCGGAATCGTTCTGGGAACCGGTGTGGTCGTCGGGCTCGGGCACCGGATGGGAGTCGGAGTCGAGCTCGGGCACCGCGGCGTCGGCTTCGGGCTCCGGATCGGCCGCCGGCTCGGGCACCGCGGCGTCGGCTTCGGGCTCCGGATCGGCCGCCGGCTCGGGCTCCGGATCGGAGTCGGCCTCGGGCCCGGCGTCGGCTTCGGCCGCGGGCCCGGCCTGCGGCCCGGCTTCGGAGTCGGCCTCGGGCTCCGCTTCGGGTTCGGCTTCGGCCTCGGGTCCGTCTTCAGGGCCCGTGTCGGTGCCTGACTCCGCGGGCGTGCCGGCCGGCACGCCCGCGGAGTGGGGCGGGGCCGCCGCGCCGGGCGCGCCCGACGCGTTCCTCCCGGCGGCCCCGCTCGTCCCCGTCGTCCCCGTCGTCCCCGTCGTCCCCGTACGGATCACGACCGCGTCCTCGGGAGCCTCACTGCACACCGCGAGCACGGTCGTGCCCGTCGCGGTGACTCGGCGCAGCAGCTCCCACGCCTCCGCCCGGTCAGTGGCGGAGAGCTTGAGGTCGGTGTCGTCGACGGCCAGCAGCCGCGGCCGTCCGATGAGCCCGAGGGCGACGGAGAGGCGCAGTGCCTCCAGCCGCTCCAGGTCCCGTACGGCCGTCCGCCCTGCTTTCGGCAGGGAGTCCGGATCGAGGCCGGCCGTCTCCAGAGCCTCCTCGATACGGGTCCGGGCGGACGCCCCCCGCTCGCCCCGCGGCCGCAGCAGCGCACGCAGCGAGCCGTCGAACCGGCGCTGGAGCAGCGCCCGCTCGTGCAGATGCTCGGTGACCGTGAACGACGGATCGAGCTCGCTGACGCCGGGCACCGGGCCGAGCGCGCTGATGCGGCGCACCGCCGCCATCTTGCGCGGCAGCCGCAGTCCACCGGCCTCCGCATGCCCCTCCGACGGCTTCATCCGCCCGGTGAGCGCGAGCAGCAGGCAGGTGCGGCCCGAGCCGGACGGGCCCTCGATCGCGATCAGTGAACCGGGCCCGGCGACGACGTCCACCCCCCGGAACGCCCAGCCCCGCGGGCCCTTGAGCCCGAAGCCGGCGGCGGTGACGGCCGCCCCGTGCGTGTCCACGTACCCCGCACCCCCTCAGAAATTGAACTGACTGGTCAGTGCAAAAGCTACCTCGTGCGGGTGAGCGGCGCCAATTCGGGGTCGGCCGCCGACCGTTGCCCGGCAAGGGGTCGTTCAGACGCCGTTCAGCCGCCCGCCGGTCGGTCGTCCCCGTCGCGCGGCTCGATGTCGGCCACGATCTCCTCGAGCCGTGCACAGACGCGCTTGATCTCCTCGTGGGTGGCGTTCCGCTCCGTGATGACCGCCGAGAGCAGCAGCGCCGTCAGCGCGGTGGAGCCGTTGAACGCCTGGAGCGTGACCATGCTGGAGAACAGGTCCTGGCCCGCGAACGGGCCGCGCCCGTGGGCCGCGGCGAGGATGGCCATCGTCGACACCGCCAGCGCGCACGGCGCGGCCCCCGCCAGGCGGAAGCGGAAAGCCGCCCAGATCAGCACGGGGAAGGCCAGGAAGAGCAGGGTCGCGCTGGCGGTCGTCGCCAGCAGCATCACGAGGAGCGTGCTCACCAGCAGCGCCACCGCCTCCGCCCAGCGGCCCGCACCGGCCCCCCGCGGCCACCGGATCCTGCGCAGGACCAGCAGCAACGGCGTGACCACGAGTACGCCCATCGCGTCACCGGTCCACCACACCGACCAGGTCGGCCAGAAGTCGCCGCCCTCCACCGCCCCGGCGAGCACCAGCACACCGGTGCCGACGGTCGAGCTGATCAGCATGCCCGCAAGCGCGCCGAGGAAGACCAGCGCCAGTCCGTCCCGCAGCCGGTCCAGCTCGGTGCGGAAGCCCGCCCGGCGGAGCATGAGATACGCGCACACCGGAGCCAGCGTGTTGCCGGCGGTGATGGCGAGCACGGCGGGGAGCGACGGACCGATCGGCAGGTTGACCAGAAGCGCCCCGAGCGCGATGCCGGGCCAGATCCGCAGTCCGAGGACGAGCAGGGCGGCCAGGGCCACTCCGGTCGGCGGCCACAGCGGGGTGACCTGTCCGCGCACCAGCTGCAGCAGGAGCCCGAGTTCGGCTGATCCGTAGTACACGGCGGCGACGGCGAGGATCCGCAGCGCCGCGGAGCCGTACCCCCGGATCTCCTCGTTGCGCACCACAGCAGTCTGCGCCGCCCGGCCGGGCACGGCGAGCGCAGACGATCCGCGACGTGTCGCCGCTCAGTCGTGCGACGGACCGTCGTACCGGGCGACGAGCACGGCGGCATCGTCGCGGTGACCGGTCAGGTCCGCCACCTTGATGACCGCCGATGCCAGCACGTCGGGGTCGGCGTCGAAGCCCGCCCGCACCAGCCGGAGCACCTCCGTGAGACCGGCCTCCATCGGAAACGTGGGCCCTTCCACGACCCCGTCGGTCACCAGGACGAGGACCCCGGCCTCCGTCAGCCGGCGATGGGTCACCGGGTAGCGCTCGCCCGGCATGATGCCCAGCGGCGGGCCGCCCAGGTCCAGGGCGATGCCGGAACGCCCGCAGGCCGTGGCCCAGACCATCGGCACATGGCCGGCCCGGGCCACGGTGAGATCGCGGCCGGCCGGGTCGTAACGGAGGAAGCAGCAGGTCGCGAAGAGGCCGAAGCCCATCGAGATCAGCAGGTCGTTGGCGCGGCCGAGCACCTCCCGGGGGTCGCTCGTCGCTTCGGCGAGCGCCCGCAGACTGGTGCGGACCTGCCCCATGAACGCGACGGCCTCCACGTCGTGCCCCTGCACGTCCCCGATCGCGAGCCCGAGCGACCCGTCCAGCATCAGGAAGGCGTCGTACCAGTCGCCGCCCACGGCCAGCCCGTCCCGTGAGGGGGCGTACTTGGCCGCGATGCGCACGCCGGGGAGCTCCGGCAGTTCGGGTGGGAGCATATGGCGCTGGAGGGCCATGGCCAGCTCCACCCGGGCCTGCTGCAGCTTGATCCGTTCCAGGGCCTGGTCGACGAGCCGCCCGAGGGTGACCAGAAGTTGCTGCGCGTCGTCGGGCGGGTCGGTGCGATGTTCACGCATGACCGCTCCGAGGGTTCCCAGGTGCTCTGGACTCACCTTAGCCGTCGGGGGCCGATCCCACCCTTCACGGGCAAAAGCGCAGGTCGCAGTTGATTGTCAGTGGTACCCCCCACGATGGGCACATACGGCCCCAGCGCCGTCACACGACGACAGGAGGTTCGTCATGGCCCGCTCCTACGCCGCTGCCGCACACCGGCTCGGCACAGACGGTCCTGCCCCCTCACTGCCCGGTCCCTCGCAGGGCGGTCCCGCGAGCGATGTCCACCCCGTGCTGCGCCGTTCGTCGGCGCCGCCCGCCGCCCTCGATCTGCTCACCCAGGCCCGCGCCGGCCTTGAAGAGGCCGCCACCCTGGACTCGTCCAACGAGCGGTACGCCACCGCCCATCTCGCCGCGCTGCGCACCGCCGCGGCGGTGCTCGCCGTCCGCGGCCGGCCCGAGACCAGCCCTCGCAGGCGGGCGCGCATACGGTCCGCCTGGGAGGTGCTTCCCGAGACGGCACCCGAACTGACCGAGTGGAGCGCGCTGTTCGCCTCCGGCGCCCGGCGCAGGGCACGCGCCGAGGCGGGCATCCAGGGGGCGGCCAGCGCCCGGGACGCCGACGATCTGCTGCGCGACGCGGCCATGTTCCTGCGTCTGGTCGAGCGGATGCTGGTGCTCCAGCCGGTGCTGCCGCAGCCCAGGCCGCAGCAGGGGACCGGAGCGGCACCCTCCGGGCCCGGTGCCGGACGGCCTGCCGCCGAACGGCCAGGGGCGGGAGGCGCCGTGGGCTGACCGGTGCGCCCGGCGGAGGCGACGAGGCAATAGGGTGGAGCGAGCTCGCACCCAAGCGTGGAGCGAGCCCGCACCGATCACGCCCCGGCCCCGCCGGGGCGGCACCGCGCTGAGGAGTCAACTGCCGTGCCGGACCAGACGCGCCCTCAACGGCTTCGCCCCGAGGGCACTCCCTCCCGGGCGTCCCTCCGTACCGCCGTGGTCTGGGACGTCCTCCAGGACGCCGTCGACCGCCGGATCAAGGCGACCGGGAAAGACGCGCTCGACATCCTCGACACCGGCGGCGGCTCCGGCAAGTTCGCGGTGCCCGCCGCCCGTCTCGGCCACCGCGTCACCGTGGTCGACCCGAGCCCCAACGCGCTGTTCGCGCTGGAGCGCCGCGCCGCCGAGGCCGGCGTCGCCGACCGGGTCAGCGGTGTCCAGGGCGATGTCCACGGCCTCTTCGACGTCGTGGACCGCGAGGGCTTCGACATCGTGCTCTGCCACGGCGTTCTCGAGTACGTGGACGATCCGGCCGAGGGCGTGCACAACGTCGGGGAGGCGCTGCGCCCCGGCGGATCACTGAGCCTGCTCGCCGCCGGGCTCGGCGGCGCCGTGCTGGCCCGCGCGCTCGCCGGGCACTTCACCGAGGCCCGCCATGCGCTGGGCGACCCGGCGGGACGGTGGGGCGAGGGCGACCCGGTGCCCCGCCGCTTCACGGCGGATCAGCTCACCGAGCTCGTCTCCTCGGCGGGCCTGGAGGTCGGCGCCGTTCACGGCGTGCGGGTCTTCGCCGACCTGGTTCCCGGCGTCCTGGTGGACACCGAGCCCGGCGCGCTCGACGCCCTTCTCAAGCTGGAGGCGGCCGCCGCCGAGCTGCCCTCGTTCCACTCGGTCGCGACCCAGCTCCACGTCCTGGGCGGGAAGCGCGGCTGAACGACGGCCGGGAGAGGGCCGGGGCGCGGTCGAGTTGCGGCCGGCGCGTCGCTGATCAGGGGCGCAGCCGCAGACGGAGTACGTCACAGACCACCCGCACGGAGCCTTCGCGCCGTATGATCGGGGGACACCATCCGGCATGACGGACAGGCGGTTGGGGAATCAACGCCTCAGCAGTCGATCCGGCATGGCGGCCCGGAACATCGAATCGGGCGGAGGGCGGGTTTCACGGGGGCGAATCCCTGCCTATCCTGAAAGGGCCGCATACCGGTCGCCCCCAGCGACCGACGACTAGGAGGACTCCGTGCCGCTCTCGGAGCACGAGCAGCGAATGCTCGAGCAGATGGAGCGAGCGCTGTACGCCGAAGATCCCAAGTTCGCGACAGCGCTCGAGGGAAGCGGGCTGCGTACGTACACCCGGCGACGGGTATACCAGGCGGTCGCCGGCTTCCTGGTGGGTATCGCGCTCCTCATGGCCGGAATGGTCGCCCAGCAGATCTGGATCAGCGTGGTGGGGTTCCTCGTCATGCTCGGCTGTGCGGTCCTCGCGGTCACCGGCTGGCGCAAGGCGCCCAAGCCGGGTGAGCAAAACCCCGGGGCACAGGCCACGCGCCATCGGCCCAAACAGCGCCGGTCGATGATGGACCGGATCGAGCAGCGGTGGCAGCGCCGCCGCGACGAGCAGGGTGGCCACTGAGCCTCCGACATCCAGCAGACCCGAGTGAGGGGTGACCGCGTCTCAGCGGTCACCCCTTTCGCGTTGCGGCCGACCGACCCTGACCGGCCCCGATCCCCGGGCCCCGCCCTGATCGCCGCCCACACCGGTGAGCCGGACGCCCGCACGGCCGAGCCGGGCCCGCAGGCCGGTGCCGGGCATCCGCACTTCCAAGCCGGTGCGGGCCCGAGCCGGGCACCCGCACTTCCAGGCTGGCTCGCACGCTCAAGCCGGGCCCGCAGGCCCGTGCCAGGCACCCGCACTTCCAGGCCGGCTCGCACGCTCAAGCCGGGGCCGCAGGCCCGTGCCAGGCACCCGCACTTCCAGGACGGCTCGCACGCTCAAGCCGGGCCCGCACTCCCGTGCTGGGCATCCGCACTTCCAAGCCGGGCCCGCACTCCCGTGCCGGGCATCCGCACTTCCAAGCCGGGCCCGCACTCCCGTGCCGGGCATCCGCACTCCCGAGTCGGATCCGCGACCCGAGCCGCGCGCCCGCGCCCCGGCCCGGGGCCGGTCACCCGGGCCCATGGCCTGGGGTGACCGGCTTTCGGCCGTCAGCCGCGTTGGCGCGAGAGCCTCCGCAGCTGGACCGTCAGCTGGGACAGGGCCTGGGCCCTCGTCGCTGCCCAGCGGGAGGTGAGTGCGGTCCAGCGGTCCGAGAGGGCCCACAGGACCCGTGCCGACGACCGCGGGAGCAGGAGGGCGCGCAGCCGGGCCGCGCGGGTCGCGTTCGCGGCCAGGCCCCTGCGGACCTGCTGGACCTCCTCGGCGAGGCCCGCGGCCGGCCGGGGCTCCGGTGCATACAGCACCTGTTCCAGCGCGTGGGCGACCCGGTGCACCGAATCGGCGGGTGCGCCCTCCAGCTGTCCGAGCCGCACGATCCGGGCGGCCGCCTTGCGCGGGGTCTGTGAGTCGTCCGGCAGGATGCCGTAGTCCCAGGCGGAGTCGGAGACCTCCTGCCATGCGGCCAGCGCCGGCGCGGACGCCTGCCCCGTGCCGGGGGAGCCGGCAGCGGCCCCTTCCGCCTCCGGTCCCGATCCCGGCCCGGGTCCCGATCCAGGCCCGGGTCCCCGTCCCGGTCCCGATCCCTGTGCCGCACGGGGGACATGCCGGTCCGAGCCCAGCCGCCGCACCCGTACCCGCAGCCGCCACAGCAGTGGCAGCAGGAGCACGGCCGGCAGCGCCAGCACGAGGAGGACGATTCCCGCCACCGCCTGCAGCGAAGGACCTGGGTCCTCGGGCGGCAGCACGTCCCGCGGGGCGGCAGCCCCGCAGTCGCCCGCCCGCTGGTCCTGCGCAGAGCAGCTGGGCTCGTCCGACGGAGCGGCCGACGCCTCCGCCGAGGCGCTCTCGCCCGGCTCCACAGGGCTGGTCGCGGTGCCGGACGGCGTCTGCTCCCGGGTGTAGTCGGGGCGGGAGCCCCGGGTCGGGGTCGGCTCGAACCGGGTCCATCCGACGCCCTCGAAGTACAGCTCCGGCCAGGCATGCGCATCACGGTTGGTCACCGACATCGCGCCGCCCGCCGTCGCCGTGCCCGGGGTGAAGCCGACCGCCACCCGCGCCGGTATCCCCAGCGCCCGGGCCATCGCCGCCATCGAGAACGAGAAGTGGACGCAGAAGCCCTCTTTGTCCTTCAGGAACCGGGATATGCCCTCCACACCCCCGCCCGACTTCACGGTGGTGCTGTAGGTGAAGCCGCCGCCGACAGCGAACCACTCCTCCAGCTTGGCCGCCCGCTCGTAGTCGTTCGTCGCGCCCTTGGTCACCCGGGCCGCCGTGGACCGCACATCGGCCGGGAGGGAATCGGGCACCTGCGTGTACTCCCGCAGCAGCGCGGCCGGGGGCTTGGGGGCACGGGCGAGCTGCTCACGGGTCGGATTCACCAGGAGGCTGGTGACCGAGTACTGCACACCGCTCGTCGTCTGCCCGCCGTCGCCGATGATCGTCCGCCGGGCCGGGTCGAAGCGCCACTTGCCGCCGATGGTCACCCGGGTCGTCGGATACGGCATGGGGAGCCAGCCCTGCCGGTAGGAACCGGCGGCCGAGACGTTCGTCCTGATCTCGGTCGTGCTCGCCGCGTCGCCCAGCCCGTCGGGCCGCGGGAGCTCCTCAGGAACGCCCGTGACCGGCCGCACCGAGAACTTCCAGGAGCCGCCGTCGAACTGGTCCAGCGCCATGATCCGCAGATACAGGTCGCCGGTGTCGTCCGCGTTGGTCTTGTACTTCAGCCACTCGCGCGCTTCCGGCTGGTTGAGGGTGTCCTGCAGCGTCACGACCGGGTTCACCGCGTCGATCGTGCCGCCGCTCCCACCGCCCGGGCCCGCACCGCTGCCCGATCCGGCGAGCAGCCCGCTGCCCAGCGCGGGCGCCGGAAGGAGCACCGCGACGGCCAGGGCGAGGGCCCCGATCCGCCGGCCCATGCGCACCGGCGCCTGCGCCGCGCCGCCGCCGGTGTCCAGCCCGGCCGTGGCCCTGCCCGGCGTCCGCGGCGCACCGCCGAAGACACGGCCCCACTGCGACAGCCGGTCCCGGCCCTCGGCCAGCAGGAGCAGCAGATAGCCCGTGGCGGCCAGCAGGAACCAGAGCCAGTCCGTCCCGCCGTCGTACAGCGCCGCCGCCACCGAGTACAGCGCCAGCAGCGGCAGGCCCGCGGGGGCGGCGCTGCGGAAGGTCACCGCGAGCGCATCCACCGCCAGCCCGATCAGCATCACCCCGCCGATCAGCATCAGCCGGATACCGTCGGTGGCGGGCGCCGGTATCGCATAGCGCCCGACGTCATCGGCGCCCGAGGTCAGCAGCTCCCCGAAGTGCGCGAAGGCGTCCGGACCCGGCAGCAGGCCGATGACGGCGTGCTCGCGGGCGAAGACCAGGGTGAGCAGCAGCAGCGCGACGACGGCCTGCGCGGTCACCGTGAGCGGCCGGGCCAGCGGCACCCTACGGGTCCCCGCGCCCACCCCGCTCACCACCGCCACGAGGAACGCGGCCTGCACGATCCAGGTCGCCGGATCGACCAGCGGCTGGAGCGCGCCGGCCGCCATCAGCGTGGCGGCGTAGGCGCACAGAGCCAGCCTTGCGCTACCGCTCATGACCATCCCCCAGAGAAGCCGTCCGTACCGCCCGCCGGGGCGGCGTCGGCCCGCTCATGGGCCGCCTGCCGCCACAGCTCGGCAAGCGCCGCGCCCGGCGGCACGGCCACCGCCGTCCACCCGGCCTCGCGCAGCCGCCGCAGCCGCTCCTCGACCGCGCCGGCCACGGCGCCGCTCGTCACCCACTGACCGCTGTCCAGGACGAAGGCGACCGCACCGCCGCTGCGCTGGCGCATCCGGGCGGCGACCGCCGCCTGTTCCTCGTCGAGATCGCCGACGAAGGCGATCAGCAGTCCCTCGTTGCCGCCGCGCAGCACGTCGTACGCGCGCGAGAGGCCCGCGCCGTCCGAGTGGTCGACGACGGCGAGGGTGTCCATCATCAGCCCCGCGGAGTCCGCGGAATCCTGCGTGGACCCGGCGAATCCCTCGGCTCCCGGGCTGGGCACCGAACTGCCCGTGTCCGTCAGCAGCCGCACCGCGAAACCCCGCTCCAGCATGTGCACCAGCACGGAGGCCGCCGCCGACACCGCCCACTCGAAGGCGGAGTCGGGGCCGGCGCCCTGGTAGGCGATCCGGCGGGTGTCGAGCAGCACCGTGCACCTGGCCCGCTGGGGCTGCTCCTCGCGGCGCACCATCAGCTCGCCGTAGCGCGCGGTGGAGCGCCAGTGCACCCGGCGCAGCTCGTCACCCTGCCGGTAGGTGCGCGGAATGACGTCGTCGTCGCCGGCAAGCGCCAGCGAGCGCTGCCGCCCCTCCCCGTACCCCGAGGACTCGCCCGCGAGCCGCACCGGCGGCAGCGGCTCGGTGCGCGGGATGACGGTCAGCGTGTCGTACGCGCTGAACGAGCGGGTCAGCTCGCACAGCCCGAACGGATCGCTGAGCCGCAGCTGCAACGGCCCGAGCGGATAGCGCCCGCGCAGATCGGAGCGGACCCGGTAGGACACTTCGCGGCGGCCGCCCGGCTCCACCCGGTCGAGCACGAACCGGGGCCGGGGCCCCAGCACGTACGGCACATGGTCCTGGAGCATGAGCAGGCCGGTCGGCATCCGCGACACGTTGTCCATCCGCAGATGCACCCGGGCCTCGGACCCGGCGGGCACCCGCGACGGCGACAGCCGCCTGCTGGCCGCCACCCGGTACCGCGTGCGGTAGAGCACGGCCACGCAGATCAGCGGCAGCACACCGAGCAGCAGCCCGACCCGGAGCAGATCCCGCTGCCCCAGCACATACGCGCACACAGCCGCCGCCAGACCGGCCGCCACGAAGGAGCGGCCGCGTGTGGTCAGCCCGCCGAGAGCCGCCCGCAGGCCGCCGTTCTCCTCACCGCCGGCGGCAGGGCTCCCGGCCGCCATCACAACCGCCGGGTGCCGGGCCGCTGGCCGTAGACCGGGCCGCCGGGCATCTGCCGGTGCGCCGCGGTGCCGTAGCTGCTGTCGGTGCCCGAGGTGGGCACGGGGATGCGCTGGAGGATCTCCAGCACGACCTGCTCGGCGGTGCGGCGGTTCAGCTGGGCCTGGGCGGTGGGCAGCAGCCGGTGTGCGAGCACCGGCGCGGCGAGCGACTGCACATCGTCCGGCAGCGCGTACTCCCGGCCGGACAGCGCGGCCGACGCCTTGGCGGCGCGCAGCAGGTGCAGTGTGGCGCGCGGTGAGGCGCCCAGGCGCAGATCCGGGTGGTTGCGCGTGGCGGAGACCAGCTCCACCGCGTACCGCCGCACGGACTCGGCGACATGGACCGTGCGCACCGCGTCGATCAGCTTCACGATGTCATGGGCGTGTGCCACCGGCTGGAGGTCGTCGAGCGGCGAGACCGCGCCGTGCACGTCGAGCATCTGCAGCTCGGCCTCCGGGGTCGGATACCCCATCGAGACACGGGCCATGAAGCGGTCGCGCTGTGCCTCCGGCAGCGGATACGTGCCCTCCATCTCCACCGGGTTCTGCGTGGCGACCACCATGAAGGGGTGGGGCAGCTCGTAGGTCTGCCCGTCGATGGTGACCTGCCGCTCCTCCATCGACTCCAGCAGCGCGGACTGGGTCTTCGGCGACGCACGGTTGATCTCGTCGCCGATCACTATCTGCGCGAAGATCGCGCCCGGCTTGAACTCGAAGTCCCGCCGCTGCTGGTCGTAGATCGACACACCGGTGATGTCCGACGGCAGCAGGTCGGGCGTGAACTGGATGCGGCGCACCGAGCAGTCGATGGACCGCGCCAGCGCCTTGGCCAGCATCGTCTTGCCCACACCCGGCACATCCTCGATGAGCAGATGCCCCTCGGCGAGCAGCACGGTCAGCGAAAGCCGTACGACCTCAGGCTTGCCCTCGATCACACCCTCGACCGACCTGCGGACGCGCTCCGCTGTGGTGGTCAGATCTGTGAGGCTCGCTCGATCGTCATAGGTCGTCACCCGGCCCTCCTCGGCCCGTTCCATGGGCCGGTGCACTGCCTGCGGCACGGCCCACCCCGAAACACGGACACCCCCTCCGGTCGGTTCCGCAGAGGTGTCACACCCGCATTCTTGTTGCCGTTACCGCTTCGTGTCACTCGGCTGTGGATAACTCGACGCCACAGGGTGCGATATGTCTGCGGTTGCCGTCATTCGCGCCTACGCGGCGGGATCGATCTCGCGCAGCAGACCGCTGGTGACATCGAAGACGAAACCACGGACGTCTTCCCTGTGGAGCAGGAACGGCGATGTACGCACCCGCTGCATCGACTGCCGTACGTCCTGGTCGACATCGCGGAACGCCTCCACCGCCCAGGCCGGCCGCTGCCCCACCTCGTCCTCCAGCTCGTGGCGGAAGTCCTCGGTGAGACTCTCCAGACCGCAGTTGGTGTGGTGGATGAGTATCACGCTGCGGGTCCCGAGCGCGCGCTGGCTGATCGTGAGCGAGCGGATCACGTCGTCGGTGACCACGCCGCCCGCGTTGCGGATCGTGTGGCAGTCGCCCAGTTCGAGGCCGAGCGCGGCGTGCAGGTCGAGGCGGGCGTCCATGCACGCCACCACCGCGACCCGGAGCACGGGCCGTGCGTCCATGCCGGGGTCCCTGAACCCCGCGGCGTACCGCTCGTTCGCCTCGACGAGCCGGTCGGTGACGGTGCCGCCCTCCAGGGCGGCGTCTGCGGGGACGTGCGCTTCGGCGGGAAGGTGCGCGGAGGTCGACATGGATACGACGGTAATGGCCACGACCGTCCGGGGCTCGCTGTGAGAGCGGACAAAGAACGTCAATGAGGCTTGTTGTGAGGTAACCCACAGGCGTGAGCCCGCCGGGCCCGTTCGGGTGAGGTGTGCTGATCGCGGCCGTGCCGCCGGTCCGCCCGTACGACGCGCCAGTCGGTTGATTGACCGGCCAGGCCGGTGGACTAGAGTGACGCGGAGTTCACGGACACATCCTGCACATTTCCATGATTTCCCGCGTGTGCGGCAGTGGCACGGCGACGGCATACGCACGGTCCGGCCCCCGCCCGCGCCGGACCTGAGAGGGCGCATTGAGCCAGCGACACGTCCCGGTGATGCTCCAGCGGTGCCTGGACCTGCTGGCACCCGCCCTGGAGCAGCCCGGATCCGTCGTCGTCGACTGCACCCTCGGCCTCGGCGGGCACAGCG
Organism: Streptomyces sp. FIT100; assembly: GCF_024584805.1. Classification (NCBI taxonomy): domain Bacteria; kingdom Bacillati; phylum Actinomycetota; class Actinomycetes; order Kitasatosporales; family Streptomycetaceae; genus Streptomyces; species Streptomyces sp. FIT100. The sequence goes on along the minus strand of NZ_CP075715.1, from coordinate 1,900,521 downwards.
AGGCCCTGCTCACCCGCTTTCCCGAGGTGCGTCTCGTCGCGCTCGACCGCGACAAGGAGGCGCTGCGGCTCTCCGGCGAGCGGCTCGCCCCCTTCGGTGACCGAGCCACTCTCGTGCACGCCGTCTACGACGAGCTCCCCGAGGTCCTCGACCGGCTCGCGCTGCCGCGCGTCCAGGGCGTCCTCTTCGACCTCGGCGTCTCCTCCATGCAGCTCGACGAGGCCGACCGCGGCTTCGCGTACGCCCAGGACGCCCCGCTCGACATGCGCATGGACCAGACGACCGGGATCAGCGCCGCGGAGGTGCTCAACACCTATCCGGCCGGTGAGCTGGTGCGGATCCTGCGCGCGTACGGCGAGGAGAAGCAGGCCAAGCGGATCGTGGCGGCGATCGTACGGGAGCGGGACAAGGAGCCCTTCAGCAACAGCGCCCGGCTCGTCGAGCTGATCCGCGACGCCCTGCCGCAGGCCGCCAAGCGCACCGGCGGAAACCCCGCCAAGCGCACCTTCCAGGCCCTGCGCATCGAGGTCAACGGCGAACTGACGGTCCTGGAGCGGGCGATCCCGGCCGCCGTGAAGGCCCTCGCCGTCGGCGGCCGGATCGCGGTCCTCTCCTACCACTCGCTGGAGGACCGGCTGGTCAAGCAGGTCTTCGCGGCGGGCGCGGCCAACACGGCCCCGCCCGGCCTGCCGGTCGTGCCCGAGCGCTACCAGCCGCGGCTGAAGCTGCTGACCCGCGGCGCCGAGCTCCCCACGGAGGACGAGGTCGCCGAGAACCGCAGGGCGGCTCCGGCGCGGCTGCGCGGCGCCCAGCGGATCCGCGAGGACGAGCAGTGACCGCCGCCGCGCACGTGCGGGCGACAGCGACCGGTTGAGGGAGGGCGTGTGGTGAGGAAGGCCGCGGGACAGCTCAGGGGACGCGCCGCACGACTCGCGCGGCTGATGCCGTCGGGGCCCAGCACCGCCGCCCGTACGCCCTTCGTCCTGCTCGTCGTCGTCCTGCTGGGCGGCGGACTGATCACCCTGCTGCTGCTCAACTCCTCCCTCAACGAGGGCTCGTTCAAGCTGAGCGAGCTGAGGAAGAACACCACCGAGCTCACCGACCAGGAGCAGGAGCTCCAGCGGGACGTGGACCAGCGCTCCGCCCCCGACGCGCTCCAGCGGCGCGCCCGCGAGCTGGGCATGGTGCCGGGCGGCAACCCCGCGTTCCTCGGCCCCGACGGGACGGTCCAGGGCGTGCCGGGCAAGGCCACCGCCCTGCCGTCGCCGCCGCCCGCCACCACCCCGCCTGCCACCACCCCGCCCGCGACCACCCCGCCCGTTTCACCCGCGGCGCAGGCCACGCCCGCCACGCCCGCCGCGCCCACGACATCCGTTGCGCCGCAGCCCCCCACGACCCCCGGCAGGTGACGCAGTGCCCCCCAAGGAACCACCGCGCCGCCGGGTCCCCGGGCCCGCGCGCCCCGTCGGCCCCCATGGGGACCGCGGCCGCCAGCCCGGCCGCGGCCGGCCCGTGCAGCGCCCTGCGGCCCGCCCGCGCCCGGCCTCCGGCCCCCGCCGGATCCGGCTCGGCAGCCCGCGCCCGCGGCTGCGGCTCGTCAGCCTGGCGCTCACGCTCACCATGCTGGCCTTCGTCGTACGGCTGCTCCAGGTGCAGGCCGTCGACGCGAGCACGTACACCGCGATGGCCGAGAAGAACCGTTACATGCGCCACAAGCTGGCCGCCGAGCGCGGCGAGATCACCGACCGCTCCGGGATCTCGCTCGCCACCAGCGTCGACGCGTACGACGTCATCGCCGACCCCAAGATGTTCACCCCCGCCGACAGCAAGGCGCCGGACGCCCCCGAGCAGGCCGCGGCGCTGCTCGCGCCGATCCTCGGCAAGGACGCGGCGGAGCTCGCGAACAAGCTCAAGACGCCCAAGTCCCGCTACACCGTCCTGGCCCGCCGCCAGACCCCGCAGGTCTGGAACCAGATCAAGGACCTCAAGAACGTCTTCGCCGAGAAGGCCACGACCGACAAGGCCAGGGGCGGCCCCGGTGCCAACGTCCTCGCGGGCGTCTTCCAGGAGACCAGCAGCAAGCGGGTCTACCCGAACGGCGATCTCGCCGCCGGGATACTGGGTTACGTCAACGCCGACGGACGCGGCGCCGGCGGTCTCGAATCCATGCTCGACCAGGAGCTCGCGGGCGAGGACGGCGAGATCACCTACGCCCAGTCCGGCGGCCGCCGCGTCCCGACCGCCACGGCCCGTGAGGTCCCCGCCGTCCCCGGCTCGGACATCGAGCTGACCATCGACCGCGACATCCAGTGGGCCGCCCAGCAGGCGATCGCGTCCCAGGTCGAGAAGTCCAGGGCCGACCGCGGCTACGTGATCGTCCAGAACGCCAGGACCGGCGAGGTCCTCGCCATGGCCAACGCCCCGGGCTTCGACCCGAACGACATCTCCCGGGCCGACTCCGCGGCCATGGGCAACGCGGCCCTCCAGGACGTCTACGAGCCCGGCTCCACCAGCAAGGTCATGTCCATGGCCGCCGTCCTGGAGGAGGAGGCGGCGACGCCCGCCACCCATGTGACCGTCCCCAACCGGCTGCACCGCGGCGACCGGCTCTTCAAGGACGACATCGACCACCCGACCTGGTACCTGACGCTCAACGGCGTGCTGGCCAAGTCCAGCAACATCGGCACGATCCTGGCCACCGGGCAGCTCGGCAGGACCCAGGCGGAGGCCAACAAGGTCCTCCACTCGTATCTGCGGAAGTTCGGCATCGGCAGCCCGACCGGTCTCGGCTACCCGGGAGAGTCGCCCGGCCTGCTGGCCAAACCGCAGGACTGGTCGACCTCGCAGCAGTACACGATCCCCTTCGGCCAGGGCCTGTCGCTCAACGCCATGCAGGCGGCGTCCGTCTACTCGACCATCGCCAACGGCGGCGTACGGGTCGAACCCACCCTGGTCCGCGGCACCAAGGGCCCCGACGGCCGCTTCACCCCCGCCCCCGCGCCCGAGCAGACCCGGGTCGTCAGCGAGAAGACCGCCAGGACCCTCGGCACGATGCTGGAGTCCGTCGTCGGCGACGTGGAGGGCACCGGCACCAAGGCGCAGATCCCCGGCTACCGGGTCGCGGGCAAGACCGGTACGGCCAACAGGGTCGACCCGGAGCTGGGCCGCTACAAGGGCTACACCGCGTCCTTCGCGGGCTTCGCTCCCTCCGACGACCCGCAGATCACCGTCTACTGTGCGATCCAGAACCCGACCAAGGGCAGCTACTTCGGCGGCCAGATCTGCGGCCCCATCTACAAGAAGGTCATGCAGTTCGCCCTCAAGACCCTTCAGGTAGCACCCACCGGCAAGGCGCCCGCTCGCCTGCCGGTCACCTTCTCACCGGGCGAGTGACCCCGGAGGTACCACCAGTGACAACGATCACTCCCGGCCCCGGGAACCGCCCGCCAGGGCACCCCGCCGAGCGGACCTGGTTTAGCACCCGTCCCGGTGCGCCCGGTACGCTCACCGCCGTGCCCCACGCTGATCAGTACCGAACCGCCCCGCCCCGCCCGGCCGAGGTCCGCCCCGTCCCCCTCGCAGAGCTGGCCGGCCGGCTCGGGACCGAGCCTCCGGGCTCCGGCGCGGTCACGGGCATCACCCACGACTCGCGGGCGGTACGCCCCGGGGACGTGTACGCCGCACTGCCCGGCGCCCGCCTGCACGGCGCCGACTACGTCGCCCAGGCCAAGGAGCTCGGCGCGGCCGCGATCCTGACCGACCCGACGGGCGCCGACCGGGCCGCCGCGACCGGACTGCCCGTCCTGGCCGTCGAGAACCCGCGGGGACGGATGGGCGAGCTCGCCGCCGCCATCTACGGACACCCCGGCGAGGACCTGCTCCAGATCGGCATCACCGGCACCTCCGGCAAGACGACCACGGCCTATCTCGTCGAGGGCGGCCTGCGCGGAGCCGGTCACCGCACCGGTCTGATCGGCACGGTCGAGATGCGCGTCGGGGACGACCGGATCAAGTCGGAGCGCACCACCCCCGAAGCCACCGATCTCCAGGCACTGTTCGCGGTGATGCGCGAGCGCGGCGTCGGATCGGTCGCCATGGAGGTCTCCAGCCACGCCCTGGTGCTCGGCCGGGTCGACGGCTGCGTCTTCGACGTCGCCGTCTTCAACAACCTCAGCCCGGAGCACATGGAGTTCCACTCCGGCATGGAGGACTACTTCCAGGCCAAGGCCCAGCTGTTCACCCCGGCCCGTGCCCGGCTCGGTGTCGTCAACCTCGACGACGAGTACGGGCGGCGGCTGACCACGGAGTCGGCAATTCCGGTCACCACGTTCTCCGCCGAGGGCCACCCGGACGCCGACTGGCGCGCCGAGGGCGTCGAACTCGGCGCGGTCGGCTCCACGTTCACCGCCGTCGGTCCCCAGGGCGAGCGGATCGCCGCCAGGGCGCCGCTGCCCGGCCCGTTCAACGTCGCCAACACGCTCGCCGCGATCGTCACGCTCGCGGTCGCCGGGGCCGACCCGCAGACGGCCGCCGACGGCGTCGCCGCCGTCCCCGGGGTGCCGGGCCGCCTGGAGCGCGTCGACGAGGGCCAGCCGTACCTGGCGGTCGTCGACTACGCCCACAAGACCGACGCCGTCGAATCGGTCCTGCGCTCCCTGCGCAAGGTCACCAAGGGCAGACTGCACATCGTGCTGGGCTGCGGCGGCGACCGCGACCGGACCAAGCGGGGCCCCATGGGCGCCGCGGCCGCCCGGCTCGCCGACACCGCCGTGCTGACCTCCGACAACCCCCGCTCCGAGGACCCCCTCGCGATCCTCGCCGCGATGCTCGCGGGCGCCGCCGAGGTGCCCGTGCACGAACGCGGGGAGGTCCAGGTCTTCGAGGACCGGGCCGCCGCCATCGCCGCGGCCGTCGCCCGCGCCGAACCGGGCGACACCGTGCTCGTCGCCGGCAAGGGACACGAGCAGGGCCAGGACATCGCCGGAGTGGTCCGTCCCTTCGACGACCGCCAGGTCCTGCGCGAGGCGATCGTCGGCCGACAGGACGCACACCGCCACGAGAACAGTCAGGGATGAAGCAGTGATCGCCCTCTCCCTCGCCGAGATCGCCGAAATCGTCGGCGGGCACTCGTACGACATACCGGATCCGGCCGTCCAGGTCACCGGGCCCGTCGTCATCGACTCCCGCCAGGTCGAGGCCGGCAGCCTCTTCGCCGCCTTCGCCGGTGACCACGTCGACGGCCACGACTACGCGAAGCGCGCCGTCGCGGAGGGTGCGGTGGCCGTGCTGGCCACGCGGCCCGTCGGCGTCCCCGCCATCGTCGTCGAGGACGTCCGGGCCGCTCTCGGCGCGCTGGCACGCGCCGTCGTAAGGAAGCTCGGCACCGAGGTGGTCGCCCTCACCGGCTCCGCGGGCAAGACCTCCACCAAGGACCTCATCGCCCAGCTGCTCCAGCGCCACGCGCCGACCGTCTGGACGCCCGGATCCCTCAACAACGAGATCGGCCTGCCGCTCACCGCGCTCCGCGCGACGGCGGAAACCCGCCACCTCGTGCTGGAGATGGGCGCCCGCGGCATCGGCCACATCCGCTACCTCACCGGACTCACGCCGCCCCGTATCGGGCTCGTGCTCAACGTCGGCACCGCCCATATCGGCGAGTTCGGTGGCCGCGAGCAGATCGCCGAGGCCAAGGGCGAGCTCGTGGAGTCCCTGCCCGGGGACGGGATCGCCGTGCTCAACGCCGACGACCCCCTCGTCCGCGCGATGGCCTCCCGTACGAAGGCGCGCGTCGTGCTCTTCGGTGAGGCGGACGAAGCGGACGTACGAGCCGAGAATGTCCGGCTCCTGCCGAACGGACAGCCCGCATTCCGGCTTCGCACACCCTCCGGGTGCAGCGACGTGACCTTGCGGCTGTACGGTGAGCACCACGTGTCGAACGCGCTCGCCGCGGCCGCCGTCGCCCATGAGCTGGGCATGTCCGTCGACGAGATCGCCACGGCGCTCTCGGAGGCCGGCACCCTCTCCCGCTGGCGTATGGAGGTCACCGAGCGTCCGGACGGCGTGACGGTCGTCAACGACGCCTACAACGCGAACCCCGAGTCCATGCGAGCCGCACTGCGCGCGCTCGCGGCCATGGGCACGGCCGCCCAGGCCGCAGGGGGCCGCACGTGGGCGGTGCTCGGCCCGATGGCCGAGCTCGGGGACGAGTCGCTCGCCGAGCACGACGCGGTCGGGCGGCTCGCCGTCCGGCTCAACGTCAGCAAGCTCGTCGCAGTCGGGGGCAGGGAAGCGTCCTGGCTGCAACTGGGCGCATATAACGAGGGTTCGTGGGGTGAGGAGTCGGTGCACGTGTCCGACGCGCAGGCGGCGGTCGACCTGTTGCGCAGTGAGTTGCGCCCGGGAGACGTCGTACTGGTGAAGGCTTCCAGGTCGGCCGGGCTCGAGCGGATCGCCCAGGCGCTGCTCGAGAACACCACCGAGGGTGAGGGTGCCGGCCGATGAGGCAGATCCTCTTCGCGGGAGCCATCGGGCTCTTCCTGACGCTCATCGGCACGCCGCTGCTGATCAAGCTGCTGGCACGCAAGGGCTACGGTCAGTTCATCCGTGACGACGGCCCGCGCAGCCACGGCAGCAAGAAGGGCACGCCCACCATGGGCGGCATCGCCTTCATCCTTGCCACGCTGATCGCGTACGCCCTCGCCAAGGTCATCACCGGTGAGGACCCGACGTTCTCGGGCGTGCTGGTGCTGTTCCTGATGGCGGGCATGGGACTGGTCGGCTTCCTCGACGACTACATCAAGATCGTCAAGCAGCGGTCGCTGGGCCTGCGGGCCAAGGCGAAGATGGCCGGACAGCTGATCGTCGGTATCGCCTTCGCGGTGCTGGCGCTGCAGTTCGCCGACATCCGCGGCAACACCCCGGCCTCCACCAAGCTGTCGTTCGTCACCGACTTCGGCTGGACGATCGGCCCGGTGCTGTTCGTGGTCTGGGCACTCTTCATGATCCTCGCCATGTCGAACGGCGTGAACCTCACCGACGGTCTGGACGGCCTGGCCACCGGCGCCTCCGTGATGGTCTTCGGCGCGTACACCTTCATCGGGCTCTGGCAGTTCCAGGAGTCCTGCGCCAACGCGACCACGCTGACCAACCCCAACGCCTGCTTCGAGGTCCGCGACCCGCTCGACCTCGCGGTCGTCGCCTCCGCGCTGATGGGCGCCTGCTTCGGCTTCCTGTGGTGGAACACCTCGCCGGCCAAGATCTTCATGGGTGACACCGGTTCGCTCGCCCTCGGCGGCGCGCTCGCGGGACTCGCGATCTGCTCCCGCACGGAGCTGCTGCTCGCGCTCCTCGGCGGTCTGTTCGTGCTCATCACGATGTCCGTGGTGATACAGGTCGGTTCGTTCCGGCTCACCGGGAAGCGTGTCTTCCGGATGGCGCCGCTACAGCACCACTTCGAACTCAAGGGCTGGTCCGAAGTGCTCGTCGTGGTCCGATTCTGGATCATTCAGGGCATGTGCGTCATTGTGGGTCTGGGCATCTTCTACGCGGGCTGGGCGGCCGACAAGTGAGGGCCGACGAGTGAGGGCCGACACGTGAGTGAGCTGGACTGGCAGGGCAAGCGCGTCACCGTCGCCGGGCTGGGCGTGAGCGGCATCCCCGCCGCGCGCGTCCTGCACGGTCTCGGCGCGGTCGTCACGGTCGTCAACGACGGCGCCGACGAGCGCGCGCAGGCGCAGGCCGCCGAGCTGGAGGCGGAGGGAATCACCGTCCGCCTCGGCGATGGTGCCTCGTTGCCGGAGGGCACCGAGCTGATCGTCACGGCGCCCGGCTGGAAGCCCGACAAGCCGCTCTTCGCGGCCGCCGCCGAGGCGGGCGTCGAGGTCTGGGGCGACGTCGAACTCGCCTGGCGCTTGCGCGAGGTCACGGCGGGAAGAGCAGCGGCTCCCTGGCTCGCGGTCACCGGCACCAACGGCAAGACCACGACCGTGCGGATGCTCGCCTCGATCCTGGAGGCGGCCGGGCTGAAGACGGCGGCCGTCGGCAACATCGGCGTCTCGCTCCTCGACGCCGTCCTCGGCGACGAGAAGTACGACGTACTCGCCGTCGAGCTCTCCAGCTACCAGCTGCACTGGGCACCCTCGCTGCGCGCCCACTCCGCCGCCGTGCTCAACCTGGCGCCGGACCATCTGGACTGGCACGGCTCCATGGAGGCGTACGCCGCCGACAAGGGCCGTATCTACGAAGGCAATACGGTCGCCTGCGTCTACAACGCCGCCGACCCCGCCACCGAGGACCTGGTGCGCGAGGCGGACGTCGAGGAGGGCTGCCGGGCGATCGGCTTCACCCTCGGGCCCCCCGGGCCCTCCCAGCTCGGTGTGGTCGAGGGGATCCTGGTGGACCGCGCCTTCGTGCCCAACAGGCAGAAGCAGGCGCAGGAGTTGGCCGAGGTCTCCGACGTCAACCCGCCCGCCCCGCACAACATCGCGAACGCGCTCGCCGCGGCCGCGCTGGCACGGGCGTACGGTGTCGAGCCCGCCGCCGTACGGGACGGGCTGCGGGCCTTCCGACCCGACGCGCACCGCATCGAGTTCGTCGCGGAGGTCGACGGCGTCGCGTACGTCGACGACTCCAAGGCCACCAACACGCATGCCACGGAAGCGTCCTTGGCGGCGTACGACCCGATCGTCTGGATCGCGGGCGGGCTGGCGAAGGGTGCGACCTTCGACGAGCTCGTCGAGAGGTCCGCGAAGCGGCTGCGGGGCGTCGTGCTCATCGGAGCGGACCGGGCGCTGATCCGGGAAGCGCTCGCGCGACACGCGCCCGAGGTCCCGGTGGTCGACCTCGACCGGACCGACACTGGGGCGATGCCGACGGCGGTCCGCGAAGCGGCCGGGCTCGCGAGGCCGGGGGACACGGTGCTGCTGGCCCCGGCGTGTGCGTCGATGGACATGTTCGCCAACTACAACAAGCGGGGCGAGGCGTTCGCGGACGCGGTCCGCGGCCTGGCCGCCGAGCGCGCCTGACCGGCCCGGTCCCCGCCGCCGCGGCCAGACCTGGAGGGGACACCGCCATGCCGCCCAACCCGCTGGGGGCCTTGCCCCCGCAGGCCCCGCGACGCCTCGCAGCCGGGGCCGGGGAGCCCGGCCCCCCGGCCGCGTCCCGGCCGGGCCCGGCAGCCTGGCGGCTCCGCCGCGTGGAGGGCTCCGCCCCGGACCCCCGTACGGCCTTCGGCCGTGTCCTCAGCCGGACGGGCTGGAAATTCGGGGCTGCGCCCCGAAATCCAGCCTCGCCGGCGTTTGAGGCGCGAGGTCTGGGGCGGAGCCCCAGTTCGGGAAGGGGCGGGGTGGGGGCAAGACTCGTCGCAGCCCTCGCACCCGCACCCGTACCCGCCCTCGCCGGCGCCCCCGGTGTCGCTCTGCGCAGCGGCACCACCGGGCGGGCCGGGGCGGGACGGCGGGTGCCTGCCGGGCGCGGCGGGGCGGACGGCGGTCCGCCCCGCCCGCCCGGCGGAGGCGCGGTCCGGCGGGCGTACGAGCAGGCGCGCCGGGCCTGGGACCGCCCGCTCACGGCGTACTACGTGATCCTCGGCGCCGGACTGCTGATCACCGCTCTCGGCCTCGTCATGGTCTACTCCGCGTCGATGATCACGGCGCTGACGTACTCCCTCCCGTCCTCGTACTTCTTCCGCAAGCAGTTCCTCGCCGCCGTCATCGGCACCGGGCTGCTGTTCCTCGCCTCCCGGATGCCCGTCAAGCTCCACCGGGCGCTCGCATACCCCCTCCTTGTCGGCAGCGCCTTCCTGATGGTGCTGGTGCAGGTCCCGGGGATAGGGCAGTCGGTCAACGGCAACCAGAACTGGATCTCGCTCGGCGGCCCCTTCCAGCTCCAGCCCAGTGAGTTCGGCAAGCTCGCCCTGATCCTCTGGGGCGCCGACCTGCTCGCCCGCAAACAGGAGAAACGCCTGCTCACGCAGTGGAAGCACCTGCTCGTGCCGCTGGTGCCTGTCGCCTTCATGCTGCTCGGGCTGATCATGCTCGGCGGTGACATGGGCACGGCCATCATCCTGGCCGCGATCCTCTTCGGGCTGCTCTGGCTCGCGGGTGCCCCCACCAGGCTCTTCGCCGGAGTGCTGGGTGTCGCGGGCCTGATCGGCGCCGTCCTGATCAAGACCAATCCGAACCGGATGGACCGATTCCAGTGCGTCGGGGCCAGTGATCTCGGACCCAATGACATCTGCTGGCAGGCCGTGCACGGGATCTACGCGCTCGCCTCCGGCGGATGGTTCGGTTCCGGTATCGGCGCGAGTGTGGAGAAATGGGGTCAACTCCCGGAAGCGCACACCGACTTCATCTTCGCCATCACCGGGGAGGAACTGGGGCTGGCGGGGACGCTGTCGGTGCTCACTCTCTTCGCGGCTCTAGGCTATGCGGGTATCCGCGTGGCCGGACGCACGGAGGACCCCTTCGTGAGGTATGCCGCGGGAGGCGTGACCACCTGGATCACGGCCCAGGCCGTGATCAACATCGGTGCGGTGCTCGGTCTGCTGCCGATCGCCGGCGTCCCTCTCCCGCTGTTCTCCTACGGAGGCTCCGCCCTGCTGCCGACCATGTTCGCCGTGGGACTGCTGATCGCGTTCGCGCGAGAGGATCCCGCCGCGAAGGCGGCCCTGGCCGTACGGCAGCCTGTGTTCGGTAAGAAGCGGGCTGGGGTGAGATGGAAGTCGATGAGGCGGAGCGTCAAGGAACGTCCGTCCGGAGAGCGGTGAATTTCGGTGCATGTCGTACTCGCCGGCGGGGGGACCGCCGGCCACATCGAGCCCGCGCTCGCCCTCGCGGACGCCCTGCGCAGGCAGGATCCGACCATGGGCATCACAGCGCTCGGCACGGAGCGCGGTCTGGAGACCCGGCTCGTGCCCGAGCGGGGCTACGAGCTCGCCCTGATCCCCGCCGTACCGCTGCCGCGCAAGCCCACCCCCGAGCTGATGACCGTGCCCGGGCGGCTGCGCGGCACGATCAAGGCCGCCGAGCAGATCCTGGAGCGCACCAAGGCGGACTGCGTCGTCGGCTTCGGCGGCTATGTCGCGCTGCCCGGCTATCTCGCCGCCAAGCGCCTCGGTGTGCCCATCGTCATCCACGAGGCCAACGCCCGCCCGGGCCTGGCCAACAAGATCGGCTCGCGGTACGCCGCGGCCGTGGCCGTCTCCACCCCGGACAGCAAGCTGCGCGGCGCCCGCTACATCGGCATCCCGCTGCGCCGCTCCATCGCCACCCTCGACAGGGCCAGGGTGCGGCCCGAGGCGCGCGCCGCGTTCGGGCTCGACCCCAATCTGCCCACGCTGCTGGTCTCCGGCGGCTCGCAGGGCGCCCGCCGTCTCAACGAGGTGGTCCAGCAGGTCGCACCGCTGCTCCAGCGCTCCGGCATCCAGATCCTGCACGCGGTCGGCCCGAAGAACGAACTGCCGCGCGTGGACAACATGCCAGGAATGCCGCCCTACATCCCGGTACCGTACGTGGACCGGATGGATCTCGCGTACGCCGCGGCCGACATGATGCTGTGCCGTGCGGGCGCCATGACCGTCGCCGAACTCTCCGCCGTCGGGCTCCCCGCCGCGTACGTACCGCTGCCGATCGGCAACGGCGAACAGCGGCTCAACGCCCAGCCGGTGGTGAAGGCCGGCGGCGGACTGCTGGTCGACGACGCCGAGCTGACCCCCGAGTGGGTCCACGGCAATGTGCTGCCGGTGCTCGCCGATCCGCACCGGTTGTACGAGATGTCCCGCGCCGCCGCCGAGTTCGGGCGCCGGGACGCAGACGATCTGCTTGTCGGAATGGTGTACGAGGCGATTTCCGCACGAGCACACCGATAGGCACAGCGAAGGGCAGGGTGCGGAGCATGGCCGGACCGACGACCGCCGAACGCGGCACACGGCAGCCGAAGGGCCCGTCGTCGGCCGGCCACCCCGGCCCTCCTTCCCGCGGGGGGCCCGGAGTTCGCCGGCTCCGGCTGTCCGGCCGCCGGCGGACGCTGCTGGCGCTCGCCGTCCTCGTCGTGTCCGGCGCCGCCGCGATCTGGCTGCTCCACGGCTCCCCGTGGCTGCGCGCCGAACGGGTCAGGACCTCCGGGACAAAGGTTCTGACACCCCGTGAGGTCGAGGCCGCGGCCGCCGTACCGATCGGATCGCCGCTGATCTCGGTCGATACGGACGCGATCGAGGCGCGGCTGGGCGCGAAACTCCGCCGTATCGACTCCGTCGAAGCCGTACGCTCCTGGCCGGACGGAATCGTCCTGAAGGTGACCGAGCGCGAGCCCGCCCTCATCATGGAAACGGGCACGAAGTTCATCGAAGTGGACGCGAAAGGCGTCCGTTTCGCCACCGTGGACAAGGCCCCCAAGGACGTGCCCGTGCTGGAATTGACGGCCGACGGGTCACCGAGCCTCCGGCGCTTCGACGAGCGGCGGCTGATGACCGAGGCGGTGCGGGTCACCACCGAACTCCCCGAGCGGGCGGCGAAGGACCTCCGGGCCGTCGAAGTGCGCTCCTACGACTCCATCACCCTGAAGCTGGCGCACGGCCGGACCGTTCTGTGGGGAAGTTCGGAGCGGGGCGAGGCGAAGGCGCGCGCGCTCACCGCGCTGATGAAAGCGGCTCCCGACGCCGGTCACTTCGACGTGAGTGCCCCCACCGCCCCTGTCGCATCAGCGAGTTGACGCACATATGCGCAGGCCAGCACCCTGGTTGGGCACTGCGATGGCTGATCACATAGGGTGAAAAGAAAAACGGGAGGTTCGGCGTGTTCGTTGAACGTGCGCCGCTTGTCGACTTAGTGTCTCGTTCGAGAGAGTCCAAGAAGCAGAGACACTGGTAACCCTAAACTTCAACGTTAGGGTTTGGGTCGGCGTTTCGGACCGTCCCATCGGCATCCGTCGTCGCTCCGCGGTACCACCGCGAGGCGGCGACACGTAACTCGAGGCGAGAGGCCTTCGACGTGGCAGCACCGCAGAACTACCTCGCAGTCATCAAGGTCATCGGTGTCGGCGGCGGTGGTGTCAATGCCATCAACCGAATGATCGAGGTCGGTCTCAAGGGCGTCGAGTTCATCGCGATCAACACTGACGCGCAAGCCCTGTTGATGAGCGACGCCGACGTCAAGCTCGACGTCGGCCGGGAACTCACCCGCGGCCTCGGGGCCGGAGCCAACCCGGCAGTCGGTCGCAAGGCGGCAGAGGACCACCGAGAGGAGATCGAGGAGGTCCTCAAGGGGGCCGACATGGTCTTCGTCACCGCCGGCGAAGGTGGCGGCACCGGCACCGGCGGCGCACCCGTCGTGGCCAACATCGCGCGCTCGCTCGGCGCCCTGACCATCGGAGTGGTCACCCGGCCCTTCACCTTCGAGGGCCGCCGCCGCGCCAACCAGGCGGAGGACGGCATCGCCGAGCTCCGCGAGGAGGTCGACACCCTCATCGTCATCCCGAACGACCGGCTGCTGTCCATCTCGGACCGCCAGGTCAGCGTGCTGGACGCGTTCAAGTCCGCGGACCAGGTGCTGCTCTCCGGCGTTCAGGGCATCACCGACCTCATCACCACCCCCGGCCTCATCAACCTCGACTTCGCCGACGTCAAGTCGGTCATGTCCGAGGCGGGATCCGCGCTCATGGGCATCGGTTCGGCCCGCGGCGACGACCGGGCGGTGGCCGCCGCGGAGATGGCCATCTCCTCGCCGCTCCTGGAGGCGTCCATCGACGGCGCCCGCGGTGTGCTGCTCTCCATCTCCGGCGGCTCGGACCTCGGCCTCTTCGAGATCAACGAGGCCGCCCAACTGGTCAGCGAGGCCGCCCACCCCGAGGCCAACATCATCTTCGGCGCCGTCATCGACGACGCCCTGGGCGACGAGGTGCGCGTCACCGTCATCGCGGCCGGCTTCGACGGGGGCCAGCCCCCGACCCGCCGGGAGACCGTGATCGGCTCCTCCTCCGCCAAGCGCGAGGAGCCCGCGCCCCCGGCCCGCCCGGAGCCCCGCTCCATCGGCGGCCTCGGCACGGTCCCGCCGCGCGAGGAGTCCACGGTCCCCGCCGAACCGGCGCCGGTGGCGGGCGACTCCTCGCACTCGGGCACCTCCTCGCCGCAGGTCCCGACGGCCAGGCCGTACGACAGCTCGGCGGAAGAGCTGGATGTCCCGGACTTCCTGAAGTGACCTTGACGTGATACGGGAGCACGACAGCGCGGGCGGCGCGCACTTCGCCTTCACCGACAGGTGGGGCGGGGTGAGCGCCGCTCCGTACGAACAGCTCAACCTCGGCGGCGCGGTCGGCGACGACCCCGCCGCCGTTCGCGCGAACCGTGAACTCGCCGCCGGGGCGCTCGGACTCGACCCGGGACGCGTCGTCTGGATGAACCAGGTGCACGGACGCGACGTCGCCGTCGTCGAAGGACCGTGGCCCACTGACGCCGAGGGGGTCCAGCAGACCCCCGCCGTGGACGCGGTCGTGACCGCCCGGCGCGGACTCGCGCTCGCCGTCCTCACCGCCGACTGCACCCCGGTGCTGCTGGCCGACCCCGTCGCGGGCGTGGTCGGCGCGGCCCACGCCGGACGCCCGGGAATGGTCGCCGGGGTCGTGCCGGCCGTCGTCGAGGCGATGGCCGGGCTCGGCGCCGATCCGGCCAGGATCACCGCCCGTACCGGACCCGCCGTCTGCGGACGCTGCTACGAGGTGCCGGCGGCGATGCGCGCCGATGTCGCCGCGGTGGAGCCCGCGGCCCGCTCCGAGACGAGCTGGGGCACCCCGGCCGTCGACGTCACGGCAGGGGTCCACGCCCAGCTCGAAGCGCTCGGCGTACGCGACCTCAAGGGCTCGCCGGTCTGCACACTGGAATCGGCGGACCACTACTCGTACCGCCGCGACCGCACGACGGGGCGCCTTGCCGGATATGTCTGGCTGGAGCTCGGAAGAGAAGAATCATGACCGACCGCAGAACCGAACTCGCCGGGAATCTGGCGAGGGTGGAGGAACGTATCGCCGCCGCGTGTGCGGCGGCCGGGCGCAAGCGGGAGGAAGTGACCCTCATCGTGGTCACGAAGACCTACCCGGCGAGCGACGTACGGCTGCTGCACGAGCTCGGCGTGCGGCACGTCGCCGAGAACAAGGACCAGGAGGCGGCCCCGAAGGCCGCGGCCTGTGCCGATCTCGATCTCACCTGGCACTTCGTCGGTCAGCTTCAGACGAACAAGGTCCGTTCCGTTGCGGGTTACGCCGACGTCGTGCAGTCGGTCGACCGGTTGAAGCTCGTCCGCGCGCTCTCCACGGCGGCGGTGCGCGCCGGGCGCGAACTGGGGTGCCTGATCCAGGTCGCGCTGGACGCGGAGAGCGGGCAGCAGGGCGACCGCGGCGGTGTCGCGCCTGACGCCATCGGGGAGTTGGCCGCGGCCGTCGACGAGGCGCCGGGGCTCAGACTTGACGGACTGATGACCGTCGCACCCCTCGAAGGGCCGTACGCGGGGCGTCAACAGGCTGCGTTCGAGCGGCTGGTGGAATTCTCATCAAGCCTGCGCGCGGACCGTCCGGCTGCGAACATGGTGTCAGCAGGGATGAGTGCGGACCTCGAAGAGGCCGTCGCGGCCGGAGCGACACACGTGCGCGTCGGTACGGCGGTACTCGGAGTCCGTCCCCGGCTCGGGTAACGTCGC
The DNA here is from genome assembly GCF_024584805.1 of Streptomyces sp. FIT100. Lineage (NCBI taxonomy): Bacteria > Bacillati > Actinomycetota > Actinomycetes > Kitasatosporales > Streptomycetaceae > Streptomyces > Streptomyces sp. FIT100. Next base: position 1,884,838 of record NZ_CP075715.1, on the reverse strand, counting down.
GAAGCAAGTCGGACCACAGCAGAAAATATGGTCATTTCCGTCGAAAGGCGGACAGGCCGAGTGGATCGCGGGCACTTGGTGACGTAGCCGAACGAAGCCGATCCACCACAGAGCGGAGGACTCAGAGAATGGCCGGCGCGATGCGCAAGATGGCGGTCTACCTCGGCCTCGTGGAGGACGATGGGTACGACGGCCGGGGATTCGACCCCGACGACGACTTCGAACCCGAGATGGAGCCGGAGCCCGAGCGGGACCGGCGCCGGCACCAGCCCCCGCATCAGGTGGACCGTGTCGAGCGGGTGGAACGGGTGGAGCGGGAGGAGCCGGTCCGTGTGGTCCAGCCGCCCGCGCCGCGCGAGCCCGTGCCCCATTCCGCTTCGCTGGCCGCGGAATCCGGACGTCCGGCGCGAATCGCCCCCGTGGCATCCATCACACCTGAACGTCCGAGTCTGGAGAAGAACGCACCGGTGATCATGCCCAAAGTTGTGTCCGAGCGGGAGCCCTACCGCATCACGACTCTGCACCCGCGGACCTACAACGAGGCCCGTACCATCGGGGAACACTTCCGTGAGGGCACCCCGGTGATCATGAATCTCACCGAGATGGATGACACCGATGCGAAGCGACTTGTCGACTTCGCCGCGGGACTCGTCTTCGGTCTGCATGGCAGTATCGAGCGAGTGACGCAGAAGGTGTTCCTGTTGTCTCCTGCTAACGTCGATGTCACGGCGGAGGACAAGGCCCGCATCGCAGAGGGCGGGTTCTTCAACCAGAGCTGAGAACCGACACCGGGAACGACCCGGCCGCGAGGCCGGATACGAGCAACCAGGGGAGAGGGAAGCGCAGAAATGGGCGTCGCAGTGGATGTGATCTACATCGCGCTTGTGTGCTTCCTTGTCGTGCTGATTTTCCGGCTGGTCATGGACTACGTCTTCCAGTTCGCCCGCGCGTGGCAACCCGGCAAGGCGATGGTGGTCGTCCTGGAGGCCACCTACACTGTCACCGATCCACCGCTCAAGCTTCTGCGGCGGTTCATCCCGCCGCTGCGTCTCGGGGGCGTGGCACTCGACCTGTCCTTCTTCGTTCTGATGATCATCGTCTACATCCTGATCTCCATCGTGCGCAGCGTGGGGAGTGGCGTGTGAACGATACGGTCTTGCCGACTGCCGACGACTACGTAGAGGTGAAGAAGAGATGCCGTTGACCCCCGAGGACGTGCGGAACAAGCAGTTCACGACCGTCCGCCTCCGAGAAGGCTATGACGAGGACGAGGTCGATGCCTTTCTCGACGAGGTCGAAGCCGAGCTGACGCGTCTGCTCCGCGAGAACGAGGACCTGCGCGCCAAGCTGGCGGCGGCGACTCGTGCGGCCGCGCAGAACCAGCAGCAGGGCATGCGCAAGCCGCCGGAGCCGCAGGACGGCCGTGGTCCCGGTGCGCCGGTGCCCGCCGCCATATCCGGACCGCCGGTCCAGCAGCAGCCCCCGCAGATGGGTCCGCCCCAGCTGCCCGGTGGTGCTCCGCAGCTGCCCGCCGGTCCCGGTCACGGCCCTGGTGGTCACGGTCCTGGCGGTCACGGTCCGCAGGGGCACCCGCAGGGTGGTCCGATGGGCCCCGGCCCGATGCAGGGCGGTCCCATGGGTGGCCCGATGGGCGGCCCCATGGGCGGTCACGGTCCGCAGATGCCGGGCCAGGGCCCGGGCGGCGACAGCGCTGCCCGTGTGCTCTCGCTCGCGCAGCAGACCGCCGACCAGGCGATCGCGGAGGCCCGTTCCGAGGCCAACAAGATCGTCGGCGAGGCACGCAGCCGCGCCGAGGGCTTGGAGCGGGACGCCCGCGCCAAGGCCGACGCGCTGGAGCGGGACGCGCAGGAGAAGCACCGCGTCGCGATGGGCTCGCTGGAGTCGGCCCGCGCCACGCTGGAGCGCAAGGTCGAGGACCTGCGCGGCTTCGAGCGCGAGTACCGCACGCGGCTGAAGTCGTACCTGGAGAGCCAGCTGCGTCAGCTGGAGACCCAGGCGGACGACTCGCTGGCCCCGCCGCGGACCCCCGCGACGGCGTCGCTGCCGCCGTCCCCGGCGCCTTCCATGGCTCCGGCGGGCGCGAGCGCCCCGTCCTACGGTGGCAACCAGGGCATGGGCGGTCACGGGCCTTCGCCCGCGGGCCCGTCCTACGGCGGCCAGCAGCAGATGTCCCCGGCGATGACCCAGCCGATGGCACCGGTGCGGCCGCAGGGTCAGCCGATGCAGCAGGCTCCGTCGCCGATGCGGGGCTTCCTGATCGACGAGGACGACAACTGACGGCCGGTTGCGGCGCGATGCGCGCGTAGCCGTCGGCAGGCACAGGGCCGGGCCCGGGACTCTTGTCCCGGGCCCGGCCCTGTTGTGCGCCCGCTCGACGCCGCCCCTTCCCGTAACGGGGGCGCTGCCCCCGAACCCCCGCTCCTCAATCGCCGGAGGGGCTCCTTTGGACGACAACGGGCCCGGCCACACACGTGGCCGGGCCCGTTCGCCGTGGGGCTACGCCTTGCGGAGGCGGAACGTGAGGGACAGGCCCTCGTCGGTGAAGGGGTCACCGTACGTCGCGTCGGCGTCGCCCGACGCGAAGTCCGTCGCCAGCACCTCGTCCGCGATCAGCGACGCATGGTCCGTGAGGGCCGTGACGACCTCCGGATCCGTCGACGTCCACCGCAGCGCGATGCGGTCCGCGACGTCCAGACCGCTGTTCTTGCGGGCCTCCTGGATGAGGCGGATCGCGTCACGGGCGAGGCCCGCGAGCCTCAGCTCCGGCGTGATCTCCAGGTCGAGGGCGACGGTCGCGCCCTGGTCCGAGGCGACCGACCAGCCCTCGCGGGGCGTCTCCGTGATGATGACCTCCTCGGGGGAGAGGGCCACCTCCTCGCCGTTCACCGTGATCACGGCCGAGCCGGACCGCAGCGCCAGCGACAGCGCCGCCGCGTCCGCCGCCGCGACCGCCTTGGCGACGTCCTGCACGCCCTTGCCGAAACGCTTGCCCAGCGCCCGGAAGTTCGCCTTCGCCGTCGTGTCGACGAGCGAGCCCCCGACCTCGGACAGGGAGGCCAGCGAGGAGACGTTGAGCTCCTCCGTGATCTGCGCGTGCAGCTCCGTCGAGAGCGTCTCGAAGCCCGTCGCCGCCACCAGCGCGCGCGACAGCGGCTGCCGGGTCTTCACGCCCGACTCCGCACGTGTGGCCCGGCCCAGCTCGACCAGCCGCCGCACCAGCACCATCTGCTGCGACAGCGTCGGGTCGATCGCCGACAGATCGGCCTCGGGCCAGCTGGACAGGTGCACCGACTCGGGGGCCTCCGGCGTCACCGGGACCACCAGGTCCTGCCACACCCGCTCGGTGATGAACGGGGTCAGCGGCGCCATGAGCCGCGTGACCGTCTCGATCACCTCGTGCAGCGTGCGAAGCGCGGCCGCGTCGCCCTGCCAGAAGCGGCGGCGCGAGCGGCGCACGTACCAGTTCGACAGGTCGTCGACGAACGCGGAGATCAACTTGCCGGCGCGCTGGGTGTCGTACGCCTCCAGCGCCTGCGTCACCTGATCCACCAGCGCGTGCAGCTCGGAGAGCAGCCAGCGGTCGAGGACCGAGCGGTCGGCCGGGGCCGGGTCCGTGTCCGACGGCGCCCAGCCCGACGTGCGGGCGTACAGCGCCTGGAACGCCACCGTGTTCCAGTACGTCAGCAGCGTCTTGCGGACGACCTCCTGGATCGTCCCGTGACCGACCCGCCGTGCGGACCACGGCGAACCGCCGGCCGCCATGAACCAGCGCACCGCGTCCGCGCCGTGCTGGTCCATGAGCGGGATCGGCTGGAGGATGTTGCCCAGGTGCTTGGACATCTTGCGGCCGTCCTCGGCCAGGATGTGGCCGAGGCACACGACGTTCTCGTACGAGGACTTGTCGAAGACCAGCGTGCCGACCGCCATCAGCGTGTAGAACCAGCCGCGGGTCTGGTCGATCGCCTCCGAGATGAACTGCGCCGGGTAGCGCTTCTCGAAGGTCTCCTTGTTCTTGTACGGGTAGCCCCACTGCGCGAACGGCATCGAGCCCGAGTCGTACCAGGCGTCGATGACCTCGGGGACACGGGTCGCCGTGCCGGAGCACTGCGGGCACGGGAACGTGACGTCGTCGATGAACGGCCGGTGCGGGTCGAGCCCCGACTGGTCCGCGCCGGTCAGCTCGGTCAGCTCGGCGCGCGAGCCGACGCACGTCAGATGGTCCTCCGCGCAGCGCCAGATCGGCAGCGGCGTGCCCCAGTAGCGGTTGCGGGAGAGCGCCCAGTCGATGTTGTTGTTGAGCCAGTCGCCGTACCGGCCGGTCTTGACCGAGTCCGGGAACCAGTTCGTGTTCTCGTTCTCCGCGAGGAGACGGTCCTTGATCGCGGTCGTGCGGATGTACCAGGACGGCTGCGCGTAGTAGAGCAGCGCCGTGTGGCAGCGCCAGCAGTGCGGATAGCTGTGCTCGTACGGGATGTGCTTGAACAGCAGCCCGCGCTCGTCGAGGTCCTTGGTGAGCGCCTCGTCGGCCTTCTTGAAGAAGACGCCGCCGACCAGCGGCACGTCCTCCTCGAAGGTGCCGTCGGGGCGGACCGGGTTGACGACCGGGAGCCCGTAGGCGCGGCAGACCTTGAGGTCGTCCTCACCGAAGGCCGGGGACTGGTGGACCAGGCCCGTACCGTCCTCGGTCGTCACGTACTCCGCGTTGACGACGTAGTGGGCGGGCTCGTCGAAGGGGACGAGCCGGAACGGGCGGTCGTACGTCCAGCGCTCCATCTCGGCGCCCGTGAAGGTCTGCCCGGTCGCCTCCCAGCCCTCACCGAGGGCCTTCTCCAGCAGCGGCTCGGCGACGACGAGCTTCTCCTCGCCGTTCGCGGCCACGACGTAGGTGACGGACGGGTGCGCGGCCACCGCCGTGTTCGACACCAGCGTCCACGGGGTCGTCGTCCACACGAGCAGCGCGGCCTCGCCCGCGAGCGGGCCGGAGGTCAGCGGGAAGCGGACGAAGACCGAGGGGTCGACGACCGTCTCGTAGCCCTGCGCCAGCTCGTGGTCGGAGAGGCCGGTGCCGCAGCGGGGGCACCAGGGGGCGACCCGGTGGTCCTGGACCAGCAGGCCCTTGGTGAAGATCTCCTTCAGCGACCACCAGACCGACTCGATGTACTCGGGGTCCATGGTCCAGTACGCCTCGTCGAGGTCGACCCAGTAGCCCATGCGGGTCGTGAGCTCGGAGAACGCGTCCGTGTGGCGGCTGACGGACTCCCGGCACTTCGCGTTGAACTCCGCGATGCCGTACGCCTCGATGTCCTTCTTGCCGTTGAAGCCGAGCTCCTTCTCGACGGCGAGCTCGACGGGCAGGCCGTGGCAGTCCCAGCCGGCCTTGCGGGCCACGTGGTAGCCCCGCATGGTCCGGAAGCGCGGGAAGACGTCCTTGAAGACACGGGCCTCGATGTGGTGGGCACCGGGCATGCCGTTGGCGGTGGGCGGGCCCTCGTAGAACACCCACTCCGGGCGGCCCTCGGACTGCTCGAGGCTCTTCGCGAAGACCTTGTTGTCCCGCCAGAAGTCGAGCACGGCGTGCTCGAGGGCGGGCAGGTCGACCTGGGCGGGTACCTGGCGGTACTGGGGCTGAGGCGGCGGCGTCATGCTTCGGGCTCCTCCAACGGACTGTGTCTCTTCCGTCGGAGGGACGAGAGCGATGTGCTGCGCTCCCGCGGTACCACCCTCCTTGGCCCCGGACGCGCACGCCCCGGGCCCCCTCATTGGGGTCGCGATGCCGGTTCTACCGGCCCGCGGTCCTCCGCGGGCTTTCTTCCGGCGGCTCCGGGGTGATGTTTCACGCCGCGCTGGCCCCCGGGCTCGCACCGTCCCCGGGTCGCTCATGGCTGCGTACGACGCTACTCGTCCCCATCCACGCCTTTCGCTCAGCCCAGTGTACGGGCCGGGGCGCAGCGTGGCCGACCGGATTTCCACGGTGACCCGAATGGCCATACGGAGCCGGGCGGTCTCGGGAGGCGGCAGCCGGGCGGATTACGGGGCGGGGAGCTGGGCACAACGGATGCAGGCTCGTATTGGGGCAGGCCCGGGGCCGTCCCGAGCGGCGGCGTGCCCCGTTGCCGCGGGGCTGGGGTCGATTTATCGTCCCAGCACGATTCGCGAGCAAGATCACAATATGTGAAGGGGCCGCGGCCATGGTGGCGAAAAAGACCGCCGTGAAGAGGACGGCGTCCGAGAGGCCGACCGCCGCTGCGGGGGCGGCGGCCAAGGACACGAACGGCAAGAAGAGCACGGTCGGGAGGAGGAACCCCGGCACCAGGCGGGTGGCGAAGGCCGACGCGTCGGGTGCGAACGCGCACGACGCCACGGAGGTGAAGGCAGCGGTACCGCCGAAGAAGGCGGTGAAGGCCGCGAAGAAGGCCACGGCCGCGAAGAGGCCCCCCGCGGGGGCGGCGAGCGCCGGGAGGCCGGCCGAGGCCCCGGAACCCGCGACGGACGCCAAGGCGGGCAAGGACGCCAAGGCGTCCAAGGCCGCGAAGGCCCCGAAGGGCGCGAAGACCTCGAAGACCGCGACCTCGGCGAAGAGGACCGCGGGCAAGAAGGAAGCGGCGGCCCCGAAGGCGCCGGCGAAGAGCAGGACCAAGAAGGCGGCGGCCGCGAAAACGACGGGTGCCGGCGCCAGGAAGGCCGCCAGCGCGGCCAAGGAGGCGGCCGAGGCCGCCCGGCAGACGGGAGCCAGAACGGTGGGAGCGAAGAAGACCGTGGCCGGTGCCACAGCCGGCGGGGAGAGCACTGCGACGGCGGTGCCGCCGGCCCGCATCGCCGCGGTGGCCCCTGGGGAGCTGGCGGTGCGCCCGGGGGAGGACCCGTGGACGCCGGAGGAGGTCGCCGAGGCGCGCGCGGAGCTGGAGAGCGAGACGGCCCGGCTGCAGGCCGAGATCAGCCACTCCGAGGAGTCGCTGACCGGGCTGATGCGGGAGTCCGGGGACGGAGCGGGCGACGACCAGGCCGACACCGGCGCCAAGAACATCACGCGCGAGCACGAGATGGCCCTCGCCGCCAACGCCCGCGAGATGCTCGAACAGGCCGGGCACGCGCTTCAGCGCCTCGACGCGGGGACGTACGGCCTCTGCGAGGTCTGCGGGAAGCCGATCGGCAAGGCGCGCATGCAGGCGTTCCCGAGGGCGACCCTCTGCGTGGAGGACAAGCAGAAGCAGGAGCGCCGGAGCTGAGGCGGGAGCGGTGAGTCCGGCCTCGGCGGTGGTGAGTTCCCGGCCCTGGCGGTGGAGGTGAGTCCGGCCCCGGCGGTGGGAGCGGCGGGTCCGGACCGGGGGCCGGGGCCGCAGTTGTGTGCCGTACTCTCGTGACCAGTCAGGCACCTAGGTTGAGGGACTCACGTGGCAGAGGCGGAGCGCATCATCGGTACGCCGGATGTTGACGACGAGGCTGCGGCTCCTGCCGAGCAGCCCAGGGGCAGGCGCCGGGTCTGGGTGCTGTTCGCCGTGGCCGCCGTGGCCTACGTGCTGGATCTCAGCAGCAAGATGATCGTGGTGGCCAGGCTGGAGCACCAGGAGCCGATCAGGGTCATCGGCGATCTGCTGAAGTTCGAGGCGGTGCGGAACCCCGGTGCGGCCTTCGGCTTCGGCGGGGCCTTCACCATCATCTTCACGATCATCGCGGCGGCGGTGGTCGTCGTGATCGCGCGCCTCGCCCGCAAGCTGTACAGCCTGCCGTGGGCCATCGCGCTCGGGCTGCTGCTGGGCGGTGCGCTGGGCAATCTCACCGACCGGATCTTCCGGGCGCCGGGCGTCTTCCAAGGCGCGGTCGTCGACTTCATCGCGCCCGCGCACTTCGCCGTCTTCAACCTCGCGGACTCCGCGATCGTGTGCGGCGGCTTCCTCATCGTGATCCTTTCCTTCCGGGGGCTCGACCCCGACGGGACCGTCCACAAGGACTGAGACCACGGACCGTCGCCCGGTACGGACAAGGCATACTCGACGGGTGAGCACCCTTCCCGAAACCCGCACCCTGCCCGTACCCGACGGTCTCGAGGGCGAGCGCGTCGACGCCGCCATCGCCCGTATGTTCGGGTTCTCCCGGACGAAGGCGGCCGAGCTCGCCGCCGGAGGCAAGGTGCTGGTCGACGGCACGGTCGTGGGAAAGTCCGAGCGGGTGCACGGCGGGGCGTGGCTCGAGGTCGAGATGCCGCAGGCGCCGGCGCCCGTGCAGATCGTGGCCGAGCCGGTCGAGGGCATGGAGATCGTCCACGACGACGACGACATCGTCGTGATCATGAAGCCGGTGGGTGTGGCCGCGCACCCGAGCCCGGGCTGGACCGGCACGACGGTGATCGGCGGGCTCGCGGCGGCGGGTTACCGGATCTCGACCTCGGGTGCGGCGGAGCGGCAGGGCATCGTGCACCGGCTGGACGTCGGCACGTCCGGGCTGATGGTGGTGGCGAAGTCGGAGCGGGCGTACACCTCGCTGAAGCAGCAGTTCCGGGAGCGCACGGTCGACAAGCGCTACCACGCGCTGGTGCAGGGCCACCCGGACCCGCTGAGCGGCACGATCGACGCCCCCATCGGGCGCCACCCCCAGCACGACTACAAGTGGGCCGTGACGGCGGACGGCAAGCCGTCCGTGACGCACTACGACCTGCTCGAGGCGTTCCGGGCCGCGTCGCTGCTCGACATCAAGCTGGAGACGGGCCGTACGCACCAGATCCGGGTGCACATGTCCGCTCACCGGCATCCGTGTGTGGGCGATCTCACCTACGGCGCCGACCCGACGATGGCACGCCGACTCGGGCTGACCCGGCAGTGGCTGCACGCGGTGAGGCTCGGGTTCCAGCATCCGTCGGACGGCCGCTGGGTCGAGTTCGAGAGCCGGTACCCCGACGACCTCCAGTCGGCGCTGGAGACCATCGCGGCGGAGAGCGCGTGAGCGCGGCAGGCGGCGCCGGCGGTGCGAGGGGAGCGGACGGCGTGAGCGGAGCGGACGGCGTGGACGCCGTGGACGCCGTGAGCGGCGGTTTCGTGGTGCGGGAGGCGGTCGATCCCGCCGACCGCGAGGCGTGCTTCGCGGTGCGCAAGGAGGTCTTCGTCGTCGAGCAGAGTGTGCCCGAGGACATCGAATACGACGCCCACGACGCGGACGCGGTCCATGTCCTCGCGGTTGCCGCGGACGGGCGCCCGCTGGGCACCGGCCGGCTGCTGAGCGGCACGGTCCCCGACGCCCCGTCGACCGGCTCCCTGGGCCGCCTCGCCGTGACGCGGGCGGCCCGCGGTCTCGGGGTGGGGGCGGCGCTGGTGCGGGCGATCGAGGACACGGCGCGCGGGCGCGGGCTGACCGCGGTCGACCTGCATGCGCAGACCCATGCGCTCGGGTTCTACGAGCGGCTCGGATACGCGGCGTACGGACCGGAGTTCCCGGACGCGGGTATCCCGCACCGCGCGATGCGGCGCGCACTGTAGGGGACTTCGCCCCCACAGCCCCCACGCCCGTCACCGGGGTCCGCCCCGGATCCCGGATGCGGGGGCGCGTCCCCGGACCCCGGATGCGGGGGTGCTGTCCCCGATCCCCGGATGCGGGGGTGCTGTCCCCGATCCCCGAATGCGGGGGCGCTGTCCCCGACCACCGGCCCCGGGTGCTCGGCCTTCGACCGCTGGCCCCGGGTCCTCGGCCACCGATCCCCGGCCCTCGGTCCTCGGCCACCGGCCCTGGGTCCCCGGCCTTCGGCCACCGGCCCCGGGTTCTTGACCACTGGCCGGGACGACGTGCACGGCGACCCCGGGTCCTCGGTCCTCGGCCACCGGCCCTGGGTCCCCGGCCTTCGGCCACCGGCCCCGGGTTCTTGACCACTGGCCGGGACGACGTGCACGGCGACCCCGGGTCCTCGGCCCTCGACCACCGACCCGGGTCCCCGGCCCTCGACCGCTGGCCCCGGGTCCTCGTCCCCCGGCCCCCGGCCCCCGATCCTCGGTCCGCGGCCTTCGACCGCTGGCCCCGGGTCCTCGGCCACCGATCCCCGGCCCTCGGCCCCCGACCGCCGGCCCCGGTCCCTCGGCCCCCGGCTCCCGATGTCCGGCCCTCGGTCCGCGGCCCCCCCCCGATCCCCGGCCTTCGACCACCGGCCCCGGGTCCTCGGCCCCCGATCCTCGGTCCTCGGCCCCCGATCCCCGGCCCCCGATCCCCGACCACCGCCCCCGGTCCTCGGACGCCGGGCGGGCTGGAGTGCCGGGGACTCGGCCGGCCCGGCCGGCCAGGGCGTCAATAAGGCTGAATCGGGCAAAGCGCATGGCACGCTTGAGGCCGCGCACTCGCCGCGCCCCCGCCCCATCGGAAGGCCGACGCATCCGTGGACCAACTGGCCCTGCTGTTCGTCCTGTTGCTCGGGGCCATCGTCATCGTGCCGCTCGGCGACCGGCTCGGGCTGCCCGCGCCCGTGCTGATGACCCTCGTCGGCGCGGTCCTCGCCCTGATGCCGTTCGTACCGAACGTCGCCCTGCCGCCGGACTACATCCTTCCGCTGCTGCTCCCGCCACTGCTCTACGCGGCCGTGCAGCGCACCTCCTGGCGGCAGTTCGCCGCCAACATCCGGCCCATCCTGCTCCTCGCCGTCGCCCTGGTCCTCATCACCACCGCGGCGGTCGCGGCCGTCGCGCACGCCGCCGTCCCCGGACTCCCGCTCGCCGCCGCCGTCGCTCTCGGCGCGCTCGTCGCCCCGCCCGACCCCGTCGCCGCGACCGCCGTCGCGGGCTCGCTCGGACTGCCCCGCCGGCTGGTGTCGATCCTGGAGGGCGAGGGGCTCTTCAACGACGTCACCGCGATCGTGCTGTACCACGTCGCGATCGCCGCGGCCGTCAGCGGCACCTTCTCCTGGCCGGAGGCGGCCGGGGAGTTGGTGCTCTCCGCAGTCGTGGCCCTCGCCGTCGGGCTCGCGCTCGGCTGGCTCGCCAACCGGCTCATGGGACTGCTCGGCGACGCGACCCTGCAGATCGGGCTCAGCCTGCTCGTGCCGTACGTCAGCTACGTCCTGGCGGAGGTCCTGCTGGGCTCCGGAGTGCTCGCCGTGCTCGTCACGGCGCTCTACCTCGCCGAGCAGGCCGCCGACGCGGACGCCGTCGTCTCGCGCCTCGTGGGCGCCACGTTCTGGCAGATCGTCGACACCCTCGTCACCGGGGTCGCCTTCGGGCTCATCGGTCTCGAACTCCACCACGTCCTCGGCACCGCCGACCACCGGCTCGGGCAGCTGCTCGGCTGGTCCGCGCTGGTCGTCGCCGTCGTCGTCGGCGTACGGCTGCTGTACCTGCTCCCCGCGACCTGGCTCACCAAACGGCTGCACAAGCGGCGCGACTACGACGAGGACATCCCGGTCGGCTGGCGCGAGACCGTCGTCATGTGGTGGTCGGGGATGCGGGGCGTCGCCTCGGTCGCGCTGGCTCTGGCGATTCCGCTGCGCACCGACGACGGCGCTCCGTTCCCGGCCCGGGACGAGATCGTCTTCATCGCCTTCGGCGTGATCATGACCACCCTGGTCGCGCAGGGCCTCACCCTCCCCTGGCTGGTCAGGAGACTGGGCGTGCGCGCCGACGCGGACGCCGAAGAGGCCCTGGAACGCGACCTCGCGCTGCGCGCCGCCCGCGCGGCCAAGCGCAGGCTGAAGGAGATCGAGGAGGTCGAGGAGTTGCCGGAGGACATCTCCGACCGGCTCCACCGGGCCGCGTACGACGTCGGGGCCCGGATCAGCCCGGACATCGTCGAGGAGGAGCGCCGCGAGTGGTTCGCCCGGCGCGCGGAGCGGCTCGGCATCCTCCAGCGCGTCCAGCGGGAGATGCTCTCCGCCGCCCGCCACGAGGTGCTCGCCGCCCGCAGCGAACCGGGCGCCGATCCCGAGGTGGTGGACCGGATCCTGCGCCACCTGGACGTACGCAGCCTGCGCTGACCGCCCCGGCCGTACCGCCCGCCGTAGGATCGGGACATGGCGCGCACCGTGGTGATCAGTGGCGGGGGGACCGGGATCGGGTTCGCGGCGGCGGAGGCGTTCGCCGCGGACGGGGAGCAGGTGGTGCTGCTCGGGCGGCGCGAGCCGGTGCTCGCGCGGGCCGCCGCGCGGATCCCCGCCGCCCGCTACCTCGCGGTCGACCTCAGCGAGCCCCAAGGCGCCCGCCGGGCCGCGGAGTTCGCGGCGAAGGAGTTCGGCACCGTCGATGTGCTGGTGCACAGCGCGGGCGGCAACGGGCGGAAGGAGGAGCGGGCGGACTTCGCCGATCCGCTCGATGCCGTGGCGCACGACTGGGGTGTCAACGTCCGGCTCAACATCCTCACCGCCGTACTGCTCACCGAGGCGCTCCAGGACCATCTCGCCACGCCCGGCGGGCGGGTGCTGTTCCTCAGCTCGATCGCCGCGTACCGCGGCTCCGGGTCCGGCGCGTACGCCGGCTGCAAGGCGGCGCTCCACCCGTACGCCTTCCGGCTCGCGCGGGAACTCGGGCCGCGCGGGATCACCGTGAACCTCGTCGCGCCCGGACTCGTCGAGGAGACCGACTTCTTCACCGGCGACTTCCCCGAGGAGCGGCGCAAGGAGCTCATCGCACAGACCGCGACCGGACGGGTGGGACATCCCGGCGACGTCGCCCAGACCCTGCACTGGCTCGCCTCGCCCGCGGCCGGACACATCACGGCCCAGGTCATCCAGGTCAACGGCGGCGCGGAGCGCGGCCACTAGGCCCTGTCGTTCGGCTGCTGCCGGGCTCACTGTCCTGGCACGCACATCTGCCGCGTTGTCGTCGGTCGCCCCCGTGGCCCTTCGGGTACGGGAGGTGCCCCCATCGCGTCGACTTCTTCGTCCGCCTTGCAGCTGTACGCACCGCTGTGCCATCAGAACGCGAACGACAGGGCCTGGGCCCCGTCGCCCGACTCGGGCCGACAGCGACATCAGCTGCTGCCGTCGCGCGGCGAGCGGGGCGTCCCCAGGGCCTCCCCGTCCACCGACGGTGCCTGTGCCGTCGCGATGTGCGGGAGCGCGTACGGGTGGTGGTCGCGCAGCCAGGCGATCAACTGCTCGCGGACCACGCACCGCACCGTCCACACGTCGTCCGCGTCCTTCGCCGTGACGACGGCCCGTACGACGACCGTTGTCGCGGTGGTGTCCGTGACGGCGAGCGACCAGTCGCGGCCGTCCCACTCCGGGCATCCGCGCAGGATGTCGTGGAGCCGTTTGCGCAGCTCGGGCATGGGCGCCGAGTGGTCCAGGTGGAAGAAGACCGTGCCGGTCATCTGCACCCCGCCGCGCGACCAGTTCTCGAACGGCTTGGCCGTGAAGTACGAGACGGGCATCGTGATCCGGCGCTCGTCCCAGGTCCGTACGGTCAGGAAGGTGAGCGTGATCTCCTCGACCGTTCCCCACTCGCCGTCCACGACGACCGTGTCGCCGATGCGCACCATGTCGCCGAACGCGATCTGGAGCCCCGCGAAGAGATTGCCCAGCGTCGACTGGGCGGCGATACCGGCGACGATGCCGAGGACCCCGGCGGACGCCAGCACCGAGGCGCCGACCGTGCGCATCGCGGGGAAGGTCAGCAGCATGGCCGCGACGGCGACGACCGCCACCACGGCGGTGACGACCCGCTGGATCAGCGTCACCTGGGTACGCACCCGGCGCACCCGTGCGGGATCGCGGGTGGCCGCGGCGTAGCGGCTGTACGAGGACTCGACGACGGCCGTCGCGATCCTGACGACGAGCCACGCCGACGACGCGATGAGCACGAGCGTCAGCACCTGGCCGATGCCCGCCTCGTGGTCCTCCAGGGTCTCGATCCTCGCCTGCGCGAAGGTCCCTCTCAGCAGCGCCGCGCAGAGCGTGAACTGGAGCGGGACGCGGCAGCGGCGCAGCAGCCCCCACAGCGGGGTCTCGGTGTGCCGGGAGTCGGCCCGGCGCAGCAGCACGTCGGCGAGCCACCCCACGAGCAGGGTGAGCACGACCGACCCGCCGACGACGATCAACGGACGCAGCACGTTCTCCATGTCCTCGAACGTAACCTGACCGCATGGACATCATGCTTTTCCATTCGACGTACGGTCTCCGCACCGCCGTGGGGGCGGCGGCGGACCGGCTCAGGGCCGCCGGGCACGAGGTGTGGACGCCCGACCTCTTCGAGGGCAGGACCTTCGAGTCCGTCGAGGAGGCCATGGCCTTCAAGAGCGACCTCGGGATGGAGGAGCTGCTGAAGCGTGCCATCACGGCCGCGGCACCGCTCTCCGAGCGCGGACTCGTCTACGCGGGCTTCTCGTTGGGCGCGGCCGTCGCGCAGAACCTGGCGCTGGGCGACGAGAAGGCCCGTGGCCTTCTGCTGCTGCACGGCACGTCCGACATCGCGGACAACGCGTCGGTCGACGGGCTGCCGGTGCAACTGCACGTCGCCGACCCCGATCCGTTCGAGCCGCACGACTGGCTGACCGCCTGGTATCTGCGGATGGGCCGGGCCGGGGCCGATGTCGAGGTCTACCGTTACCCGGGAGCCGGGCATCTCTACACGGACCCGGAGCTGCCCGACTACGACGAGAAGGCCGCCGACGAGACATGGCGGGTCGGGCTCGCGTTCCTCGAAACCCTGTGAACGGACCGGAGCCCAGGCCCTAGGGAGTGTCTTCACCGTGGCGTCGTGCGCCCGGAGGGCGGGCTCGGCGGTGTCTGGTGCGTGCGATCGCAAGGCGGAGGAGGGAGTCATGCGGTCAGGGCACCTCCCGTGCCCGAAGGGCCACGGGGGACATAGGCGACCGACGACAACGCGGCGTGGGGGCACCTCCCGTGCCCGAAGGGCTACGGGGGTGGGGCACCTCCCAGGCGCGAGCTCTGGGGAGCGTGCCAGGCGTCACCGGGCAGACGGGGCTTTGGAGACACGACCTAGGAGCGCGTGTAGCGGCCCGACGGGCTGCTCGCCGGCGGGCGGCACTGGAGCGCGAAGTCGTCCGGATCCGCGCTCACATAGCGCCCGAAGCAGTCGTTCGCCGTGGTCATGCCGCGGTCGGCGCAGAAGGCGAGCGCCGCGCGGCCGTCGTCGAACGGGCCCGGTGCGTAGATCACCCAGTAGCCCGGGCGCAGCGAGGCGTGCTCGTCGCTGCGGAGGTACTCGGCCTCGGGCACGGTCTCGCGGACCTTGGCCAGCCGCTGGTCGCGGGTGGCGGCGCCGGAGCCGACCGGCTCGGAGAAGAGCTGGGCGATCCACCGGCCGGAGGACGGCGGTAGGGCGACGCTCGCCGTGACCGACGCGGTGACGGTCACCGTGGGCGCCGGTGTCGGCGTCGGTGTCGGCGTCGGTGTGGGGGTGGGGGTGGCGGTCGGCGTGGACGTCGCCGGGGACGTACTGCCGGCTCCGCCCCCGGCGCCTCCGCCGGAGCCGCCCGCGGTGCTCCTGCCGTGATCGCCCAGCGAGAGGGCGAGCGCCACGGTGGCCGTGACCGCCACGGCCACGGCGGCGACCGCCACCACGACGGCCGTACGGTTGCGCTGCCGCTCCGGCGCACCGGCCGGTTGCGGGGCCGTCGGCCGCGGGCTGTCCAGCTGGGTCGGCACCGGCACCGGCGGCACCGGCACCGGCGGCACCGGCACCGGCGGTACCGGCTCCGGCTGCGCCGGCGTGGTCGTCGTCGGCTGCGCCCAGTACGGGGCCTTCCCCGACTCCGCCTGCGCCAGCATCGTCTCCAGCCGCGCCGCGTCGGGCCGCGCCGCCGGATCCCGTACGAGCAGGGCCTCCAGCACCGGAGCGAGCGGACCGGACCGTACCGGCGGCGGCACCGGGTCGTCGAGCACGGCCGCCAGCGTGGCGAACGTCGTCTCCCGGCGCAGCGGGCTGACGCCCTCCGTGGACACGTACATGAGGAGACCGAGCGACCACAGGTCGGAGGCGCCGAACGGGACCGCCTCGGAGTCGCCGTGGCCGCGGAGGCGCTCCGGGGCGATGTACTCGGGCGAGCCGATCAGCTCGCCGGGGACCGTCAGCGAGGCGGACCCCTGGAGCGCCGCGATACCGAAGTCGGTGAGCACGGCGCTGCCGTCGGGCCGCAGCAGGACATTGGCGGGTTTGACGTCCCGGTGCTGGATGCCGACGGCGTGGGCGGCGCCCAGCGCGGAGAGGACCTGGCGGCCGATGCGCACCGCCTCCGCCGCGGGCAGCGGGCCCTGGGCGGTGAGGCGGTCCTGGAGTGAGGAGCCGGGCACCAGCTCCATCACGATCCACGGATGCGGCTGTGCGTCGACGATGTGATGGACCGTCACCACATGCGGGTGGCTGAGCCGGGCGAGCGCCCGGGCCTCGCGCAGCACGCGCTCGCGCACGGCGTCGGAGGCGGCCGCGTCGGATCTGACGGCCTTCAGGGCGACTTCACGATGGAGCACGGTGTCGCGGGCCCGCCACACCGTGCCCATGCCCCCACTGCCGAGCCGCTCGAGCAGCTCGAACCGTCCGTCGATCAATTCCCCCGGCGCATGCATGGCGCCAGGTTAGAGGAAGTGGATCGGGTGGTGCTCAGCGCACCGGCTGGTCCACCCGCTCGACCTTCTGGGTTCCGTCGAGCGTCCGGTACGAGCGGATCCAGGCGGCCGTCGCGTCCGCCTTCGTCCGGTCGGAGACCTTGTAGTAGTCCATCTGCGAGCGCTCGGCGGTGACATCGAGGACGCCGTACCCATGGCTGTCCATGTCGAGCCACTTCACATGGCGGTTGGCGGCCTTGACGGCGGTGGACGCGACCAGCGACACCGTGCCCGGGGCGACGTGCAGGATGTCGTCCAGGTTGTCGGAGGTCACCGAGGTCACCACGAACTCGGTCGCGGCCGACCGCGACAGCGGGTACGTCGCCGCCGTCACCGGTACGTCGTTGGCCCACGCCATGTGGATGTCGCCGGTGAGGAAGACAGTGTTCCTGATCCCGCGGTCCGTCAGGTGCTTGAGCAGTTCCCTGCGGTCGTCCGTGTAGCCGTCCCACTGGTCCACGTTGACCGCGATGCCTTCGGCGGGCAGCCCGAGCAGTTCGGCGATGGGCTCCAGCAGATGGGCGGGAACGGAACCGAAGGCGACCGGCGAGATCATCACCGAGGTGCCGACCAGCTTCCACGCCGCGTCGGACGAGGCGAGGCCCGACTTGAGCCAGTCGAGCTGGGCCCGGCCGGTGATCGTGCGCTCCGGGTCGTCGACCGTGCCGCTGCCCACCGACGCCTGCTGCGAGCGGAACGAGCGCAGATCCAGCAGATGCAGATCGGCCAGCTTGCCGAAGCGCAGCCTGCGGTAGACCGTGCCCTCGGTCGAGGCGCGCACGGGCATCCACTCGAAGTACGCCTGCTTGGCGACCGCGGCACGGGCCGCGTAGTCGCCCTCGGCGCCCGGGGTGTGGTTCTCGGCCCCGCCCGACCAGGCGTCGTTGGCTATCTCGTGGTCGTCCCAGATGGCGACGACGGGGTGCGCGGCGTGCAGCGCCTGGAGGTCGGCGTCGGTCTTGTACGTCGCGTGCCGGAGCCGGTAGTCGGCCAGGGTGGTGATCTCGTGCCGGGGCTCGTGCTGCCGGATGACGTTCTCCTCGGCAGGGTAGCCGCCGGAGCCGTACTCGTAGATGTAGTCGCCGAGATGGAGGACCGCGTCCAGGTCGGTGCGGGCCGCGAGGTGGCGGTAGGCGGAGAAGTAGCCGGCCTCCCAGTTGGCGCAGGAGACGACACCGAAGCGGACACCGGGGGCGGCGGCGTCGGCGGCCGGGGCGGTGCGGGTGCGGCCGGCGGGCGAGACCGCGGTGCCGGCGGTGAAGCGGAAGTGGTAGGCGGTGGCCGGGCGCAGGCCCCTGACGTCGGCCTTGACCGTGTGGTCGGAGGCGGCGGTGGCGGTGGTCCGGCCGCTCGCGACGACGGAGGTGAAGCCCTTGTCCTCCGCGACCTCCCAGCTGACCTCGGTGTCGGGGCCCTTGCCGGAGCCGGGCACGGCGTCCGGGACCGGCGTGACCCGGGTCCACAGCAGCACACCGTCGGGGAGGGGGTCGCCCGAGGCGACACCGTGGAGGAACACGGGGGCGGCCTGCTCGGCGGCGGAGGCGGTGGAGACGACGGCGCCGCCCAGCACGGGGGCGGCGACAGCGGTGGCGGCAGCGGCCTTGACGACCGTGCGGCGGCTCGGAGTTGTCGAGAGTCTACTGGTCACGGGCGATCAGACTACTGACCAGTAGGGCCAACGGGCAGACGAATTGGGGAAAGTTCGTCTGCCCGTTCGGAAAGCGCCGTGCGGTGTTACCCCTTGAGGGCCTTGTCGACGGCGGCGTTGAACTCGGCCACCGTCATGGGCACGTTGTCGCTGCCTTCGACGGTGACCTTCTTGCCGTCCATCTTCAGCGTCGGAGTGCCCTGGACGCCGCTGGAGTCGAACGTCGCGGACATCTTCAGCGCCCACGCGTCGTAGGTGCCGTCCTTCACCGCCTTCTCGAAGGCCGCGTTCTTCTTGAGGGCGGGCACCGAGTCGGCCACCTCGATGAGGTAGGCGTCCTTGGCGAACTTGTCGTTGTTCTCCTCCGGGTGGAACTTCGTGGAGTAGAGAGCGGCCTTGTACTCCATGAACGCCTCGGGGCTCACGTCGAGCGCGGCGCCGAGCGCGGACAGGGCGTTCTTCGAGCCCTCGCCGTTGGTGGCGTTGTCGATGAAGGTCGCACCGATGTACTTGACCTTGTACTTCCCGGCGTCGACGTCCTTCTTGACCGTCTCGCCGACCGCCTGCTCGAAGGTCGCGCAGACCGGGCAGCGCGAGTCCTCGTACAGCTCAAGGGTCTTCTGCGCGGCCGGCTTGCCGATGACGACCGTCGTGCCGTTCTCGCCCTCGGTGTTCTTGGGCGCGATGACCTTCGCGGACTTGGCGGCCTCCCACGCGGTGGGCTTGTTGGCCTGCATGACGGCGTAGCCGACGCCGCCGGCCGCCGCCAGGACGGCGACGGTCGAGGCGACGACGACGAGCTGCCGCTTGACCTTGTCCTTCTTGGCCTGGCGCTCGCGCTCCGCGCGCAGCCGCTCGCGGGCGGCAGCCTTGTTGGCCTGGCTGTTGCGTGCACTCATGATGGTCTTCTCCGTACGACAGATGGGGTGAGGGGGGTGTGCCGGAAGGCTCAGGCGAGAGCGAGAGCCCGCGGCGGTCCCCTCCGCCGTACGGAGTGCACGATGTGGCGGGTGAGGGCGGGCCGGGTGCGGTCCGGGACGCGTGCCCCGGAACGTGCGGGCCTGCGGCGGTCGCGGACCGCGGCCACGGCGACCAGCAGCGGCCGGAACGCGCAGGCGCCCGCCGCCCGCAGCAGCGCCGCGAGCGCCGACTCGCCGTGGCGCAGCCAGGCCGCGGCGAGCAGCCCGACCGAGATGTGCGCGGCCAGCAGCAGCCAGGGCACCGAGGGGTCGGGGGAGTCGAGCAGCCCGGCGCCGCGCCCCGCGGACGTGGCCACGCCGGGCAGCGGGGCGCCGACCCGGCCGCCGCACAGCACGTCGACGCCGACCGCACGCAGCGAACCGGCGACGGGGCCGCCCGCGGCGCCGTAGCAGACGTGCTGGCCGGTGGTGAAGACCGTGTCCGCGGCCAGCTCCAGCGGGACCAGCACGGCCGCGATCGGACCGTATCCGCGCTCGCGTCCCGCCAGCGCGTACGCGACCAGGAAGATCCCTGCGGCGACGGCACCCACCGTGAGCAGGGGCAGCGGCACCCGGGAGAGCAGCACATGGGAGGCCACGGACAGCGTCACGACGAGCGCCGTGAAGATCGCTGCCCGCAGCCCCCTGAGCCGCGCCCCTGAAATGTCCATCAAGGGAGGAGTGTGCCATGTGGGCCTGTAAGCGGTCCCTAAAGGAACCGGCCTCGGCGCAGCCCTGGCCTCGGCGCCGTCCCGGGCCGGCGCCGTCCCGGGACGGCGCGGTCGGGGGCGGCGCGGTCCGGGTCAGTGCAGGCCGGGTCAGTGCAGGCCCGGGTCAGCTCAGTCCGGGGATCCTTCCGTTCCGGAAGAGGTCCACGAAGATCTGGTGGTCGGCACGCGCCTGCGCGCCGTAGCTGTGCGCGAAGTCCACCAGCAGGTCCCCGAAGCCGTCCTCGTCCGCCGCGATCGCCGCGTCGATGGCCCGCTCCGTGCAGAACGGCACCAGCGAGTGGCCGCTCTCGTCGTCCGCCGCGGCGTGCATCGTCGCCGTGGCCCGGCCCAGGTCCGCCACGGTCGCCGCGATCTCCGCCGGGTCGTCGATGTCCGACCAGTCCAGGTCGACCGCGTACGGGGAGACCTCCGCGACGAGCTGTCCCGACCGGCCCCCTCCCTCTTCGATCTCCGTCCAGCCCAGCCACGGGTCGGCGTGGTCCTGGAGCGCGCGCTGCGAGATCACCGTGCGGTGGCCCTCGTGCTGGAAGTAGCCCCGCACCCGCTCGTCGGTGATGTGCCGGGAGACCGCCGGGGTCTGCGCCTGCTTCATGTAGATCACGACGTCGTTCTCCAGCGCGTCGCTGTTGCCCTCCAGCAGGATGTTGTACGAGGGCAGACCGGCGGAGCCGATGCCGATGCCGCGCCGGCCGACGACGTCCTTGACCCGGTACGAGTCCGGGCGCGTCAGGCTCGACTCGGGCAGCGTCTCCAGGTAGCCGTCGAAGGCCGCCAGGACCTTGTACCGCGTCGCGGCGTCCAGCTCGATCGAGCCGCCGCCCTCGGCGAAGCGCCGCTCGTACTCCCGGATCTCCGTCATCGAGTCGAGCAGCCCGAAGCGGGTCAGCGCCCGGGCGCTGCGCAGGGCTCCCAGCAGCGGGCCCTCGGCCGTGTCCAGCGTGAAGGGCGGCACCTCGTCGTTCTTCGCGCCGGTCGCGAGGGCGTGGACGCGCTCGCGGTAGGCCGCGGCGTAGATCCGGACCAGCTCGGTGATCTGCTCGTCGCTGAGCGCCTTCGTGTAGCCGATCAGCGCCAGCGAGGCGGAGAGCCGCTTGACGTCCCAGGTGAACGGGCCGACGTACGCCTCGTCGAAGTCGTTGACGTTGAAGATCAGGCGGCCCGTGGAGTCCATGTACGTGCCGAAGTTCTCGGCGTGGAGGTCGCCGTGGATCCACACCCGGCTGGTGCGCTCGTCCAGGTACGGTCCGGCGTGCTGCCCGCGCGCCAGGTCGTGGTAGAAGAGGCACGCCGTGCCCCGGTAGAACGCGAAGGCGGAGGCCGCCATCTTGCGGAACTTCACCCGGAACGCGGCCGGGTCGGCGGCCAGGAGCTCGCCGAAGGCCGTGCCGAAGACGGCGAGGATCTCCCCGCCGCGCTCGTCAGCCGTGGGCTGGTGGACCGACATCGCTGGGTGCCTCCCGGTTACAAGCGGTACATGACAAAAGGGACAGGTGTTCCGTCCCGCTCAACGCACGAAGGTAGTGCGGAGTGCCCCGCGAGTGTCAGTGCAGGGTCGTAGACTTCCACGCTGTCCACCCAGTCCGTCATCGCTCGTTTGCCGGAGGCCCTCCGCCGTGACCAAGCCGCCTTTTACGCACCTGCACGTTCACACCCAGTACTCGCTGCTGGACGGTGCGGCGCGGCTCAAGGACATGTTCAATGCCTGCAACGAGATGGGCATGACGCACATCGCCATGAGCGATCACGGCAACCTCCACGGGGCGTACGACTTCTTCCACTCCGCGCAGAAGGCCGGGGTCACCCCGATCATCGGCATCGAGGCGTATGTCGCGCCCGAGTCGCGGCGCAACAAGCGCAAGATCCAGTGGGGCCAGCCGCACCAGAAGCGGGACGACGTCTCCGGTTCGGGTGGTTACACCCACAAGACGATCTGGGCGGCGAACAAGACGGGTCTGCACAACCTCTTCCGCCTCTCCTCGGACGCGTACGCCGAGGGCTGGCTCCAGAAGTGGCCCCGTATGGACAAGGAGACCATCTCGCAGTGGTCCGAGGGCCTGATCGCCTCCACCGGCTGCCCCTCCGGCGAGCTCCAGACCCGGCTGCGTCTCGGCCAGTACGACGAGGCCCTGAAGTCGGCCGCCGAGTACCAGGAGATCTTCGGCAAGGACCGGTACTTCCTGGAGCTGATGGACCACGGCATCGAGATCGAGCGCCGGGTCCGCGACGGACTCCTGGAGATCGGCAAGAAGCTCGGCATCCCCCCGCTGGTCACCAACGACTCGCACTACACGTACGCGCACGAGGCGACCGCCCATGACGCGCTGCTGTGCATCCAGACCGGCAAGAACCTCTCGGACCCCGACCGCTTCAAGTTCGACGGCACCGGCTACTACCTGAAGTCGACCGACGAGATGTACGCCATCGACTCCTCCGACGCCTGGCAGGAGGGCTGCCGCAACACGCTGCTGGTCGCGGAGCAGATCAACACCGAGGGCATGTTCGAGGCGAAGAACCTCATGCCGAAGTTCGACATCCCCGAGGGCTTCACCGAGGTCACCTGGTTCAAGGAGGAGGTCCGCCAGGGCATGGACCGCCGCTTCCCCGGCGGCGTCCCCGAGGACCGGCAGAAGCAGGTCGAGTACGAGATGGACGTCATCATCCAGATGGGGTTCCCGGGGTACTTCCTGGTCGTCGCCGACTTCATCATGTGGGCCAAGAAGAACGGCATCGCGGTCGGCCCCGGCCGTGGGTCCGCAGCCGGATCGATCGTCGCGTACGCGATGGGGATCACCGACCTCGACCCGATCCCGCACGGACTGATCTTCGAGCGGTTCCTCAACCCCGAGCGCGTCTCCATGCCCGATGTCGACATCGACTTCGACGAGCGCAGGCGCGTCGAGGTGATCAGGTACGTGACCGAGAAGTACGGCGCGGACAAGGTCGCCATGATCGGCACCTACGGCAAGATCAAGGCGAAGAACGCCATCAAGGACTCCGCGCGCGTGCTGGGCTATCCGTACGCGATGGGCGACCGGCTCACCAAGGCGATGCCGGCCGACGTCCTCGGCAAGGGCATCGACCTCAACGGCATCACCGACCCCTCCCACCCGCGTTACAGCGAGGCGGGCGAGATCCGGTCGATGTACGAGAACGAACCGGACGTGAAGAAGGTCATCGACACCGCCAAGGGCGTCGAGGGCCTGGTCCGGCAGATGGGCGTGCACGCCGCCGGCGTGATCATGTCCAGCGAGCCCATCGTCGACCACGCCCCGATCTGGGTGCGGCACACCGACGGCGTGACCATCACACAGTGGGACTACCCCCAGTGCGAGTCGCTCGGCCTGCTGAAGATGGACTTCCTGGGCCTGCGCAACCTCACGATCATGGACGACGCCATCAAGATGGTGAAGGCCAACAAGGGCATCGACCTGGAGATGCTCGCCCTGCCGCTGGACGACCCCAAGACCTTCGAACTGCTCTGCCGCGGCGACACCCTCGGCGTCTTCCAGTTCGACGGCGGCCCGATGCGCTCGCTGCTCCGCCAGATGCAGCCCGACAACTTCGAGGACATCTCCGCCGTCTCGGCCCTGTACCGGCCGGGCCCGATGGGCATGAACTCGCACATCAACTACGCGGAGCGCAAGAACGGCCGCCAGGAGATCACGCCGATCCACAAGGAGCTGGCGGCGCCGCTCGAAGAGGTCCTCGCGGTCACCTACGGCCTGATCGTCTACCAGGAGCAGGTGCAGAAGGCCGCCCAGATCATCGCCGGGTACTCGCTCGGCGAGGCCGACATCCTCCGCCGCGTCATGGGCAAGAAGAAGCCCGAGGAGCTGGCGAAGAACTTCACCATCTTCCAGGCCGGCGCCCGGAAGAACGACTACAGCGACGAGGCCATCCAGGCCCTGTGGGACGTCCTGGTCCCCTTCGCCGGCTACGCCTTCAACAAGGCCCACTCCGCGGCGTACGGCCTGGTCTCCTACTGGACGGCCTATCTCAAGGCCAACTACCCGGCCGAGTACATGGCGGCCCTGCTCACCTCGGTCAAGGACGACAAGGACAAGTCCGCGGTCTATCTGAACGAGTGCCGCCGCATGGGCATCAAGGTGCTGCCGCCCAATGTGAACGAGTCCGAGTCGAACTTCGCGGCCCAGGGCGACGACGTGATCCTCTTCGGTCTCACGGCCGTCCGCAACGTCGGTACGAACGTCGTCGAGTCGATCATCAAGTGCCGCAAGTCCAAGGGGAAGTACAGCTCCTTCCCCGACTTCCTCGACAAGGTCGAGGCCGTCGTCTGCAACAAGCGGACCGTCGAGTCGCTCATCAAGGCGGGCGCCTTCGACGAGATGGGCCACACCCGCAAGGGCCTCGTCGCCCAGCACGAGCCGATGATCGACAATGTGGTGGCGGTCAAGCGCAAGGAGGCCGAGGGGCAGTTCGACCTCTTCGGCGGGATGGGCGACTCGGACGACGGCTCCTCCGAGCCGGGCTTCGGCCTCGACGTCGAGTTCTCGGACGTCGAGTGGGAGAAGTCGTACCTGCTCGCGCAGGAGCGCGAGATGCTCGGTCTGTACGTCTCCGACCACCCGCTCTTCGGTATCGAGCATGTGCTCAGCGACAAGAGCGACGCGGCGATCGCCCAACTCACCGGCGGTGAGCACGCGGACGGAGCGGTCGTCACCATCGGCGGCATCATCTCCGGACTCCAGCGGAAGATGACCAAGCAGGGCAACGCGTGGGCGATCGCCACCGTCGAGGACCTGGCGGGCTCCATCGAGTGCATGTTCTTCCCGGCCACCTACCAGCTGGTGTCCACCCAACTCGTCGAGGACACCGTGGTCTTCGTCAAGGGACGGCTCGACAAGCGCGAGGACGTGCCGCGGCTCGTCGCGATGGAGCTGATGGTCCCCGACCTGTCGTCGGCCGGGACCAACGCCCCGGTGGTCATCACCATCCCGACGGTGAAGGTCACCCCGCCCATGATCAGCCGTCTCGGCGAGATCCTCGGCCACCACAAGGGCAACACCGAGGTGCGGATCAAGCTCCAGGGCGCCCGCAAGACCACGGTGCTCCGCCTCGACCGGCACCGGGTCCAGCCCGATCCGGCCCTCTTCGGCGATCTGAAGGTGCTGCTCGGCCCGTCCTGCCTGGCCGGCTGAGCCGAATCGCCTGAGGGGGCGCACCCGGTCACCGGGTGCGCCCCCTCAGGCATGCGGCAAGGCGACGTGTCAGTTGTGGCCGAAGCGCTTCGAACGGCCCTTGTGGGACGTACCGCCCGGGTTGACGCGCGTGTCGCGCTGTTCGCCCTGGGCCTCCATCGAGGACGTACGGGCGTCCTGGGCGCTGCGCTCGGCGGTCGAGCCCGTCTGTATCTTGCGGTCCCGGTTCTTGTTCTTGGCCATGGTGATGCCTCCTGGGGGATGAAGGCCCCGGCGTCGGCCAGGGCCTGGGGCAGGGCCGCCATCAGCCTCACATAAGCGGATATCCAGCGCATTTCGGATCATTGCGGTGTGTAACGAACCGGGGGTGTTCTGCGGCTTCACGATCCGCCACGCCGATGATCGAGTTCCGGCCGTCAACCACCCGGCGTTCGGGCAGACTCGAAGGAAACCCGAAGCAACTCCGATCCCGAGGTTCCCGAAAGAGGGTGGAACACGTGGACCGCTGCGTCGTCCTGGTGGACGCCGGCTATCTGCTGGGCGCCGCCGCGAGTCTTCTCGCCGGAGAACCGGCCCGCTCCCGTATCACCGTCGACCACGCGGCCCTCATCCAGGCCCTGCGCGACCGCGCCGAGGCCGATACGGAACGCCCGCTGCTGCGCATCTACTGGTTCGACGGCGCGCCCGACCGCGTGCCCCAGCCCGAGCACCGCAGGCTGCGGGTCATGCCCCGGGTCACCGTCCGGCTCGGCGCGCTGACCCGCAGCGACGGCCGCTGGGCCCAGAAGGGCGTCGACGCGGCCATGCACGCGGAGCTCACCGAACTGGCCAGAAATCGCGCCTGCTCCGATGTGGTCCTCGTGACCGGGGACGGGGATCTGCTGCCCGGGCTGATGTCAGCCAAGGAACACGGGGTGGCCGTCCACCTCTGGGCCGTCCAGGCCGCCGACGGCGACTACAACCAGTCCGAGGACCTCGTCGCCGAGGCCGACGAGCGCCGCGTGCTCGACCGCGCCTGGATCACCCAGGCCGTGCGGGCCAAGGACCTCGGCGGCATCTGCACCCCGCCGCCCGTGCCCCGCCCCGAGATCGCCGCGATCCTCTCCGCCCCGCTGCCCGAGGCGGCGCTCGCCGCTTCGGCGGAGCGCGGCGACGAGGCCCGCGCCCAGGCCGCGGCGGCACGGAACGGATCGACGGCTCCGGCCGTCGACGACGGCGCCCCGGCCACGGCCGGCCCCGCGGGCTCCGTCGGCTCCGTCGCCACCGGCGCGAAGGGCGTCCCCACCCCCAAGGACCTCGCGGGACTGCGCGGCCCCGCCGCCACCGCAGAGCGGCATCCGGCGGGTGCCACCCTGCGCTGGTCCTCCGACAAGGGCTGGGTCGAGCGCCCCGGCAACGGGGCGCTCGGCGAACCGCCGGAGACCGCCTCCCTGCCCACCCTCGCCCAGCTCACCAGCGCCGAGCAGCGCTGGGCCGACCGCGAGGAGGACATCACCACCGTCGGCGGCGACCCCTACGAGGTCGGCCAGGTCTTCGCCCGCCGCTGGATGGAACGCCTCCCGGACCCCGCGCACGTGCAGAAGCTGTCCACCATGTACCCGCGCATTCCGCACCGTATCGACGGCGAACTGCTCCGCTACGCTGCCAGGTTCGGGCTCCTCGCCCACAAGGACGACCAGATCGACGAGCACGACCGCTATGCCATCCGGGCCGGATTCTGGCGTGAGATCGACGTCCGCGCGGCCGCCGAACGCGCCCCCGCGGGGGAGTAGCGCCGCGGACCCCGTAGGCTCGTCCCTCGTGAGTACGGTGTGCGTGGTGCGGGATCTGGTCAAGACGTATCCCGCCGCGCGCGCCCGGCGAGGGACCCCCGCGACCCCCGAGGTGCGTGCCAACGACGGCGTCTCGCTGGCCGTCCGCGCCGGCGAGATCTTCGGGCTGCTCGGCCCCAACGGCGCCGGCAAGTCCACCCTGGTCCGCCAGCTCACCGGTCTGATGCGCCCCGACTCGGGCGCCGTCGAGGTGCTCGGCCACGATCTCGTGCGCCACCCCGAACGGGCCTCCCGGCTCATCGGCTACCTCGGCCAGGAGTCCACGGCCCTGGACGAGCTCACCGTGGCGCTCGCCGCCGAGACGACGGGGCGGCTGCGAGGGCTCGGTGTCCACGAGGCACGGGCCGAGCGCGACACCGTACTCGACGAGCTCGGGCTGACCGCGCTGGCCGGACGCCCCCTGAGGAAGCTGTCCGGCGGACAGCGCCGGCTCGCCTGCTTCGCCGCCGCCCTCGTCGGCGCGCGGCCGGTCCTCGTCCTGGACGAGCCCACGACCGGAATGGACCCGGTCGCCCGGCGCGCCGTCTGGGCCGCGGTCGACCGCCGCCGGGCCGAGCACGGTGCGACCGTGCTGCTCGTCACCCACAACGTCATCGAGGCCGAGACCGTCCTCGACCGCGTCGCCGTCCTGGAACGGGGCCGGGTCATCGCCTGCGACACGCCCACGGGCCTCAAGGAGCGCGTCGCCGGGGACGTCCGGCTCGAACTGGTGTGGCGCGAGCGGGCGCCGCTCGACGTGCCCGAGGTCGCCGCGCTGCGGGGTTCCGCGCAGGAGTCGGGGCGCCGCTGGGTGCTGCGGCTGAGCCCGGACGAGGCGCGGGCCGCCGTCGCGGCGGTGACCGGCGGCGAGGCGTTCGCGGCGCTGGACGACTTCACCCTGGCGACGCCGAGCCTGGAGGACGTGTACCTCGCGCTCGGCGGCCATGCGACGAAGGGCCTGGTGAAGGCATGAGCCGCAGGCCGTCGCACGTACCGAACAGGAGCAGCGCCAGGTGAGCATCGTGCCTGCGGAGGCCGTGTCCGCGACAGTGCAGGAGGCGCTCGAGGTACGCCCGGACCCCGTCCGGCACCCCCTCGCGCCCCGGGCCCGGCTGCTGCCCGCGCTCGCCGCGGTGTACCGCGCCCAGCTCTCCCGGGCACGGGTCGCCCGGATACCGCTGCTCTTCGTGGCGACCTTCCAGTCCGTCGGGATCATGGTGCTCATGCGGGGCGTCGTCGACGGCGGTGCCGAGGCGCGCGCCGTCGTCGCCGGGTCGTCGGTGCTGGTCGTGGCGTTCGTCGCACTCAATCTGCTCGCCCAGTACTTCGGCCGGCTGCGCGCTTCCGGTGGTCTGGACCACTATGCGACGTTGCCGGTGCCGCCCGCGGCGGTGGTGCTCGGCGCGGCGGGGGCGTACGCCTCCTTCACCGTGCCCGGGACGATCGTGACCGCGGTGATCGGGTCGGTGCTCTTCGGGCTGCCCCTCACACACCTGTGGGTGCTGATGGCGGTGATCCCGCTCGCGGGGGCCGCCCTCGCCGGCCTCGGCGCCGCCCTCGGGCTCCTGGCGCCCCGGCAGGAACTCGCGACCCTGCTGGGCCAGTTGGGCATGTCCGCGGCGCTGCTGCTGGGCGTGCTGCCCGCCGGCCGGCTGCCGGAGCCGGTCGCGTACGCACGCGACCTGCTGCCGTCCACCTACGGGGTCGAGGCCCTGGCCCGCACCTTCGACCCGCATCCGCACTGGCCGTCCGTGGCGCTGGACCTCGCGGTCTGCGCGGTCGTCGGCGTGGTGTCGCTGGCCGTGGCGACGTGGGCGTACCGGCGGGCCGCGGTGCGGTGAGCGCCGACGAGGCCCCTATCGCGCCGACGAGGCCCCGACCGCGATGAGGCGCACCACCGGCACGTTTGGCACGATGTCAGGGTGACCGCACCTCTGACGCCGCCGCACCGGCCCGCGCCGCACCACGCGCCCTGGAACCCGCCGTACCCCGTCCCGCCCGAGGGCGGAGAAGGGCAGGAGATGAAGAGGGAGCTGCGCCTGGCCGCGATCGTCCTGCCGGTCGTGGCGCTCGTCGGGGGTGTCGCGCTCGGCCTGCTGTGGCTCTGGCTGGCCCCCCGGGTCGCGCTGATCTCCACGGACAAGGCGGTCTTCGTCGTGGACACCGAGGGCGAGGAGGCGGCGGGCGCGGACGGCACGTTCGTGCTGCTGGCGCTCGGCTTCGGGGTGCTGTGCGCGGCGGCGGTCTTCCTGCTCCGCCGGCGCGGCGGCATCCCGCTGGTCGTCGCACTGGCGCTGGGCGGGCTGCTGGCGTCGGGGCTCGGCTGGCTCATCGGCTACTGGTTCGGCCCCGAGCAGGATGTGGTCGCCCACGCGCGGGCGGTCGGCGAGGGCGTCGTCTTCGACGCCCCGCTCCAGCTGCGAGCCCGCGCGGCGCTGCTGGCGTGGCCGGTGGCGTCGATGGTGGTCCACCTCGCCCTCACCGCGCTCTTCGCCCCGCGGGACCCCGAGCCCGACTGGCCGGCCCCGCTGGGGCCTGACGGGGCCTGAGCCCTCGGCCCCCCCGCCGCCAAGCCGCCAAGCCGCCATGCGGGCGCTGCGGTGGCTGCCCGCCGTCGGCCGCAGCGGCCCGGTGGGCGATGCGCCCGGCCTGCGCTCGGGCCGGGGGGTCCCCATCCGCACCACCCGTGCGGGTGTCGGCGGCTGCCGGGGACCAGGTGGGACGAGCGACAGCGCTCGGCACGAAATGGGGTGCGGCGTACGCCGGCGGGGAGTGGGGCTTGCCCACCGGCTGTCCTGCCGCGGGGGTACGGCATCCGCCGGTGCGTGGTGGGGCGTGACCCCTCCGGGCTCGACTCCTCGGGGGTGGCGGCGTACAGGCTCGCGAGGTCCCGACCCGGTGTTCGCCGCCACCCCCTGCGGGGCCGACCCTCCACGGCCCCACCCCGAGCCATCGTTGCCGGGTACGGCCCGGTGGTGGGCCGTTGCCCGAACCCGGGGTGTGGGGCGGGCAGACCCCGGCGAAGAGCAGGCCCTGTCGTTCGGATCAGGCGGGATCAGCGGGCGGCCCGGCGCGGAGCGGCTGATGTCACAACGGTGCGTGCAGCTGCGAGGCGGAGGAAGGAGTCGACGCGGTGGGGGCACCTCCCGTGCCCGAAGGACTACGGGGGAGTCGGCGACCGACGACAACACGCGAGCCCGGCCTGATACGAACGACAGGGCCTACACGCGGCCGATCGGCGCCAGTACCGCGTCCGTGAGTGCCGCGAGGTCGGACGGCGCGAGCTCGACCTCCAGGCCGCGGCGGCCGGCGGAGACGCAGATCGTCGGGTGCGCGGAGGCCGAGGCGTCCAGCACCGTGCGCAGCCGCTTGCGCTGGCCCAGCGGCGAGATTCCGCCCCGTACGTAGCCGGTCGTGCGCTCCGCGGCCGCCGGATCGGCCATCGTCGCGCGCTTGCCGCCCACCGCCGTGGCGAGCGCCTTCAGGTCGAGCTGGCCCGCGACCGGGACGACGGCGACTGTCAGCTCGCCGTCCACGTCCGCGACCAGTGTCTTGAAGACGCGCTCGGGGGAGACGCCGAGCGCGTCGGCCGCCTCCTCGCCGTACGAGGCGGACGCCGGGTCGTGCTCGTACGCGTGGACCGTGAAGTCCGTGCCCGCGCCGGTCAGCGCCACCGTCGCCGGGGTGCCGCCGCCCTGCTGTTTCTTCGCCTTCTTCGCCAAGGTCCTGGCCCCTCGTCTCAGTTCGGGCTCGTCGGCGCCCGGGTCAGCTCGACCGCAGGCAGCGAGGGGAGGTGCCGTATCACCGCGGTCTCGGACCGCAGCAGCGTCAGCTCCTCGCGAAGCCGTGTCGCCGTGTCCGGCGCCTGCAGCAGCCGCTGCTTCGCCGGGGTGTCCAGCACGGCCGCGGCGGCCACCAGGTACGACACGACCGACGGCTCGTCAGGCAGGTCGGCGCCCGTCGACAGCGAACGCTCCCGCGCGCCGGCCAGCCGCTTCTGGTAGCTGCGGAACGCCCGCAGCACTCCTTCGGCGAGCGCCCCGGCCCCGTCTCCCGACTCCTCCGGGATCTCCTCCAGTTCGGCGGTCAGGAAGGGGCCACTGGCGTCGACGGAGAGCAGCTTGACCCGGGTCGTGCCGGTGGCGAGCACTTCGAAGCTGCCGTTCTCCCGCTCGCGGATCGTCGCGGCGTCGGCGATGCAGCCCACTCGGTGGAAGGCCTGGATCGGGTCGGAGCCGAACCCCGCCGCGGGGCCTTTCTCGGGCACCGCGGTCGGGTCCGGCATCCCCGGTGAGGTGGGCGCGACTTCGCGGCCGTCGCGGATGGCGACCACGGCGAACCGGCGGGGTTCGGACTCGTCCGTCTTCAGCAGTTCGCGCATCATGGCGCGATAACGCTCCTCGAAGACGTTCAGCGGCAGGACGAGGCCCGGGAAAAGTACCGCGTTGAGCGGGAAGAGGGGCAGGCGAGCGGTGGTCACAGCGGTCAAGCGTAATGGCCGCCGGACGGGCTCTGTCCGGCCCGTCCGCGGAACGGCCCCGGCGGCCGGTCCGGCGCACCCCCCGTACCCGCACCCGCGCCCGTACCCGTACCCCCCGCGCCCAGCGCGCTTCGTGCTCCGGACCGCCCTGCCGATGCCGATGCCGGTGCCGGTGCCGACGTCGTCCGCCGGAGCGGCATCGTCGACGCCACCTCGATCCGTACGCCGTCCCTCGCCTCAAGGAACTGCCCGAGCGGATCGTCCGTCAGGCAGTTCCACGGGAACGAGGTCGCGTTCGGGCCGATCAGCCGGAACTGCTCCAGCGCCTCGGCCCAGCGGCGCCGCGCGATCAGCACGTACGCCAGCAGGTTCCGGACCTCCGCGGGCCACGGATCGCCTGCCGCGTACTCGGCGGACAGCGCGATCGCCAGATCCGCGGCCGCGTCGATCCGGTCCTGCTGGACGGCGCTCGGGTCGCCGTTGAGCAGCAGCGCGAACGCGGCCCGCACGGGCAGGGCCTGCACCAGGGAGCCGGGGAGCGCGTCCTCGGCCGCCCGCTCGGCGAAGTCGAAGCACTCGCGGTGCGAGCCGTACCAGACGGCGGAGAGGTACTGGAGCGCGGCGACATGACAGCCGTAGTGGTGCGAGGAGCGGCGCACGGCCTGCTCCCACAACGCCTCGAACGCGGTGTGCGTCGCATGCGTGCCGCGCGCGTGGTCCAGCGCGAGCCGCCAGGGCACCGGGTCGCGCGGGGCGGCCCCGGCCGCGGCGTCGATCAGCGGCCCGACCTCGCGCAGCCGCTCGGCGCGCGCCGGGGACTCCCAGGCCCGGCGCACCGCGAGCTCGGCCTTCACGAGCAGCGCGTCGGGGTCGCGGGGTGTGGCGGCGAGCCAGCCGCTCAGCCAGTCGCCCCGGTTGTGGGCGAACGCCGCGAGGCGGGTCACGTAGCGGTCGCGGTTCTCCCACTCGGCCGCGTCGCGCGTGGTGGCCAGCAGTTTGGCGGCGGGCTTGTGGTCGCCGAGCGCGGCGGCGACGAGTGCGGGTCCGAGCCACTCGTCGGGCGCGTCGAGCAGCACCGAGTCGTCCGGGGACAGCCCGTCGGCGAGCCGCGGGGTGTGCCGGACCATGCGGGCGGTGCTGATCAGGGCACGGATGAGAGACATGGTGCGGACCATTGAAAACTGCAGGTGGGGGCGGCGCCAGGGGGCATCTGTGAAGTTTTGGTAGGAGGTGGAATGGTTGTCCTCCTGAAGGTCAAGAAAACGCAAAGCCTCCGGGCGTGGACCGCACCGTGACGCGCCCTGCCCTCGCCCCGCCCGTGCTCTGCCCTCGCCGTGCTCAGCTGCGGCGCAGCAGTCGAGACGCGCCCGCCGCCACCGTCGTCGCCAGGATCCAGCCCAGCAGTATCAGCGCCGCCGCCGCCCACTGCCAGTTGCCCTGCAGCCTCCAGTAGCCGTCCTGGCCGAGGTTGATCACCGGGATCAGCAGGTCCAGTGCGAACAGGGACGGATTCCACTCCGGGTGTTCGTCCGGCTTGATCGCCGCGGGGTGGTACCGCGAGAACGCCACCGCGCCCGCCGCCCAGAGCACCGCCATCCACAGCGCCGCCCGCCCCGGCCGGTAGCCGTACGCCACGGTCCAGTCCTGGAGGTACCCCCACAGCTTCGCCGCGAGCGGCAGCGTCTCGCGCCGTCGCCGCTGCTTGGCGAGGAGCACCTCGCGCGCGTCCGCGTCCTCGCCGCTGTTGCGGAGCACCGCCGCCAGCCGTTCGTACGGCTCGGGCGCGTACTCAGGAGTGGCCGCGGCCACCCACTCCAGCCGCCGCGCCAGCGGGAAGCGGCTGTACGGGACGAGGTTCTCGTAGACGAAGCCGCCCATCGCGAGCCCGCCCGGCCCCGGCCAGCTCGTCGACAGGTCGATCAGTGTGACGACCTTCGCGCCGTTGAGCACGACACGCCCCTCCTCCGGCCGCTCCCCGTTGAAACGCAGCTCGGGGGTGGCGATCCGGCGCAGCGACAGCTCCTCGCGCCGGGCGTCCGACAGCACGAACCGCGCCTGGTGGAAGTCGATCGCGTCGCCGAACCGCCCGTCGTCGAGCCGCACTCCGCCATGGCACTCGAAGCGCTGCTCCCGCGCGCCGGGCGCCCGCCCATCGGAGGCCACCGCAGCCGCGCCGGCGCCGTCGGCGCCCCCGGCCGCCCCGGCCACGACGCCGAACGGCGGCGTCGCGCCCTGATCGCCCGCCACGTTCACCCACGCCCGCGTCATGTACAGCGTGCGCTCCACGGTCAGCTGCGGGGCGTTGAGCGCGCGGCGCCCCTCCACCGCCCGCAGCCGGCTGCCGCGCAGGCTCAGCGACACGCCGACCTTCGCGCCCCGCAGACTGACCTCACCCCGCGTCTCGATCAGCTCCGCCTGGAGGTCCTGCGCGACGCACAGCCCGTCCGCGGCGATCGCCCGGCCACGCCGGTCGGGCCCCACCCGGATCTGGTTGATCAGCAGATCCGTGCCGATCTGCGCGTCCGTGAGGCGTATCCCGTGCTCCACGCGGCAGCGCGGGAGATGCAGGTCTCCCTCGGTGTGCAGCCGTGCCGCCTCCAGCCGGGGTATGACGCAGTCGACCATGCGCACCGTGGTGAAGTGCGCCTCCGGCAGCTTGATCTCGTTCTCGAAGCGGCAGCCGGCCAGCTCCACGTACGGTGCGACCGTGCCGCCCGCGAGGGCGAGCCTCCCCGTGATGTACGCACCGCGCAGCTTGAGCGCGCAGACCCGGCCGGGCCGAGGGGGCGGTCCGTGCAGCAGCAGATGGGCGACCACGTCGGCCCGTACGCTGCGCTCCGGCCCCCAGACGGGGCCGGCGAAGGGATCGTCGCCGAAGGGATCACCGTCGCGCAGGTCGCACGTCCTCCCGTTTTCGAACGCCGTCCACACGGCCCGCTCGGCCGTGGTCAGATCGTCGGGCATGTCCGTGCCCTGCGGCTCGGTCAAGGCCGCCCCCTCACTTCCCCCGGTCTGCTTCCCGGGTTTCGTACAGCCGTTCTTCCCGCTGAGTAACGGGCTGAACGCTAGTGGTCATGAACGACTTCTGTGGCGCGATGTGACAGGAGACGACGCGAAATCGGCCAGGCGAGTATCAGTCGATGTGACGCGTATCAGTCAGTGATACGGACGGCAGGTCCGGTGGGCGCGTCTGCGAGAATTGACCCGTGCTGCAATCTATTTCCCTCGCTCGAATCGACCTGCGTGGCGACGCCCTCCCCGAGGGTGGCGCCCTGCGCGACCTGCTGCCCCGTGCCGAGTTCGACGTGGAAGCCGCCCTGGAGAAGGTGCGGTCCATCTGCGAGGACGTCCATCATCGGGGCGACGCGGCGCTGATCGAGTACGCGGAGCGGTTCGACGGCGTGGCGCTGGAGCGGGTCCGGGTGCCCGAGAAGGCCCTCGCCGAGGCGCTGGAGCGGCTCGACCCCGAGGTCAGGGCGGCACTGGAGGAGTCGATCAGGCGCGCCCGGATCGTCCACCGCGAGCAGCGCCGCGAGACGCACACCACCCAGGTCGTGCCCGGCGGCACGGTGACCGAAAAGTGGGTGCCGGTCGAGCGTGTCGGGCTGTACGCGCCCGGCGGCCGGTCCGTCTACCCGTCCTCGGTGATCATGAACGTCGTCCCTGCGCAGGAGGCCGGCGTCGGGTCCATCGCTCTCGCCTCCCCGGCCCAGGCCGAGTTTGACGGGCTGCCGCACCCCACGATCCTGGCCGCCTGCGCGCTGCTCGGCGTCGACGAGGTGTACGCCGCGGGCGGCGCGACGGCCGTCGCGATGTTCGCGTACGGCACCGAGTCCTGTGCGCCCGCCAACATGGTCACCGGCCCCGGCAACATCTGGGTCGCGGCCGCCAAGCGCTACTTCACCGGCCGGATCGGCATCGACGCCGAGGCCGGTCCGACCGAGATCGCGGTCCTCGCCGACGCCACCGCCGACCCGGCGCACGTCGCCGCCGACCTGATCAGCCAGGCCGAGCACGACCCGCTGGCCGCGGCCGTGCTGGTCACCGACTCGCCGGAGCTGGCCGACGCGGTCGAGCGGGAGCTGGAGCCGCAGATCGCCGCGACCAAGCACGTCGAGGACCGTATCGTCCCGGCCCTGACCGGCCGGCAGTCCGCGATCGTCCTCGTCGACGGCATCGACGACGGCCTGCGTGTCGTCGACGCGTACGGCGCCGAGCACCTGGAGATCCAGACCGCCGACGCCGCCGCCGTCGCCGAGCGGGTCCGCAACGCGGGCGCGATCTTCGTCGGCCCCTGGGCCCCGGTCTCCCTCGGCGACTACTGCGCCGGCTCCAACCACGTGCTGCCCACCGGCGGCTGCGCCTGCCACTCCTCCGGCCTGTCCGTCCAGTCCTTCCTGCGCGGCATCCACATCGTGGACTACACACGCGAGGCGCTCGCCGACGTCACCCACCACGTGGTGACCCTCGCCGAGGCGGAGGACCTCCCGGCGCACGGCGCCGCCCTGAAGGCAAGGTTCGGTTGGAAGGTGCCCGACAGCAAGTGACCGGTATCGACGATCTGCCCATCCGTGACGAGCTGCGCGGCAAGTCCCCGTACGGCGCGCCCCAGCTCGACGTGCCCGTACAGCTGAACACCAACGAGAACCCCTATCCGCTGCCCGAGCCGCTCGTCGAGCGTATCGCCGAGCGGGTACGGGAAGCGGCCCGCGGTCTCAACCGCTACCCCGACCGGGACGCCGTCGAGCTCCGCACCGAGCTCGCCAGGTACCTCACACGCACCGGGAAGCACCCCGTCGCCGTCGAGAACGTCTGGGCCGCCAACGGCTCCAACGAGGTCATCCAGCAGCTGCTCCAGACCTTCGGCGGCCCCGGCCGCACCGCGATCGGCTTCGAGCCCTCGTACTCGATGCACGGGCTGATCGCCCGCGGCACCGGCACCGGCTGGATCTCCGGGCCGCGCAGCGACGACTTCACCATCGACACCGGCGCCGCCGTGCAGGCGATCGCCGAGCACCGCCCCGACGCCGTCTTCATCACCTCGCCCAACAACCCCACCGGCACCGCGGTCGCCGCCGACACGGTCCTCGCCCTCTACGAGGCCGCCCAGACCGCGAAGGCCGCGACCGCCGGGGCGCTGGTGGTCGTCGACGAGGCGTACGTCGAGTTCAGCCACCGCCCCTCGCTGCTGCCGCTGCTCGAAGGCCGGCCGAACATGGTGGTCTCCCGCACCATGTCCAAGGCGTTCGGCGCCGCCGGACTGCGCCTCGGCTATCTCGCCGCGCACCGGGCCGTCGTCGACGCCGTCCAGCTGGTGCGGCTGCCGTACCACCTCTCCGCCGTCACCCAGGCCACGGCGCTCGCCGCCCTGGAGCACACCGACACGCTGCTCGGATACGTCGAGCAGCTCAAGCAGGAGCGGGACCGCCTCGTCGCCGAGCTGCGGGCCATCGGCTACGAAGTGACCGAATCCGACGCCAACTTCGTCCAGTTCGGACGGTTCGAGGATTCCCACGCCGTGTGGCGGAAGATCCTCGACCGGGGCGTCCTCGTCCGTGACAACGGCGTGCCGGGGTGGCTGCGGGTCACCGCCGGCACCCCCGAAGAGAACGACGCGTTCCTCGACGCGGTTCGCGCACTCAAGAAGGAGCAGAGCTCATGAGCCGGGTAGGACGGGTCGAGCGCACCACCAAGGAGACGTCCGTCGTCGTCGAGATCGACCTCGACGGCACCGGAAAGGTCGATGTCGCGACCGGGGTCGGCTTCTACGACCACATGCTCGACCAGCTCGGCCGCCACGGTCTGTTCGACCTCACCGTCAAGACCGACGGCGATCTGCACATCGACAGCCACCACACCATCGAGGACACCGCCCTCGCGCTCGGCGCCGCCTTCAAGCAGGCCCTCGGCGACAAGGTCGGCATCTACCGCTTCGGCAACTGCACCGTGCCGCTGGACGAGTCGCTCGCCCAGGTGACCGTCGACCTCTCCGGCCGGCCGTACCTCGTGCACACCGAGCCGGAGAACATGGCGCCGATGATCGGCGCCTACGACACGACGATGACCCGGCACATCCTGGAGTCCTTCGTCGCCCAGGCGCAGATCGCACTGCACGTCCACGTCCCGTACGGGCGCAACGCCCACCACATCGTGGAGTGCCAGTTCAAGGCGCTCGCCCGGGCCCTGCGCTACGCCTCCGAGCGCGACCCGCGCGCCGCCGGAATCCTGCCGTCCACGAAGGGCGCCCTCTAACCGTGACCGGACTCTCCGCCATCCTCATCGTCGTCGGGCTCTTCCTGCTCGGCGGTGTGTACTCGTTCGCCAAGCAGCAGATGCCCAAGGGCCTGATCGTGCTGCTGTCGATCGCCTCGGCGCTCTGCCTCGCCGCCGGCGTGCTGCGACTGGACGTGTGGTCATGAGCGCAGGCAAGAAGGTCGTCGTCTTCGACTACGGCTTCGGCAACGTCCGTTCCGCCGAGCGGGCCGTCGCCCGCGTCGGCGCGGACGTCGAGATCACCCGCGACTTCGACGCGGCCATGAACGCCGACGGGCTGCTCGTCCCCGGCGTCGGTGCCTTCTCCGCCTGCATGACGGGCCTGCGGGAGGCCCGCGGGCACTGGATCGTCGACCGCAGGCTCTCCGGCGGCCGCCCCGTCATGGGCATCTGCGTCGGCATGCAGATCCTCTTCGAGCGCGGCATCGAGCACGGGGTCGAGACCGACGGCCTGGACGAGTGGCCCGGCACCGTCGCCCCGCTGAAGGCCCCGGTCGTGCCCCACATGGGCTGGAACACCGTCAAGGCCCCCGCCGACAGCGAGCTGTTCGCCGGCCTCGACGCCGACGCCCGCTTCTACTTCGTGCACTCGTACGCCGTCCACGAGTGGTCACTGGAGATCACCAACCCCGCGATGCGCGCCCCCAAGGTCACCTGGGCGACCCACGGCGAGCCGTTCGTCGCGGCCGTCGAGAACGGCGCCCTGTGGGCCACCCAGTTCCACCCCGAGAAGTCCGGCGACGCCGGTGCCCAGCTCCTCACCAACTGGATCGAGACCCTCTGATCATGGCTCAGAAGCTTGAACTCCTCCCCGCCGTCGACGTCCGCGACGGCCAGGCCGTCCGCCTCGTGCACGGCGAGTCCGGTACGGAGACGTCGTACGGCTCCCCGCTGGAGGCCGCGCTCACCTGGCAGCGCGCGGGCGCCGAATGGCTCCACCTGGTCGACCTGGACGCCGCGTTCGGCACCGGCGACAACCGGGAGCTGATCGCCGAGGTGGCCGGGGCCATGGACATCAAGGTCGAGCTGTCCGGCGGCATCCGCGACGACGACACCCTCGCCGCCGCCCTCGCCACCGGCTGCACCCGGGTCAACCTCGGCACCGCCGCCCTGGAGACCCCCGAGTGGGTCGCCAAGGTCATCGCCGAGCACGGCGACAGGATCGCCGTCGGCCTCGACGTCCGCGGCACCACCCTGCGCGGCCGCGGCTGGACCCGCGACGGCGGCGACCTCTACGAGACGCTGGCCCGCCTCGACTCCGAGGGCTGCGCCCGCTACGTCGTCACCGACATCGCCAAGGACGGCACGCTCCAGGGCCCCAACCTGGAGCTCCTGCTGGGCGTCTGCGCCGCCACCGACAAGCCCGTCGTCGCCTCCGGCGGCGTCTCCTCCCTCGACGACCTGCGGGCCCTGGCCGGACTGGTCCCCGAGGGCGTCGAAGGCGCGATCGTCGGCAAGGCGCTGTACGCCGAGGCGTTCACCCTGGAAGAGGCGCTCGCGGCGGTCTCGGCGGTGGCCCGGTGAGCGACGGCATCCGGCGCCTCGGCTCGGACGACCCGTGGGAGAAGGCCGCCGGCACCTCCCGCGCGGTCGAGCTGCCGAACGGCCTGGTGCTGGTCTCCGGCTGCACGTCGACCGTGGACGGCGTGCTCGCCGACGGCGGTCCCTACGACCAGACCGTCAACGCTTTCAACGCGGCGCTCGCCGCGCTGAAGGAGCTCGGGCTCGGCGCCGAGCACGTCGTCCGCACCCGGACGTACCTCACACACGCGCGGGACGTCGACGAGGCCGTCCGCGCCCACAAGCAGCTGTTCGACGCCGTCCGCCCGGCCGCGTCGACGGTCATCGTCTCCGGCCTCGTCGACCCGCGCCTCGTGGTGCAGGTCGAGGTGGAGGCGTACCGAGGAGGAGCGGCATGAGCCTCGCCGTCCGAGTCATCCCCTGCCTGGACGTCGACAACGGCCGGGTGGTCAAGGGCGTCAACTTCCAGAACCTGCGGGACGCGGGCGACCCGGTCGAGATGGCCAAGGTGTACGACGCCGAGGGCGCCGACGAGCTGACCTTCCTCGACATCACCGCCTCGTCCGGAAACCGGGACACCACGTACGACGTGGTGCGCCGCACCGCCGAGCAGGTCTTCATCCCGCTCACGGTCGGCGGCGGCGTCCGCTCGGCCGACGACGTCGACAAGCTGCTGCGCGCCGGCGCCGACAAGGTCGGCGTCAACACGGCCGCCATCGCCCGGCCCGAGCTGATCCGCGAGATCGCCGAACGCTTCGGCCGCCAGGTGCTGGTCCTGTCGGTGGACGCACGCCGCACACCGTCCGGATCCTTCGAGGTCACCACCCACGGCGGCCGCCGCGGCACCGGCATCGACGCCGTCGAATGGGCCCACCGCGCGGCCGAGCTCGGCGCCGGTGAGATCCTGCTCAACTCGATGGACGCCGATGGCACCAAGGACGGCTACGACACCGAGATGATCGCGGCCGTGCGCCGCCACGTCACGGTGCCGGTCATCGCCTCCGGCGGCGCCGGCAGCCTCGCCGACTTCCCGCCGGCGATCGCCGCGGGCGCGGACGCCGTGCTGGCGGCGTCCGTCTTCCACTTCGGCGACCTGCGCATCGGCCAGGTGAAGGAGACGCTCCGCGAGGCGGGCCACGCGGTCAGATGACCCTGTCGACATGCGACATCCAGGTCGATATATTGATGCCCTAGCGTATATCGATCTGGGAGGTTGCCATGTCCAGGACCGTCATCGATGTGGACGACCAGATGCTGGCCTTCGCCCAGCAGCAGCTCGGTACGACGACGAAGCGGGACACCATCAATCGCGCGCTGACGATAGCGGCGGCGATCAGTGCGGACGACCGGGCCCGCGCGCTGCGCTGGCTTCAGGAGAACGCGGACGACTTCCTGGACTTCCAGGTGCTCGCCGACCGTGAGCAGGCCGGTCTATGAGCTACCTCGCGGACACGTCCGCCATCTGGCGGTTGCTGCGCGGTCAGATCGGCGATCCGTGGCCTCGGCATGTCGCCCAGGGACTGGTCGCCATCTGCCCGCCCGTCGAGTCCGAGCTGATGCCCGGCCTGCGTGCGGACCGGGACTACGAACCCTTCTTCACGATGCTCGGCCAGACCTTCGGATGGGTTCCGGCGCTCGACGACCCGTGGCCGAAGATCATCGCGGTTCAGCGGGACCTGGCGTCGATCGGCCATCACCGGGGACCGTCGCCGATCGATATCCTCATCGCGCTTACGGCACAGCAGCACCGCCTCACCGTTCTGCACGTCGACGACGATTTCGGCTCGATCGGCAAGGTGCGCCCCGGTATCCCGATGATCCGGCTCCAGCCCCTGGCCGGCTGACCCTGGGAGCGGTCCCACTCCCAGGCTCCGGCGCCCGCCACACCGCCGCTAACCCATGCCCAGCTGCGTCCTGCCGACCCTGTCGACCGCGTCCTTGTCGCCGTCGATCTCCACCTTCGCCGCGTCCTGCCGCCCGAAGCCGTACAGAGTCAGCTCACCCGGCTCACCGGTCACCGTCACCACCGGGGCGCCCCGGTGCGCGACCACCGTCTGGCCGTTCGGGCGGCGCAGCACCAGCCCGACCGGGGCCTTGCGGCCCAGCAGCCGCGCCGATCGCTCCAGCCGCGACCACAGCGCGTCCGCGAAGACGGGATCCAGCTCCCGCGGCGCCCAGTCGGGCTGCGCACGCCGTACGTCCTCCGCGTGCACATAGAACTCGACCGTGTTCGCCCCCTCGTCCACCTGCTTGATCGCGAACGGCGACATCTTCGGCGGGCCGGTCCGGATCAGCTGGATGAGCTCCTCGTACGGCTTCGCCGCGAACTCGGCCTGCACCCGCTCCAGCCGGCTCTTCAGCGCACCCACCAGGATCCCGGCGGCCTCGGGCCGGCGCTCGCGCACCACCACGTGCGCCGCCAGATCCCGGGTGTTCCACCCCTCGCACAGGGTCGGTGCATCGGGCCCTGCCGCCTCCAACAGATCGGCGAGCAGGAGCCGTTCACGCTTGGCATGGGTCGACATGGCGCCAGCCTACGGCCGCAGCGCCGCGTCCGCCCAGTGGACGCTCCACCGGAATGACCCCGCCGGCGCGGCACAATGACCCCATGAGCAGCACGTCCAGCGCCACCAGCGGATCCGGCGCCTCCAGCGGATCCGGCGCCTCCAGCGGACCCGGCGCCTCCAGCGCACTCGACCCCGCCCTCGCCGCGCGCCTCAAGCGCAGCGCCGACGGTCTGGTCCCGGCCATCGCCCAGCAGTACGACACCGGTGAGGTGCTCATGCTCGGCTGGATGGACGACGAGGCGCTGCACCGCACCCTCACCACCGGCCGCGCCACCTACTGGTCCCGCAGCCGCCGGGAGTACTGGGTCAAGGGCGACACCTCCGGCCACGTCCAGCACGTCAAGGCCGTCGCCCTCGACTGCGACGCCGACACCGTCCTCGTCAAGGTCGACCAGACCGGCGCCGCCTGCCACACCGGCGCCCGCACCTGCTTCGACGCCGACGTGCTGCCGCTGGGCCCTGGGCCGGCCCGGAACCCGGACCAGGCCCTGGGCCAGTAGGGTCGTACGCCATGGATCTCGAGACCTTCCGCAAGCTGGCGGCCGACCGCCGCGTCATCCCCGTCAGCCGCCGCCTCCTCGTGGACGGCGACACACCGGTCGGCCTCTACCGCAGGCTCGCGGCGGAGCGGCCGGGCACCTTCCTCCTCGAATCCGCGGAGAACGGGCGCTCCTGGTCCCGCTACTCCTTCATCGGCGTACGGTCCGCCGCGACGCTCACCGTCCGCGACGGCCAGGCCCACTGGCTCGGCACCCCGCCGGTCGGCGTCCCCGTCGACGGCGACCCGCTCGACGCGCTGCGCGCCACCGTCGAGGCCCTCCACACCCCGCACGACCTGGCCTCCGGTAAGCCCCCCTTCACCGGCGGCATGATCGGCTACCTCGGCTACGACATCGTGCGCAGGCTGGAGAAGATCGGCGAGCACGGCACCGACGACCTGGGCCTCCCCGAGCTGACCATGCTCCTCACCTCCGACCTCGCCGTCCTCGACCACTGGGACGGCTCGGTCCTGCTGATCGCCAACGCGATCAACCACAACGACCTCGACACCGGCGTCGACGAGGCGTATGCGGACGCCGTGGCCCGCCTCGACGCCATGGAGGCCGACCTGGCGCGGCCCGTCGACCCCCGGCCGCAGGCCCTGCCGCCGTCCGAGCTGCCCCCGTACACCGCGCCGATGTGGAGCGGCGAGCAGTTCAAGGCGGCCGTCGAGGACGTCAAGGAGCGCATCCGGGCCGGCGAGGCATTCCAGGTCGTGCCCTCCCAGCGGTTCGAGACCCCGTGCACGGCGAGCGCCCTGGACGTCTACCGGGTGCTGCGGGCCACGAACCCGAGCCCGTACATGTATCTGCTCCGATTCGACGGGTTCGATGTCGTCGGCTCCAGCCCGGAGGCGCTGGTCAAGGTCGAGGACGGCCGGGCCATGGTGCACCCCATCGCCGGCACCCGCCCGCGCGGCGCGACCCCGCAGGAGGACCACGAGCTCGGCGAGGAGCTGCTCGCGGACCCGAAGGAGCGAGCCGAGCACCTGATGCTGGTCGACCTGGGCCGCAACGACCTGGGCCGGGTCTGCGAGCCGGGCTCGGTCGAGGTCGTCGACTTCATGTCCATCGAGCGGTACTCGCACGTCATGCACATCGTCTCGACCGTGACCGGCAAGGTCGCCGAGGGGCGCACCGCCTTCGACGTGCTGACCGCCTGCTTCCCCGCGGGCACGCTCTCCGGGGCGCCGAAGCCCCGCGCGATGCAGATCATCGAGGAGCTGGAGCCCTCCCGGCGCGGACTCTACGGCGGCTGCGTCGGCTATCTCGACTTCGCCGGCGACTCCGACACGGCCATCGCGATCCGCACCGCCCTGCTCCGCGACGGCACCGCGTATGTGCAGGCAGGGGCCGGGATCGTGGCCGACTCGGACCCGGTCGCCGAGGACCTGGAGTGCCGCAACAAAGCGGCCGCGGTGCTGCGCGCCGTGCATACGGCCAACCGGCTGAACGGCCACTGAACGCGTAGGGGATAGTGGGGTACGTGAGCGCTGCATCCGTACCCCAGCCCCGTTCCGAGCGCACCGACGCAGCGGCCGCCGCCGCCCGCAGCCGGCGCAGTCTCGCCGCCGCCCTGCTGCTCGGCGCCGTGGGCGCCGCCATGGTGCTGCTCGCCTCCGGGCAGATCTGGGCCGAGGGCACGGCCGACGCCCTCGGCGGCCGGGTGCCGCTGGAGGCCGACGGGCGCGATGTGACCGGGGCCCCGGCCGCCCTCGCCGTCGTGGGCCTCGCCGCTCTCGTCGCCGTCTTCGCCGTCCGCCGCGCGGGCCGGCTGCTGGTCTCCGTCCTGCTCGCGCTCAGCGGCGCCGGCGCGGCGGTCGCCGCCTTCCTCGGCGCCTCCGGCGGCTCCGCCCTGACCGAGCAGGCCCGGCGCACCACCGGTGACGCCGCCGCCACGGTCGGCGGACTCACCCACACGGCCTGGCCGTACGTCACGGCCGCCGCCGGACTGCTCATCCTGCTGGCCGGACTGCTTGCGCTGCGCTACGGCGCCTCCTGGCCGGCGATGTCCGGGCGCTACGAGCGCGAGGCGGGGCAGGGCGGCGGCGCCCGCAGGGCCGTCCCGGCGGCCGACCCGGACCGGCCCGAGGACCTGTGGAAGGCGCTCGACC
This sequence comes from Streptomyces sp. FIT100, assembly GCF_024584805.1. Classification (NCBI taxonomy): domain Bacteria; kingdom Bacillati; phylum Actinomycetota; class Actinomycetes; order Kitasatosporales; family Streptomycetaceae; genus Streptomyces; species Streptomyces sp. FIT100. Next base: position 1,840,490 of record NZ_CP075715.1, on the reverse strand, counting down.
GCGGCGAGGACCCGACGCGCGATCAGTGACGACCCCCACGTCCCGGCACCCCCTGGCGTACGGGACAATGGGACGGGACACCACAGCACCCCACAGGGCAACACCAACGAGGAGCAACTCATGGCGGGCAGCAGCCACGGACACACCCCGGCCGCCTGGACCGGCGTCACCATCAGCTTCATCGGCTTCTGCATCGCGGGAGTCTTCATGGTGGCGGCGAACCCGCTCGGCTTCTGGGCCGGCATGGGCGTGACGCTGCTCGGCGGTGTTGTGGGCCTCGCCATGAAGGCCGCCGGCCTCGGCATGCCGGAGCCCAAGGTCATCCGCGCGCAGGCCCCGGCCACGACCTCGGTCAAGCCGGCCCCCGCGGAGGCCACGGCGGCCTCCTGACGCCCCTGGAGCGACCCGACGAGGCGCAGCCCGGCGAGCCCGGGCTGCGCCTCGTCGCATACCCGGGAGACAATCACGAGGTGGATGCCTCCCCTGCCCCCGCCCCCGGCACGTCGCCCGGTCCCGGCACGCCCCCCGGCCCCGGCACACCCTCCGGCCCCGCGTCGCGGGCGCAAGCCCCTCTCGTACGGCGGGTCGCCGCGCCCCTCGGTGTCATGGGGGCGGTCGTGGCGGCGTTCGCGTACGTCGGGGCAGTCGACCCCAACGAGCCGGGTCACTACCCCGTCTGTCCGCTGCTGCGGCTCACGGGGATCTACTGCCCCGGCTGCGGCGGGCTGCGCAGCGCACACGCCTTCGTCCACGGTGATCTCGCCGCGGCCCTCGGGTCCAACGCCGTCGCCACCGTCGGTTACGGGATCTTCGCCGTCGTCTGGGCTCTCTGGCTGGTCCGCGCGATCCGCGCCAGGCCCGTGCGGTTCGAGCTCGGGACCGGCTGGTGGTGGGGCATCGGCGGCCTTCTGCTCGCCTTCACCGTCCTGCGGAACCTGCCGTTCGGGGCGGTGCTCGCGCCATGACCGGCCGGACGAGGTCCCAGGTACTGGGACGGCCGTCAACCGGATGCAGGGCCTTCGCCCTCGTGCGGATACCATCGACATTGCAGACAGTGATCCATCATCAACCTCCCGGAAGGGGGCCGCTCGCGTGAGTGTGCTCGACGAGATCATCGAAGGCGTGCGCGCCGACCTCGCAGAGCGGCAGGCGCGGGTCAGCCTCGACGAGCTCAAGGAGCGTGCCGCCAAGGCGCCCCAGGCGAAGGACGGCGTCGCCGCGCTGCGCGGCGAAGGCGTCCAGGTCATCTGCGAGGTGAAGCGCTCCAGCCCTTCCAAGGGCGCGCTCGCCGCCATCGCCGACCCTGCCGCGCTCGCCGCCGACTACGAGGCGGGCGGCGCGGCCGTCATCTCCGTCCTCACCGAGCAGCGCCGCTTCGGCGGCTCGCTCGCCGATCTGGAGGCCGTGCGCGCCCGGGTGGACGTCCCGGTGCTCCGCAAGGACTTCATCGTCACGTCATACCAACTGTGGGAGGCCCGTGCGTACGGCGCCGACCTGGTCCTGCTGATCGTCGCCGCCCTCGACCAGGAGGCCCTGGTCTCGCTCATCGAGCGGGCCGAGTCGATCGGTCTCACCCCCCTCGTCGAGGTCCATGACGAGGACGAGGTCGAGCGGGCCGTGGACGCCGGCGCCAGGATCATCGGGGTCAACGCACGTGACCTGAGGACCCTCAAGGTCGACCGGTCCACCTTCGACCGCGTCGCCCCCGAGATCCCCGCGGGCATCGTCAAGATCGCCGAGTCCGGCGTCCGCGGCCCGCACGACCTGATCGCGTACGCCAACGCCGGCGCCGACGCGGTCCTCGTCGGCGAGTCCCTGGTCACCGGCCGGGACCCGAAGGCCGCCGTGGCCGATCTCGTCGCCGCCGGCGCCCACCCTGCGCTGCGTCACGGGAGGGACTGACCTCCCGCCATGACCACCGCCGTCCGCCGCGTACCGTCGGCCCCGCTCCGCCCGAGCCTGCACCGCCGGGCCGGTGCGGCGGCGCCCGCGCGCGTACCGCACGCCCCGCTCGCGCGCGGCTGCCGTCCGCGCGGTTGCCGCGCGCCCGCGCGCCGGGTGCACGGACGCCGTGTCCGGTACGTCATCGGGGACGAGCCCGGACAGGTCAACGGCATGCGATGGCGCCGCCGCTGAGCGCGATGCGCTCAGCGTCACGCACGTCATCACCCTCATCTCTCTTCAGCTGATCGCTCTTGAGGAGTTCCCGCATGCCCAGCGATTACTTCATTCCCGACCCCGAGGGCCTGGTGCCCAACGCCGAGGGCTACTTCGGCGCCTTCGGCGGCACGTTCATCCCCGAGGCACTCGTCGCCGCGGTCGACGAGGTGGCCGTCGAGTACGACAAGGCCAAGGCCGACCCCGCCTTCGCCGCCGAGCTCGACGAGCTGCTCGTCCACTACACCGGCCGCCCCAGTGCCCTGACCGAGGTGCCCCGCTTCGCCGAGCACGCCGGCGGCGCCCGGGTCTTCCTCAAGCGCGAGGACCTCAACCACACCGGCTCGCACAAGATCAACAACGTGCTGGGGCAGGCCCTGCTCACCAAGCGCATGGGCAAGACCCGCGTCATCGCCGAGACCGGCGCCGGCCAGCACGGCGTCGCCACCGCCACCGCCTGTGCGCTCTTCGGCCTCGACTGCACCATCTACATGGGCGAGATCGACACGCAGCGCCAGGCGCTGAACGTCGCCCGGATGCGCATGCTCGGCGCCGAGGTCGTCCCCGTGAAGTCCGGCAGCCGCACCCTGAAGGACGCCATCAACGAGGCGTTCCGCGACTGGGTCGCCAACGTGGACCACACCCACTACCTCTTCGGCACGGTCGCGGGCCCGCACCCCTTCCCGGCGATGGTCCGCGACTTCCACCGGGTCATCGGCGTCGAGGCCCGCCGCCAGATCCTGGAGCGCACCGGCCGCCTCCCGGACGCCGCCGTGGCCTGTGTCGGCGGCGGTTCCAACGCCATCGGCCTCTTCCACGCCTTCATCCCGGACGAGGGGGTGCGCCTGGTGGGCTGCGAGCCCGCGGGCCACGGCGTCGAGACCGGCGAGCACGCGGCCACGCTGACCGCGGGCGAGCCCGGCATCCTGCACGGCTCGCGCTCGTACGTCCTCCAGGACGAGGAGGGCCAGATCACCGAGCCGTACTCGATCTCGGCGGGGCTTGACTACCCGGGCATCGGTCCCGAGCACGCCTACCTCAAGGACAGCGGGCGCGCCGAGTACCGGGCCGTCACCGACGACGCCGCGATGCAGGCGCTGCTGCTGCTGTCGCGTACCGAGGGCATCATCCCGGCGATCGAGTCCGCGCACGCGCTCGCCGGGGCGCTGGAGCTCGGCAGGGAGCTCGGCAAGGACGGACTGATCGTCGTCAACCTCTCCGGCCGCGGCGACAAGGACATGGACACGGCCGCCCGCTACTTCGGGCTGTACGACGAGACCGCCTCCTCGACCGTCGAGGCGGACGCGACCGGTGAGGTCGCCGAGATCGAGGGGGACGCCAAGTGAGCGGGAACATCCGTCTGCTGAGCGACACCCTCGCCACCGCCAGGTCCGAGAACCGCGCCGCGCTCATCGCGTACCTGCCCGCCGGATTCCCGACCGTCGACGGCGGCATCGAGGCGATCAAGGCCGTCCTCGACGGCGGTGCGGACATCGTCGAGGTCGGACTGCCGCACAGCGACCCGGTCCTCGACGGCCCGGTCATCCAGACCGCCGACGACATCGCCCTGCGCGGCGGCCTGAAGATCGCGGACGTCATGCGCACGGTCCGCGAGGCCCACCGGGCCACGGGCAAGCCGGTGCTGGTGATGACGTACTGGAACCCGATCGACCGGTACGGCGTCGAGCGCTTCACCGCCGAACTCGCCGAAGCGGGCGGCGCCGGCTGCATCCTGCCCGACCTGCCGGTCCAGGAGTCCGCCGGATGGCGCGAGCACGCCGAGAAGCACGGGCTGGCCACGGTCTTCGTCGTCGCGCCCAGCAGCAAGGACGAGCGGCTCGCCAAGATCACCGAGGCGGGTTCGGGCTTTGTGTACGCCGCCTCGCTGATGGGCGTCACCGGCACCCGCGAGTCGGTCGGCGCCCAGGCCCAGGACCTGGTCCGGCGCACCCGGGCCACCCCCGCCGCCCGCCGTGGGCTCCCCGTCTGCGTCGGCCTCGGCGTCTCCAACGCCGTCCAGGCCGCCGAGGTCGCCGGCTTCGCCGACGGCGTCATCGTCGGCTCGGCCTTCGTCAAGCGGCTCCTCGACGCGGACGACCTCGCTGCGGGGATCGCGGCGGTGCGGACCCTGGCGGGCGAGCTGGCCGAGGGCGTCCGCAAGCGCTGACGCCGTAGAACGCACTGCTCACCCGTACGGGTGGACCTCGGACCGGGGAGGCGCATGCGCGCCTCCCCGGTTCGTTGCTGTGATCGTGAGCGAGAACAACCGTGACGGAAAACGGGCCGCGCGAGAGCGGCTGCTGCAGGAACGTGAGCTGGACAAGGCGCGCGAGAAGCGAAGGCGCCTGCTGATCGTGTCGGCGGCCGTGGTCGGCGTGCTCGGCCTGGCCGCCGTCGTCGGCGTGATCGCGGCCGGCACCGGCGGCAAGGACGACGCGTCCAAGGCCGGGCCGGTCATCGCGCCCAGCGGCGCCGAGGGCGAGGAGCAGCTCGCCCTCCCGGCCGGCGCGAGCGACGCGCCGTCCACGCTCACGATCTGGGAGGACTTCCGCTGCCCGGCCTGCGCCGTGTTCGAGAACGGGTTCCGGGACACGATCCACGAGCTCACGGACTCCGGGCAGCTCCGGGTCGAGTACCGGCTCGCCGCGCTCATCGACGGGCGCTTCGGCGGGAGTGGCTCCCTGCGCGCGGCGAACGCGGCGGCGTGCGCGCAGGACGCCGGGAAGTTCGTGCCGTACCACGACGTGCTGTACCAGAACCAGCCGCCGGAGACGGACGACGCCTTCGGGAACAACGCCAGGCTGATCGAGCTGGCGGGCAAGGTCGAAGGGCTCGACACGCCCGCCTTCCGCAGCTGTGTGGAGCAGGGCAAGCACGACAGCTGGGTGAACAAGTCGGCGGAGGTCTTCCGCAACGGGGACTTCACCGGCACGCCGACGGTGCTGCTCAACGGGGAGCCGGTCTTCCCCCAGAAGGGCAGCGAGCAGATCAGCCCGGAGAACCTGAAGAAGTGGGTCACCGAGGCGAACGAGGGCAAGAAGCCGGGGACGGCGCAGCCGCCCGCCCCCGCGGCCTCCTGACCCTCGCCCGGCACCATCCCCACCTTCGCCCGGGACCTTCCCCCGGCCGCTCGACGGCGCTGCCGTCCGGCGGCTCGTTATGCAGACGTTGCCGGGTGGGTTGCTTCGCCTCCCACCCGGCAAGGTAGCGTCGGACCTGCCATGGACCTTGCCTACATTCCCAGCCCGTCGACCGGTGTGATCAACCTCGGACCGGTTCCGCTGCGCGGCTATGCCTTCTGCATCATCATCGGTGTCTTCGTCGCCGTCTGGTACGGCAACAAGCGCTGGATCGCCCGCGGCGGCAAAGCCGGCACGGTGGCCGACATCGCCGTCTGGGCGGTGCCCTTCGGCCTGATCGGCGGCCGTCTGTACCACGTGATCACCGACTACCAGCTGTACTTCAGCGAGGGTGAGAACTGGGTCGACGCGTTCAAGATCTGGGAGGGCGGCCTCGGCATCTGGGGCGCGATCGCCCTCGGCGCGGTCGGCGCCTGGATCGGCTGCCGTCGGCGGGGCATCCCGCTGCCGGCGTACGCGGACGCGATCGCGCCCGCCATCGCCTTCGCGCAGGCGATCGGGCGCTGGGGCAACTGGTTCAACCAGGAGCTGTTCGGCCGCCCCACCGATCTGCCGTGGGCGGTGGAGATCGCCCCGGACAAGCCCGGCACGATCGAGGGCGCGACCCTCTACCATCCGACGTTCCTCTACGAGTCGCTGTGGTGCGTCGGTGTCGCCCTGCTGGTCATCTGGGCGGACCGCCGCTTCCGGCTCGGGCACGGGCGGGCCTTCGCCCTGTACGTCGCCGCGTACTGCGCGGGCCGCGGCTGGATCGAGTACATGCGCGTGGACGAGGCGCACCACATCCTGGGCCTGCGACTGAACGTCTGGACCGCGATCGCCGTCTTCCTGCTCGCCGTGGCCTACATCGTGATCTCGGCGCGGCTGCGTCCGGGCCGCGAGGAGGTCGTGGAGCCCCCGAAGCCCACGGAGGCAGCTGCGGACGACGCCCCGGCGGAGCGCTCCGCGTCCGAGGCCGACCGGCTGGACAAGGGCCACGACGCCGACCCGCTCGACAAGGGCCACGACGCCGACCCGGCGGACTCCGAATCCGCCCCCAGGAGCTGACGCTCCCCGCTCGCTCCCCGAGGGCCGCCCCCGCCATGGCCGGGGCGGCCTTCGCCGTGCCCGGGGGCGGGCACCGGCATCCGCTCCGCGCCGGTCACGCGCCGCGGCGGGCCAGACAGAGGGTGCGGTGGGCCGTCGCCACCACCGCCGCGTCGACGAAGCGGCCGTCGGGCAGCGCCAGCGCCCCCGCGTCCGTCTCCGCCGCCTGGACGATCTCCTCCGCCTCCTCCACCTCCTCCTGGCTCGGCAGATAGGCGCGCTCGATGACGGGCAGCTGGCGGGGGTGGATCGCCGCCCGGCCCAGGAAGCCGACGGCGCGGCCATGGGCGCAGGACTCCGCCAGGCCGTCCAGGTCGCGGATGTCGGGGTAGACCGACTGCGTCGGCGGGGCCAGCCCGGCCGCGCGGGCCGCCACCACGATGCGGCTGCGCGGCCAGTCCAGGCCCCGGTCGTCCCGTACGCCCAGATCGGCCCGGAGGTCCGCCTCGCCGAGCGCGATGCCCCGCACCGCGGGGTCGGCGGTCGCGATCGCGTACGCGTGCTCGACGCCGGACGCGGACTCCAGCAGCGCGTAGAGCCCCGTCCCCGGTGCGAGCGCCGCCGGACGCCGGATGTCAGTGGCGTGTGTGACCTTGGGGATACGCAGGGCGGACAGGCCGGGTAGTCCGGCCAGCACCGCGATGTCCTGCTCTGCGTGGATCCGGACATGCACGGGCACCGGCTGGGGGGAGGCCAGCAGTTCGGCGGTCGCTTCGAGGGCGTACCGCTTGCGGTCGGGCGGGACCGCGTCCTCCAGGTCGACGATCACGATGTCGGCGCCGCAGGAGAGCGCCTTGCGGACGACATCGGGATGGTCCCCGGGGGCGTACAGCCAGGTGAGCGGGGTGGCTTCGGGGGTGATGCCGAAGTATTCGGCGCCAGGGGGGTGGTGGGCGTGGGCCGTCATAGCGCGCCTTCGTCGCGCAGCGCGGCGATACGGGCAGGGCTGTGCCCCAGCTCGCCGAGGACCGCGTCCGTGTCCGCGCCGTGCGGCCGGCCGGCCCAGCGGATGCCACCAGGAGTCTCGGAAAGGCGGAAGAGGATGTTCTGCATACGGATCGGCCCGAGCTCGGGGTCGGGCACCTCGGTGACGCTGTCCAGCGCGCGGTACTGGGGATCGTCCATCACATCGCGGATGTCGTAGACGGGCGCGACCGCGGCCTCCGCCTTCTCGAACGCGTCGAGGACCTCGTCGCGTGTGTGCCGGGCGATCCACGCGCCCACCGCCTCGTCGAGCACCTCGGTGTGCTCGGCCCGCCCGCTGCCCGTGGCGAACCAGGGCTCGGCCGTCAGCTCCGGGCGGCCGACCAGCCGCATGACGCGTTCGGCGACGGACTGGGCGGAGGTGGAGACGGCGAGCCAGGTGCCGTCGGCGGCCCGGTAGGTGTTGCGGGGGGCGTTGTTGCGGGAGCGGTTGCCGCAGCGCGGCTGGACGTAGCCGAGCTGGTCGTACCAGAGCGGCTGCGGGCCGAGGACGGTGAGGATCGGTTCGATGATGGCCATGTCGACGACCTGGCCGCGCCCGGTGGACGCGCGGGCGCTGAGCGCGGTCATGACGGCGTAGGAGGTGGCGAGCGCGGCGATCGAGTCGGCGAGGCCGAAGGGAGGGAGCGTGGGCGGACCGTCGGGTTCGCCGGTGATGGCGGCGAAGCCGCTCATCGCCTCGGCGAGCGTGCCGAAGCCGGGGCGATGGGAGTACGGGCCGAACTGGCCGAAGCCGGTGACCCGGGCCAGCACGAGACGGGGGTTGGCGGCGCTCAGCTCGTCCCAGCCGAGCCGCCACTTCTCCAGGGTGCCGGGGCGGAAGTTCTCGATCAGGACATCGGCGGTGGCGGCGAGCCGGAGAAGGGTCTCGCGGCCGCCGGGCGTGGACAGGTCGAGCGTGATGGTGCGCTTGTTGCGGCCGAGCAGCTTCCACCACAGGCCGACGCCGTCCCTGGCCGGCCCGTGCCCGCGTGACGGGTCGGGTCTGCGGGGGTGTTCGACCTTGATGACGTCGGCGCCGAAGTCGCCGAGCATCGTGGCGGCCAGCGGCCCGGCGAAGAGGGTCGCGAGATCGAGGACGCGCAGCCCGGCGAGCGGACCGGGTCCGGAGTCACCGGCGCTTCCCGCGGGATGAGGGGCGGCGACACCGTCGGCGTCGGGGTCGTGCATGGGGGCTCCAAGCTCCTTGCGAGGCTCCGGCAGGGCGGTTGCTCAGTGGTTGACCGGACTGTGGCCGGCGTCCGCCGCCTCGTCGATCTCCGGCCGGTACGGCATCGAGGACGAGGCGCCCGGGCGCTGGACGGAGAGCGCCGCGGCCGCCGAGGCCCAGGCCAACGCGGCGGGCATCGGCCTGCCCTCGACGATCGCCACGGCGAGGGCGCCGACGAAGGTGTCGCCCGCGGCGGTCGTGTCGACGGCGCGTACGCGCGGGGCGGGGACGGTGACGGGTTCCGCTCCGCGGGCGGCGTACAGGCTGCCCGCCGCGCCGAGGGTGATCACCACCTCGGGCACCTGGCGGAGCAGGGCCTCGGCGGCGGCGGCCGGGTCGGTGGTGCCGGCCAGGACGGCGGCCTCGTGCTCGTTCGGCACCAACAGGGTGGTGGCGGCGAGCAGTTCGGGCGGCAGGGGCTGGGCGGGCGCCGGCGTCAGGACGGTCCGTACCCCGTGGCGGCGGGCCGCCTCGGCACCGGCGATCACACCGGCGAGCGGGAGTTCGAGCTGGAGGAGGAGGGCGTCGGCGGAGGCGATGACGGCCTCGTCCCCGGGGGCGAGGTGGTCGACGGTGCCGTTGGCGCCCGGCACGACGACGATCGCGTTGCCGCCCTCGTCGTCCACGACGATATGGGCGGTGCCTGAGGGGCCCTCTGCGGTGCGCAGGAGATCCGTGTCGACGCCCGAGGCGTCGAGCGCGGCCCGCAGGCGCACGCCGAACTCGTCGGTGCCGACGGCCCCGATCATCGACACGTCGCCGCCGGCGCGGGCGGCGGCGACGGCCTGGTTGGCGCCCTTGCCGCCGGGGACCGTACGGAACTCGCGTCCCGTGACGGTCTCCCCGCGCTGGGGGGCCTTCGCGACGTAGGCGACGAGGTCCATGTTGGTGCTGCCGAGCACCACGATGCCGGTCATGGGCGGAGAACCTCCTGGAAGGTCAGGTGGGCGAGGGTGTCGAAGCCGGTGCCGTCGAAGCCGGCGACGCCGGTGGCGAGCCGGTTCCTGAGCGGAGCGGTCCAGCGCTCGGGCAGCCGGCCGGGGTGGCCGGCGAGCAGCCCGGCGAGGGATCCGGCGGTGGCGCCGTTGGAGTCCGTGTCCCAGCCACCGGACACGGCGCGGCAGACGGAGCCCGTGAAGTCGCCGTCGGCGTGGGTGAGCGCGGCGGCGAGGAGGGCGGCGTTGGGGACGGCATGCACCCAGTGGTACCTGCCGTGGGCGGCGTGCAGGCGGTCCACGACGTCGTCGAAGTCGGCGTGCGCGGCGGCGGTCCCGATGCCGTGGCGGACGGCCTCGGCGAGGCGGGAGCGGGGCGGCACGAACCGGAGGCCGGTGCGCAGGCACTGGTGCACGTCCGCGGCGCCGGCCGCCGCGTCGGCGAGCGCCGCCGCGATGAACATCGCGCCGTACACGCCGTTGGCGGTGTGCGTGAGCGACGCGTCCCGGTGCGCCTGCTCGGCGGCCGCCGCCGGGTCGCCCGGGTGCGTCCACCCGTGCACGTCCGCGCGGATGGCCGCGCCGATCCACTCGCGGAACGGGTTGCGGCGGGCGGCGGTGAGCGGCGGTTCGAGCCCGTCGAGGAGATTGCGGTACGCGACGCGCTCGGCGGTGAAGGTGCGGCCGGCGGGCAGCTCGTCCAGCCAGAGCCGGGCGACGTCGGCCGTGCGGAAGCCGTGTCCGTACCGCTGGAGGAGGAGCAGGTTGAGGAGGGGGTAGTTGAGGTCGTCGTCCTCGGGCATGCCGTCGATGTTCTCGGCGAGCGAGGTGGCGGCGGAACGGCGGTTCCAGGGGTGGGCGGCGAGCAGTTCGGCGGGCACGCCCTTCTCGGTGAACCAGGTGGTGAGCGGCCAGTTGCCCGCGGCGCGGGCGAGGGCGCGGATGGCGGGCAGGGGGAGCTTCTCGACGGGCTTGCCGAGGAGGCAGCCGACGGCACGGCCGAGCCAGGCGGCGTGCAGGCGGTCCTGGAGCGGGTCGGTGCCGTGCCCTGCCCCCGCCCCTTCCCGCTCCGGGGGCCCTGCCCCCGGCGCCCCCGGCCCCGGTCGCTCCGGCGCGCCGGCTTCGCCGCGCGAGGACCCGGTCCCGGCGGCCGACGGCGTCGGCGTCGGCGTTTCGCGCGAGACGACGCTCAACGATGTGTCCGGCTCGCCCGGTGTCCGGGCCCGCGGGGCAGTGGGCGTCGGCTCGGGTCGCCGCCGCTCGTGGGCGGGTACGGGTGCTCCCGGGCGGCTCACCGCGAGCGGCGCTGCGGGCTGCGACCAGTCGGGGCAGCTTGCGCGGATCTCGTCGAGCGGGGTCGGCTCCAGCTCGGCCAGGGGGCTGGGGAGTCCGGCCAGTTCGTCGAGGAGCCGGAGCGCCAGAGCACGGAGGTGCGGGGACGCCGCGGTGGGCGAGGCGCCCGCCGACGGTGGGGCGGGGGAGCCGCCCGCCGTGTGCCAGCGGGCGGCGAGGGATGTGGCGTCGCGGCCGTCCTCGGCGGCTTGGCGGAGCTCGTGGCCGATGAGGTCCTCGGGCTGGACCCAGGTGAGACGCACACCAGGGTCCATCCGACTCGCCGGGTCCGCCGGGTCCGCCGGGTTCAGCGGGCTCGCCGCATCGGCCGCCGGGTCCACCGGGTCGGCTGGGCTCATCGCCGGGCTGGCCGGGTCGGCCGCCGGGCCCACTGCGTGCGCTGGTTGGGCTGCCGGGTCGGCTGGGCTCATCGCCCGGTCTACCGGGCCTGCCGGGTCCCGCGGGTCCGCCGGGCTCTTCGCCCGGTCTACCGGGTCCGCCGGGTCCGCCAGATCGACCGGGTCCGCCGGGTCCGCCGGGCCGGCCGTCAGGTTCGCCGGGCTCACCGGGTTTGCCGGGCTCACCTGGCGTCGGCGTTCGTCAGGCGGGCGAAGGCCGCCTCATGGGCGCGGCGGCGTTCGGTGTCGCGGGCGAAGACCTCGTACGCGACCTCCGTCAGGGCCCGCGCCGGTGCGTGCAGGTCGAGTCGGCTGGCCTCGGCCACGGTCTTCGCCCAGCCGGGCGGGATCGGCTCCTCGCCGTACAGGGCGCCCGCGATCGCGCCGGACATGGTGGCGATCGAGTCGCAGTCGCGGCCGTAGTTGACGGAGCCGAGCACTGTGCGGCGGTAGTCGCCGTCGCCGACGAGCAGCATGCCCAGGGCGACGGGCAGTTCCTCGACGGAGTGCAGCCGCGAGGGGCGGCGGGCGGCGAGCGACGGCGCCCGGTAGTCGGGGCCGACGGTGTCGAAGGGCGCGACGGCCTCGCGCAGCGGACCCAGCGCCGACTCGAAGTCGCTGTGGCGGGCGGCCGCCTCGGCCACCGCCTCGATCGCCGAGCGGGTGCCGTCCTTGGCCAGCGCGAGGCACGCCTCGACGACGCCGCCAGGGGTCGCGTCCGGAGCGCAGGCCGCCGCGACCGCCGCCGCGAAGACCCCCGCGGCCTCGCGGCCGTACGAGGACTGGTGGGCGCCCGCGACGTCCAGCGCCTCGGCGTACGCGGCCGCCGGGTCGGCGGCGTTGACCAGGCCGACGGGCGCCATGTACATCGCGGCACCGCAGTTGACGATGTTGCCGGTGCCCGCCTCGCGCGGGTCGACGTGACCGTAGTGCAGCCGGGCCGCGAGCCACTTCTCGGCGAGGAAGATCCGCTGGAGGGGGAGCGCCTCCGCCTCCAGCTCCGGGATCCACCGCGGGTTGGCGATGAGGTCCGGAACGAGGTGGTCGGCGACGGCGTAGGCGTCGAGGTGGTCGCGTACGGTCGCGTAGACGCGGACGAGAGCGTGCGTCATCAGGGTGTCGTCGGTGACGTGCCCGTCGCCCTTGTGGTACGGCGCGATGGGGCGGGCCGTGCGCCAGTCGTCACCGTGCCAGGGGCCGACGATGCCGCTGACGCGGCCGCCGTGGCGTTCCACGATCTGCTCGGGGGTGTAGCCCTCGACCGGGCCGCCGAGGGCGTCGCCGACCGCCGCGCCGACGAGGGAGCCCGTGATCCGGTCATCGAGTGGTGTGAGTGCCATGCCGGAATTGTCCACCCGGGGGGTGGTCGCGGGCGGGGAAGCCGCATCGGGGATTCGTCATCGGGAGGGGCGAGTCAGGGTCTTCGTTCGGATCAGGCGGGATCAGCGAGCGTGCGTGCCAGGGCAGGGCGCGCGAGCCCGGCAGGATCCGAACGGCAGACCCTACGGGCGCAGCGTGTGCGCGAGGAGCCCGGCGAGCTCCACGAGGTCGGTGCCGGCGAGGCGGGGGAGGGCGCAGCCGGCGAGGGTGCGGCAGGCGTCGCGCCAGGCGGCGGGTACGGCCGCGCCGCCGCCGAGCGCGCCGGTCAGCGCCCCGGCAAGGGCGGGCGCGGAGTCGGCGACGCGGGAGAGGCAGGCGGCGGCGGGGATCGCGCCGACGGCGTCGCCCCGGGCCGCGGTGGCGAGGGCGAGGGCGACGGGGACGGTCTCGGCCGCGGCGATGCCGTAGCTGTAGACGTGGTCGACGATCTGGTGCTCCAGGAGCGGGACGAGGGAGAACGCGTCGTCGGCGCCGCGGGCGAGCTCGACGGCGTGCCGGGCGTTGCGGCCGATCTCGGTCGCGTCGGGCAGCTGGGCGAGGCCGGCGTCCACGGCGGCGTCGACGCGCGCCCCGCCGAGCGCCGCGGCGACGGCGGCGGCCATCGCGCGGGCGCCGTGGACGCCGTCGCCGTCCTGGGTGTAGCGGGCGTCGAACTCGGCGAGATCGGCGGCGGCTTGCGGGTTGCCGGGGTGCACGACGGCGAGGACTGCGGCGCGCGCACAGGCGGCGTCGTCGAAGTAGTGCGGGTTGTCGTGGCCGGTGGCGGGCGGGCGCAGACCGGTGGCCAGGTTGCCGAGACCGGCGCGTACGGAGATCCGGGCGCGCAGCGGCAGAACGGCGGACTCGACCTCGGGGGCGCGGGCGGCGGCCGCGGCGACCTTGCCGGCGAGGGAGTTCCAGGCGAGGTCGACGGCGGCGCGCATACGGCGCGTCAGATCGAGGCCGTCGAAGTGCTCACCGGCGCCGGCGCCCGCCGCGGTGAGCACGGTCTCGGCGGCGAAGGCCGCCCACTCGGCGTCGTCCGACGGGCCGAGGCGCAGCGGCTCGGGGGGCTGGTTGAGGGCGATGGGGACGGGGAGGGTCGTCGTGGCGTTCTGCTCGGCGAAGGAGTCCAGCTCACGGGTGAGCCGACGGGTCCACTCGGGCATCCGGGCGGCGCGGTGGCGCGCCGCCGGCCACCCGGCGGCGTCGCCCGCGGCGAGCCCGAGGAGGAGCCCCTCGATACGGCTCCGGTGCAGCTGCGCGGTGAGCGGCTGCGCGACCTCGACGGCGTGGGCGATGAGCGCGGCCGTGGCCGGGTGGGCCGGGGCGGACCCATCCCCCGGACCGGCCCTTCCCGGCCGTGCGGAGGTGGGGCTCCGCCATGTAGGGGGCAGCGCTTCGGCCGCCCGGTCCGGGCCGACCGCCTCGTCCGTCCCCGGACGGATCCTCGGATAACCGGCCGGTCGGCCCGGTCCCGGAGCCGGGTTGAGCGCTTCCGGCGGTCGGGGCGCCGTGCCGGCCGGCACCCCGGGCCCTGGTGCGACCGGTTGTGGCGCCCCGGAATCCGGTGCTTCGGGTGGGTTGCCGGGGGTGTGGGGCGGTGTCCTTGGGTTGGTCGGTCCGTTCGGCTCTTCGTGCGGGTGGGTGGTGGCCGGGTCGAGGCTGTCCTGCCCCGGCACCCCGGGCCCCGGTGCGACTGGTTGTGGCGTCCCGGGGTCCGGTGCTTCGGGTGGGTTGCCGGGGGTGTGGGGCGGTGTCCTTGGGTTGGTCGGTCCGTCCGGCTCTTGGTACGGGCGGGTGGTGACCGGGGTGCCGAGGCCGTCCTGCCTCGGCACCCCGGGCGGGCTGCCGGGAGTGTGCGGCGGCGCCACGGGTTCCGTCAGGGCCGTCGGCGGCGCGGGCGTGGGTGGGTCGGCCGGGTCGTCCGGGAGGGCGTCCGCGGTGAGGTCCGGGGCGGTGTCCGGAGGGTCCGTGGTGGGGCGGGGGGTCGGGTCGTCTAGCGGGCCGGGGGGCATGGGAAGGCCTCGGTGTCGTCGTCGGGGGTGAGGAGGTCGGCGATGTCCAGGACGTGGTAGCCGCGCATGGAGGGCAGGCAGCTGCCCCGTACCGGGCCGATGGCGGCCGACCACTCCGAGGGGATGGCCGAGGCGCCGGACATCGCCCCGGCCAGCGCGCCGGCGACCGCCGCTGTGGTGTCCGCGTCGCGGCCCATGTTGACCGCGGTCAGGACCGACGCGCGGAAGTCGCCGCGCGCCGCCGCGAACGCGCCGAAGGCGAGGCCGACGGCCTCGGGGGCGAGGTCCGTCCAGGGGTAGCCGCCGATGACGACCGCGGAGCGGACCGTGCGCTCGCGCAGCAGGGGGTCGGGCTCGGCCCGTTCCGCCGCGACGACCGCCCGCCGCATGGAGCGGGCGGTCCAGGAGTCCATCGGTACGACGGACAGCGCCGCGCCGATGATCCCGGCCGGCCCCTCGCCCGCCATCGCGGCCGCGACGCCCGCCGCCACCGCCTGGCCGCCGTAG
Source organism: Streptomyces sp. FIT100 (assembly GCF_024584805.1). Taxonomy (NCBI): domain Bacteria; kingdom Bacillati; phylum Actinomycetota; class Actinomycetes; order Kitasatosporales; family Streptomycetaceae; genus Streptomyces; species Streptomyces sp. FIT100. The sequence goes on along the minus strand of NZ_CP075715.1, from coordinate 1,825,364 downwards.
ATGCCCTCGCCGTCGTGGCTGACGCAGCCGTCGATCGCGACCAGCCGCGCGGCTTCGGCGGGGTCGCCCGCCGCGAAGACGCCGAAGGGCGCGGCCCGCATCGCCAGGCCGTCGCTCCAGGCGTGCCGGTGCTGGGCGGTGATGGGCGCGGCGAGCCCGCGGCGGAGGTTCTCCAGCGTTCCGCGCTCGCTGAAGCCCGCGCCACGGAACGGCCCCTCGTCGAGGTCCGCGATCCAGTGGTGCCAGGCGGTCTCGACATGTGAGACGGTCAGCGCGGAACCGTGCCTGGCGAGCAGCAGCCCGGAGAAGATCGCGTACTCCGTGTCGTCCGTGCCCGCGGGGCTGGCCGTCACGAAGCCCTCGATGCGGCCCCAGCGGCGCCGGATCTCGGAGGGCCGCATGTTCTCCGCCGGCGCCCCGAGCGCATCGCCGACCGCCAGCCCGAGCAGTGCGCCGCGGGCCCGATCGCATGCAATCCACTCCAACGCGTCACCCCTTCGTGCGGCACCGAGCCTGTTCTGGATCTGTGCCACGCCGGGCGCGCCGCGTGCCGTCGGAGGGCACCGTGTCACTCGGCTGACCGCAGGTAAGTAAAGCCTGCCTTGCTGGCGCGCCCCTTACATCGCGCGTATTTTCGAGGAGTCGGAAGACGGCGGCGTACGGGGTGTCCGTACGAACCGTCCTGGGGGCGACCGGTGCACACCGGAAGGGGCAAGGGGAGAGCTGTGTCCATCATCGAGACCGAGGCGACGCTTCACGAGGCGCACCGCGACAATCACACGCACCGCGATGTGAACGGCGGCTGGCTGCGTCCCGCGGTGTTCGGCGCGATGGACGGACTCGTCTCCAACCTCGCCCTGATGACCGGTGTCGCGGGCGGGGCCGTCTCCCAGCAGACCATCGTCATCACGGGGCTCGCGGGCCTCGCGGCCGGAGCCTTCTCCATGGCCGCCGGCGAGTACACGTCCGTCGCCTCGCAGCGCGAGCTCGTCCAGGCGGAACTGGACGTCGAGCGCCGCGAATTGCGCAAGCACCCGGTCGACGAGATGGAGGAGCTGGCGGCGCTGTACGTGGCCCGCGGGGTCGAGCCCGCGCTCGCCCGCGAGGTCGCCATGCAGCTCTCCAAGGATCCCGAACAGGCGCTGGAGATCCACGCGCGCGAGGAGCTCGGCATCGACCCCGACGACCTGCCGTCGCCGACCGTCGCCGCGGTCTCGTCGTTCGGTGCGTTCGCGCTCGGCGCCCTCGTGCCCGTACTGCCGTACCTCCTGGGTGCCACCACCCTGTGGCCCGCCGTGCTCCTCGCGCTGCTCGGGCTCTTCGCCTGCGGTGCGCTCGTCGCGAAGGTCACCGCGCGCGGCTGGTGGTTCAGCGGGCTGCGGCAGCTCGCCCTCGGTGGTGCCGCGGCCGCCGTGACGTACGCGATCGGGTCCCTGGTCGGGGCGGCTGTCTGACCTGTCTGACCTGGCCGTACGCCTTTGACCTGGCCGTACGCCCTTGACCTGGCCGTTCGTCCCGGGCGTACGGCTGTTCGCCAGGCTGTGACAAAGGTCCCGGTGCCCGATCCGGCCCGCTGGTGCGACACTGGCCATGGCGGCACACCAGCCGCTGTTACGCACCGGTTTCGAATCCGTGACCACCGGGCATGAGCCGTAAGCGCCGCGGGCAATGAAGCCTGCTTGCATCCGGGTACGTGGACGACGCATCTGTCCACGCCCGCCCCCACCTGCGCCGTTACCAGACCCCCATACGGCGGTGTCCGCATGTTGGAATGGGCTATCCGCTTCCCGGGAACCATCCCATCATGTAACCTGCACGAAATTTCAGCGGAGGGCCAACGTCGTCCCTCGGCACCGCCATATGCCACGACGACGACGGGAGAGCCGATGCGTTCCGACGCCTGGTCGCCCATGGACGGTCGCCCCGCCCCGCAGGGGATGTACGACCCCCGTAACGAGCACGACGCCTGTGGTGTCGGGTTCGTGGCCACCCTCACCGGTGTGGCCAGTCATGAGCTGGTCGAGCAGGCGCTGACCGTTCTGCGCAACCTTGAGCACCGCGGAGCCACCGGGTCCGAGCCCGACTCGGGCGACGGCGCCGGCATCCTGCTCCAGGTCCCGGACGCGTTCCTGCGCGAGGTCACGGACTTCGAGCTCCCCGAGGCCGGTTCGTACGCCGTCGGGATCGCCTTCGTCCCCACCGGCGACACCGAGAGCGACACCGTCTCACAGATCGAGACGATCGCCGCCGACGAGGGCCTCGCCGTCCTCGGCTGGCGCGAGGTCCCCGTCGCCCCCGAGCTGCTCGGCGCCACCGCCCGTTCGACGATGCCGGCCTTCCGCCAGCTCTTCGTCGCGGACGGGGAGAGCACGGGCATCGCCCTCGACCGCAAGGCGTTCGTGCTGCGCAAGCGCGCCGAGCGCGAGGCCGGCGTGTACTTCCCGTCGCTCTCCGCCCGCACCATCGTCTACAAGGGCATGCTGACCACCGGCCAGCTGGAGCCCTTCTTCCCGGACCTGTCAGACCGGCGCTTCGCCACCGCGGTGGCGCTCGTCCACTCGCGCTTCTCCACGAACACGTTCCCGAGCTGGCCGCTCGCGCACCCCTACCGCTTCGTCGCCCACAACGGCGAGATCAACACGGTCAAGGGCAACCGCAACTGGATGCGCGCCCGTGAGTCCCAGCTCGCCTCGGACCTCTTCGGCAGCGACAAGCTGGAGCGGATCTTCCCGGTCTGCACGCCGGACGCCTCCGACTCCGCCTCCTTCGACGAGGTCCTGGAGCTGCTCCACCTCGGCGGCCGCTCGCTGCCGCACAGCGTCCTGATGATGGTCCCCGAGGCGTGGGAGAACCACGACTCGATGGATCCGGCCCGGCGCGGCTTCTACCAGTACCACTCCACGATGATGGAGCCCTGGGACGGCCCGGCCTGTGTCACCTTCACCGACGGCACCCAGGTCGGCGCGGTCCTCGACCGCAACGGTCTGCGCCCCGGCCGCTACTGGGTCACCGACGACGGCCTCGTCGTCCTCTCCTCCGAGGTCGGCGTCCTCGACATCGATCCGGCCAAGGTCGTCCGCAAGGGCCGCCTCCAGCCCGGCCGCATGTTCCTCGTCGACACCGCCGAGCACCGCATCATCGAGGACGACGAGATCAAGGCCGCCCTCGCCGCCGAGCACCCGTACCAGGACTGGCTGGAGACCGGCGAGATCGAGCTCGAGGACCTTCCCGAGCGCGAGCACATCGTCCACACCCACGCCTCGGTCACCCGCCGCCAGCAGACCTTCGGCTACACCGAGGAGGAGCTGCGCGTCCTCCTCGCCCCGATGGCCCGCACCGGCGCCGAGCCGATCGGCTCCATGGGCACCGACTCGCCGATCGCCGCGCTCTCCGAGCGCCCCCGGCTGCTCTTCGACTACTTCACCCAGCTCTTCGCGCAGGTCACCAACCCGCCGCTGGACGCCATCCGCGAGGAGCTCGTCACCTCGCTGCGCTCGTCCCTCGGCCCGCAGGGCAACCTCCTGGAGCCGACCGCGGCCTCCTGCCGCTCGGTCACGCTGCCCTTCCCGGTGATCGACAACGACGAGCTGGCCAAGCTCATCCACATCAACGCCGACGGCGACATGCCCGGCATGAAGGCCGCCACCCTCTCCGGCCTTCACCGCGTCTCCGGCGGCGGCGACGCCCTCGCCGCCCGTATCGAGGAGATCTGCGCCGAGGCCGACGCCGCCATCGAGGGCGGCGCCCGGCTGATCGTGCTCTCCGACCGGCACTCCGACGCCGAGCACGCCCCGATCCCGTCGCTGCTGCTCACCGCCGCCGTGCACCACCACCTCATCCGCACCAAGCAGCGCACCCAGGTGGGGCTGCTCGTCGAGGCCGGTGACGTCCGCGAGGTGCACCACGTCGCGCTGCTGATCGGCTACGGCGCGGCCGCCGTCAACCCGTACCTGGCGATGGAGTCGGTCGAGGACCTGCTGCGCGCCGGTACGTTCATCGAGGGCGTCGAGCCCGAGAAGGCCATCCGCAACCTGATCCACGCCCTGGGCAAGGGCGTTCTCAAGGTCATGTCCAAGATGGGCATCTCGACCGTCGCCTCCTACCGAGGCGCACAGGTCTTCGAGGCCGTCGGTCTCGACGAGTCCTTCGTCGACCGGTACTTCAACGGCACGGCCACCAAGATCGGCGGCGCGGGCCTCGACGTCATCGCCAAGGAGGTCGCCGCCCGGCACGCCAAGGCGTACCCGGCCAGTGGCATCGCCCCGGCGCACCGCGCGCTGGAGATCGGCGGCGAGTACCAGTGGCGCCGCGAGGGCGAGCCGCATCTCTTCGACCCGGAGACCGTCTTCCGCCTGCAGCACGCCACGCGCACCAAGCGGTTCGACATCTTCAAGAGGTACACGGACCGTGTGAACGAGCAGTCCGAGCGGCTCATGACGCTGCGCGGCCTGTTCGGCTTCAAGTCGGGCCGCGAGCCGATCTCCGTCGACGAGGTCGAGCCGGTGTCCGAGATCGTCAAGCGCTTCTCCACCGGCGCCATGTCGTACGGCTCCATCTCCCAGGAGGCGCACGAGACCCTCGCCATCGCCATGAACCAGCTGGGCGGCAAGTCCAACACCGGTGAGGGCGGCGAGGACCCGGAGCGCCTGTACGACCCGGCGCGGCGTTCGTCGATCAAGCAGGTCGCCTCAGGCCGCTTCGGCGTCACCTCCGAGTACCTGGTCAACGCGGACGACATCCAGATCAAGATGGCCCAGGGCGCCAAGCCCGGCGAGGGCGGCCAGCTGCCCGGCCACAAGGTCTACCCGTGGATCGCGAAGACCCGGCACAGCACGGCCGGCGTCGGTCTGATCTCCCCGCCGCCGCACCACGACATCTACTCCATCGAGGACCTCGCACAGCTGATCCACGACCTCAAGAACGCCAACCCGGCCGCCCGCATCCATGTGAAGCTGGTGTCCGAGGTCGGCGTCGGGACCGTGGCCGCGGGTGTCTCCAAGGCCCACGCGGACGTCGTCCTGATCTCCGGCCACGACGGCGGCACGGGCGCGTCCCCGCTCACCTCGCTGAAGCACGCGGGCGGCCCCTGGGAGCTCGGCCTCGCCGAGACCCAGCAGACGCTGCTGCTCAACGGCCTGCGCGACCGTATCGTCGTGCAGACCGACGGCCAGCTGAAGACCGGCCGCGACGTCGTCATCGCCGCGCTGCTCGGCGCCGAGGAGTTCGGTTTCGCGACCGCGCCGCTCGTCGTCTCCGGCTGCGTCATGATGCGCGTCTGCCACCTGGACACCTGCCCGGTCGGCATCGCCACGCAGAACCCGGTGCTGCGGGAGCGGTTCAACGGCAAGGCCGAGTACGTCGTCAACTTCTTCCGGTTCATCGCGGAGGAGGTCCGCGAGCTCCTCGCCGAGCTGGGCTTCCGCACCCTGGAGGAGGCCGTCGGCCACGCCGAGGTGCTCGACACCACCCGCGCCGTGGACCACTGGAAGGCGCAGGGCCTCGACCTGGAGCCGCTCTTCTACGTGCCCGAGCTGCCCGAAGGCGCCGTCCGCCACCAGCTGGTCGAGCAGGACCACGGCCTGGAGAAGGCGCTGGACAACGAGCTGATCAAGCTGTCCGCCGACGCGCTGGCCGCGGCCACCGCCGAGGGCGCCCAGCCCGTGCGCGCCCAGGTCGCGATCCGGAACATCAACCGGACCGTCGGCACCATGCTCGGCCATGAGGTGACCAAGAAGTTCGGCGGTGCGGGCCTTCCCGACGACACCATCGACATCACCTTCACCGGCTCGGCCGGCCAGTCCTTCGGCGCCTTCGTGCCGCGCGGCGTGACGCTGCGCCTGGAGGGCGACGCCAACGACTACGTCGGCAAGGGCCTCTCCGGCGGCCGCGTCGTCGTCCGCCCGGACCGCGGTGCCGACCACCTGGCCGAGTACTCGACCATCGCGGGCAACACCCTCGCCTACGGCGCCACCGGCGGCGAGATGTTCCTGCGCGGCCGGGTCGGCGAGCGCTTCTGCGTCCGCAACTCCGGCGCGCTGGTGGTCTCCGAGGGCGTGGGCGACCACGGCTGCGAGTACATGACCGGCGGCCACGCCGTCGTACTCGGCGAGACGGGACGCAACTTCGCGGCCGGCATGTCCGGCGGCATCGCGTACGTCATCGACCTCGACAAGGACAACGTCAACGCCGGCAACGCGGGCGCCGTCGAGGCGCTGGACGACAACGACAAGCAGTGGCTGCACGACGTCGTGCGCCGCCACCACGAGGAGACGGGCTCCACCGTCGCAGAGAAGCTGCTTGCCGACTGGTCCGCGTCCGTGGACCGCTTCAGCAGGATCATCCCGACCACGTACAAGGCAGTGCTCGCCGCCAAGGACGCCGCTGAGCTCGCCGGTCTCTCCGAGCGTGAGACCACCGAGAAGATGATGGAGGCGGCGACGAATGGCTGACCCCAAGGGCTTCCTGACCACCGGGCGCGAGGTCGCCAGGACCCGTCCGGTGGGCGAGCGGGTGAGGGACTGGAACGAGGTCTACGTTCCCGGCTCCCTGCTGCCGATCATCAGCAAGCAGGCCGGGCGCTGCATGGACTGCGGCATCCCCTTCTGCCACAACGGCTGCCCGCTCGGGAACCTCATCCCCGAGTGGAACGACTACGCCTACCGGGAGGACTGGGGGGCCGCGAGCGAGCGGCTGCACGCCACCAACAACTTCCCGGAGTTCACGGGCCGGCTCTGCCCCGCCCCGTGCGAGGCGGCGTGCGTCCTCGGCATCAACCAGCCGGCCGTCACCATCAAGAACGTCGAAGTCTCCATCATCGACAAGGCGTGGGACACGGGCGACGTCAGGCCGCAGCCGCCGGAGCGGCTCTCCGGCAAGACCGTCGCGGTCATCGGCTCCGGCCCGGCGGGTCTCGCCGCCGCCCAGCAGCTGACCCGGGCCGGCCACACGGTCGCCGTGTACGAGCGCGCCGACCGAGTCGGCGGACTGCTGCGCTACGGCATCCCCGAGTTCAAGATGGAGAAGCGGCACATCAACCGGCGTATCGAGCAGATGCGCGCGGAGGGCACCAAGTTCCGCACGGGCGTGGAGGTCGGCCGCGACATCGACGCGGCGAAGCTGCGCCGCCGGTACGACGCCGTCGTCATCGCCGCCGGCGCCACGACCGCCCGCGACCTCCCGGTCCCGGGCCGTGAGCTGAACGGCATCCACCAGGCGATGGAGTACCTGCCGCTCTCCAACAAGGTCGTCGAGGGCGACTTCGTGTCCCCGCCGATCACCGCCGAGGGCAAGCACGTCGTCGTCATCGGCGGCGGCGACACCGGCGCGGACTGCGTCGGCACGGCCCACCGCCAGGGCGCGGCGTCCGTCACCCAGCTGGAGATCATGCCCCGGCCGTCGGACGACCGCCCGGGCCACCAGCCCTGGCCGACGTTCCCGATGCTCTACAAGGTGACGTCCGCGCACGAGGAGGGCGGCGAGCGGGTGTACTCCGTCTCCACCACCCACTTCGAGGGCGATGAGGACGGCAACGTCCAGTCCCTGCACCTCATCGAGGTCGAGTTCGTCGACGGCAAGCTGACGCAGAAGCCGGGCACGGAGCGGGTCATCCCGGCCCAGCTGGTCACCCTCGCCATGGGCTTCACCGGCACGGACGTCCAGAACGGCCTGGTCTCCCAGTTCGGCCTGGAGCTCGACGAGCGCGGCAACGTCGCGCGCGACGCGGACTTCGCGACCAACGTCGACGGCGTCTTCGTCGCCGGTGACGCCGGCCGCGGCCAGTCGCTCATCGTCTGGGCCATCGCCGAGGGCCGCTCGGCCGCCCGCGGTGTGGACCGCTTCCTGACGGGTGCGAGCGAGCTGCCCGCCCCCATCCGCCCGACGGACCGTGCGCTGACGGTCTGACCCGCCCTCACATTCGTCCCGTACAACGGCGTACGGAACTGATGCGGCGCCTGCCCCTGTCCCCGACCGGACGAAGGGCAGGCGCCGCTGCGTATGCTTCATCGGGGCCGATGGCCCGGCCCCTCGGCGAACGGAGACGCGGCATGGCGGCGATCGGCCTCCGCAGGATGGAGGAGACCGCCCCGGCCCTCGTCAGCCTCTACAAGAGCGCGGGCATCTCGCTGCAGAAGCACGGGCTGAACGGTCAGCGCGCGGCCGTCTACCTGGTCGTCGACCATTCCGGCTCCATGAAGCCGTACTACAAGGACGGCAGCGTTCAGGCTCTCGCCGACCGGGTGCTGGGGCTCTCGGCCCATCTCGACGACGACGGGCGGGTGCCGGTCGTGTTCTTCTCCACGGACATCGACGCGGAGACGGACATCGCGCTCGCCGACCACGAGGGCCGGATCGACCGGATCGTCGCCGGGCTCGGGCACATGGGCAGGACCAGCTATCACCTCGCATGGACGCGGTCATCGACCACTACCTCGACAGCGGCGCCACGGCCCCCGCTCTCGTCGTCTTCCAGACGGACGGCGGGCCGATCAACAAGCTCGCCGCGGAGCGGTACGTGTGCAAGGCGGCCAGGCTGCCGATCTTCTGGCAGTTCATCGGCTTCGGCGACCCCGGCAGCCGGCAGTTCGAGTTCCTGCGGAAGCTGGACGAGCTGGCCGTTCCGGCGAAGCGTCCCGTCGACAACGCGGGCTTCTTCCACGCCGGCCAGGACCCGCGAAAGGTCCGGGACGACGAGTTGTACGACCGGCTCGTGGCCGAGTTCCCGGTATGGCTGGCGACCGCGCGGGCGCTGGGCATCGTGCGCCCGTGATTCCGCGCGGCGTCACTGTCAGACCGCTGTATCGAGGGACGGCGGAATACCGACGAAGAGGCCGACCGCCCGGTCGAGCATGACCGCGCAGCCGTGGGGATCCGCGCCGAGAAAGGGGCGCAGCACTTCCCGGCAGCGCCCGGTATGGGCGGCGACGCGCCGCCGGGCTTCGTCCTGCGCCATCCCGAGCATGATGGCGTTGATGTCTCCGGCGGCCCGTTCGCGCCGATGCGACGCGAGGTCATTGGCAAGCCGGACGGCGTACTCCGCATGCGACAAAGCCTCGGCCAGCGCCGTGAGTTGGGAGACGGCGTCCTTCCGTCCTTCGGCGATGCACAGGTTGAGCGCGAACACCTCGACCAGGATCGATCCGGTGCTTCGGGCCAGATAGTCCTCGACCGACGGAGCGGGCAGACCGCTGGCGATGTGATGCCGGGCCTCGCACTCGAAGAGGGTGGCGGACAGCACACGGTCCAGGGAGCGGTTCCAGGCGCGTGCGTGGGCAGCGGGAAGTCGTGGTCCGGCGACACCGGCCCGGACCGCCGCGAGGGCACCGACGATGGGATCCGCGGTGTCAGGGGGTTCGCCGGTGAGCACGCGGCGGCATACGTCGATGAGCGTGGCCACCTCCTCCGGGGAGGTCTCCTTGTTGTCCGCGTAGTCGTCGAGGGCGCAGCACCAGGCAACAACCCGTGCGGTGGGCGCGAGCTCTTCGGGACCGAGCCAGGGCGCGATGAAGGGGGTGAACACACTGATCACGTTCTGCCGGACATCGGACACGATGCTGCCGTGCCGTTGGTTCCATGAGCGCAGGTCAGAGATGAGGTCGACGGCGTGGGCGCACACGGAGGCGCAGGCCGCCGGGTCGAGCGGCCGGTCGGCTTGGTCATGGGTCATGGTCACGTCCTTGACGGTTGTCCGGTGGCGTCGACGGGGCCGAGCGCCCGTCCGGTGGGGAAGGTGAATCGGCAGCGCACCGACCCGAGTGCGCCCAGGTGCGTGCCTGTGATGGGAGGCAAGGGCGCGGACCAGCGGCGGATTTCGATCGTCGCCGGGGCGAGCCGGGCCCGCATGCGACCCGGGAGGAAGACGCGCTGGTCGCCGACCTGACCGAAGCCAGTGGCCGGCAGGGGCAGGGGCAGGGGTCGCAGAATCCAGTTCGCGGCAGGGCGGACCATGAGCTCGGCGAGCGGAGAGGCACCCGAGCGGATGCACACTGCAGGGCCGTCCCACTCGAAGCTCGCCAGTTGTTTGGGGATGCCCCACAGACGGCGCCCGCCCCACAGCGACGCGGGCTCGTCGACCCAGACGTGCTGGGCGAGCATGCCGATCCTGTGCCCGCGGCGCACGAGGGAGCCCACGGCCAGTTCGTCGTAGCGCAGTGTCCCGGTCCCGTACCGGACGAGCCCGATGACCAGACGGCGCGCCCTGCCCACGGCGTTCAGGTCGGAGGGGACGGCGATCTCATGAGAGCACTCGGCGGCGGCCATCCACAACTGTCCTGTGACGTGCCACGGCGGCGGTGGATAGGGGACTTCAGGGGGCAGATCCACATGCGTCATCGAGGCTTCCTCTCACCCTGGTGCCACGGCACGGCACCGAAGTCCTTTCGGGCCGCACCGCCCACGGCGGTGAGCCGGCGGAAGACCGTGGGGGCGCACCCGTACAGGCCGTACAGAAGCGGCAGATACGCGGGGATGTCGACGACCGGACGCGGGCGCTCCAGAACCCGGATGACCGAGCCGGCGACCTGAGACGGTGTCAGAGTCGGTAGGAAGTCGGTGATGCGCGGCATGACGCGGGAGGGCACGTGTCGGCGGAAGAAGTCGGTCCCACCGACGGTCACGGGGCGGATCAGAGTGGTATGCACCGGCGTGCCGGTCAGCTCTGCCTGCAGCACGCGGATGAACGCCTCGACTCCCGCTTTCACCGCGGCGTAAGCGGCGGAGGACGGAGGAATCGGAACGCGGCTGATGGCCGAGCCCATGGCGATGATGTGCCCGTACCCTCCGGCCCGCATCAGCGGCACGACCGCTTTCGTGGCGTAGACCGTCGCGAGCAGACCCACCTGAACGGTCTGTTCGATCTCGTCCCATGACATCGACTCAAGGTCGGTCCAGCGCACGTAGGCGCAGTTGTTCACCAGGACATCGACGCGGCCCTCGCGACGGTGCACGCCGGCTATCCATTCCTGGCTCTGCTCTCGCACCGCGGCGTCGCAGCGCGAGAGATGGATCGCTCCCCCGGGGGGCCGGAGAGCGGCCAGGGAGGTCGCCCGCTCCAGGTGCTCGCCGGAGATGTCGCAGGCATGCACGATCGCGCCGCGATCGGCGAGCGCTGTGGCGATGGCCCAGCCGATGCCTTGCGCGCCACCGGTGACCAGGCACACTCTCCCGGCATGGTTATGTCGCATGCTTGTGCTCCTTCAGATACTGGGTGAGCGCGAGCGTGGGGAAGACGACGGGATAGCAGCGGTAGCGGATGGGCGACCGCCAGGGCATACCCGTTCCGGTGTACTGGGGCTCCTGCCACGTGCCGTCGGACAGCTGGCGCCGCACAAGCCAGTCCACTCCGCGGCGGACGGCCGGTCCGTCCGCCGCTCCGGCAGAGAGCAGCCCCTGCAGCGCCCAGGCGGTCTGCGAGGCGCTGGACTCTCCCCGGCCGCGCCACGCGGCATCCAGGTAGGAGCGATGGTCTTCGCCCCACCCCCCGTCGGGGTTCTGGTGGCTCAGCAGCCAGACGGCTCCGCGGCGGATGGCCGGGTGATCGCGGTGCAGCCCGGAGGCGCGGAGCGCGGCGAGCCCGGCGCTCGTGCCGTAGACGTGGTTGCAGCCCCAGCGTCCGTACCACGAGCCGTCGTACTCCTGTGCACGCAGAAGCCAGTTCGCTCCCGCGTGCACGACGTGGGCGTACTGCGGACCCTCGGCGGCCAGGGCCTCCACGGCGTGAGCTGTGACGTCCGCGGTGGTCTCGTCGAACAAGAGCGCGGGGGTGTCGGTGATGCGCAGCCGTCGCAGCGGCGTCACCGCGGTGTCGGCGTCGAACGCGGCCCAGCCGCCGTCGCCGCACACCATCCCGGACAGCCAGCGCAGTCCGCGGGACACGGCCCCGTCCGGTGCGGTGGACGATGCCACCGCACGCAGGGCCCGCACGACCAGTGCCGTGTCGTCACAGTCCGGGTAGTGGGCGTTGGCGAACTGGAAGGACCAGCCACCGGGTGGGAGCCCGGGCCGGTGCACCGCCCAGTCGCCGGTCCCCTCGCACTGCCGGCCGAGCAGCCAGGCCGCGGCGCGGGCCAGCGACGGATCGCCCGCCGGCACCCCGGCGGCGCGGAGTGCCAGGATGACGTGCGCGGTGTCCCACACTGGTGAATGGGAGAAGCGAACGCGCCGCATCGGGCCGTCGTCGTCGGCGAAAGTATCGAGACCGGCGAGCGCGGACCGCATCAGCGGGCCGACGGCAGACTCTCCCAGCACGTGGAGGGCCAGGAGCGTGTGCACGGTGGTCGCGTGTACCCCTCCCCAGCAGCCGTCGACGTCCTGCCGTTGCCTCATCCACGCCTGCATCGCCCTCAGGGCGCGGCACCGTAACGGGGCGTATGGCGGACGCCGCCTGCCCGTTCGGGTGGCCGGGGCGCGCCAGCCCGGCAGCTCGGCCAGGTCGAAGCCGACAGGCCACACCGGACGCAGTGCCCCCAGGATGGAGACTGCGACGATCACCTGGCGGGCCCAGGAGGCGACTTCGTAGAGGCTGGCACGGGTGCGGCGGGGCAGGAGGAAGAGCTCGGGCGGAAGGGTGCGAACCTTCTCCCACGGCCACAGCCCGGCCAGAGCCAGCCACAGACGAGCCGAGTTGCGGCACCGCTCCAGGCCGCCGAGACGGGCGATACCGTCGGCGGCGGCCCGCATGTGCGGCCGGCTCGGGGCATCGCCCGCGAGCCGCAGCGCGGCGTAGGCGATGACCGTGGCGGAGATGTCGTCCGGCCCGCCGTGGAAGCCGGGCCACCCGCCGTCCCCGCTCTGGATGGAGCGGATCCATGCCGCCGTGCGCGTCGTCTCACGGGCAGTACGTACGCCGAGGAACTCTCGCGCCAGCAGGTCGTGCGCGCCCACGGTGACCTTGTTCTCGACTCCGTAGTGCCAGTAACCGTCGGCGGACTGCGCCGCCAGCATGGCGACGCGTGCTCGTGCCACCGCCATGGCGGCGCGCTCCGGAAGTTGCGACAGCGCCTGGTCGATCATCCTTCCAGTGCAGCTCACCGGGGAGGCCGCGGGAACAGTGATCGCCACCGGCTGTGTTGAACCTGTTGAGATCAACTCCTTCAACACGCTCGTGTCCCAAGACGGTTCCCGCGCACGGGGCAGAACGGCTGCACTGGTTCGCATGTCCCATGCGACCGTGCTCGGTCTCGATCTGCTCGCCCGTGCCAAGCCCCTGGTGGAGCCCGCCCTCAAGGAGGCCGTGGCGGGGCTGCACCCCACACTCGCCCGGATGAGCGGATACGCCTTCGGGTGGTGCGCCGCCGACGGATCACCCGCCCCCGCACCCGGCGGCAAGGCCGTCCGCTCCGCACTCGCGCTGCTCGCTGCGCAGGCAGCCGGCGGCACCGCGCGGGATGCGATACCCGCCGCAGTCGCCGTTGAGCTGGTGCATGGCTTCTCGCTGGTACACGACGACATCATGGACGGCGACGAGATACGCCGGGGTCGCCCGACCCTGCGGAAGAAGTTCGGCTCCGGGCCCGCCGTGCTCGCCGGGGACGCGATGATGGTGCTGGCCCTGAAGGCTGTCGCCCGCACAGGCGTGGAGGCGTCGTACGACGAACTGGTGCACGCCCTCGACGCCATGGCGCGCGGCCAGGCCGAAGACATCGCCTTTGAATCCCGCCCCTTCACCGGCCCCGCGGCGGTCACCGTGGACGAGTACCTGGCCATGGCCCGGGACAAGACCGGCGCCCTGCTCGGATGTGCCGCCGGGATGGGCGCCGCCATCGCCGGGGCAGATCCCGACGCGGTCGCGGCCTATCGCCTGTACGGCAGCGAGCTCGGCCTGGCCTTCCAGATCGTCGACGACATCCTCGGCATCTGGGGGGACCCCCACCGCACGGGCAAACCAGTTGGCTGCGACCTTGTCCGCGGCAAGAAGACCCTCCCCGTGCTTGAGGCTCTCGCGTGCGGCGACGCGGCTTCGACCCGCCTCGCCCGGCTCTTGCCGCGCCGCCTCACCAGCGCGGATCTGCGCACTGCCACCAGCCTCATCGAACTGGCCGGTGGCCGCCGTCATGCCGGGGAACATGCCCGCACGCACTACGAACGCGCCTTGTGCGCCCTTGGATCGGCCACACCTCGGCCAGGCCCTGCCGACGACCTGGCCGGACTCGCGGACTATCTGCTCCACCGCAGCATGTGAGGAGAGACTGGTGGACACAGCCGAGGAGCTGTTCAAGCGGATGGCAGCCGAGCCGCGCGGGCGCTCTTCGCCGTCCCTCTACGAAACGGCCCGACTGCTCTCGCTCGCGTCCTGGCTGCCGGGCCATGCTGCACGGCTTCGGTACGTGCTGAAGGAGCAGCGGCCGGACGGCCTGTGGGGCGGTCCTGGTGGGTACGCCCTCGTGCCGTCGCTCAGCGCGGTGGAGGCTTTGCTGACAGTCGTACGGAGGGACCGAGCCGCTGGCACGGCGTCAGTGGTCGGCGCTGCCGCGCGCGGGCTGCGTGCGGTGGCGGGACTGCTCAGGCGCCACCCCGTGGCCACGCTGCCGGACACCGCCGCGGTTGAAATGATCGTCCCCGGACTGACCGAGGACATCGAAGGCCATATGCGGGCGCTGCGGACGGAACCTCTCGACGGGTTGGCGCCAGTGGAACTGCCCTCGAACGTGGACGCCTTGGCGTTCGACCGGGTCCGGCGGCGGCTAGCCGCCGGTGCCTCCCCGCCTCGTGCCCTTTTGTTCTCACTGGAGGTGCTGGGCGAGGCCGCGGCGTCGGCTGTCGACTCCCTTGCCCCGGCGGACCGCAGCATGTGCGCCGCTCCCTCCGCGATGGCGGCATGGCTTCGTGTGCGGCACGACCCCGTCATGCGCAGTCGGCTCGAAACGCTCGCCGCAGCCGGGCCCGTGCCCATTGCGGCGTCCCTCTCCGTGTTCGAACGTTCCTGGGTGCTGGCCTGGCTCCTGGGAGCGGGCGTGCGCGTGTCACCTACAGATGTCGTCGTACAGGCGCTGGAAGACGCGCTGGACCCGGCCAGCACATCGGCGGGCGAGGACCTGCCTCCGGACGGGGACGTCACCCCGGCCATCCTGCATGCGCTTGCCCTCGTTGAGCGGCCCCAGGCTCTCGATGCCCTCCGGAGGTTCGCGACGCCCACCCACTTCGCCTGTTATCCCGGGGAGAGGACGCCCTCGGCCACGGTCAACGCCCATGCGCTGGAGGCGCTGGGCAGTTCATCCGTGAACGCCGGATGGCGTGAAAGCGCCGCGGGAAAGGTCACCACCTGGCTGACCGGGCAGCAACGCGCAGGCGGCTATTGGGAGGACAAGTGGCACGCCTCCCCCTACTACGCCACGGTGTGCTGCACGCTCGCCCTGCACCGGTACGGCGGTCCACAGGCCCAGGCCGCGGTCCGGCGTGCCAGGGCTTGGGTGACCAACGCCCAGCGATCGGACGGGGGCTGGGGAATATGGGGGTCAACGCCCGAGGAAACCTCGTACGCCGTCCGGATCCTGCTTGCCACGGGACACCCGGCGAGTGCCGCCTCACGCCGGGGCGCCGG
The DNA here is from genome assembly GCF_024584805.1 of Streptomyces sp. FIT100. Lineage (NCBI taxonomy): Bacteria > Bacillati > Actinomycetota > Actinomycetes > Kitasatosporales > Streptomycetaceae > Streptomyces > Streptomyces sp. FIT100. The sequence goes on along the minus strand of NZ_CP075715.1, from coordinate 1,809,829 downwards.
CTTCCTGCGGGCCACCGAGGACGTACCCCACCGTCCACTGTGGCACGCCAAGGAGCTCTACACCCCGGGCACGATTGTCGACGCATCGGTGCTCGCGGCCCTGCACCTGGCAGAGGAAGCCGAGAGGGTGCGATGACGGTCTTCGGCGGTACCGGCGGGGCTGTCCCCCCGCCGGATGGGGCTGTCCGGCCCTGCGCCGGCGCGGGACCGGCGCGGTCTGCGGAGGCCGGCGCCGGATGGGACCGGTGCAAGCAGCAAACGCGGCAGGGGATGAATACCCGACAGGAGATGTCGGGTATTCCAGGTTTCCTGGAACCATGAACAACAGCTGGGCAGACTTCCAGGCGGCGGAGCCCGACTTCGCCGCGACCACGCGGCAGCGCTTCGAGAAGTACACGCACCACGTCCTCGCGACGATCCGCAAGGACGGCTCTCCGCGGGTGACCGGGCTTGAGGTCACCTTCCGGTTCGGGGAGCTGTGGCTCGGGATGATGCCGAACTCGCGCAAGGCGCAGGACCTTCAGCGGGACCCGCGGTTCGCGGTCCACGCGAATCCCGGGGCCGACGCGTCCATGGACGACGGGGACGTGCGGATCGGCGGACGGGCGGTCGAGGTGACCGACCCGGAGGCGATGGCCCGGTTCCAGGAGGCGACCGAGGCACCCCAGCCGTTCCATCTGTTCCGGGTCGAGCTGACCGAGGTCGTACGCGTCGGGGTCGAGGGGGACGAACTCGTCGTACGGACCTGGCGGCCGGGCCGGGCGCTACGGACGATCCGGCGCGGCAACGACGACGGTCCGCCGCGCACGGACCCCTCATGACCTCGCCCGTGAGCGCCCGCTGCGAGTCTTGCGGGCGCCGCTGATTCCGCCGTTCCCTGCAGGGAACGGGTGGGCGGCGTGGCCTGCGCGCGGCGTCCGGGCCCGCCGCGCACCGACGCCGCGTGCGCGTGAATCAGAGTGCCAGCACCGCCGCCCGGCACTGCGAAGGCGTCCCCCAGGCGTCCCGCAGCGGGCGGGCCTTGCGGAGCCAGAGGGCGAGGTCGAGCTCCTCGGTGTAGCCCACGGCGCCGTGGAGTTGGAGGGCGGCTCGGGCGGCGGTGTACGCGGTCTCGCCCGCCGCCGCCTTCGCCGCGGCGATGTCGGCGGGGGCCATGGACAGCGCGGCACCGTGGAGCAGCGGCCGGGCGAACTCCAGGGCGATCAGGGTGTCCGCAAGCCGGTGCTTGACCGCCTGGAAGGAGCCGATCGGGGCGCCGAACTGGGCGCGCTGCGCGGCGTACGCGACGGTCCGCTCCAGGAGCGCGAGGCCGACGCCGACCGCCTGGGCCGCGCTGGCGAGCCGCGCCCAGTCGGCGGCGCGTGCGGCGGCGGCCGCCACGCGGGGTCCGGTGGCCGGCACCTCGCCTCCGTCGTCCGGTACGGCGAGCCGCCGCGCCGGATCGGCGGACGCCCGCACCGGCCCGTGCCCGGGCGCGATCCGCAGGTGCCGGTCCGCCACCAGGACGCAGTCCGCCGCGTCCGCGTCCAGCGCGTACGGGCCCGCCGCCGGCAGGCACAGGGAGACGAGGAGGTCGCCCGCCGCGATGGCCGGGAGCAGCCGCTTGGCGAGCACGGGATCGCCCAGCTCCGCGACGAGGACCGCCGCGGCGGCCGTCTCGACGACCGGGCCCGGCACCGCATGCCGGCCCAGCTCCACGAAGGCGAGGGCCAGTTCGACGGGGAGCGGGCCGACGCCCTCGTACGCCTCGGGCACGGCCAGCGCGAAGACCCCCGCGGCGGCCAGGCGGGACCACAGGGCGCGGCCGGGCGCGGGGTCGCCCGCCGCCCAGGCGCGGGCCGCCGCGGGCGTGTCCGCGGCCGACAGCATGGCGCCCAGCGAGCGGACGAACGCCTGCTGCTCGTCGGTCGGCAGGAACTTCACAGGGCGTCTCCTCGTGACTGCGGACCGATCCGTCCGTGCCGTTCGTGCCGTGCGATCCTTCCGATCCGTCCGTGGCGCGTGCTCGCCGTGCTCGCCGCGCCGGTTCCGGGGCGGAGCCCCGAGTCGGGGCGCCCCATCAGCGGCGGCCCTTCGGCAGGCCGAGCAGGCGCTCCGCGATGATGTCCCGCTGGATCTCGTTCGTGCCCGCGTAGATCGGCCCGGCCAGCGCAAAGACGTACCCCTCCGCCCACTGGCCCGGGCCGTCCGCCAGCTCGGCGTCCGCACCCAGCAGATCGAGCGCGGTCTCGTGCAGGGCGATGTCGTACTCGGACCAGAAGACCTTGTTGAGGCTCGACTCGGCGCCGATGGCCGAACCGGCCGCGAACCGCGTGGCGTTGGCGTACGTGAAGAGCTGGTACGCCCGTGCGCCGATCACCGCGTCCGCGACCCGGTCGCGCAGTGCCGTGTCGGAGGGGTCGGCCGCCGCGCGCCACAGCTCCACCAGCCGGTCGGCCGCGGCCAGGAAGCGGCCGGGGGAGCGCAGCATGAGCCCCCGCTCGTTGCCCGTTGTCGACATGGCGATACGCCAGCCCTGCCCCGGCTCGCCGATCACGTCCTCGTCCGGCACGAACACCTCGTCGAGGAACAGCTCGGCGAAGGCCGGCTTGCCGTCGAGCCGTCCGACGGGCCGGACCGTGACGCCCGGCGCCCGCAGGTCGAACATCAGATACGTCAGCCCCCGGTGCGGCCGGTCCGCATCCGGGTCCGTACGGAAGATGCCGAACGCCCGGTCCGCGAACGCCGCCCGTGACGACCAGGTCTTCTGCCCCTCCAGCAGCCAGCCGCCGTCCGTGCGTACCGCCCGTGACCTCAGCGACGCGAGGTCCGAGCCCGCCTCCGGCTCCGACCACGCCTGCGCCCAGACCACCTCACCGCTCGCCATGGCGGGCAGGATCCGGGCCCGCTGCTCCTCCGTCCCGTGGTCGAGGAGGGTCGGGGCGAGCAGGTTGATGCCGTTCTGGGAGACCCGGCCGGGCGCGCCCGCCGCGTAGTACTCCTCCTCGAAGACCAGCCAGTGGAAGATGTCGACGCCCCGGCCCCCGTAACGCTCCGGCCAGGACACCACCGACCAGCCGCCGGTATGCAGCTCCGCCTCCCACTCCCGGTGCGCGGCGAAGCCCTCGCCGGTCTCCAGCGAGGGCAGCGGCCGCGCCGGGACCCGCTCGCGCAGCCAGGCGCGGGCCTCCGCACGGAAGGCGTCCTCGTCCGCCGTATGCGTCAGGTCCATCAGCGCACCCCAGCTTCCCTAACAAGTGTTTGGTAGGTTAACGTGCCGGTGTGACGGACAACAAGGCTCAGTACGTGGCGGGGCACGCGCTGCTGGACGGCCGCACCGCCGTCATCACCGCGGCCGCCGGCGCCGGCATCGGCGGAGCCACCGCCCGGCGCTTCCTGGAGGAGGGCGCCCGGGTCCTGATCAGCGATGCCCACGCGCGCCGCCTCAAGGAGACCGAGGAGGCGCTCGCCGCGGAGTTCGGCCCCGACGCCGTGGCCGCGCAGGCGTGCGACGTCACCGACGAGACCCAGGTGCAGGCCCTCTTCGACACGGCCGGGCGCCTGCACGGCGGCCTCGACATCGTCGTCAACAACGCGGGCCTCGGCGGCACGGCCGCACTCGTCGACATGACCGACGAGCAGTGGTCCCGCGTCCTGGACACCACCTTGAACGGCACCTTCCGCTGCACCCGCGCCGCGCTGCGCGCGTTCCGCGACGGGGGCGGTGGAGGTGGCGGAGTCGTCGTCAACAACGCCTCCGTCGTCGGCTGGCGCGCCCAGGCCGGACAGGCCCACTACGCGGCCGCGAAGGCGGGCGTCATGGCGCTCACCCGGTGCGCGGCCGTCGAGGCGGCGGCGTACGGAGTGCGGGTCAACGCGGTGTCGCCGAGCCTCGCCATGCACCCGCACCTGGTGAAGGTCACCTCCGCCGAGCTGCTCGAGGAGCTCACCGCCCGCGAAGCCCTCGGCCGGTACGCCGAGCCCTGGGAGGTCGCCAATGTGATCGTCTTCCTCGCCAGCGGCTACTCCTCCTACATGACGGGCGAGACGGTGTCCGTCAGCTCCCAGCGCGCCTAGGACGACAATGGACGCGTGCCGACGACCGACAAGAAGCCCCACATGACCGCCGTGCCCGAGCGGCGCCGCGAACTGCTCGACGCCGCGGCCGAGGTGTTCGCCGCCCAGGGCTACAGCGCCACCACCGTCCGCAAGATCGCGGACGCCGCGGGGATGCTCGCGGGCAGCCTCTACTACCACTTCGATTCCAAGGAATCGATGGTCGACGAGATCCTCTCCACCTTCCTCGACGAGCTGTGGGAGGGGTACGACACCGTCCTCGCCGCCGGGCTGGGGCCGCGCGAGACGATCGAGGCGCTCGTCACCGAGTCGTTCCGGGAGATCGACCGGCACCGCGCCGCCGTCGCGATCTACCAGAGGGAGGCCCGGCACCTCGCCGTCCAGCCGCGCTTCCACTATCTCGCCGACTCGCAGAAGAAGTTCGAGAAGGCGTGGCTCGGGACGCTGGAGCGCGGGGTCGCCGCCCGCGCCTTCCGCGACGACCTGGACATCCGGCTCACCTACCGGTTCGTCCGCGACACCGTGTGGGTGGCCGCGTCCTGGTACCGGCCGGGCGGACAGCACAGCCCCGACGAGATCGCCCGCCAGTACCTGTCGATGGTGCTGGACGGCATTTCCGTACGTCACTGACCCTCAAGGAGCAGTCATGGGCGAGGCCTACATAGTCGAAGCGGTCCGCACCCCGGTCGGCCGGCGCAGGGGCGGCCTCGCGGCCGTCCACCCGGCCGATCTGGGCGCGCACGTCCTCAAGGTCCTGGTCGAACGGTCCGGGATCGACCCGGCGGCCGTGGAGGACGTCGTCCTCGGCTGCCTGGACACGGTGGGACCGCAGGCGGGTGACATCGCCCGCACCTGCTGGCTGGCGGCCGGGCTGCCCGAGGAGGTGCCCGGCGTCACCGTCGACCGCCAGTGCGGATCGTCCCAGCAGGCGGTGCACTTCGCCGCCCAGGGCGTCATGTCCGGCACCCAGGACCTCGTCGTCGCGGGCGGCGTGCAGAACATGTCCCAGATCCCCATCGCCTTCGCCTCCCGGCAGGCGGCCGAACCGCTCGGGCTGACCGAGGGCCCGTTCGCGGGCAGCGAGGGCTGGCGCGCGCGGTACGGCGACGCACCCGTCAACCAGTTCCACGGCGCCGAACTCATCGCGAGGAAGTGGGGCATCTCCCGGTCCGCCATGGAGGAGTTCGCCCTGCGCTCCCACCGGCGGGCGATCCGCGCGATCGACGAGGGCCGCTTCGAGCGTGAGACGGTCGCGTACGGCGACATGGCCGTCGACGAGGGCCCGCGCCGCGACACGAGTCTGGAGAAGATGGCGGCGCTCGACCCCGTGGCCGAAGGCGGCACCATCACCGCGGCCTGCTCCTCCCAGGTCTCGGACGGCGCGGCAGCGATGCTCCTGGCATCCGAACGGGCGGTACGGGAGCACGGGCTCATCCCGCGCGCCCGCGTCCACCACCTCTCGGTCCGCGGCGAGGACCCCATCCGCATGCTGTCGGCCCCCATCCCCGCGACCGCCTACGCGCTGAAGAAGACCGGCCTCACCATCGACGACATCGACCTCGTCGAGATCAACGAGGCGTTCGCCCCGGTCGTCCTCGCCTGGCTGAAGGAGACCGGCGCCGACCCCGCCCGCGTCAACGTCAACGGCGGCGCCATCGCCCTCGGGCATCCGCTGGGTGCGACGGGGGTGCGGCTGATGACGACGCTGCTGCACGAGCTGGAGCGCACCGGCGGGCGGCTCGGCCTGCAGACGATGTGCGAGGGCGGCGGACAGGCCAACGTGACGATCATCGAGCGGCTCTGAGTCCGGCGTGCTACATTTGCCCACGTTGCAGTTTTGGTACCCATGAACTTTGTGTGCGCCTGACGGGAAATGATCCGACAGGCGCATGATTTGTTTCCGGCATCTCCGGATGGGACCAGCTACCTGTCAGGAGAACGACATGGCCACCGGAACCGTGAAGTGGTTCAACGCCGAAAAGGGCTTCGGCTTCATCCAGCAGGACGGCGGCGGCGCCGACGTCTTCGCCCACTACTCGAACATCGCCACCCAGGGCTTCCGTGAGCTCCAGGAGGGCCAGAAGGTCACCTTCGACGTCACGCAGGGCCAGAAGGGCCCGCAGGCGGAGAACATCGTCCCGGCCTGACACCCGGACGCGTACCACGCAGCCGGGGCCCGCATCCTCGAGGAGCGGGCCCCGGCTTGTGCTGTCCTCAGGCCCAGGAAGGCAATCAATCCCGAATGACTCGCTCCCACTCCGAACGTCCCGCACGTCCCGCGCGCAGGCGACCGGCGCAGCGCACCGCGAACCAGGCCGCGACCCCGCCCGCGAAGCGGCCGGCGAAGGGCTCCGGCGGTGGGCGCCCTGTCACGCGTCCGCAGGAGTTCACCCTGCCGGAATCCAGCACGCCCGCCCTGCCCGCCGTGGCGTCGTTCGGTGAGCTGGAGCTGCCCGCGGCCCTGCTGAAGACCCTCACCGCCCAGGGCGTGACCGAGCCCTTCCCGATCCAGGCGGCCACCCTGCCGAACTCCCTCGCGGGACGCGACGTCCTCGGCCGCGGGCGGACCGGCTCCGGCAAGACCCTCTCCTTCGGCCTCGCGCTGCTCGCCCGCACCGCCGGGCGGCGTGCCGAGCCCGGTGTGCCGCTCGCCCTGGTGCTCGTGCCCACCCGTGAGCTCGCACAGCAGGTCACCGACGCCCTCACCCCCTACGCGACCGCCGTGAACCTGCGGCTGGCCACGGTCGTCGGCGGAATGTCGATCACCAGGCAGGCGGCCGCGCTGAGGCGCGGCGCCGAGGTCCTGGTGGCGACGCCCGGACGGCTCAAGGACCTCATCGAGCGCGGTGACTGCCGGCTGGACCAGGTGGCGATCACGGTTCTGGACGAGGCCGACCAGATGGCCGACATGGGCTTCCTGCCGCAGGTCACGGCGTTGCTGAAGCAGGTTGAGCCGGACGGGCAGCGGATGCTGTTCTCGGCGACCCTGGACCGGAACGTCGACCGGCTCGTCCGGGGCTTCCTGGCCGACCCCGTCGTGCACTCGGTCGACCCCTCCGCGGGCGCCGTGACCACGATGGACCACCACGTCCTGTACATCGCCGACGAGACGGACAAGAAGGCGGTCACCACCCGTATAGCGGCCCGCGACGGCCGGGTGATCCTCTTCCTGGACACCAAGCGGTCCGTGGACCGGCTGGTCAAGCGGCTGCTCGCCAGCGGCGTACGAGCCGGGGGCCTGCACGGCGGCCGTACGCAGCCGCAGCGCAACCGCACCCTCGACCAGTTCAAGAACGGGCAGGTCACCGCGTTGGTGGCGACCAATGTGGCGGCGCGCGGCATCCACATCGACGACCTGGACCTCGTCGTTAACGTCGATCCGCCGATGGACCACAAGGACTATCTGCACCGGGGCGGGCGCACCGCGCGGGCCGGCGAGTCGGGCAGTGTCGTCACCCTCGTACTGCCCGAGCAGAAGCGGGAGATGACCCGGCTCATGTCGGACGCCGGCATCAGCCCGCAGACGGCCAGGATCAAGTCCAGCGACGACGAACTGGCCCGGCTGACCGGGGCGCGCGAGCCGTCCGGTGTGGCCGTCACCATCGAGGTGCCGCAGCCGCCGCAGCAGCCCTCGGGGCAGTCGCGCCCGAAGCGCCAGCGCGCCCGGAGCGGTGGTGCCGGGTCCGGGTCCGGCCGCCGCACCGAGGGCCGTCGCACCGAGGGCCGCCGGGCCGAGGGCAGGCGCACCGAGAGCGGACGTACGGAGAGCGGACGTACGGAGAGCGGACGTACGGAGGGCGGACGTACCGAGGGCGGCCGCGCGGACGCCGGACGTTCCCAGGCCGGACGCACCCAGGCGGGCCGCGGGCGCTCGCGCGGGCGCGCGTCCGGCGGCGCCAAGGGCGGGGCCGGGGGCCTCAGGGCCACCGCCCAGTAGCCGGTCCGCCCCACCAGCGGGGCGGCCGGGCCCGGCGACCGACCGCCGGGCCCGGCCGCCCGTCCTTCGATCACCCCGTGCCGTGCCCCGGGCATCCCGTGGCCGGCAGGGCCCGCAGCACCTGCTCCGCCTCCGCCATCACCCGCCCGACGAGCTCCGCGCAGCTGGGCAGGTCCTCGATCACCCCCGCCACCTGCCCGGACGCCATCACGCCGAGGTCGGTGCGGCCGTCGACCATGGCCGCCTTCAACAGCACGGGGGTGTTCGCGGCGAGCAGCACCTGGCTCCAGGACAGGTCCTTGCCGTGCTTCATCGCGAGCCCGTCGCGGACCATCGCCGCCCACGACTGGCCCGAGAGCCTCCGGAAACCGGCCGCACGGCGCAGCGCGTGCAGCAGGGCCCGGACGCGGCCGGAACGTTCGAGCGCCTCGACGAGGTCCGTGCGGAGCATGCGGTGCGGGAGCCCGTCGACGGCCGTCGTCACCGTGACGTCCCTGACGGACGCGGCGAGATAGCGGGCCTTGACGGCGTCCGGCACCGTCGAGTCCGACGTGAGCAGGAAGCGGGTCCCCATCGCGATCCCCGCCGCCCCGTACGCGAGCGCCGCCACCAGGCCCCGCCCGTCGTGGAAGCCGCCCGCCGCGACCACCGGGATGTCCACCGCGTCCACGACCTGCGGCAGCAGCACGGTCGTGGCGGTGTCCCCGGTGTGCCCGCCGCCCTCGCCGCCCTGCACGATCACCGCGTCCGCGCCCCACGCCGCGACCTTCTCGGCGTGCCGCCGTGCCCCGACGGAGGGGATGACGACGACGCCCGCGTCCTTGAGCTCCGCGATCAGCTCGCGCGACGGTGCGAGAGCGAAGGAGGCGACCCGTACGCCCTCCTCGACGATGATCCGCACCCGCTCCCGCGCGTCCCCGGCGTCCGCGCGCAGATTGACCCCGAAGGGCTCGTCCGTACGGGACCTGACCTCGCGCACGGCCTCCCGGAGCTGCCCGGGGGTCATCGTCGCGGAGGCGAGGATCCCGAGCGCGCCCGCGTCGGCCGTCGCGGAGACCAGACGGGGACCCGCGACCCAGCCCATGCCGGTCTGGACGAGGGGGTGCCTGACCCCGACGAGCCCGGTCAGCGCCGTCCCGATCAGCGCCTTCTCCATCAGGCCCTGACCTCGCGCTCGCGCAGCCCGTCCGGGTCGAGGACCTCGCGGATCAGCCGCAGCTCCGCGGCGCTCGGCTCCCGTGTGCACGGGACGTCGTCATCGATGACCAGCGCGAAGCCGGTCGCCTCCCGCACCTGCTCGACCGTCACCCCCGGATGCACCGACGCCAGCCGCATGGACCGGTCCGGAGTCGCGAAGTCGAAGACCCCGAGGTCGCTGACGACCCGTGGGATCCGGTGGAAGCGCGCCCCCGCCGCACGGTCGTGGCCGACGCCGCTGACCATGTCGACCTTCTCGACGAAGACCCGCCGGGAGTGCCGGGGGATCCAGTAACTCACCGGATTGTTGAGGGTGTTGACCGGGGCGCCGCGCACCCCGAGGAGCTGCCGCGCCGGCCGGGCCCAGTCGCCGATGCAGGAGATGTTCTGGTTGCCGTGCCGGTCGATCTGGCTCGCGCCCATCATGACGTGGCGCCGGCCGCCGGTCACCATCGTCAGATGGCGGCGGTACGGCAGCCAGCCCTCGACCGTGCCGTCGAGCCCGACGAGCATCGCCTCGCCGTCCGTCAGCAGCAGGTCGGGCGAGAAGGTCCGCCTGGCGAGACGTGCGCCGATGGAGGGGATCAGCCCCATCGGGCTGGCCAGCACCTCGCCGTTGTCGCGCCACGCCTCGGCGCAGGCGACGACGCAGTACTCCGCGCGACTGATCACCGCTGCTCCTCGTGCCAGGTCTGGACGGCGGACTGGTAGGCGCGCTCGCTCGCGCCGGACAGGAACCGCCCGGCGAACTCCTCCCACGGCGTGGTCGCGTACAGCTTCTGGAACGCCTCGTCCCTGCCGTAGTCGGGCACGCAGGAGGTGAAGTGCGCGCCGTTCGGCGTCTCGACGACGCCCGTCACGCTGTGCCGGCTGATCAGCAGGGTCTGCGGGGCGGCGTCCTTCGTCAGCTCGGCCGTCCCGACGAGCTGCTCGCACGAGACGTACGCCTCGTCGGCCGCCTCGCAGAAGAGGTCGTCGAAGTACGGGTCGGGGCCCAGGTACTGGCCGTTGCCGAGCCGGTCGGCGCGGTTCATGTGGACGAGCGCGGCGTCCATCCGCAGGGCCGGCACGGCGACGAACTCCTCGCCGTCCTCGTACGGGGACCGCACCGTCCGCAGCTCCGGGTTGACCCGCATGACGTCCGAGCCGAGCCCGGCCCGCACCGGCAGGAACGGCAGCCGGTTCGCGGCGGCGTGCAGCCCCCACATGAACATGGCCTCGTCGAGCTCGGTCATCGCGAAGGCGGCGCGCTCACGTGCGGCGCGGAAGTGCGGCTCCAGGGGGATCGAGTCGAGCGTCGCGAACGGCGCGACGAGCCTGCGGACACGGCCCGCGGCGGCGAGCAGCCCGACGTCCGGGCCGCCGTACGAGACGACGGTCAGATCCGTCAGGCCCGTCCGGAGGATCGCCCTGACCAGGGCCATCGGCTTGCGGCGCGAGCCCCAGCCGCCGATGCCGAGGGTCATGCCGCTGCGCAGCCGTCCGACGGCGTCGTCGACGGACATGGTCTTGTCAGCCACTCGTCTCCTCCTTGCCCTGGCTGTCCCTGCCCTGCCTGTCCTTGCCCTGGCTGTCCCTGCCCTGCCTGTCCTTGCCCGGGCTGTCCTTGCCCTGCCTGTCCTTGCCCTGACTGCCGAAAGTGTCGCGGACGCGGTCGGCCGTCCCGCTGAGGGCCGCCTCGAAGGTGAAGCCCTGCTCGAAGCGGTAGCTGCGGCGTACGTCGACGGGGTCGATGCCGTTGATGGCCGCCTTGGCCAGCCGGACGAGATGCCCGTCCTTGCGGGCGATCTCACGGGCCAGCTCCAGGGCCGCCGCGTCGAGCCGGGCGCGCGGGACGACCTTCCAGACCGAGCCGTGGGCGTGGAGTTCGGCGGCCGTGACCGTGCGCGAGGTGTAGTAGAGGGCGCGCATCAGATGCTGCGGCACGAGCCGGGCGAGGTGCGTGGCGGCGCCGAGCGCGCCGCGGTCCAGCTCCGGCAGCCCGAAGGTGGCGTCGTCGGACGCGACGATCACGTCCGCGTTCCCGACCAGACCGATCCCGCCGCCCAGGCAGTGGCCCTGCACCGCCGCGACGACCGGGACCTCGCACTCGTACACCGCGGCGAACGCCTCCTGGCAGCCGCGGTTGGCGCCGATCAGCGCCTCGTGACCCGGGTCGCGCTGCAACTCCTTGATGTCGACACCCGCGTTGAAGCCCCGGCCGACGGCGGTCAGGACGACACAGCGGATCTCCCGGTCGCGGCCGGCGGCGCGGACGGCGTCCGCGAGGTCGTACCAGCCCTGCACGGGCAGGGCGTTGACGGGCGGGAAGTCGACGGCGACGACGGAAATGCCCTTCTCCGGGCCGGAGGTGGAGACACCCATGAGCGGATCAGCTACCTTTCCACCAAACATTTGTTAGGTGACGGTCCGTTGAGGAAGGTAGCAGCCGATGGAGCTGGACGGGAGGGTCGCCGTCGTCACCGGCGGAACGCGCGGCGTCGGCGCGGGGATCGCGCGGGCGTTCCTCGCCGCCGGGGCGGAGGTCGTCGTCTGCGCCCGCCGGCCGCCGGACGCGACGCTCGTCTCCGGCGGGCGGGCCGCCGCGTACGTCCCCGTCGACCTGCGCGACGCGGCGGCCGTCACGGACCTCTTCGCCGAGGTCGGGCGCCGCTACGGGCGCCTTGACACGCTCGTCAACAACGCGGGCGGAACGCCGTACCGGCCGCTGGGGGAGTGCGCGGCCGAGCGGCACGCGCGGGTGGTGGAGCTCAACCTCGTCGCGCCGATGACCGCGTCCCTCGCCGCGTACGGGCTGCTGCGCGCGGCGCGCGGCTCGGTCGTGATGATCGGCAGCGTGAGCGGCACGCGTCCCTCGCCGGGAACGGCCGCCTACGGGGCGGCGAAGGCGGGGCTGGAGAACCTGGCGCGGTCGATGGCGGTCGAGTGGGCGCCGGAGGTGCGGGTGAACACGCTCGTGCTCGGGATGGTGCGCACGGAGCTGTCGCATCTGCACTACGGCGACGAGGACGGGCTCGCGGCGGTCGGGGGCACGGTGCCGCTCGGCCGGCTCGCCGAGCCGGACGAGGTCGGGGCCGCCGCGGTGTTCCTGGCGTCGGAGCGGGCGGGATATGTGAGCGGGGCGTCGCTGCTGGTGCACGGAGGCGGGGAGCGGCCGGCGTTCCTGGCCGCCGCGCGGGTGGAACGGTGACGGTCCCGGCCGGCGGCGGGCCGTGCCGTCCCCGGTCCGGACCGGCCGGGGCCGGGAGCTTGTCGGCAGATGTTCCAGCGAGTCGAGGAGAGACGAGATGACCGGGATCGCCGACGGCCGCGTCGTGATCGTGACAGGCGCCGGGCGGGGACTGGGCAGGGCGCACGCCCTCGCCTTCGCCGCCGAGGGCGCGAGGGTGGTCGTCAACGACCTCGGCGTGGGCCTGGACGGGGGCGGCGGCGGATCGGCGGGGCCCGCACAGGCCGTCGTCGACGAGATCCGTGCGCTCGGCGGCGAGGCGGTGGCACACGGCGGGGACGTGGCGTCCGGCGAGGGCGCGGCCTCACTGGTCGCGGCCGCGCTCGACGCCTACGGGCGGCTCGACACCCTCGTCAACAACGCGGGGTTCCTGCGCGACCGGATGCTGGTCAACCTCGACGAGGACGCCTGGGACGCGGTGATGCGCGTGCATCTCAAGGGCCACTTCCTGCCGTTGAAACACGCGGCGGCACACTGGCGGGCCGAGGCGAAGGCGGGCCGCGCTCCGGTCGCGCGGGTCGTCAACACCTCGTCGGGCGCGGGCCTGCTCGGCTCGGTCGGCCAGGGCAACTACAGCGCGGCGAAGGCGGGCGTCGTGGGCCTGACACTGGTCGCGGCGGCCGAACTGGCCCGCTACGGCGTCCAGGTCAACGCGGTCGCCCCGGCGGCGCGGACCCGTATGACCGAACGGACCTTCGCGGACACGATGGCGGCGCCCTCGTCGGCCGGGGCCTTCGACGCGATGGCCCCCGGGAACGTCTCCCCGCTGGTCGTCTGGCTGGGCTCGGCGGCGCCGGAGGGCGTGACGGGCCGTGTCTTCGAGGCGGAGGCGGGCCGCATCGCGGTGATGGAGGGCTGGCGCACGGGCCCCTCGGCGGACAAGGGCGCGCGCTGGACACCCGCGGAGGCGGGCGAGGCGACCCTGAAACTCCTGGCCGCGTCCGAACCGCCGGGGCGGGTGCACGGGGCGTAGCCCGTGCCCGACACATCCCGCCCGTCCGCGTGCCGTCCGTCCACGTCCCGTCCGTCCGTATCGCGCCTGTCCGCATGCCGTCCGTCCGTATCGCGCCTGTCCGTATCGCGCCTGTCCGCATGCCGTCCGTCCGTATCGCGCCTGTCCGTATCGCGCCTGTCCGCATGCCGTCCGTCCGTATCGCGCCTGTCCGCATGCCGTCCGTCCGTATCGCGCCTGTCCGCATCCCGCCTGTCCGCATGCCGTCCGTCCGCATCCCGCCCCTCGCGCGACGTCCGGTAGGTCCCTTCGCTGGGTTGCCGGAGTCATCCATGTGCGTCCAGTACGAGGGTGATCCTCCGCCGTGCGATGGCACGCACCGGACGCCGCGCGCTCCGCCCTGCGGGCGCAACGGCGCCATGCGCCGGACACGGCCCGGCCGGTTTGCGGCACCCCCTCCATCCGGGCGGGGCGCCGGACCCGTCCGGCATGGCGCCGGGGCCCGCGCCGCCGTGCCGCGGATGATGAGGCCTCCGACCCGGCAGGAGAGCCCCGTGAACGACCCCACCCCCCAAGGGGCCCGGAGGCCGGCATCCGCCGGTGGCGCGGGCGACGGCGCTTCCGGGCAGGCGGGGGTCATCGGCATCGGGCTCGCCGCCGTGCTGACGTTCGCCCTCGCGCAGGGTTCCTGGCAGTGGTTCGCCACCTACATCGGGGCGACGCTGTTCGCGGTGATCCTCGCCTTCTACCGGCGGCCGGCGTGGACACCCGGCGTCCGGTCGGCATACATGCGTGCCCTGGTCGCGTACTCGCTGGTCGTCGGCTTGTGCGCGGCGATCGCGCTCGCCCCCGTGCTGCAACGCTCGGCCTGGCTGTTCCCGATGCCGGGCACGCGCAGCGGCTGCCACGAGCTGGGCAGGTACGAGGCCGTCCGGTCGAGGGCCGCACTGGCGGACCTGGCCGGTCGCGACGGCGCCGCCTTGGAGTACGCGCAAAAGGCCCAGAGCGGCAAGGCCGTTGCCGACTGCCTCGCCACCACCACGACCGAGTGGCTGCCCGTGTACGCGGCGGGGGCGGCCGTGCTGGTGGGCGCGGCTGCGTGGACCCGCGACCGCGCCCGCACGAGGAAGGGCCTTCGGCCGGAGTCCTCCTCGCCGGGGCCCGCGGTCGTGGGAACACGGCAGGACGGCGCGGTGTAGCCGCCGAGAGCGCAAAGCCTCCGCGACTCGCCCACCGCCGCCCCCCCCCAACACTGCGTCAAATATCCGAATTGGTAGGTTTCGTGGGCTGGTGGCCGCAACAGGTGGCACACCAGGGACATCCAGGCTGGAAGGACGCCGGAGATGGGCAAACCAACGCGCCGTGATCTGCTCAAGGGGACCGGGGCTCTCGGCGCCGCCGCCGTCGTCGTCGGCGCGCTCGGGACGCCGGCGCGGGCGCTCCCGCGCGCCGACCGGGACGACCACGCCGACCGGGACGACCGCGACGACGTCGTCGACGTCGCCGTCATCGGTGCCGGGGTGTCCGGGGCGTACGCCGCCTGGCGGCTGCTCGGGCCCGAAGCCGAGGACAGCCGCATCCTGAGCAGGCTTCGACGGCGTCGCCGCGGTCCTCTCGATGTGCGCTTGTTCGAGGGCAGCGAACGCATCGGCGGCCGCCTCTTCTCGGTGACGCCGCCCGGTATGCCGCATCTGCACGCCGAGCTCGGCGGGATGCGCTACCTGGACAACCAGCCCGTCGTGGCCGACCTCGTGGACCATCTCGGGCTGCGGACGGACCTCTTCCCGGTCGACGAGCCGCAGAACCTGGTCTATCTGCGCGGGCACCGCTTCACCCAGGGCCAGTGGGGCGACCCGCAGGCCGTGCCGTACGACCTGCCGGCCTCGATCCGGGGCAAGTCACCGGACGACGCGCTCAGTTCGGTCATCGAGACCTTCGTCCCCGGCGCCTCCACCATGGACCACCAGGCGTGGGACAAGATCAAGCCGACGGCGTCGGCCGACGGCCGGTACCTCTACGACACCGGGTTCTGGAACCTGCTGCAGGAGGCGGTCGGGCAGGAGGGGTGGGCGTTCCTCCACGACGGCTTCGGCTACGGCTCGGTGGTGTCCAACGTCAACGGCATCGAGGCCATGGAGGCGTCGGTGGCCGACTTCGTCGGCTCCCCTCCGCCGCAGTACCGGTACCTGCTCGACGGCTACCAGACGGTGCCCGAGGAACTCGCCCGGCAGTTCGAGGCGGAGGGCGGGACGGTCCGTCTCCACCACCAGGTGCGCCGGATCGACCGGGACCGCGCCGACGGCGAGGACGTGCTGGTCCTCGACCTCGTCGTCTGGCCCGAGGGCCGGCCGCTCCGGGTCCGGGCTCACCATGTCGTCCTGGCGATGCCCCAGCGCTCGATCGAGCTGCTGGACCCGGACTCCTTCCTCTTCACCAGCGACCGGTTCCTGTCCGACCTCGGCGCCGTCGTCCCGAGGCCGGCCTCCAAGCTCTTCCTCGGCTACGACCGGCCGTGGTGGGAGGACATCGGCCTGAACGCCGGCCGTTCGGTGACGGACCTGCCGCTGCGCCAGACGTACTACTGGGGTGTGGAGGGCGAGCAGGCCGGGGCCGACCCCGCCAACCGCAACGCCCTGCTGCTGGCCTCCTACAACGACCTGCGTGACGTGGAGTTCTGGAACGAGCTGCTGACGCGGCCGCACCGGCTCGCCCCGGTGGCCGTGACCCGGCCGCCGCGCCCGATGGACGCCTCGGCGTCGGGAGCGCTGGTCGACGAGGCACAGCGCCAACTGCGCGAGCTGCACGGCCCGGACGCCCGTATCCCCGAGCCGACGTCGGCCTACTTCCAGGACTGGGTGCAGGACCCGTACGGGGCCGCCTACCACTTCTGGCAGGTGGGGGCGAAGAGCTGGGAGGTCATGCCGCGGATGCGCCACCCGCTCCCCGACGCCAACCTGTACGTCTGCACAGACGCCTGGTCCACCGGGCAGGGCTGGGTCTACGGCGCCCTCTCCCAGGCCGAGCTGGTGCTTGAGGAGCACTTCGGCCTGCCCCGTCCGCCGTGGCTCTCACCGGGCACCTATCTGGGCGCGTAGCCGCGGCCGGGCTGTCGCGTCGGACTGTCGCGCCGTGCTGTCGCACCGGGGCGGGCGGCGAGCGGCCCGGCGCCGGGAGCACCGCCGGGCCCGCCCCGCAGGGAGGACGGACACGGCGGGGCCGGACGCCCCGGGCCGCTCGCCGGGACCGCGGGCCGCCGTCAGGTCAGCGGTGCGCGGCCGTACGGGACCAGGCGGACCGGGCCCACCAGGCCGTAGTTCTGGCGCTTGCCACCGCCGAAGACCGGCGCGTTCGCCACACGCAGGCGGTTCAGCAGGGTCGTGGCGACCTCCACCTCGATCACGTTGGCACCGCGCCGCAGGTACGGGCCGGCGTCGGCCCGGGGGGTCAACTGGTCCGCCGGGGGCAGAGGGTGGCCGTTGACCGTGACGCGGAAGGTGTCGAAGACCTCGCCGAGTTCGAGGTAGGCGCCGTAACCGCCGGTCCAGGGCGCGCCGAGGTGGACCGTGGTGCGGTAGCGGCCGATTCCGGAGACGTCTTCCAGGCCCGGGACGAGGGGCCACGGTGCCAGCGCGTCCAGCGTGAGCTCGCGGCGGGGCTTCAGCGTCCGGGAAGGGCGGTCGCCCGGCTGCCAGTCCTCGACCGTCAGGTCCCAGCGGGTGAGCGGCACCGGCTCGGGCAGGCCGCCCAGGACCGTGCCGACGGTCCGGCCGTCCTGGAGGGTGGTGCGGTAGGTGCCGGGCCGTGTGTCCCGGATCTCCAGGCGGCCGCCAGCTCCCCGCCGCACCTCCGCGGCCTCGCTGCGGGTGGCGGAGGCCCGCGGCCGGTCCGCCCACCGGCCCGGCCTGGCCAGGGCGATGATCGTGGTCGCGCCCGGCTCCAGGGTGATCCGCAGCCGCACCCGCCCGTCCTCGGTGCGGGAGTACAGCGGCAACGGCTCCACCGATCCGGTCCACGCGTCGAGGCGGTACGGGACGGCGTCGTCCCAGCGCGCCGCGAGGGTGACGTCGTGGTCGACCCGGGTGTTGGCCGCCCCCTTGGTCACCGCGTCGACGGCGAAGAAGAAGTAGTCGGCGTCCTCGTCGGCCCGATGGGCGTGGACCAGCCACGAACGCTGGGCGTACTCGACGTCGCGCCGCAGGCCGAGCGCCGCGATGGCGTCCGGCACGAAGGGCCGGTCCGGAACGTCGGCCACCGTCGGCAGGGCGAGCAGTTCGGCGAGCAGTGCGCGCAGCCGCTCGTTGTCGCCGGGTCCGGGCAGACCCGGCACGCGTGCGTCGGACCAGTCGCCGATGACGACGATCCGCAGCCCGGCCTTCGCGTAGCCGATGAGCTTCTCGGCGACGTCGAGCTGCATAGTGCGGTCCTTGCCGCTCAGTACGTCGCCCTCGACGACGAGCGCCTTGAACGCGGGGCCCTCCGGGGCGAGCCGCCCGCCCCTCACCTTCGCGGACGGCAGGTCGAGCAGCCGCGGACTCAGGAAGAGGTGGGTCCAGCCGACGGGCACACCCTCCGCGGTGAACCAGGGCGCGCCGAGGCCGGTGCCGGCGGGGCCCTTCTGCCGCAGGATGCCGATGTCCGCCCGGTTGACTCCGGTCTGGAGGATCTGCTGGGTGCGGCTCAAGTACCGTGCGATGTCGGGGACATGGCCCCAGGTGGGCTGCCGCGGCCCCCACGCCTCGCCGTACCCGCCGCCGCCGTTGTACGGGGAGAAGGCGGCGAAGCCGGGCCAGGCCGCGCCGGGCGCCTCGGCGTAGGCGAAGCCGTGGAAGTACGCCTGGTTGACGCCGGCCGCGTACTGGGTGACGAGCTTCTTCAGCGTCGCGTCCCACGCCGTGGTGTAGGCGCCGCCGGCCGTCGCGCCGGCCTCGTTGGAGAGGACGAGCTTGCCGCCCATGTCGCGTCCGCCGGCCAGGCAGCGGAAGTCGTCGGGGTTCTTGAAGCCGAGCGACTCGCCCTCGGAGACGTCGAGCACGGCGGCCGACCAGATGGAGTCGGTGCCCGGGCCGTACGGCTGGACGCGCAGCTGGAGTCCGAGCCGGTGCGCCCAGTCCTGGAACGGCTTCAGATGGTGCTCGACGTACAACTCGGTGAGGACCTCGACGACATCGCGGCGGACGGCCTTGTCGATCTCCGGGCCGAAGGCGTGGACCGGGTCCTCGTCGCGCTCGACGACGGTCGCGAGGTACGGCAGCAGCGAGTACCCCATGCGCTTCTCGAACTCGGCCGGGAGCGCGGGCGTCCACATCGTCTCGTCGGTCTCGAGCTCGATGGAGTCCTCGAACAGGGCGCCGCCCGTCTCACGGAGCAGCTTGCGGGTGCTCGGCGGGAGGAGGTGGCGCTCCCAGAACGCGATGGCGGCGCGGGTGCCCTCGGCGCTGAAGTGGTCGATGACGTAGGAGAGCGGGTCGGTGTGGTGCGGGCCTTCGGGGCGCTGGCCGGAGCCGCGCTCCCAGTAGGCGATGACGAGCCAGGCGCCGCCGTCGTCGGGCGCCGTCCAGTCGAGCTCACCGCCGGACACGGCGCCCGTGATGTCGGTGACGGTGGTGTGGTCCAGCAGTACGGGCTCGGCGGCGGCGTCGGTGATCCGGATCGCCTGGACGAGCTTCAGCTCCTGCTCGGTGACGCCTTCGGCGGGCTCGGTGCCGGGGGCCGGGGGCGCGCCGGTGTGGCTCTGGCCCCCGGCGAGCGTGACGGTGCCGTGGGCGAGTTCCTTCACGGCGGCCGGGCTGTCGGGTGTGATGGAGGGGACGGAGTTCGGCCACGCGGGGCCGAGGGTCAGGTCGACGGTGACGTCCCGCTTCTTCGCCTGGCGCAGCGCCGCCTCGACGGCCCGGACCCAGGCGGGGGTGCCCCAGCCGTAGCGGACCGGGTCGATCGTCTCGCCGCCGCGCATGCTGTGCGTGACGGCGGCGATCTCGACACCACCGAAGCCTGCGGCGGCGATCTGGTCGATCTCACGCTCGATCTCGTCGGTGTCGACGAGGGCGTCGGGCCACCACCAGCGGAACCGGGGGCGGACCTCGGGGCGCGGGTCGGCGAAGGCGCGAGGGAAGCCGCCTCCCGCGCCCGTGCCGTGCCCGGACGTCGGCGCCGCGGCCGCCGCCCCCGTGGCGGTGCCCCAGGGCAGGGCCGCGGCCGCGCCGGCCGCGGCCCCCATCTTCAGCAGCGCTCTTCGCCGCAGGCTCATGCCCGCCCCCTTGCTGTGGTGTGTCAGGTGCACTGATGGTTTGAACGATTCAAGAAATCTGGCGGAAACATACGGGCGCGGAGAGGCCAGAGCAAGGGGTTGAACGCCTTGCCGTGGATTTTCCCTTCAGGCAGGCATCTTGACCGCGCTCACCGTGTGGCCCCAGAGTGGCCGTCAGCTCTCCGAAACGTTTCAATCACGTTGCCCGAAGGAGCTCCATCCCGATGCCCCGAAACCCGCTGACGCGGCGTCACTTCATGGTGGGCACAGGTGCGGTCACCACGGCTCTGGCCCTGGGTCCCGGTGGCACGGCCGCCGCCGCCGCACCTGCCGCCGCACCTGCCGCCGCACCTGCCGCCGCGGCTGACGCAGCCGCCGCGGCCCCTGCCGTGAAGACGCACCGCCGCCCGGCGCTGCACCCGTTCCCGCTCAGCTCGGTCACGCTCCACGACAGCCCGTTCCGCGCCAACATGCGCCGGACCTGCGCCTACATGCTGTTCGTCGACACCGACCGGCTGCTGCACACCTTCCGCACCAACGTCGGCCTCCCCTCCACCGCCGAACCCTGCGGCGGCTGGGAGTCACCGACGCTGCTGCTGCGCGGCCACACCACCGGCCATCTGCTCTCCGGCCTGGCCCTCGCCCACGCCAACACCGGCGACGAGGCGTACGCGGCCAAGGCCCGCCGGATCGTCGCCGCCCTCGCCGAGTGCCAGGCGGCCTCGCCGACCGCCGGTTTCGCGCCCGGCTATCTCTCGGCCTTCCCCGAGCAGGTCTTCGACCAGTTGGAGGCGGGCGGCAAGCCCTGGGCGCCGTACTACACGCTCCACAAGATCATGGCCGGGCTGCTCGACTGCCATCAGCTCGTCGGCAGCGCCCAGGCCCTGGACGTGCTGCGCGGGATGGCCGGCTGGGCCGAGCGGCGCACCGCGGCGCTGCCGTACGAGACGATGCAGTCGGTGCTCAAGGTCGAGTTCGGCGGCATGAACGACGTGCTCACCCGCCTGCACCTGGCCACCGGCGACCCCGTACCGCTGCGCACCGCCCGCCGCTTCGACCACGAGGAGGTCCTCGGGCCGCTGGCCGACGGCCGCGACGAGCTCGCCGGGCGGCACGCCAACACCGAGATCCCCAAGATCGTCGGTGCGGTCCACGAGTACGAGGCCACCGGCGAGGAGCGCTATCTGCGTCTCGCCGAGCACTTCTGGCACACGGTCGTACGCGACCACTCGTACGTCATCGGCGGCAACTCCAACCAGGAGTTCTTCGGCCCGCCCGGCGAGATCGTGAGCCGGCTCTCCGAGGACACCTGCGAGAACTGCAACAGCTACAACATGCTCAAGCTCGGCCGGCAGCTCTTCCTGCACGACCCGGGCACGACCGCGTACATGGACCACTACGAGTGGACCCTGCTCAACCAGATGCTGGGCGAGCAGGACCCCGACTCGGCCCACGGCCACGTCACGTACTACACCGGCCTGTGGGCCGGCTCGCGGCGGCAGCCCAAGGGCGGCCTCGGTGCCGCGCCCGGCAGCTACAGCGGCGACTACGACAACTTCTCCTGCGACCACGGTACGGCGCTGGAGACCCAGACGAAGTTCGCGGACACCGTCTACGCCCACACGCGCGACGCGCTGTACGTCAACCTCTTCGTCCCGTCCGAGGTCCGCTGGAACGGCGTGACGCTCCGCCAGGAGACCCGCTACCCCGACGAGGAGCGGATCCGCCTCACCGTCACGGCGGGCGACGGCCGCTTCGCCCTGAAGGTGCGCGTCCCCGGCTGGCTCGAAGGGCGGGCCGCCGTCCGCGTGAACGGCCGCTCGGCACACGCGGACACCCGGCCCGGCCGCTATCTGACCCTCGAACGCCACTGGCGCACCGGCGACACCGTCGAGCTCACCCTCCCCATGGAGCTGATCCGCCGCCCCGCGCCCGACAACCCCCAGGTCCAGGCGGTGACCTACGGGCCCGTGGTACTGGCCGGGGCGTACGGCGACGTCGAGTCGCCCACGATCCCCGCCCTCGACCCGGCGTCGCTGCGCCGGGCGCCGGGCGAGCAGGTGGAGTTCACGGCCGTGGCCGAGGGCGTCCAGGTGCCGCTGCTGCCGTTCCACCGCGTGCACCACCAGCGCTACAACGTCTACTTCGCCGTGCCGCCGCGCCCACGCCCGGCCCGCGAGACCGCCCGGTTCACGCTCGACGGCGGCAGCGGCGCCGACGCCACCGGGACGTTCCCCGCCGCGACCCTGGCCGGGGGCGCACGATGGGCGTCGGACGGCGTCGAACTCGACGGCGTGGACGGGCACGTGGCGCTGCCGCCCGGTCTGATCACCGGACTGACCGAGCTGACCCTCGGCGCCTGGGTGCGGGTGGACACGCTCACCAACTCGGCCCGCGTCTTCGACCTCGGCTTCCACAAGAGCACATACGTCTTCCTGACCCCGCGCACCGGCTCGGGCAGGGCCCGTGCCGCCCTGAAGATCTCCGGCATGGACGGCGAGGACGTCATCGACGCCCCGGGACCCCTGCCGCAGGGCCGCTGGACCCATGTCGCGCTGACGCTCGCGGGCGGTCCCGGCGACCGTACGGGCGGCGGCACCGGGGTGCTGTACGTCGACGGGGCCGAGGCCGGCCGCAACGACGCGCTGGTGATGAGCCCGCTGCTGCTCGGCGCCACCACCCGCAACTACCTGGGGCGTTCGCAGAACGCCACGCACCCGTACCTGCACGGCGCGGTCGACGACTTCCGCGTGTTCAACCGTGCGCTGTCCCCGGCGGAGATCGGCGCGCTGGCGCGCGCCTGAGCCCCCTTCCCCTTCACCTGCCGCTGAGGAGCGAGCCCTCCCATGTCCTTGCCCGTGCCCCCGCCCATGCCCATGCCCGTGCCCGAGTCCGACCTGTCCAGACGCGGCTTCGTCGCCGCCGCGGGAGTGGCCGCCGCCGCGATCGGCGGGGTGCTCCCGGCCGGTACCGCGTTCGCGGGTTCCCCCGCGCACGGCGCCGGCTTCAGCCCCGCCGCCTTCGCCGACCCGCGCCGCGACAGCCGCCCCACCGTCTACTGGTACTGGAACGGCCCCGTCACCCCCCAGTTGATCGACACCCAGCTGGCGGACCTGCGCGACAAGGGGATGTACGAGGTCGTCCTCTTCCCGTACGACAACGAGGACATGAAGCCGGTCTTCTTCTCCGAGGAGTGGTTCGACGTCGTCGGCCATGTACTGGAGGAGGCCGAGCGCACCGGCATGCGGGTGTGGATCTTCAACGACAACCACTTCCCCAGCGGACGCGCCGCCTACCTCGTCGCCGAGGGCGGCACCGTCGGGACCCGCACCTACACCCCCCGCCCCGAACTCCGGCTGAAGGGCCTGTGGCGCTCCACGGCCGTCGTCGAGGGCCCCGCCCGCGTCGACCTGCGGGACACCACCGGCACCGGGGTCTCTGCCGGCCGGCTCGTCGCCGACGCGGCCGTGCTCGCCGGAGCCGCCGTGCTGCGCGAAGGAGACGACTGGGCGGACTACGACGTCATCGCCAACGCCAAGACCGAGACCGGCTCCGTCGGGCTCGTCGTCCGCGCCTCCGCATCGGGCGCCGACGGCTACGCCGTGGAGTTCGACCAGACCGGCGTCGTCACCGTCTCCCGGCTGACCGGCGGCAGCACGCAGGAGCTGGCCAGGAGCAGCCGCACCGACGGCTTCAACCGCACCAAGTTCCACACCTTCGCCGTCACCGTGCGCGGTGCCACGCTCTCGGTCACCCTCGACGGCAAGGACAAGGGCACCGTCACCGACGACGCCCATCCCCGCGGCGGCGTCGGCGTCCGCGCCGTCGGCGTCCAGCGGTCCCTGTGGGAGGACCTGACCGTCACCGCCGCCGACGGCAGCGCCCTGTACGCCGCCGCCTACGACGACCCGGCATCCGCCGGCGACTTCCGCACCCGGCCCGTCCCCGGAGCCGCCGCCGCGCCCATCGCCGCGACCGCCCGCCCCGCCGGCCGCGCCGACGCCGCGGAACTGGTCGAGCTCACCGGCGACCTGGCGGCCGGGCGCTCCTGGCAGGTCCCCGAAGGCCGCTGGCAGATCGACCTCTTCGGCGGGGCGATCCTCTCCGACGACACCCAGGGCTACACCCGCTCCTACCTCGACCTCCTCGACGACGAGCCGGTCGAGCTGCTGCTCGACATGGTGCCCGGCGAGTACCACCGCCGCTTCGGCCGCTACTTCGGCACCGTCGTGCCCGGCTTCTGGGACGACGAGCCGTTCATCGCCTCCGCGGGACCGCACCCCTTCAAGCGCCTGCCCTGGTCGCCCACGCTCGCCGCCGCCCTGCGCGAGGTCGGCGCCGAGCCAGGCAAGGCGTACGCCAGCACCTTCGACGACCTCGGCGAGGCCGGCCGGATCCTGCGCGGCCGCTACTGGCGGGCCGTGTCCAACCGCTTCTCCAAGTACTTCGAGAAGCAGGCGCACTGGTACGCCGACCGGCGCGTCCGCCTCGTCACCAACCCGCTCTACGACGAGACCGGCCCCTCCAAGCGCATCCTCTCCACCGGTGATCTGCACAAGGCCAACCAGTGGGCGCAGGTGCCCGGCGGCGACGTCATCACCGGCGAGTACGTGGCGGGCGAGCCCACCATGGACCCGCGCAACGCCGCGTCGGTGGCCCACCAGACCGGCCGCGAGCGGGCGCTGACCGAGGCGTTCGGCAACATGGGCTGGCAGGTGGCGCCCGAGTTCGTGCACGCGCTCATCGGCGCGTTCGCGACGCGCGGCACCAACCTCACCGTGCTGCACGCGCTGTGGACCAACGAGGCGAAGGTGTACTTCCCGCCGCCGTTCGGTCCCCGCGCGCCCTGGTGGTGGGCGATGCGCCCGATCGCCGACTGGATCGGCCGCACCATGGAACTGGCCCGCGGCACCTCGGCCGCCCGCACCGCACTCCTCCAGCCGCAGCGCGCCGCCGAGCAGCTCACCGGCACCGAGCGGCAGGGCGAGGTCGACGGCTTGTTCGCCGACGCGGCCTACGCGCTGGAGAGCGCCCAGGTCGACTTCGACCTCGTCCACGAGGGCGCGCTCGCCGACGACCGCGAGCTGCTGCTCCCCGCCCGCGTCCACGACGGCCGGCTCTCCGTCGGCCGGGCGCGCTACGACCTGGTGGTGCTGCCCGAGACCCCGGTCCTTGAGGCCGAGGCGGTCGGCACGCTGGCCCGGTTCGCCCGCGCCGGAGGCACGGTCGTGGCCGTCGGCGCGCTGCCGCAGCACGAGGCGAACGGCCGCGACGACGCCCTGCGGCGCGCCCTGGACGACCTCTTCGAGCACCGCCGCGCCCTCCGCGTCTCCGCCGTCACCGAACTCGGCGCGGTCTCACGGGAGTTCGCTGCGGCCAGCCTCGAACCTGCCGCACCCGCCGTCCGCGTCCTGCGCACCACCCGCGGCGGCGACCTCGCGTTCCTGTTCAACAACGAGAGCGCGACGCCCGTCGACACCTGGGCGACGCTGCCGGCCCGCGGCACCCCCGAGTGGTGGGACCCGGAGGACGGCACGGCCGTGCCCGCGCCGGTGCACCGCACGGAGCGCGGCGGCGTACGCGTACCGCTGAAGCTCGGCCCGTACCGGACGGTGGGGGTCGTCCTGCGCCACGCGGCCCACCCCGTACCCCACCTGACCGACGCCGGGGCGCTGCCGGTCACCGCCGTCACCGCCCGCCGCGAAGGGCTGCGCGTGCAGGCCCTCGCCGAGGCCCCCGGCAGCTGGCCCCTGACCGGCACCGACGGCCGCCGCACCTACCGCGGCACCGCCCGTGTCACCGACCCCCTGGAGCCGATACCGCTCGACGGGGACTGGACCCTGACCCTCCACCAGGCGGGCGCCCAGCCCGTCGTACGGCCGCTCGGCAGCTGGAGCGACATCGCCCGGCTCTTCTCCGGCAGCGCCACCTACACCAAGGACGTCGAGCTCTCCCCGGACCGACTCGCCGGACGCCGGCTCCACCTGGACCTCGGCACCGTGCGCGAGGTCGCCGAGGTCACGGTCAACGGCACCACCCTGCCGCCGGCCCTGTGGACCCCGTACGTCGTGGACGTCACCGAAGCGCTGCGCCCCGGTGCCAACCACATCGCCGTCCGCGTCTCCAACACCCTCTCCAACGAGCGCAACAAGCCGCTGCCGTCCGGGCTCCTGGGCCCGGTGGTCCTGCGCCCGCGCCGCCCGCTCACCACCGACCTGCACTGATCCCCAGGGAGACCGGCATGAGTTCACTCGCCAGACCCGCGCTCGTCCTCGCCACCGGGCTGACCGCGCTCGTCACCGTCGTACCCTCCGCGCTCCCCGCCGCCGCATGGGGCGGCGCCGGCGCCGAGGCCACCAGGCTCCAGACCCAGCACCTGCGCAGCGCCCTCGGCATCGACGACACCACCCCCGACCTGACCTGGCAGCTGTCCGGGCACGGCCGGGGCGTCGTCCAGAGCGCCTACCGCATCCAGGCCGCCACCAGCCGCGAGAGGCTGGAGCACGGCCGCCCCGACCTCTGGGACTCGGGCAAGGTCGGCTCCGCCGAGCCGCGCGCCGTCTACGCGGGCAAGGCGCTCGGCTCGCGCGACCGCGTCCACTGGCGCGTCCAGCTGTGGTCCGGCGGCCGTGCCTCCGAGTGGAGCGACACCGCGGTCTTCGAGACGGGCCTGACCCGCGCCGAGGACTGGACCGCCCAGTGGATCACCCACGACGCATGGCGGCTGAGCCGGCACGAGAACGAGCCCGTCGTCGTCACGCTGCCGCGGACCACGGCCCGCTACGTCCGGCTCGACGTCACCGAGCTCGGGCTGCCGCTTGAGGGGGAGTGGCGCCTCCAGCTCGGCGAGATCGAGGTGCGCGACTCCACCGCTGCGGACGTCAACCACGCACAGGGCGCGACGGTCACGGCGTCCGAGAGCGGCGAGGTGCGCAAGGTCTGGGAGCCGAAGCTCGTCGTGGACGGGCACACCAACAGTGCGCTGCTGCGCGAGGCCGGCTACTCGAGCCAGCCGCACGACAGTGCCGACTCCCCGGTCACGCTCACGCTCGACATGAAGGCGGCCAAGACCTTCGACCAGGTGCTGCTCTACCCGCGCGCCGACGTCCTCACCGCCGACGGGCAGGTGCCCCACTTCCCCGTCGACTACAGCGTCTCCACGGCCGAGACGCCCGAAGGACCGTGGACGAAGGCTGCCGAGGCCATCGGCCAGAAGACCCCCGGGGCCTACCTCCCCGCCGCACTGCCGCTGTTCGCCAAGGACTTCGCCCTCCCCAAGGGCGCCCGCAGCGCCCGCCTCTACCTGGCGGGCCTCGGCATCCACGACGCCCGCATCAACGGGAAGCCGGTCGGCGACGCCGTGCTTGAGCCCGCCAACACCGACTTCGCCGACCGGGTCCAGTACGCCACCTACGACGTCACCGACCGGCTGCGGCGCGGCGGCAACACCCTCGCCGTCGCGCTCGGCAACGGCGCCTCCAACGTGGTCAGCACCGCCGACCGCTACCGCAAGTGGTACGGCAACTTCAGCGACCCCAAGCTCGTCGCCCAGCTGGAGATCGCCCTGGACGACGGCAGCGTGCGCCGCGTCACCAGCGGCTCCGACTGGCACACCACCCTCGGCCCGACCACCTCGTCCAACTGGTACGGCGGCGAGGACTACGACGCCCGCCGCGAGATACCCGGCTGGGACGAGCCGGGCCGCGACCGCGACCGCTCCTCCTGGCCCGCGGCCGTCACGCTCGGCCGGCCCGGCGGCGCGGAGGAACCGGCCGAACCGAGCGCCCGCGAGACCGAACCCGTCCGCGTCATCGAGACGCTGCAGGGGACCGAGGTGGCGGGGGCCGAGGGCAGCCGCGTCTTCGACCTCGGCCGCAATATCGCCGGCTGGCCCGAGATCACCGTCACCGCCCCCGCCGGAACGACCGTGCGCATCCACCCGGCCGAGAGCCTGAAGGACGGTCACGCCTTCCAGTCCATCAGCAACGTCGGCGCACCCCTGTGGGACAGCTACACGGCCAAGGGCGGCGGCCGCGCCGAGACCTGGCACCCCACCTTCAGCTACCACGGCTTCCGCTACCTGGAGCTGAAGGGCCTGCCGGCCGGCGCCACCGTCTCCGTACGAGGCAAGGTCCTGCACGCCGACAACACCTCCGCCGGGAGCTTCACCAGCTCCAACCAGCTCGTCAACGGCATCCACGGACTCATCCGCCGCGCCGTCGAGGGCAACATGATGAGCGTCCTCACCGACTGCCCCAGCCGGGAGAAGCTCGGCTGGCTGGAGCAGAACCAGCTCGTCTTCCCCACCCTGGCCGCCAACTACGACATGCAGTCCTACCTCCGCAAGATCGTGCGGGACATGTCGGACGCCCAGACCCCCGAGGGCCTGATCCCCAGCACCGTCCCCGACTACGTCGAACTCTCCGGCGGCTACCGCAACGACGCCAACTGGGGCGGCGCGTTCGTCCTCGTGCCGTGGCAGCTCTACACGACCTACGGCGACGAGGAGACGCTGCGCACGTACTACCCGCAGATGAAGCAGTACGTGACCTTCCTGGAGCAGAAGGTCTCCGGCGGCATCCTCGACTACGGCCTCGGCGACTGGATCACCCCCGACCGCACCTTCCCGCGCGCCGTCGCGGGCACCTACGGCTACTGGCGCGTCGTCGACGGCCTCAGCCGCATCGCGAAGGTCCTCGGCCAGGACGCCGACGCCGCCCTGTACCAGGAGAAGGCGGACACCAGCGCGCACGCTCTCGCCGCGAAGTACTACGACCCGGCCACCGGCACCTTCGGCGGCGGAGGCCAGGGCGCGGAGGCGCTCGCCCTCGACATGGGAGCCGTCCCGGCCGGTGAACGCGAGCGTCTGCTCGCCCACTTCACGAACGCGGTCGTCGCCGCCGACCACCACCTCGTGCTGGGCGAGATCTCCCTGCCCGCCGCCCTGCGCGTGCTGTCCGAGTCGGGCCGCGACGACATCGTCTACAAGATCGCCACACAGACCACCAGCCCGAGCTACGGCTACCAGGTCCTGGCCGGCAACACCACCCTCGGCGAGACCTGGGACGGCGGCCCCGGCCAGTCGCAGAACCACTTCATGCTCGGCGCGATCGACGCCTGGTTCACCGCCCGCCTCGCCGGCATCCAGCAGCGACCCGGATCGGCCGGCTACCGCGAACTGCTCATCGCCCCGGCGGTCGTGGGCGATCTGACCTCGGCCTCGGGCTCGTACACCACGCCGTACGGCACGGTCCGCACGAACTGGAAGCGCGAGGGCACCGCCTACCGGCTGGACGCCTCCGTCCCGGCGGGAACGACGGCCGAGATCCGCGTACCGGTCACCACCGGCACCGTCCACGCGTCACGGGACGCGCGTCTCGTACGGACGGAGGACGGCGTGGCCGTGTACGAAGTCGGCTCCGGGAGCTGGACGTTCACCTCGACGTTCGCACCGGACGCGAGCTGACACCACGAAGCCCCCGGCCGGACCCGCGGGTCCGGCCGGGGGCTTCGCCGTTTCTCAGCCCTCGACCAGGATCACTTCGAGCGTCCGGGGCCCGTGGACCCCCTCCACGCGGTCCAGCTCGATGTCGCTCGTCGCCGACGGCCCGCTGATCCAGGTCAGCGGGCGCGCCGGGTCCAGGCGTTCCAGGCCCTGCGGTACCGAGTCGACGACCTGGTCCGGAACGTGTACGACGCAGATGTGGTGGTCGGGCACGAGCGTGATCCGGCGGCGGCCCTGGGCGGCGCCGCCGTCCAGGACGAGGGTGCCGGTCTCGGCGATGGCCACCGCGCAGCCGGTGACCACGCTGTCGATCGCGTCGAGTTCGTGCGGGGTGCTCTCCGCCCGGTCGGGGAACCGGACGGGGTCCGCGGCCGCCAGCCATTCCGGCGGTAGTCCGGCCGGGACGAGTACCGACTCGGAGCCGTGCTCTGCCAGCAACCGGGCGATGAGCGGCGGCAGTCCGGCGGCGTCCGAACGGTGCACCAGGGCCCGGTAGTCCGCGAGGTTCTCCGCGAGCAGGTCCGCCGTCTCGGCCGGGGTCCTGCCGCCGTGCACCCGCAGGTAGTCGCGGGCGACCGGCACGTCCTGCGGGCGCTCGTCGCGCGGCACGTCCGCCAGGGCGCGGCGCACCCGGCCGAGGACGATGTCCCTGCTGCTCACTTCGTGTGCTCCCCTCGTGTGCGCTGCCACCAGTCCCGGAACGACTCGGCCGGCACCTCCGGCACCGCCCGGGTGTCCGTCCAGGCCCGGCCGGGCCCCGGCAGCCGCCGCGGATGCAGCCGGCGGGTGCGGGAGGCGAGGCGCTGCGCCGTGCGCAGTGCGCCGGGGTGGTCCAGCGTCCAGCGGGCGGCGCGCATCGCGGCCCGCTCGGCCGCGTGCCCCTTCGCGGGGCGGAGCGTGACCTTCGTACCGTTGCGGGTCACCTCGCCTCCCTCGACGACGCGCTCCCGCAGGTGGACAAGGACCTCGGGGATGTCGATGGCGACCGGGCACACCTCGTAGCAGGCGCCGCACAGCGAGGACGCATACGGCAGCGAGGCGTCCACCTCGCTGGTGGTGCCGCGCAGTTGGGGTGTGAGGATCGCGCCGATCGGGCCCGGGTAGGCGGAGCCGTACGCGTGGCCGCCGGCCCGCTCGTAGACCGGGCAGACGTTGAGGCAGGCGGAGCAGCGGATGCAGCGCAGCGCCTGCCGCCCCACCGTGTCGGCGAGGGTGTCGGTGCGGCCGTTGTCGAGCAGGACCAGGTGGAAGGTGCGCGGGCCGTCGCCGTCGGTCGTCCCCGTCCATGTGCTCGTATACGGGTTCATGCGCTCGGCCGTCGAGGAGCGGGGGAGGAGCTGGAGGAAGACCTCCAGGTCCTGCCAGGTCGGCACCACCTTTTCGATGCCGACGACGGAGATCAGCGTCTCGGGCAGGGTCAGGCACATCCGGCCGTTGCCCTCGGACTCGACCACGACGAGGGTGCCGGTGTCGGCGACGATGAAGTTGGCGCCCGAGACGGCGACCTTCGCGCGCAGGAACTTCTCGCGCAGATGCAGCCGGGCGGCCTCGGCCAGCTCGGCGGGCCGGTCGGTGAGCCCGTCCGGGGCCGGACGGCCCCAGTCCGCCATCTTGTCGCGGAAGATGTCGCGGATCTCGGAGCGGTTGCGGTGGATCGCGGGGACGAGGATGTGCGAGGGCAGGTCGTCGCCCAACTGCACGATCAGCTCGGCGAGATCGGTCTCGCAGGCGGTGATCCCGGCCTTCGCCAGCGCCTCGTTGAGACCGATCTCCTGGGTGGCCATGGACTTGACCTTGACCACCTCGGTCTCGCCGGTGGCCCGGACGAGGTCGGTGACGATCCGGTTGGCCTCGGCGGCGTCCGCCGCCCAGTGCACGGTGCCGCCCGCCGCCGTGACCGCGGCCTCCACCTGCTCCAGGTAGTGGTCGAGATGGCGCAGCGTACGGTTCTTGATCGCGGCCCCGGCGGCGCGCAGCCGCCCCCAGTCGTCGAGTTCGGCGACGGCCTTGGCGCGCTTGTCGCGGATGGTGTGGGTGGCATGGCGCAGATTGCCGCGGAGGGTGGTGTTCCGGGTGGAGTCGGCCGCCGCCTTCGGGAAGGCCGGCATGCCGAGGTACGTGCCGCTCATCGGGCGTCCCCTTCCGTGCTCGCGAGGATCTCGGCGATGTGCACCGGGCGGACCGTCGAGCCGAGCCGGGTGAGCGTCCCGCCGATGTGCAGCTGGCAGGAGTTGTCGACCGTGCACACGGCCTCGGCGCCGGTGGAGGTGATGTTGCGGGCCTTGTCCGCGCCCATCGCCGCGGAGACGGCGGCGTTCTTGACGGCGAACGTGCCACCGAAGCCGCAGCACTCCTCGGCGCCCGGCAGCTCCCGCAGTTCGAGCCCCTTGACATGCTCAAGGAGCCTGCGCGGCCGGTCGCCGAGGCCGAGCATCCGCAGCCCGTGGCAGGTCGGGTGGTAGGTGACGGCGTGCGGGTAGTACGCCCCGACGTCCACCACCTTCAACACGTCGACCAGGAACTCCGTGAGCTCGTACGTCTTCGGGACCGCGCGCGCCGCCGCCTCGGCGAGCTCCTGGCCGCGTCCCTCGGCGGCCGCCTTCGCACCGATGCGGGGGTAGTTGTCGCGGACCATCGCCGCGCAGGAGCCGGACGGGGTGACGACGTAGTCGTAGGCGTCGAAGGCGGCGGCGTAGCGGCGCACCAGGGGCTCGGTCTCGTGCCGGTAACCGGTGTTGAACTGCGGCTGCCCGCAACAGGTCTGCGCCGGCGGGAAGTCCACCTCGACGCCGAGGCGCTCCAGCAGGGTGACGACCGCCTGCCCGGTGCGGGGGAAGAGCGTGTCGTTGACGCAGGTGACGAAGAGCGCTACCCGCATGGCTGTTCCTCCTTGGCGAGACGTGCCTCGGCCCGCTCCCATGCTCGGACGTCTCCCGTGGGTTCGTAGTGCCGTAGGCCCTGAGTCTCGCACAGGAGCTGTCGCGATTCACGCAGACCTCCGATGATTACGCCTGCAGAGCGGGCCTGGACAAGGATGTTGCCCAGCGCGGCGGCCTCGGCGGGACCCGCCACCACGGGCAGTCCGCAGGCGTCGGCCGTCAGCCGGCACAGCAGCTCGTTGCGGGCGCCGCCGCCGACGATGTGCACGGTGTCGACCGCCCGGCCGGAGAGCCGCTGGGCGTCCGCGACGGCGCGCCGGTGGGCCAGGGCCAGCGAGTCCAGCACACAGCGGGTCGTCTCGGCCGCGTCGCGCGGCACGGGCTGGCCGGTGCGGCGGCAGGCGTCGGCGATCCGCTCCGGCATCCGGCCCGGGGCGATGAACGCCGGGTCGCCCGCGTCCACGACCGAGCGCAGGGGGGTGCACGCGGCCGCCTTGCGCAGCAGTTCGCCGAGGTCGGGCGCCTGGCCCTGGGCCTCCCAGTCGCGCAGGCACTCCTGGAGCAGCCACAGGCCCATGATGTTGCGGAGGTAGCGGACGGTGCCGTTCACACCGAGCTCATTGGTGAAGTTGGCGCGGCGGCTGTCCTCGGTGAGGACGGGAGCGTCCAGTTCGAGCCCGGCCAGCGACCAGGTGCCGGTGGCGATGTACGCGAACCGCTCCCCGCATGCGGGCACGCCCGCCACTGCCGAAGCGGTGTCGTGCGACCCCACGGCGGTCACGGGCACCGGCCCGGTCAGGCCGGTCTCGGTGAGGACCTCGGGCAGCAGCTCCCCGGCCGGGTCGCCGGGCCGGCGCAGCGGCGGGAAGAGCGAGAGATCGATACCGAGCGCCTCGGCGACGGGCCGGGCCCAGTCGCGGGTGCGCGGGTCGACGAGCTGGGTCGTGGAGGCGTTGGTGAGCTCGGTACCGGCCTCACCGGTCAGCCAGTACGCGATCAGATCCGGGATGAGGAGGAGGCCCCGGGCGGCGGCGAGCGCGGGGGTGCCCTGCGCCGCGACCAGCTGGTAGACGGTGTTGAAGGGGAGGTACTGGAGCCCCGTCGCCGCGTAGAGCTCGGAGGGGGCCAGCGCCCCGGCGACCTTCGCGGTGACGGCCTCGGTACGGGTGTCCCGGTAGTGCACGGGGTTGCCGATGAGGGCGCCGCCGGCGTCGAGGAGGCCGTAGTCCACGGCCCACGAGTCGACGCCCACGCTCGCGAGCCGCCCCCCGGTGGCCCGGCCCGCGGCCCGCAGCCCGTCGAGCACCCCGCGGTACAGGGCGAGGATGTCCCAGTGCAGCGTGCCGCCGACGCGTACGGGCGTGTTGGGGAACCGGTGCACCTCGGTGAGGCGAAGCGTCCCGGGCCCGACGTGCCCGACCATGACGCGTCCGCTGGAGGCGCCGAGGTCGACGGCGGCGAAGGTGAGCGGGGTTTTCGTTGACACGATGTCATTCCTTACAGGGGGTTGGGCAGCCGACGTCCCGTCTGGTTGTGGGCCGTTCGCTCCGCGTGGGGGCGGAACGGGAGCGCAACCGAGAGCGTTGGGCGCCGCTCGTGCCTCGGGGCACGGTGCCCCGACGCCCGGACCGCAGCCGGTGGCGGTGCGCAACCGGTCGCCGGCCGCGGCCGTTTCGTACGCAGGAACGGCCCGGTGGTCGCGTTGTGCCCACCAGTTCCTCCCCCTAGGACTTCGTCCTGGGGGGACCCCATGCGGAACGAATGCCCACAACGTGGGGGGAGGGGGGGACTGCCCGCGACGTGTCCCGCCCCGCAGGCCGGCGTGCCCCCGGGCCCGCCCGGGCACCGCCCGCGCAGCAGGCAAGCGCCGGTCGGCGTGCCCCACGGGCGCGTGGCGCGGGCCGAGCGGGTCCGGGCGTCGCCCGGAGAAGCGGGGCCCGGAGGGCACGCCAGCGCGGCGCTAGCGCAGGAACGCCGCCGCGACGCCCGCGTCCACCGGGACGTGGAGGCCCGTCGTGTGGCTCAGGTCGCCGCCCGTCAGCACGAAGACCGCGGCCGCGACATGCTCCGGCAGGACCTCCCGCTTGAGCAGGGTCCGCTGGGCGTAGAACTCGCCCAGCTTCTCCTCCTCCACGCCGTACACCGCCGCCCGCTTCGCGCCCCAGCCGCCGGCGAAGATGCCCGAGCCGCGCACCACCCCGTCCGGGTTGACGCCGTTGACGCGGATGCCGTGCTCGCCCAGTTCGGCGGCGAGCAGCCTGACCTGGTGCGCCTGGTCGGCCTTGGTCGCGCCGTAGGCGATGTTGTTCGGGCCCGCGAAGACACCGTTCTTGGAGGCGATGTAGACGATGTCGCCGCCGAAGCCCTGCGCGGTCATCACCCGGGCCGCCTCACGCGAGACCAGGAAGGAGCCACGGGCCATGATGTCGTGCTGGAGGTCCCAGTCCTTCGCCGTGGTCTCCAGGAGCGGCTTGGAGACGGAGATCCCGGCGTTGTTGACGACCAGGTCGACGCCGCCGAAGGCGAGCGCGGCCGCCGCGAAGGCGTCGGCGATCTGCTCCTCGGAGGTGACGTCCACCGTCACCGCGACCGCCTTGTCCGGGCCGCCCAACTCCTCGGCCACCGCCGCCGCGCCGTCCGCGTCGATGTCGGCGACGACGACGCACGCGCCCTCCGCGACCAGCCGGTGCGCGATGGCCTTGCCGATCCCGGAGCCGGCACCCGTCACCAGCGCGACGCGGGTCGCGAGCGGCTTCGGCGCGGGCATGCGGCGGAGCTTGGCCTCCTCCAGCTCCCAGTACTCGATGCGGAACTTCTCCGCCTCCTCGATGGGCGCGTACGAGGAGACGGCCTCGGCACCGCGCATCACGTTGATCGCG
This sequence comes from Streptomyces sp. FIT100, assembly GCF_024584805.1. Classification (NCBI taxonomy): domain Bacteria; kingdom Bacillati; phylum Actinomycetota; class Actinomycetes; order Kitasatosporales; family Streptomycetaceae; genus Streptomyces; species Streptomyces sp. FIT100. The sequence goes on along the minus strand of NZ_CP075715.1, from coordinate 1,774,948 downwards.
TTGACGTAGAACTCGCCCGCGACGCGCGCGGTCTGCTTGTCCTTGCCGAAGCTGAACATCCCGACGCCCGGCACGAGGACGATCGCCGGGTCCGCGCCGCGCATGGCGGGGGAGTCCGCGTCGGCGTGGCGCTCGTAGTAGGCGCGGTAGTCCTCGCGGTAGGCGGCGTGCAGCTCCTTCAGGCGGGCGACCGCCTCCTCCAGCGGGGCACCGGCCGGCAGGTCGAGAACGAGCGGCCGGACCTTCGTACGGAGGAAGTGGTCGGGGCAGGAGGTGCCGAGCGCGGCGAGCCGCGGGTGCTCGGCGCGCGCCAGGAAGTCGAGGACGACGTCCGCGTCGGTGAAGTGGCCCACCTGCGGGCGGTCGGTGGAGGCGAGGCCCCGCACTACGGGGGCGAGCGCGGCGGCGCGGGCCCTGCGCTCGGCCTCCGGCAGCGGCCCGTACCCGTCGAGCACGGGCCCGAACGGCTCGGCCTTGCCGCGGTCGGTGAGGAACGCCTCGGCGGTGCGGATGATGTGCAGCGAGTTGCGCTCGCACTCCTCGGAGGTGTCGCCCCAGGCGGTGATGCCGTGTCCGCCGAGGACGCAGCCGATCGCCTCGGGGCTGGCCGCCTTGACCGCGGCGATGTCGAGTCCGAGCTGGAAGCCGGGGCGGCGCCACGGCACCCACACGACCCGGTTGCCGAAGCACTCCTTGGTCAGCGCCTCACCGTCGGCGGCGCAGGCGAGCGCGATGCCCGAGTCGGGGTGGAGGTGGTCGACGTGCGCGGCCTCGACGAGGCCGTGCATCGCGGTGTCGATCGACGGTGCTGCGCCGCCCTTGCCGTGCAGGCAGTAGTCGAAGGCCGCGACCATCTCGTCCTCGCGGTCCACGCCCGGGTACACCCCGGTGAGGGCGCGCAGTCGGTCGAGCCGGAGCGCGGCGAGGCCCTCGGCCTTGAGTGTGCCCAGGTCGCCGCCCGAGCCCTTGACCCAGACCAGCTCGATGTCGCCGCCGGTCACGGGGTCGACCGCGGTGCCCTTGGCGGAGGTGTTGCCGCCGGCGTAGTTGGTGTTGCGGGGATCGGCCCCCAGGCGGTGCGAGCGAGCGAGCAGCTCGGCCACGCGCTGGTGAGTCCTGTCGTCCGTCATTGCCTGCTTCCTTCGAGTCCGAGCTGGTTCGTGAGTCGTCGCTGGTTCGTGCGTCGTCGTGTGCGCCGGGTCCGGCCCGGCCGCCCCCCCCGCCGTCCTGTTTGCTCGCCGGCCGCCGGCCGGCGCGTGCCGCGCCGGCAGCGGGTGAGCCAGGGGCCGGACCGGACGGCCCGGCCACGCCCCGCGCCGGAGGCGGCCTACGCCCCCCAGCCCGCCTGGGTGCCGCCGACGCGCTCGTCGACGATCTTCTGGGCCCAGCCGGAGCGGGCGTACGCGGCGATCGGGTCGGGGGCGATGCCGATTTCCTGGCGGACCTCGGCGAGCAGCGGGCGTACGTCCGTGTTGTAGGCGTCCATCAGCACCGCGTTGGCCGCGAGGACGTCCCCGGAGCGCTGGGCGGCGGCGAGCGCGTCGCCGTCGACGAGGAGGGCCTTCGCCGTCGCCTCCTGGACGTTCATCACCGAGCGGATGATCGCCGGGATCTTCGCCTCGATGTTGTGGCACTGGTCGAGCATGAAGGCGATGTCGGAAGTGAAGCCGCCGCCCCTGATCACCTCGTACATGATGCGGAACAGCTGGAAGGGGTCCGCCGCGCCGACCATCAGGTCGTCGTCCGCGTAGAAGCGGGAGTTGAAGTCGAACGCGCCGAGCTTCCCCTCGCGCAGCAGCAGCGCGACGATGAACTCGATGTTGGTGCCGGGCGCGTGGTGGCCGGTGTCCACGACGACCTGGGCCTTGGGGCCGAGCTTGAGGCAGTGCGCGTAGGCCGTGCCCCAGTCCGGGACGTCGGTGGCGTAGAAGGCCGGCTCGAAGAACTTGTACTCCAGCAGCATCCGCTGGTTCTCGCCCAGCCGCTCGTACACCGCGGCCAGCGCCTCGGCGAGCCGGTCCTGGCGGCTGCGGATGTCGTCCTGGCCCGGGTAGTTGGTGCCGTCGGAGAACCACAGCTTCAGATCGCGCGAGCCGGTCGCGTCCATGATGTCGACGCACTCCAGCAGATGTCCGAGGGCCTTGCGGCGCACGGCCGGGTCGGGGTGGGTGACCGAGCCGAGCTTGTAGTCGTCGTCCTGGAAGACGTTGGAGTTGATCGCACCGAGCCTGAGGCCGCGCTCCTCGGCGTACTTCGCCAGGGCCGCATAGTCGTCGACCGTGTCCCACGGGATGTGCAGGGCGACGGTCGGGGCCACGCCGGTGTGCTCGTGGACGCGCGCGGCGTCGTCGAGCTTCTCGCGCGGGGTTCGCGGCACTCCGGGCTGCGCGAACACCTTGAAGCGCGTACCGGAATTGCCGTACGCCCACGACGGAGTCTCGATGGCCTGGGTCTTGAGGGCCGCCTTCGCGGCGGACACGGCGGATACACCGGGCATGGGATCAGCGCTCCTGGGGGCCGAGCGGACGTGTGAATCGTTTCATCGACGTGAAGCTATGGCCGCTCAACTGGACTGTCAAGAGATCGAGTAGGCCGAGAAAGTTTCATGAACTGACCCATTGACGCCACGGGTGTTACGCGTCTAGCTTCCGTGAAACTTGATTGAAACCTTTCACGGCGCCTCCACGGCGCACCTTCCACGGAGCATCCATGAACCAGCCCGACACGGGCCCGGCCCCCGTTCTGGCCCTGACGGACGTGTCCAAGTCCTTCGGTGCCGTACGGGCCCTGCAGGACGTCTCCCTGCAACTGCTCCCGGGCGAGGTCCACGCGCTCGCGGGCGAGAACGGCGCGGGCAAGTCGACCCTCATCAAGACCCTGGCCGGGGTGCACCGCCCCGACACCGGCCAGGTGCTGCTCGACGGCAGGCCGGTCGTCTTCCACGGCCCGGCCGACGCCCGCGACGCCGGCATCGCGGTCATCTACCAGGAGCCCACGCTCTTCCCCGACCTGTCGATCGCCGAGAACATCTTCATGGGCCGTCAGCCGCGGCTCTCCCTCGGCCGGATCGACCGCAAGTCCGTCCACGACGCGACCGCCGCCCTGATGGCCCGGCTCGGCGTCGACCTCGACCCCGGCCGGCTCGCCCGCGGGCTGTCCATCGCCGACCAGCAGATCGTCGAGATCGCCAAGGCGCTCTCCTTCGACGCCCGCGTCCTGATCATGGACGAGCCCACCGCGGCGCTCACCGGCAGCGAGACCGCGCGGCTGTTCTCGGTCGTCACGACGCTGCGCGCCGCCGGCGCCGCCGTCCTGTTCATCTCGCACCGGCTGGAGGAGATCTTCGAACTCTGCCAGCGGGTCACGACACTGCGCGACGGGCGCTGGGTCGCCACCGAACCGCTCGACGGCCTCACCGAGGACGACCTCGTGCGCCGCATGGTCGGCCGCGACCTGGACGAGCTCTACCCCAAGCAGGCCACCACCGTGGGCGAGACCGCGCTTTCGGTACGCCGGCTCACCCGCGAAGGCGTCTTCCGGGACGTGTCCTTCGAGGTCCGCCGCGGCGAGATCGTCGCCCTCGCCGGACTCGTCGGCGCCGGCCGCTCCGAGGTCGTCCAGGCCGTCTTCGGCGTGGACCGGGCCGACGCGGGCGAGGTGCACGTGAACGGCACGGCCCTGCGCGCCGGTTCACCCACCGCCGCGATGGCCGCCGGAGTCGCCCTCGTCCCGGAGGACCGGCGCCAGCGCGGGCTCGTGATGGACGCGTCCATCGAGCGCAACATCGGACTCACCGGGCTCGGCAGCCTCGGCAGCGGCGGACTGGTCCGCCGCACCCTGGAGCGGGCGCGGGCCACCGACTGGGCCGTGAAGCTCCAGCTCAAGTACAACAAGCTCGGCGACGCGGTCGGCGTGCTCTCCGGCGGCAACCAGCAGAAGGTCGTCCTCGCCAAGTGGCTGGCCACCGACCCGACGGTGCTCATCGTCGACGAGCCCACACGCGGCATCGACGTCGGCACCAAGGCCGAGGTGCACCGGCTGCTCTCCTCGCTCGCCGCCGAGGGACTCGCCGTGCTGATGGTCTCCTCCGACCTGCCCGAGGTCCTCGGCATGGCCGACCGGGTGCTGGTGATGCACGAGGGCCGGCTCGTCGCGGAGATCCCGCGCGAGGAGGCCACCGAGGAGACGGTCATGGCCGCGGCGACCGGCCGCGGCGGTGCCGGGAGGGCGGCATGACGGGCGCGCCCGGCCTCCGCGGCCCCTCGCCCGCCCGCCCGGCCGCGGGCGACCTCCTCGCCGGACCCCGCACCCGCCCCCGCGGCGGCTCACACGAAAGGACAGCGGCGTGACGGCCACCCTGGAAACCCCGCCTGCCGCGCCGGAGACGGACCGCTCGGCTCGTTCGCTCATGGACCTGGTCTTCCGCGCCCGCGAGCTGAGCATCGGCGGCGCACTCGTGGCGCTGATCCTGGCCACCTGGGCGGCCAACCCCTCCTTCCTGGACGACCAGGGCATCAAGGACCTGCTGCTCAACTCCTCGATCCTGGTGCTGCTCGTCGCCGGCCAGTCCGTCGTCGTCATCACCCGAAACATCGACCTGTCCGTCGGTTCCGTCGTCGGACTCTCCGCCTTCGCCTGCGGCACCTTCGTCTCGGGCACCGACCACAGCGCGCTCACCGTCGTCCTGCTCGGCATCGGGCTCGGTGTCCTGTGCGGTCTGGTCAGCGGGCTGCTGGTCAGCTTCGGCCGGGTGCCCGCGCTGGTCGTCACCCTCGGCATGCTCTACGTCATCCAGGGCATCGACCACGCCTGGGCACACGGCGAGCAGATCAACGCCGCCGACGTCCCCGACGGCGTGCTCGCCCTCGGCAGCGGCAGCGTCCTCGGCATCCCGTACCTGCCGCTGATCTCGGCCGCCGTCCTCGCCGGCACCGCGTACTACCTGCGCAGCTACCGCAGCGGCAGGGAGCTGTACGCGATCGGGTCCAGCCCCGAGGCGGCCCGGCTCGCCGGCATCCCCATCCGCCGCCGCGTGCTCGCCGCGTACGCCTTCTCCGGCGCGATCGCCGGCTTCGCCGGGACCCTGTGGCTCGCCCGCTTCGGCACCGTCGTCGCCGACGCGGCCAACGGCTGGGAGCTGAACGTCGTCAGCGCGGTCGTCGTCGGCGGCGTCGCCATCACCGGCGGCGTCGGCACGGTCTGGGGCGCGGCGCTCGGCGCGCTGCTGCTCACGACGATCGGCAGCGCCCTCGTCGTCCTGAAGGTGGACTCCTTCTGGCAGCAGGCCATCACCGGTGTGCTGCTGCTCGCGGCGATCACCACCGACCGCATCGTGAACCTGCGCACCACCAGCGCGCTGAGGAAGAGGAGCCGGCGATGACCGCCTTCGCCAAGTACCTGCGCTGGGACACCGTCGTCGGTGTGCTCCTGGTGGCCGTCTTCCTCGCCGGCACCGGCACGACGGAGGGGTTCGCGGACACCGCCAACCTCTCCGCCGCCCTCAACGACACCGCCGAGATCGCGCTCATCGCCCTGCCGATGACCCTGCTGGTCGTCGCCGGACAGGTCGACCTGTCCGTGGCCTCCATGCTGGGACTGTCCAGCGCGCTCGCCGGCGCGCTGTGGGAGGCCGGCTGGGCCTTCGAGATGATCGTGCCCCTGTGCCTGCTCGTCGGCGCGCTCGGCGGCCTCCTCAACGGCTGGCTCGTCACCCGTGTCGGTCTGCCCTCGCTCGCCGTCACCATCGGCACGCTCACCCTCTACCGGGGCCTCGCCTCGGTCGTCCTCGGGGACAAGGCGGTCGCCGACTTCCCCGAGGCGTACTCCCAGTGGGCGACGTACACCGAGACGGTGCCGGGGACCTTCATCCCGTACCCCGTCGCCCTGTTCGGCGTCCTGGCCGTGATCACCGCGGTGGTGCTGCACTGCACCGCCTTCGGACGGTCGCTGTACGCGATCGGCGCCCAGGAGGACGCGGCCTGGTTCGCGGGCATCCGGGTCAAGCGCATCAAGCTGGTGCTCTTCGTCCTCGCCGGCTTCGTCGCCTCGTTCGCCGGGATCGTCTACACCCTGCGGTACGGCAGCGCCCGCGCCGACAACGGCATCGGCCTCGAACTGGTCGTCATCGCCTCCGTCCTGCTCGGCGGCATCGACTTCGACGGCGGCCGGGGCACGCTCGGCGGCGCGATCGCCGGTGTGCTGCTGATCGGCCTGCTGGGCAACCTCCTCACCCTCAACGACGTGTCCAACGAGATCCAGGTGATCGTCACCGGTCTGCTTCTCGTGGCCTCCGTCCTCACCCCGCGGATCGTCGCCACCGTCTCCGAGCGCCGGCAGCGGCGCGCCGCGACCGCCTCCGCGTAACACCCCTCGGTTCTCCCCGCCCCACCCTCAACTCCCGCCCTCCGAAAGGGACGCCACCATGTCTGCGTACTCCCGCACGCGCCGCCGTGCCACCCTCACCGCCACCGCGGCGGCCTGTGCCCTGGCCGTCACGCTGGCCGGCTGCTCGGGCACCACCAAGAGCGACGCGGCGAACGAGACGAAGGAGAAGGCCGCGAACGCCACGGCCGACCCCGACGCCCCGCTGAAGAAGAACCTGAAGATCGCCTTCCTGCCCAAGCAGATCAACAACCCGTACTTCACCATCCTCGACGGCTCCGGCATCGACACCGTCAAGGAGCTCGGGTCCACCGCCAAGGAGGTCGGCTCCTCCGACGCCAAGGCCTCGTCCCAGGTCTCGTACATCAACACCCTGGTCCAGCAGCGCCAGGACGCGATCCTGATCGCGGCCAACGACCCGAACTCGGTCTGCGGCTCCCTGAAGCAGGCGCTCGCCCAGGACATCAAGGTCGTCACCTACGACTCGGACACCGCCCCCGAGTGCCGCGACGCCTTCATCAACCAGGCCAGCTCCGAGGAGATCGGCCGCAGCCAGATCCAGAACATCGCCGAGCAGCTCGGCCACAAGGGCGAGATCGCGGTCCTCTCGGCCACCCAGAACGCGACGAACCAGAACACCTGGATCGAGTTCATGAAGGACGAGCTGAAGAAGCCCGAGTACAAGGACATGAAGCTGGTCAAGGTCGCCTACGGTGACGACGACGACCAGAAGTCCTTCCAGGAGACCCAGGGCCTGCTGAAGGCGTACCCGAACCTGAAGGGCATCATCTCGCCCACCACCGTCGGCATCGCCGCCGCCTCCCGCTACATCAGCGGCTCCAGCTACAAGGGCAAGGTCGTCATCAACGGCCTCGGCACGCCGAACCAGATGCGCGAGTACGTCAAGGACGGCACCGTCGAGCAGTTCGCGCTGTGGGACCCGAAGAAGCTCGGCCGCCTCGGCGCGTACGTGGCCGCCGCGCTCGCCTCGGGCCAGATCACCGGCGCGGAGGGCGAGAAGTTCACGGCCGGCGACCTCGGTGAGTACACCATCGGCAAGGACGGCGAGATCATCCTCGGCCCGCCGACCGTCTTCGACAAGAACAACATCGACGACTTCGACTTCTGAGGCCGCCGGAGTCCCCGGTGCAACGCGTCTGCTTTCTGCTGAAGGTGCGGCAGGAGCGGCTGGAGGAGTACCGCGAGCGTCACGCGGCCGTATGGCCCGGGATGCTCGCGGCGCTCTCCGCCGCCGGCTGGCACAACTACTCGCTCTTCCTGCGGGAGGACGGCCTGCTCGTCGGCTATCTGGAGACCGAGGACTTCGCGGCCGCGCAGGCCGCGATGGCCGCCACGGACGTCAACGCCCGCTGGCAGGCCGAGATGGGCGGCTTCTTCGAGGCCCTGGACGGCGCCAGGCCGGACGAGGCGATGAAGCCGCTGACCGAAGTGTTCCACCTCGACTGACACCGCCACCCGGAGAAGAATGGATCGCGCATGACCGCACTCCTCGGCCCCGCCGCGGGCAGTCCGGCCGGCCAGCCCGTCGGCATCAAGGACGTGGCCCGGGCGGCCGGGGTCTCCGTCGGCACGGTCTCGAACGTGATCAACCGCCCCGACTCGGTCTCGGCGGAGACCCGGGAGCGCGTCCGCTCCACCATCGAGCGGCTCGGCTACGTACGCAGCGAATCGGCCCGGCAGTTGCGGGCGGGCCGCAGCCGGATCATCGCGCTGCTCGTGCTCGACATGGCCAACCCGTTCTTCGTGGACGTGGCATCGGGCGCCGAGCGGGCGGCCCGCGAGGCGGGCCTCGGGGTGATGCTGTGCAACAGCGCGCAGAGCCCCAGCGAAGAGGCGGAGTACCTGGGCCTGTTCACCGAGCAGCGGGTACGGGGCGTGCTGGTCACCCCCGCCGACACCACCGGGGCCAATCTGGAGGGCTTCCGCCGGCACGGCATCCCGTTCGTCTTCGTCGACCGGGTCCTGCCGAGCGCCGAGGGCTGCTCGGTGTCGGTCGACGACATCACCGGCGGGGCGCTCGCCGTGCGCCATCTCCTCGACCAGGGTCACGAGGACATCACGTACATCAGCGGGCCGATGCATCTCGCCCAGTGCCAGGACCGCCGCACGGGAGCGCTGCGGGCGCTGGCGGAGGCCGGCCTGCCGGAGGACCGGCTGCGGCAGGTCGAGGCGGAGCGGCTCGATGTGTCCGCCGGGCGGGACGCGGGGGCGCGGCTGCTGGGCATGTCGCCGCGGCCGACGGCGGTCTTCTGCGCCAACGACCTGCTCGCGCTCGGCGTCCTCCAGGCGCTGTACGGGGCCGGGGTCGGCGTGCCCGACGAGATCGCCCTGGTCGGCTACGACGACATCGAGTTCGCCTCGGCGGCCGCCGTGCCCCTCACCTCCGTGCGCCAGCCCGCGTTCCGCATGGGGCGTACGGCCGCGGAGCTGCTGATCGAGGAGACGGACGAGAGCGCCGCGGGAGACCACGACCACCGGCGCATCGTGCTCCAGCCGGAACTCGTCGTCAGGGAATCGAGCCTCAGCCGCTCGCGGGGGCGCGCCCCGGCGTGACGTCCCCCAGGGCCCGTCGTTCGGACCTTGCCGGGCTCGCCCGCCCTGGCACGCACCTGCCGTAGCCCTTCGGGCCCCGCGGCCCCGGGAGGTGCCTCCACCGCAGTGGCTCCCTCCTCCGCCCGTGCAGCCGCACGGACCGCTGTGACATCAGCCGCTCCGCTGCGGGCCGCTCCCTGATCCGGCCTGATCCGGCCGACAGGCCCTCGCCGCCCGCCGATTCCCGTAGCGGACTGCTCCCCTCCGGGACTACTCATGCGTAGCATGAGGTCGCGGCCCCGGGGGTGCCGTGGGAAGGCGGACGGTCGGAGCTCGTGGCACGCATGGTGGGCATCAAGGACGTGGCGCGGCAGGCGAACGTGTCCGTCGGCACGGTGTCGAACGTCATCAACCGGCCGGACATGGTCGCCGAGGAGACCCGCGAGCGGGTGCTGGCCGTGATCGACCGGCTCGGCTACGTCCGCAGCGAGACGGCGCGGCAGTTGCGGGCCGGCCGCAGCCGGATCATCGCGATGCTGGTCCTGGACATGGCCAACCCGTTCTTCGTGGAGGTCGCGACCGGGGCCGAGCGCGCGGCGCGTGAGACCGGGCTCGGCGTGATGCTGTGCAACAGCGCGCAGAACCCGGACGAGGAGGCCGACTACCTCTCGCTCTTCGCCGAGCAGCGGGTGCGCGGCGTGCTCGTCACCCCCGCCGACCCCACCGGCAGGAATCTGGCGAACTTCGGGCGGCTCGGCATCCCGCACGTCTACGTCGACCACGACATGCCGCGGTCCGAGGCGTGTTCGGTGTCGGTCGACGACATCACCGGCGGCACCCTCGCCGTCCGCCATCTGATCGAGTGCGGCCACACCGGTGTCGCCTACATCAGCGGGCCGATGCATCTCGCCCAGTGCCAGGACCGCCGCACCGGAGCGCTGCGGGCGCTGGCGGAGGCGGGCCTGCCGGAGGACCGGCTGGTCCATGTGGAGACCGAGCGGCTCGATGTGTCCGCCGGGCGGGACGCGGGGGCGCGGCTGCTGGGGATGTCGCCGCGGCCGACGGCGGTCTTCTGCGCCAACGACCTGCTGGCGCTCGGTGTGCTCCAGTCCCTCTACGGCGCGGGCGTGCGCATCCCGCAGGACATGGCCCTGGTCGGCTACGACGACATCGAGTTCGCCGCGGCGGCCGCGGTGCCGCTGACCTCGGTGCGCCAGCCCGCGTTCCGTATGGGACGTACGGCCGCGGAGCTGCTGATCGAGGAGACGGACGAGGGCGCCGCGGGGGACCACGAGCACCGGCGGATCGTGCTCCAGCCGGAGCTGGTCGTGCGCGAATCCACGCTGGCGCGTACCCGCGGCTGAACGGGCGGCGGCGACTGCGCAGCGGCGCTGTGACGGCCCGGTGGAGGAGGTGAATACCGCGAAAACACCTTGAAGTTGACGTTGACACGTCAACTTCTACGCGCGTCATCATGGCTCATGCGAATCCCCCCACGGATCACGATGCTCGGCGGCGCGGCCGCCCTTCTCTCCGCCCTCCTCGTCGGTGGCCCCGTTGCGGGCCCGGCGACCGCGGCGGCCACCGCGGTCGGTGACATCTGCTCCACCGACCTGCCGTCCCAGGCCCACGACACGCTCGAACTCATCGAGAACGGCGGCCCGTTCCCGTACCCGCAGGACGGGACCGTCTTCCAGAACCGGGAAGGTCTCCTCCCGGCCCACTCGACCGGCTACTACCACGAGTACACGGTCAAGACGCCCGGCTCCACGACGCGCGGTGCCCGCCGTATCGTCACCGGCCAGGCGTCGCAGGAGGACTACTACACCGCCGACCACTACGCGTCGTTCGACCTCGTCGACTACGGCTGCTGACTCCGGCCGGTCCGCCACCAGCCACCCTCCCCTCCCCACCCGTGCCGCCGGCCCTTCCCCCACCAGGCCGGCGGCACGGCCCTTTCGCGCATCCCGGAGTCCACCCCGCCGTAACCACGGAGTCATCCGCTCCTGTCAGGCTCCTCGTCGACCAGTAGTTGTCTGTACAACTCGGAGCCCGATTCATGCTCTCCCTCGCGTCCGCGCCACCGTTCTGGCTGCGCGACAACTGCCCGTGCACCGGCTGCCGGGACCCCCGGAACGGCCAGAAGCTCTTCCAGATCACCGAGCTTCCCGCCGGGCTCGCCGTCGGTTCCGTCCGGCCCGCCGCGACCCCGGACGGCGCCCCCGCCCACGAGGTCGTCTGGGCCCCCGACGGACACCGCTCCGTCTACCCCGAGAGCTGGCTCGGCGCCCATCTCCCCGGCGCCGCGGCGGACGGCGGAGACGGCCGCGGCGAGGACGACAAGGAGCTCTGGGACGCGGCCGCCCTCGCGGGCCGGCTGCCCGAGGCCGACTGGGCCGACTACGTCACCGACCCCGCCGCCAGGGCCGCCGCCCTCGACAGCGTGCTGCGCCTCGGCTTCGTCCTGCTGCGCGGCGTGCCCGTCCGCGACCGCCAGGTCCTCGACGTGGCGCGCACGTTCGGCTATGTACGGGAGACGAACTACGGCGAGCTCTTCGAGGTGCGCGTCGAAGCCGACCCCAACAACCTCGCCTTCACCGGCGCCCGGATCACCCCGCACACGGACAACCCGTACCGCGACCCGGTCCCCACCCTCCAGCTGCTGCACTGCCTCACCAACGCGGCCCGGGGCGGCGACTCCGGCCTCGTCGACGGCTTCCACGCGGCCTCCCTGCTGCGCGCCGAGGACCCCGAGGCGTACGAGGTCCTCACCCGCGTCCCCGTGCCGTTCGCCTTCGCCGACGCCCGCACCGAACTGCGCGCCCACCGGCCGCTGATCGCCACCGACCCGGCCGGCCGGATCCGCGAGATCCGCTTCAACAACCGCTCCATCGGCACGCTCCACCAGCCGGCCGGCGTACTGGACGCCTTCTACGCCGCCTACCGCCGCTTCGGTGAACTGCTGCTCCGCCCGGGGCTCCAGCTCGACTTCCGGCTCACCCCCGGCGACTGCCTCGTCTTCGACAACACCCGGCTGCTGCACGCCCGTACGGCCTTCGCCGAATCCGGCGACCGCCACCTCCAGGGCGCGTACGCCGACATCGACGGCCTCGCCTCCACCCTGGCCGTGCTCCGCAGGAAGGACACCCCCGCATGACCACCGCCGACACCGCTGTGAACCCCCTCGACGTGCTGGCCGAGCTCTTCGAGGGCGAAGGCGGCGCCGAGTACTTCGGCGAGGCCGTCACCCAGGCCCAGCACATGCTCCAGGCCGGCGCCCTCGCCGAGGCCGCCGACGCCCCGCCGCACCTGGTCGCCGCCGCGCTGCTGCACGACGTCGGCCACTTCCAGGGCGCTGTCACCGGCCGCGACCTGATGGAGCACGGCACCGACAACCGCCACAGCCACAGCGGCGCGGACTGGCTCGACCAGTGGTTCGGCCCCGAGGTCACCGAGCCCGTACGCCTCCATGTCGCCGCCAAGCGCTACCTCTGCGCCGTCGAGCCCGGCTACTTCGCCCTGCTCTCGGAGGCGTCCGTCCACACCCTCCAGGTCCAGGGCGGCCCGATGACGCAGGAGCAGGCCCGCACCTTCGCCGCCCACCCGGGCGCCCGCGACGCCGTCGCGGTCCGCCGCTGGGACGACGAGGCGAAGGACCCCGAGGCCCCGACCCCGGACTTCGCCCACTTCCGCCCGCTGCTGGAAGGGCTCCTCAAGCCGGGTTGCTGAGCTGAGACCCTGCTCCCTCGGAGTACGACACCCCGAGGGAGCAGCAGGTGACGCAGCAGGTGACGCAGCAAGCCACCATCACCGTCGAGCGGCTGGACGGACCGGCCGCGGCCCAGGCCGAGGAAGCGTTCCGGACCGTCTACGCCGAGGCGTTCGCGGGACCGCCGTACGACGAGACCGCGGACGGCATCGAGGCCGCCTTCCGGCGCTTCCCCTCCCGGACCGGCCAGAGCGGCTTCCGGGCCGCCCTGGCCCGCACCGCGGACGGCGAACCGGTCGGCATGGCGTACGGCCGCCCGCTCGGGCCGGACGCGGGCGGCGAGGAGGGACACCGCACCTTCGGGCTCATGGAGCTCGCCGTGCGCGGACCGTGGCGCCGGAGAGGCGTCGCACGCCGGCTGCACGAGGCGCTGCTCGACGGCGTCCCCGCCGAGCGGGTGCTGCTCCACGTCCACCCGGACAGCACCGCGGCATCGGCGGCATACCGGGCGTGGGGATACCGCAAGGCCGGCGAGGCCCGCCCCTGGGAGGGAGCGGACCTCCACGACGTGATGGTCCTCGACCTGTAGGCCCGCACAAGGGCCCGGCGGCTCGACGGTCCGGCGGCTCAGTGGCTGAGCCGCCGGCCCAGGGCGCTCGTGGCCGTGGAGCTCTGCATCGTGAAGGCCACCGTGCCCGGGAGGTAGCGGTCCTGGGACCACTCCACCGGTGTGCCCGTCGGGTCCGTCGAGTGGCGGCGTTCGCGCAGGAGGGACTCGCCCGCGCGGCAGCCCAGGAGCGCCGCGTCGTCGTCGTCCGCGGGGACCAGGTCGATGGTGTGGCGGGCGTCGGCGAAGAGGACGCCGTGGAGCTCCAGCTGGACCGAGTGGGAGACGGTGTCCAGCGGCATCGCCGCCACCAGTTCGCCGATCCGCTCCGGGTAGGTCGTCCGCTCCACCATCACCGGCGCGCCCGAGAGCGTACGCAGCCGCCGCACCCGGTACACGATCGCGTCCTCGTCGAGGCGGAGCTTCTCCGCCTCCTCCTCGTCCGCGGTGACGCGGTCGATCGCGACGACCCGGGACCCGGGCTCCTCGCCCAGGGACCGCGCCCAGCGGGTGAACGAGCGCAGTTCACCGAAACTGTGCAGGCGCGGGCCGCCCAGCACCACGCGGCGGGTGCCGCGGCGGGAGGTGATCAGCCCGTCGGTGCGCAGCGCGGCGAGCGCCTGGCGGACCGTGCCTCTGGACACGCCGTACCGCCGGGCCAGTTCGTCCTCGGCCGGCAGCTTCGCCCCGGAGCCGTACTCGCCCGCCGTGATGGCGGTACGCAGATCGGCGGCGACCTTCAGATACAGGGGTGTCCTGCCCCGACCTTCGCTCACGTGCACACCCTGTCATGTCGTTGTGTCATCGGGCCATCGGGTCACGGACCAGCGAGCTCAGCAGCTCGGGGTCCACGTCCGCCAGCGACTCCGCGACCGTCACCCCGTCGGTCTCCGCCAGCGGTTCGGTCGACGGCACCGCCAGCACCCGGCAGCCCGCGGCGACCGCCGACGCGACGCCCGCCGGGCTGTCCTCGACGGCGACGCACTGGGCCGGTTCCGCGCCGAGCGCCGCCGCAGCGGCCAGATACGGATCCGGCTGCGGCTTGGTCCGTGCGGTGTCCTCGGCGCCGAACAGCGCGTCGAAACGGTGCCCGTCCAGCGTTCCCGCGACCTGCTCGACCACCGCCCGCGGCGACGCGGACACCAGCGCCGTCGGCACCTCCCGGGCGCGCAGCGCGGCAAGCAGCCGCAGCGCGCCCGGCCTGGGTACGACGGCCGCCGTGAGCCGGGCCGCGAAGTCCGCGCCCAGCTCGGCGGCGAGTTCCTCCTCCGGCGCGCCCAGGTACGGGTGCAGCAGCGCCGCCGCGTCCTCGACCGAGCGGCCCGTCACGGCCGTGCGCCGCCCGGCGTCCAGGGCGCGTCCGCGCCGCAGCGCCGCCGCCTCGACGACGTCGAGCCAGACCCCCTCGGTGTCGACGAGTGTTCCGTCCATGTCGAACAGCACCGCACGCAAGCGCGTCACTCCGCCCCGCCCTGCGCCGCGATGAGCACGGGCCGCTGCTGCGGGCGTACGGTGACGGCGGTGCCCGGCGTCAGCGCGCCGGCGGCGTGCGTCGGGACGTCGGCCTTGAGCGCCGTGCCGTCGGCGAGCGCGATCCGTACGCGCGTGGTGGGCCCGTGGAAGGCGCTGCCGGTCACCCGGGCCGTCCCGGACGCGTCCGCCGTCACCTCCAGCGCCTCGGGCCTGATCAGCACCTGTACGGGCCCGGAGCCGGCGGGCTCCTCGGCCGGCAGCCGCACCCCCAGCACCTCCACCAGACCGCCTTCGACCGCCCGGCCGGGCACCCGGTTCATGGTGCCGATGAACTCGGCGACGAAGTCCGTCGCCGGACGGGCGTACAACTCGGTGGGCGTGGCGCACTGTTCGAGCCGGCCCTGGTTCATCACGGCGACCCGGTCGGCCATCGACAGGGCCTCCTCCTGGTCGTGGGTGACGAACACGGTGGTGATGCCCAGCTCCAGCTGGAGCCTGCGGATCTCCTCCCGCAGCGCCACCCGCACCTGCGCGTCGAGCGCGGACAGCGGCTCGTCGAGCAGCAGCAGCCGGGGCCGCAGCGCCAGCGCCCTGGCCAGCGCGACCCGCTGCTGCTGTCCGCCGGACAGCTGGTGCGGGAAGCGTCCGCCGTGGCCGGGCAGCCCGACCAGCTCCAGCAGTTCCGCCGCGCGCGCCCGCCGCTCCGCGCCGCCGACCTTGCGCATCCGCAGCCCGAAGGCCACGTTGTCGGCCGCGGTGAGATGCGGGAAGAGGCTGTACGACTGGAACACCATCGCCGTGTCGCGGCGGTTGGCCGGCACCGGAACGAGGTCCTCGCCGTCCAGCAGCGCCTGTCCCTCGTCGGGCTGCTCGAAGCCGGCCAGCACCCGCAGCGCGGTGGTCTTGCCGCAGCCGGAGGGGCCCAGCAGGGCGAGGAGTTCGCCCGGGGCGACGTCCAGATCGAGGCCGTCGAGCGCGACGGTGGCGCCGAACGTGCGGCGCAGCCCGAGCAGTCGCAGGGACGCGCCGGTGCGGGCGGGTGCGTCGAGGAGGGTCATCGGGAGGTCTTTCCTTCGAACGAACGGGAACGGCGGCCGCCGAGCGTGGTGAGCGCCAGCAGCAGCACCCAGGTCAGCAGCAGGCTCAGCAGCGACACGGCGACCGAGAGGCGCGCGTCCGAGCCGGACGCCTGCACGATCCAGACCGCGAACGGCTGGAAGCCGAGCAGCGAGGCGACGGTGAACTCGCCCAGCACCAGGGCGAGCGTGAGGAACGACGCGTTCAGCAGGGCCCCGCGCAGATTGGGCAGCACGGCGGAGACGAGCGCCCGCGGCCAGGACGCCCCGCAGTCGCGGGCCGCCTCGACGAGGGTGCGTACGTCGACGGCGCGCAGCCCCGCGTCCAGCGCCCGGTACACGAACGGCAGCGCCATCACGGCGTACGCGAGGACCAGGACGAAGGGGAAGTCCGGGTTCTGCACGGCGACGAACGTCTGGTACAGCGGCGTCGTGGAGAGCTTCTCGGGCCCCCAGCGCAGCACCGTCCCGAGCCCGGCGGTCAGCGCCACCGGCGGCACCACCAGCGGCAGCGTGCAGACCACTTCGAGCACCGGCCGCAGCCCCGGGACGGCGAGCCGCGCCGCGACCGCCGCGGGGATGCTGATCAGCAGCACGAGGGCGACGGTGGCCGCGGCGAGCGCGAGCGACAGCAGCAGGCTGGCCGTGAAGCCGGGCGCGGCGAAGATCCGCGTGTACGAGGACAGGGTCAGCCCCTGCCCGGGGATGTCCAGCGTGAACACGGCGGAGGCCAGCAGCGGGACGAGGAAGTACACCCCGGCGACGAGCAGCACCGCGATCCGCCCGTAGCCCCCGGCGAGTGAGCCGAAGGGGCGCGCGGCTGCCGAAAGGGAGGCTGCGGTCGATTTGCGGCTACCGCCGCGTGGACGGAGGCCGCGAGGTACGAGTGGCCGAGTACGGTCGACCGTCGGCGGACGCTGGGGCGCCCCGGAGGCGAACCGAGCCCTGGAGGAGGAGTTCAGGCGAGCCATCGGGTGCTCCTTCGCTGAAGCGGCAGATGGACGGCCATCACCAGCGCGGCGACCACCACCATGTCGAGGCTGAGCGCGAGCGCCACGTTCTCCTGGCCGACCAGGACGTTGCCGGAGAGCGCGTCGGCGATCTGGAGCGTGACGAGCGGCACCGAACTGCCCACCATCGCGGCCGCGGTGGCGTACGCCGCGAACGCGCTGCCGAAGAGCAGCACGAACCCGCCGAGCAGGGTGGGCAGCAGTACCGGGACGCCGATGTGCCGCCAGTACTGCCAGGTCGACGCGCCGCAGTCGCGGGCCGCCTCGCGCCACTGGACGCGCAGTCCGTCGAGCGCGGGGGCGACGGTCAGCACCATCAGCGGGACGAGGAAGTACAGGTACGTCAGGGCCAGCCCCCAGAAGCCGTAGAGCGACCAGCCGTGGGCGTCGAGGCCGAGGCGGGTGGTGAGGACGCCCGCGTTGCCGAGGGTGGCGACGAACGCGAAGGCCAGTGGCACGCCGCCGAAGTTGGCGAGCACACCGGAGGCCGTGAGCACGGCTTCGCGCAGCGCGCGGCTGCGCGAGGTGACGACGGCCTGGGCGAGCAGCAGTCCGAAGAGGGTGCCCGCGGCGGCGGTCAGCGCGGACAGTTCGACACTGCCGAGCAGGGCGGTGCGGTAGGCGCCCTCGACCGAGCGGGTCACGTTGCCGAGGCCGTACGTGTCACCGACGGTGAACGCCCCGTCGGCCATGGCGAGCGCGGGCAGCCCGAAGGCGAGCCCGACGACCAGGAAGAGCGGTGCGGCGGCCGTCCACGCCCAGGAGCGCCGGCGGCCACGGCCCGGCTTGGGGCTCCCGCCCGCGCCGGCGGCCGGTGCGGTACCGGCCGTGGCGCGGGCGCGGGAGGAGAGCAGGGTCATCGGGCGTGTCACCCGGAGACGGCCGCGGCCCAGCCCTGTGCCAGGGTCTCCTTGGCCTTGGCGGACTGCTGCTCGCTCGGGAACTTCGGGGTGCCTTCGACGGCGGGCAGCGCGGCGGCGGCGGCCTTGTCGATGGTGCCGTCGGCGGTCATGGCCGGCATCAGCACGGGCCGGGCGTGGCCCTTGAGCCACAGGTTCTGGCCCTCGGCGCTGTACAGGTACTCCTGCCACAGCCGGGCGGCTGCGGGGTGCGGGGCGTCCTTGTTGATCGCCTGCGAGTAGTACTGGGCGTAGACGCCGTCGGTCGGGACGGCGACCTTCCAGTCGATGCCCTTGGCCTTGAACTGCTCGGCGTAGCCGGCGTTGAGGTAGTCCCAGTCGATGCTGATCGGGGTCTCGCCCTTCTCGACCGTGGCCGGGGTGGACTCGACGGGGTTGTAGTTGCCGTTCTTCTTCAGCTTCCCGAAGAAGTCGATGCCGGGCTGGATGTCGTCGAAGGAGCCGCCGCCCGCGAGGGCCGCGGCGTAGACGCCGCCGAAGGCGGAGCCGGACTTGGTGGGGTTGCCGTTGAGGGCGACCTTGCCCTTGTACTCGGGCTTGAGCAGGTCGGCGAAGGTCGCCGGGCAGACCTTGACGCGCTTGGCGTCGCAGCCGATGGAGACGTAGCCGCCGTAGTCGTTGAACCAGCGTCCCTGCGCGTCGCGCTGCGTCTCGGGGATCTTGTCGAACGAGGCGACCTTGTAGGGCGCGGTCAGCCCCTCTGCGGCGGCGGCCTGCGCGAACGAGGCTCCGAGGTCGAGCACGTCGGGCGCGCGGTCCTGGCCCTTGCGGGACTTCACCGCGTTGATCTCGTCCTGGCTGGAGCCGTCGGGGTTCTCGACGTTCACCTTGATGCCGTACTTGGCGGTGAACCCGTCGATGATCGCGCCGTAGTTGGCCCAGTCGCGGGGGATGGCGATCGCGTTGAGCGTGCCCTCCTTCTTCGCGGCGGCGACCAGGGCGTCCATCCCGCCCGCGTCGGCTGCGGAGGCCGCGGTCGCGATGTTCTTTCCGTCGGGGGTGGTGGTGCTGTCGGTGGGCGCGGCACCGCAGGCGGTGAGCGTCAGGGCGGTGAGTCCAAGAGCGCCGATGAGGGCGACGGCGCGGGTGGGGCTGGTCACGCGTACTCCATGAGGGAATGCGGAGGGATGCGAGGCGGGGCCAAAGCTGTATGGACAACTGTTGTCCATACAACTCCGTCATTACGGGGGCCGGGGATGTCCCGTCGGTGAACGCGAAGCGTCGCCCGCCATGCGATTACCGGGCGGTCCGGGGGTGGCGGGGGCGGCCGGGGTCAGCGGGAGCGGGGGAGGGTCGCCTCCAGGCGGAGCCTGACCCGCTCGTCCGTCACGTACTCCACCGCCTGCTCCGCCATCGAGTACGCGTACCCCTCCGGGTCCTCGTCCGCCAGAATCCGGGCCAACGCCTCCACCGCACGCCCGTCCTGACGCATCGCCAGCCCCCGCGCGGCCTCCGCCTCGATGTCCGGCACCGGGTCCGCAAGGCGCGCCGCGAGCGCGTCGCGGATCTCGGGGCCGTCCGCCTCCACGTCCGCGAGCACCGCCGTCGCCCAGTCCCTGACCCCGTCGTCGCCGTCCCGCGTGAGCCCGAGCACCGCCTCGACCGCGCCCGTGTGGTCCCCCGGCACCAGCCCGTGCAGCGCCACCGCCACCCCGAAGCGCACCTCGGGGTCCGGGTGTCCGGCGTGCCGCAGGATCTCCGTGACGCCCGCCGGGTCGCCCTGCCGGCCGAGTCCCGTCACCGCCGCCCGGATCACCTCGGGCTCCTCGGACTCCCGCGCCAGCTCCCGCAGCAGTGGCACCACGCGGGCCGCGACCCCCTGGCCGACGCCCGCCCCGGCCCCGACGCCGTCCCCGTCCGTATGGCCCAGCCCCGCCAGGACGTCCGCCGCGAAGGTCTGCCGCAGGGCGTCCCCGGTGCCCGCCCACCCCGCCGCCGCCCGGAACGTCTCCTCGTCACCGCGCCGCTGGAGCACGGCGACGGCCTCGGTCCAGTCGTCCAGGTCCGGGTCCCCGCGGCGCAGCGCCCGCCCGGCGAGCTCCTCGGCGGGCGTGCGCATCCCGAGCGCGTCCTCCAGCAGCGTGGCGATGGCCGTGTGCCCGGTCTGCTGCTCGTTCCCGGCGATGTGCCGGCCGTCCCGGACCACCTCCGCGATCACGGTCTCGCCGCCGTCCTCCTCGACCCGCCGGGTCTCCACCTGGCTCTCCGCGACCTCGTACACCTCGGCCAGCCCCCGCCGCAGCTCGGCCGCCACGTCCGTCCCCGCCCAGCGCCGGGCCTCCGCGAGTGCCTCCGCCGCGGCGGAGGCACCGCACCGCAGCAGGGCCCGTACGCACGAGGGGGAGCCGCGCCGGGTTGCCGTCACCAGGGGCGGCTGCCCGTCGGGCCCCGGCAGATCCGGGTCCGCGCCCGCCGCAAGCAGCAGCTCCACCACCTCGGCGCGCCCTTCACGGCACGCCCAGATCAGCGCTCGGACCCCGGGTTCCTCGGCCAGATCGACCTGCGCACCCGCCGCGAGCAGGGCCCGCATCGCCTCCGTGTGCCCCCAGACCGCGGTCCCGCACAGCGGCAGCTCCGCCCCCTCGGCGCCGCTCGCCCGGTCCGGGTCGGCGCCCGCCGCCAGCAGCAGGCGCACCATTCCGGGACGGTCCCGGGCCGCGGCCGTGTAGAGCGCGGTCTGCCCGTCCTCGTCCGTCGCCTCCGCGGGCGCCCCCGCCCGCAGCGCCCGCACGACCGCGTCGTCGTCGTCCCCGTACAGGGCCTCGAAGAGCCGGCCGGCCGGGTCCGTGTCGAGGCCCACGTCCTCGGAGTCCTCGGTCCTCATGACAAAACCCTACGGAAGGGT
This sequence comes from Streptomyces sp. FIT100, assembly GCF_024584805.1. Taxonomy (NCBI): domain Bacteria; kingdom Bacillati; phylum Actinomycetota; class Actinomycetes; order Kitasatosporales; family Streptomycetaceae; genus Streptomyces; species Streptomyces sp. FIT100. The sequence continues at coordinate 1,754,374 of NZ_CP075715.1, read as the reverse complement.
TGCGGGGCCTGTCTTTCGGAGCGGGGCCCCGAGGGGTGCCCTCATGTATCGCATTACGTGTCGCATTCGAGAATCGTCCGGCACAGGGAGCAGCGCGCCCGCACCCGCCCCCGCACCGGCACCCGGATCCGCTGCCGGCAGGTGGGGCAGGGGAACGACACCCGCAGTCCGCCGCCGGCCACGCGCTCGAACGCGTACGCCGGGTCCGGCCCGGGTCCCGGCCGCCCGGGTCCGGCCGGATGGTCCTGCGCGTACCGCCGGTCCTTCGCGTAGCGCCGCCGTCCGTTCCACCCCGCCGCGGACAGCGGCGGCTGCTGACCGTCGCGCAGTGCCTCCGCCCGGCCCTTCGTGTACGCCGTGTAGCCCTGCGGGCTGGTGAACCAGACCGAGGGGTCCTCGCCGAAGACCATCGCGCGTTTTGCGAGGACGTAACCGAACTCCTCAGGGGTCAGATAACCCAGTTTCTGGCTGGAAACCGCGTCCTCCCGGAACGCGTCGAGCAGCAGCCAGCCCGCGCCCAGGTAGGTCGTCACCGTGTCCGTGAGGATCTCGTTGTCCCGCGTCCCGGGGAACGAAAGACCCAGCCGGTGCAGCAGGACATGGGTGATCTCGTGGGCGAGCGCCGCCCCGATGTCCCTGCGGTGCTTGCGGAAGCGGTCGTTCAGCTCGATGAAGTACTCGGGCCCCGCGGCGAGTTCGACGCTCGCCGCGTGCTCCATCTCCCGGAAGCTCACGATCATCCGCGCCTCGGGCAGCCGCAGCTGACGTACCAGCGCACGGGCCACCCGCTGCGTCCCCAGGTGCAGATCGTCGTGGTCGGCGAAGGCGACGTCGGCCGGCGCCACGCTGGTCCCGTACGCGCGTACGCCGTCGTACGACAGCCGTTTGTGCAGTGCGGTGATGGCCGCCCGCGCGGTGTCGAGGTGCGGGTAGCCGTGCACCACCTCGCTGCCGTTCGTCACGCCCGTACCCCCTGTACGTGCCGTACGAAGTCGCCCTGAACGCCGCCCTGAAGGACGGCTGGCCGCTCTCAACTCTACGGCGTCCGCCGCCCGCGCCGACCGGTGCCGCGGGCGCCCCCGCACCCCCTGACCTGGCCGAAATGTGCTTCTTGTGGCCGCCCTCGCGGCCTCCCCATAATCCGGACCACGCGTTGACGGGCCCATGTCACTGCGGTGGGCCCGTCGACGCGCGCCACAGCAACCCCCCCACGGAAGAAGGCATGCCTTGAACAACAAGCTGGTACGTGCCCTCAAGAGATGCGCCGCCGCCGGTGCCGTCCTCCTCGCCACCGTCAGCCTCCAGCCCGCCTCCGCCAGCGCCGCCGCACCGCCCGTCGTCGGCGGAACCCGCGCCGCCCAGGGCGAGTTCCCCTTCATGGTGCGCCTCTCCATGGGCTGCGGCGGCGCGCTCTACACCCAGCAGATCGTCCTCACCGCCGCGCACTGTGTCAGCGGCTCCGGCAACAACACGAGCATCACCGCCACCGCCGGAGTCGTGGACCTCCAGAGCTCCAGCGCCATCAAGGTCAAGTCGACCAAGGTCCTCCAGGCCCCGGGCTACAACGGCACCGGCAAGGACTGGGCCCTGATCAAGCTGGCCCAGCCGATCAACCTGCCGACGCTGAAGATCGCCGAGACGACCGCGTACAACAACGGCACCTTCACCGTCGCCGGCTGGGGCTCGGCCCGCGAGGGCGGCCCGCAGCAGCGCTACCTGCTCAAGGCGACCGTCCCCTTCGTCTCCGACGCGTCCTGCCAGTCCTCCTACCCCGAGCTCGTGCCCGGCGAGGAGATCTGCGCCGGCTACAACGAGGGCGGCGTCGACACCTGCCAGGGCGACTCCGGCGGCCCCATGTTCCGCAGGGACGACGCCGGCGCCTGGATCCAGGTCGGCATCGTGAGCTGGGGCTACGGCTGCGCCCGGGCCGGCTTCCCGGGCGTCTACACCGAGGTGTCCACCTTCGCCACCGCGATCAAGAACGCGGCCGCGACGCTGTAGCCGGGCACCGGCACCGGCACGAGTACCGGCACCGGCACCGGCACACGTGAGGCTCTGACCCGAGCCCTCCGAGGGGGCGGGGAGGCCACCCCGGCGTCACCCCAGACGCACATCCTCCCCGCCCTGCTCCAGTTCCAGGACCCACACCTCGTTCGCGCCCTCCCGCAGCACCGGGCCCGGCACGAACAGCGAGTCCTGGGGTCCGACCGACCAGTAGCGGCCCAGGTTGAACCCGTTCACCCACACGAACCCACGGGTCCAGCCGGGCAGTTCGAGCGCCGCGTCCCCCGCGCCGCGCACCTCGAACGCGCCCCGGTACAGCCCCGTGGCACCCTCGACCGGCGACCGGAACGGCAGCCCCCCCACCGCCCCCGCCCCGTCGAACGCGTCGAGCCGCAGCGCCCGCGCCCGCACCCCGTGCAGATACTGCCGCTCGTGCATCACCCCGCCCGTGACGCCCTTGGCCTCGCCGACCCGCGGACCGTAGTTGACCCGGCCCAGCGACTCCACCCACAGCTCCACCGACGCGGGCCCCGCCACCGGCTCCGCCAGCGTCCCGTCCCCCTCGGTGAGCACACCGGCCCGTACCCCGTCCACGTACACCACGGCCCGGTCCCGCAGCCCGGCCGCCGTCAGCGGGTAGGCCCGGCGCGGCCCCGGCACCTCCACCCGGTAGCGCACCAGACCCCGGTCCACGCCCAGCTCCTCGAAGGACGGCGGCACCGGGTGCTCCGACTCCGCGCCCCCGAGCGCGTCCATGACCTCACCCAGCGGCACCCACTCCGCCGGCCGCACCACGATGGGCGCGGCGAGGGCCGCCGGCTGCGCGGGCGGCTCGGGCAGCGGTCCGTCCGCGTACGGCGCGAGGAGCTCGCGGAACGCCCAGAACTTCTTCGTCGGCCGCCCGTACTCGTCGATGGGCGCGTCGTAGTCGTAGGAGGTGATGTCGGGTTCGAGCGCCCCTTCGTGCTGCTGCCCGCCACGGTTCGCACCCGCCCAGCCCGCGAAGTTCGTCCCGCCGTGCGCCATGTAGATGTTGACCGACGCGCCGCACTCCAGGATCTCGCGCAGCGCGGCCGTGGCGCTGTCCGCATCCCGCACGACCGCCTCGTCGCCCCAGTGGCTGAACCAGCCGCACCAGAACTCCATGCACATCAGCGGGCCCTTCGGCTGATGGCGGCGCAGCACCTCGAAGCCCTCACGGGCACCCGAGCCGAAGTTCGCGGTGGCGAGCACGCCCGGCACCGAGCCGCCGGTCAGCATGTGGTCCTCGGGCCCGTCGGAGGTGAACAGCGGCACGCTCACCCCGAGCTCCACCAGCAGGTCGGCGAGGCGGCGCAGATAGACCTGGTCGGAGCCGTACGACCCGTACTCGTTCTCGACCTGCACCATGATCACCGGGCCGCCGCGGTCGATCTGCCGCTCCACGACCTGCGGCATCAGCGCACGGAACCAGCGGTCCACATGCCCCGTGTACTCCGCGTCCCGGGTGCGCACCCGCGACCCCAGCGGCCCCGTCACCCAGTGCGGCAGCCCGCCGTTCTCCCACTCGGCGCAGATGTACGGGCCCGGGCGGACGATCGCCAGCAGCCCGGCCTCCGACGCCGCGTCCAGGAACCGGCCCAGCGCCTCGACATCGCGGAACGCGCCCGGCGCGGGCTCGTGCAGATTCCACGGGACGTACGTCTCCACGCAGTTCAGGCCCATCGCGCGCAGCATCCGCAGCCGGTGCCCCCACTGGGCCTCGTGGACCCGGAAGTAGTGCAGCGCCCCGGACAGCAGCCGCACCGGCCGCCCGTCCAGCAGAAAATGCTCCTCACCCACCACGAAGTCGGCCACGAGCCGGTCCCCCTTCATGCGCTCGGTTCGCCTCCCGGCGCTCGCTGTGTCCCTCGAGCGGCCCCCGGCCGCGGGCGGTGCCGACACTCCTCGACGCTGCACTCGCTCGTCCCTCGCTCGCTTGATCTCGTCCCTCTCGGCACCGGCGCGCCCTTCGGCTCACTCGCTGGGCCGGCACACCCGGCGACGAACATGCCCGCCCACCATCACCCTCTGGCGGTCCGCCGGTCCATGGACAAAGATCGGCACTGTTTGGACGCAACACGATGCACCACTACGCACCACGACGCACCACGCACGACCGGCCCGGAGGCAGACGGATGTACCACACCTGGATGCGTTACTTCACGCCCAGCCCCGTCCACCACCGCCTCGGCCTCGTCTGCCTCGGCGTCGGCCTCCAGCACGGCACCCTGCCCACCGTCGGCCCCCGCACCCTCGACCACCATGTGGCCGTGCTGATCAGCGCCGGCGGCGGCTGGTACCGCTCCGCCGACGGGCGGCGCACCACCGTCACCGCCCCCGCCGTCCTCTGGCTCACCCCCGGGGTCCCGCACCACTACGCCCCCGACCCGGTCACCGGCTGGGACGAGAGCTTCGTCGACTTCGCAGGCCCGGCCACCGCCACGTACACCGAACTCGGCTACATCGAGCCGGACCGCCCCGTCGTCGCCCTCTCCGACGCGGCCCCCGCCCGCGCGGCCGTCGGGCGCATCGCCCGCGCCGCCCGCCGCGGCAACCCGTTCCTGGAGGTCGAGACCGCCGCCGCCGTCCACGAACTCCTCGTCGCCCTGCGCCGCGCACGCGCCGACACCAGCCCCGACGGCGACCCCGTCCTCCAGGCCCTCGCACGCGACGCCTTCCAGCCGCTGACCGTCGCCGAACACGCCGCCCGCCACGGCATGACCCCGGCCGAGCTGCGCACCGCCGTCCGCCGCGGCGCCGGATGCAGCCCCAAGGACTACCTCCTCGGCATCCGCCTCGGCCGGGCCAAGGAACTCCTCGCCGCCACCGACCTCCCCGTCGCGGCCGTCGCCCGCCGCGTCGGCTACGACGACCCGGCCTACTTCTCGCGCCTGTTCACCCGCCGCGTCGGCACCCCGCCGATCCGCTTCCGCGATCAGCAGGGCCGCACGGTCCCGGGTGGCTGGAGCAACCGCATCCCAGATCCTGATCACCCGCCGATGATCACGGCCCGCCCGACGTAAGCTCGCTGCTCATGACCTCCAGCGAGACCCACGGCATCGACGACTCCGTCCTGGCAGAGCTCACCCGGCTGCGCGAGAGCATCGACAACATCGACGCGGCCGTCGTCCACATGCTCGCCGAACGGTTCAAGTGCACCCAGCAGGTCGGCCGCCTCAAGGCCGTACACAAGCTGCCGCCCGCCGACCTCGACCGTGAGGCCCGCCAGATCACCCGCCTCCGCGGGCTCGCGGAGAGCGCGAAGCTCGACCCCGCGTTCGCCGAGAAGCTGCTCAACTTCATCATCGCCGAGGTCATCCGCCACCACGAGACCATCGCGGGCAGCAACGGCAGCAACGGCAGCAACGGCAGCAACGGCAGCAACGCCTGACCGCGAGCGCGGGCGCGGGCGTGAGCCGAGCGCCCGCGCCCGCGTGTGCGTGTGCCGCGCGCCCCCGACGACGCCCGGGGGCGTGCGCTCTCAGCGCAACTCCGGCTCTGTATGCACAGCCCACCCATCGGGCAGCATGGCCCCATGTCCGTACTCACGCGCGACGAAGCGCAGATCCGAGCCCAGCTCCTCGACGTCCACCGGTACTCGATCGCACTCGATCTCACCACCGGGGACGACACCTTCGACTCACGGACCGCGATCCGGTTCACGGCCCGCGCTGCCGGAGACACCTTCGTCGAGCTCAAGCCCGCCACCCTGCGCTCCGTCACCCTCGACGGACAGCACCTCGACCCCGAGACCCTCGACGGGAACCGGCTGGCGCTGAAGGGACTCACCGCCGGCGAGCACGAGCTGCTCATAGACGCCGCCATGCACTACTCCCGCACCTGCGAGGGCATGCACCGCTTCACCGACCCCGCCGACGGCGAGACCTACACCTACACCCAGCTCTTCATGGAGGACGTGCAGCGCGTCTTCGCCGCCTTCGACCAGCCCGACCTCAAGGCGGTCTTCGAGCTCACCGTCACCGCCCCCGAGGGCTGGACCGTCCTGGCCAACGGCATCACCACCCGGCAGGACGACGGCCGCTGGACCGCCGAGCCCACCCCTCTGATCTCCACCTACCTCGTCGCCGTCGCCGCGGGCCCCTGGCACTCCGTACGCACCGAGCACGCCGGGATGCCCTTCGGCATCCACTGCCGCCGCTCCCTCGCCCCCCACCTCGACACCGACGCCGACGAGATCCTCGACGTCACCCGGCAGTGCTTCGACCGCTACCACGAGAAGTTCGAGGAGCCGTACCCCTTCGACTCCTACGACCAGGCCTTCGTGCCCGAGTTCAACGCGGGCGCCATGGAGAACCCCGGACTGGTCACCTTCCGCGACGAGTACGTGTACCGCTCCGCCGTCACCGACACCGAGCGCCAGACCCGCGCCATGGTCATCGCGCACGAGATGGCCCACATGTGGTTCGGCGACCTGGTCACCCTGCGCTGGTGGGACGACATCTGGCTGAACGAGTCCTTCGCCGAGTACATGGGCTACCAGACCACTGCCGAGGCCACCCGGTTCACCGGCACCTGGACCGACTTCGGCATCGTCCGCAAGTCCTGGGGCTACGACGCCGACCAGCGCCCCTCCACCCACCCCGTCGCCCCCGAGGCCGTCCCCGACACGGCGTCGGCCATGCTCAACTTCGACGGCATCTCCTACGCCAAGGGCGCCTCCGCCCTCCGCCAGCTCGTCACCTGGCTCGGCGAGAAGGACTTCCTCGCCGGCATCAACATCCACTTCACCCGGCACCGCTTCGGCAACGCCACCCTCGCCGACTTCATCGACTCGCTCGCCGAGGCCACCGACCGCGACGTGCACAGCTGGGCCGAAGCCTGGCTGCGCACCACCGGCGTCGACACCCTCACCCCCGCCCTCGTGGAGACCGACGGCGGCCGGCGCCTCGACATCGCCCGGGACGGCAGCCGTCCGCACCGCGTCGCCGTCGGCGTGTACGACAACGACCCGGCCGAACCCGGCCGCCTCGTGCTGCGCGAACGCATCGAGACCGACGTGCCGCAGACGGCCCCGACCCTCGTGCCCGGCCGCCGCCCGGACCTCGTCGTCCTCAACGACGGCGACCTCACCTACGCCAAGGTCCGGCTCGACCCCGCCTCCTGGGACACCGCCCTGCGCTCGCTCTCCGGCCTCCCCGACCCGCTCACCCGCACCGTCGTGTGGAACGCGGCCCGCGACATGGTCCGCGACGGCGAACTCGCCCCCACCGCCTACCTCGACGCGGCCCGCACCCACCTCCCGCACGAGAGCGACCTCGCCGTCGTCCAGGGCGTCCTCGGCTTCGCCGCCACCCACGTCGCCGACCGCTACCTGACCGCCGAGGCCCGCCCCGCCGCGCTCGCCCTCCTCACCGACCTCACCCGCGACCTGATCCGCCGCACCGAGGACGGCAGCGCGCCCGGACTGCGGCTCACCGCCGTACGCCACCTCATCGACGCCGCCACCCGGCCGGCCACCCTCCTCGACTGGCTCGACGGCGACAGCGTCCCCGGCGGACCCGGCCTCGACCCCGAACTGCGCTGGCGCATCCTCGCCAGGCTCGCCGCGCTCGGTGCCACGGACGAGGCAGCCATCGCGGCCGAACTCGACCGCGACCCCAGCGCCACCGGCCAGGAGGGCGCCGCCCGCTGCCGCGCCGCGCTCCCCACGGCGGAGGCCAAGGCCGCCGCCTGGTCGCGGCTCTTCGACACCGACGACCTGTCCAACTACCTGTTCGCCGCCACCGCGCAAGGCTTCTGGCAGCCCGAACAGGCCGACCTCGTACGCGAGTACGTGCCCCGCTTCTACCCCGCGGCCGTCGCCCTCGCGGACCGCCGCGGCCCGGCCATCGCCGAAGCCGCCGGCCGCAACGCCTTCCCCGTCCACGCCGTCGACCCGGAAGCCCTGCGCCTGGGCGAGGACTGCCTGCGCGACACCGAAATGATCCCCGCCCTCCGCCGCAAGCTGGCCGACCAGCTCGACGACCTCCGCCGCGCACTGTCGGTCCGCGCCGCGAGCCTCCCCGCGGCGCCGCCCGCCACCTGAGGCCGCAGCCCCCCCCGGGCCACCGGGCCGGTGCCGGACGCTCAGGCGGCCCGGCCCGGCGGCCCCGGGCCCATAGCAGGCGGCGAAGGGCGCACCGGGCCGCAGCACACGGCAGTACCACTTTCGGTTGAGATCGTTGAGCACTGCGGGCATTCCCGACGGAACCCCGTCCACCCTGGCGTGACACACCCAGGCGTGAAGCCCAGCGCTCCCGAAGGACCCCGCATGAGTACGCCGCCGCCCCTCGCCGGAGGGACCGCAGGACCCGACGCCCTGCGGCCGCTGCTCGACGTCGTGCTCGACGCACTCCGCAGCGGCGCGGTGGCACGCGGCGGGCCGTTCCCCCCGGGCGGGCCGGAGCAGCTGGGCAGGGCCGTGCGGGAGACCGCCACCCCCGTCATCCCCGCCGAGGGCCGCGGCGCCGAGGAGTCGCTGCGAACCCTCGTCGAGGCCGTCGCCTACGGCGCCGCCGACCCCGCCGACCCCCGGTGCGCCGCCCATCTGCACGCCCCGCCCCTCGCGCTCGCCGTCGCCGCCGACCTCGCCGCCTCCGCGCTCAACCCGTCCCTCGACTCCTGGGACCAGGCACCCGCCGCCTCCGCCCTGGAGGCCGAGACGACCAGGGCGCTCGCCGCCGAGGTGTACCCCGGCGCCACCCGCCCCGACGCCCTCGTCACCACCGGTGGCACCGAGGGCAACCAGCTCGCGCTGCTCCTCGCCCGCGAGCGCCACGGAGCCGCGCTCACCGTCGTCTGCGGCACCCACACCCACCACTCGGTACGCCGCGCCGCCTGGCTCCTCGGACTGCCCGAGCCCGTCACCGTCCCCGCGCCCGCCGGCACCACCGACGTCACCGCCCTCGACGACACCCTCGCCCGGCTCCGCGGCCGCCCCGTCCTCGTCACCGCCACCGCCGGCACCACCGACACCGGCCGCATCGACCCGCTCCCCGCCATCGCCGGCCTCTGCGAGCGATACGGCGCCGAGCTCCACGTCGACGCCGCCTACGGCGGCACGCTGCTGTTCAGCCCCCGCCACCGGGACCTGCTGCGCGGACTCGACCGGGCCCGCTCCACCGCCCTCGACCTGCACAAGATGGGCTGGCAGCCGGTCGCCGCGGGACTGCTCGCCGTCCCCGACAGCGCCCTGCTCGCCCCGCTCGCCCACACCGCCGACTACCTGAACGCCGACGACGACACCGAGGCCGGGCTCCCCGACCTCCTCGGCCGCTCGCTGCGCACCACCCGCCGCCCCGACATCCTCAAGATCGCCGTCACCCTCCGCGCCCTCGGCCGCGACGGACTCGCCGAGCTCGCCGACCGCACGCTCACCGCCGCCCACGACCTCGCCGACCTCATCGAGAAGACCCCCGCCCTGGAGCTCCACGCCCGCCCCGTCCTGTCCACCGTCCTCTTCCGCCCCCGCGGCGCCGACGACGCCACCGTCGCCCGTATCCGGCGCTCCCTCCTGCACGCCGGCAGCGCCGTCCTCGGCCGCGCCAGAGCCGACGGCCGCCTCTGGTTCAAGGCCACCCTGCTCAACCCGCACACCGCCCCCGGCGACCTCGAAACCCTCATCGCACTCGTGGAAGGCAGCAGCACCCGATGACCGGCACCACCGCCCCCGGCACACAGGCACAGGCACAGGCTCAGGACCTCGACCGGCCCCACGACCTGGTGGGCATCGGCATCGGACCGTTCAACCTCTCCCTCGCCGCCCTCGCCCACGGGCTCCAGTACGGGGAGGGCGGCGGTCTCGCCGCCACCTTCTTCGAGCAGCGCCCCGCCTTCCACTGGCACCCCGGCCTGCTCATCGACGGCACCACCCTCCAGGTCCCCTTCCTCGCCGACCTGGTGACCCTCGCCGACCCGGCCAGCCCCTGGTCGTTCCTCAACTACCTCAAGGCCCGCGACCGGCTCTTCCCCTTCTACTTCGCCGAGAAGTTCCACATCCAGCGCGCCGAGTACGACGCCTACTGCCGCTGGGTCAGCAGCCGGCTCCCCGGACTCCACTTCGGCCACCAGGTCGACGCCGTCCGCTGGAACCCCGAACGCGCCCTGTTCGAAGTCGACTTCACCCAGCTCGGCACCCACGGGGGAGCGGAGTCGCTCGGCCGCGCCTACGCCCGCCACATCGCCCTCGGCATCGGCACCGAACCGTACGTCCCGGACCCCCTCAAACCCCTCGCCGAAGCCCCGGGCGTCCCCGTCCTGCACTCCGCCGACTACCTGGAACACCGCGAGCGGCTCCTCACCGCCGGGCACATCACCGTCATCGGCTCCGGCCAGTCCGGCGCCGAGGTCTTCCTCGACCTGCTGCGCGCCCGCCCCACCGGGACCGAGAGACTCCACTGGCTGGCCCGCACCGAGGCGTTCGCCCCCATGGAGTACTCCAAGCTCGGCCTCGAACACTTCACCCCGGACTACACCCGCTACTTCCACGCCCTGCCCGAATCCGTACGCAACGGACTCGTCCCCCAGCAGTGGCAGCTCCACAAGGGCATCGACGCCGACACCATCGCCGCCATCCACGACGAGCTCTACCGACGCACCCTGGACGGCGGCTGGCCCGATGCCGTCCTCACCCCCGGCGTCCACGTCCGCACCGCGGGACGCGTCGCCACCAGCAAGGTAGAGCTCCATCTGGAGCACCTCCAGCAGGGCACCCGCTCCCGCCTCACCACCGACGCCGTCGTCCTCGCCACCGGCTACCGCGAACGCCCCCTCGACCGGATCCTCGCCGGCCTCGACCCGTACATGCGCCGCGACTCCGCCGAGCGGCCCCGCATCGACGAGCAGTTCCGGCTCGTCCTCGACCCCTGCGTCACCGGCTCGGTGTACGTGCAGAACGCCGAGCGCCACACGCACGGGGTCGGCGCCCCCGACCTCGGCCTCGCCGCCTGGCGCAGCGCGACCATCCTCAACTCCCTCACCGGCAAGGAGCCCTACCCGCTGCCGCGCCGTACCGCCTTCACCAGCTTCGGGCTGGAACGGCGGGAGGCGCCCGGCATCCCCGGCCAGGCGCCCCCGCTCACTCCGCTCCAGGACCGGCTCGAAAGCCGGCTCGACGACCGGCGCTAGAACACCGGCTGGAGAACACCCGCTCTGGAACACCGGCTCTGGAACACCCGCTCTAGAACGCCGGCTCTAGAACACCGGAGCGCCCTCACGGGTCAGCTTCCAGCCCACGGACGCGAAGGCCGCCGGGTCCACCGTCCCCTGCGCCTGCACCCACTGAATGATCGTGTTCCGGATCTCGTCCGAATTCGCCCACAGCTGCTGCGCGTCCGCGACATGCGGGAACGCGCCGCCACCGCTCGCCCGGTAGTTGTTCACCGCGAGCACGAACCGCCCCGCAGGGTCGACCGGCCTGCCCTCGAAGGCCAGGCCCACGATCCGCGAACCCGCCGGCCTCGCGATGTCGATCTCGTACGTCAGGCCCGAGACGGCGTCGTAGTTGTAGTCCGGGATGCCGTCGGCGTTCGTCAGCTTCGCCGTGTCCACCGGAGCCCCGGCCGGCGTCTGCACGTAGTACCGCGCCGAGAACTCCAGATAGTCCTTGAGCTGCGCACCCGTCAGCAGCCGTGCCTCCAGCGTGTTCTCGAACGGATACAGCCCCGCCGCGTCCTTGATCGTCACCTGCCCGGCCGGGATCACCGCCGTACGCGAGAAGCAGGACGCCTGGGACAGCACCGGCAGCGCGGCCCACTGCCCGCCCGCAAGCGCCGCCTTCACCGTCTCCGTCTGGACGTGGTTGATCAGATCGATGATCGGCTCGTCCTTCCACGGCGCGTCGGCCGTGGCCATCGCGGCGGTGCAGGTGCCGATCGTCCGGTTGACGTACGCGACGACCTTCCGGTGCTCGTCGGTGAGGAGCCCGGTGACCTTCGGGTCCTCGGCGACGGTGTTGGAGTTGAGCACCTTCGCGCCCACCCTCGCCACGCTCCAGCGACCCCGCTCCCACACCACCTCGATGTCGAAGAGAGTCAGCCGCTGCCCCCACTTCAGCGGCTCGGACAGCACCACCGGCCGGCCGGTCTCCTTGTTCACGACGACGTACTCGGCTATCTCCGTGTGCGCGTGCCCGACGAGGATCGCGTCGATGCCCGGCACCTGCTCGGCCACGAGCGCCGCCGCGTTCTCGATGTGGGGCAGCTGGTCACCGTAGGAGGACGTGCCGCTGGAGCCGGAGTGCGCCGACACGACGACGACGTCCGCACCCATCGAACGCAGCTTCGGCACCCACTTCGCCGCCTGCTCCTCCAGACCGGGGAACACCATCTTCCCGCTGACGTTCGCCCTGTCCCAGATCGCGATGCCCGGATTGGTGAGCCCGAGGACCGCGACCCGCACATCGCGGCCGTACGGAGTACGCAGCCGGTGCATGCTGTACGGCGGGAACGCCGGGCGCAGCGTCTTCGCATCGAGCGCGTTGGCGCCGAGGAGCGGGAAGTCGCACTGCTCCTCGAACTTCCGCAGCACCGGGATGCCGTAGTTGAACTCGTGGTTGCCGAGCGCGGCGGCGTCGTAGCCGATGGCGTTCATGGCCTGCGCCATCGGGTGCACCGGGCCGCGGCGGGTGGTGATCGGGTCGATCCTGGCGTAGTAGTACGACAGCTGGGTGCCCTGGATGGTGTCGCCCGCGTCGATCAGCAGCGTGTTGCCCCGCCCCTTCTCCTCCCTGACCTGGTTCACCAGGGTGGAGATCTTGGCCAGGCCGACGTCGTTGTGGCTCTTGTCGTCGAACTCCCTGTCCGTGAAGTAGTCCCAGTTGAAGACGTTCCCGTGCAGGTCGGTCGTGCCCATCACGGTGAACGCGTACCGCCTCCTGCGTCCTCTGCGGCCATGGGCCTCGGCAGGGACGGCGACGCTCCCGGCGACGGCGACACCGGCCCCTGCGGCGGCCGAACGGCCAAGGAACGTCCTGCGGTTGAGCGGCATGTGGATCTCCCTCGTTCAGTGGCACAACGCGCGTAGATTCTGGCGTACGGGCGACCGCGTGCGAAAGTGTCCGAGGACACCAGCGAGGGAGCTCACCATGGCCGGGAACGCCGCACCGTACGGAACTCCGGAGACGCCCAGGGTCGCCGTCCGCGGCGAGGCACGCATCGAGGTCGACCCCGAGATCGCCAGGATCGGCGTCACCGTCAGTGCCCGCGGCAAGGACCGCAGGACCGCCCTGGAGGACCTGACCCGCCGCAACGGCCAGGTGCTCGACCTGATCAAGTCGTACGGGGACGCGGTCGAGAAGCTGGAGACCGGCGCGTTCTCCATCAGCCCGGAGCTCACCCAGCACGGCCGCGGCGAACGCGTCCGCGCCTACCACGGCCGCGTCCACATCACCGCCGTACTGGCCGACTTCACCGCACTCGGAGAGCTCACCACCCGCCTCGCCGACCTGGAGCTCACCCGCGTCGACGGCCCCTGGTGGTCACTGCGCCCCGACTCCCCGGCGCACGGCGAGGCCCGCCGCCAGGCCGTCCACGAAGCGGTCCAGCGCGCCCGCGAGTACGCCGAGGCGCTCGGCGCCCGCCTCGCCGCCCTCGTCGAGCTGGCCGACCTGGGCGCGGAGGCCCCCACGCCCTACGGCCCGCCCCCCGTGCCCGGCGGCCTGCGCTCCGCCGCCTTCGCCGGCGCCGGCACCGAGGCCGCCCCGGAGCTCGACCTGGAACCCGAGCGCCAGACCGTCTACGCGCAGGTCAACGCGCGCTTCACGATGACGCCGCCCGAGCTGTGACCACAGGGGCCCGAGCGGCCCCCGCCACCGCCGCCCCGGACGCCCGAATGCTCAAAAGAGCACCCCCATGCACAATTCAATACTTGTCAATAAGCCTTCATGCAAAGGTTGTTGAGTAGTCATGCGCAACCAATTCTCTACCGGCGGGTAAGCTCTAGGCTCGAACCATGCGCCGAGCAAAGATCGTCTGCACACTGGGGCCCGCCACCGAGTCGTACGACCAGATCAAGGCACTGGTCGAAGCCGGAATGGACGTCGCCCGCTTCAACCTCAGCCACGGCACCTACGTCGAGCACGAGGAGCGCTACCGCCACGTCCGCAAGGCTTCCGACGAGATCGGCCGCAGCGTCGGCGTCCTCGCCGACCTTCAAGGTCCGAAGATTCGACTCGGACGCTTCGCCGAAGGTCCCGTACTGCTTGAACGCGGAGACGAGTTCACCATCACCGTCGAGCCCGTGGAAGGTGACCGCCACACCTGCGGAACCACCTACTCCGGCCTGGCCGGCGACGTGACCACCGGGGAGCGCATCCTCGTCGACGACGGCCGCGTCGCCCTCGAAGTCACCGCCGTCGACGGACCCCGCATCCGCACCACCGTCGTCGAGGGCGGCTTCGTCTCCGACCACAAGGGACTCAACCTCCCCGGCGTCGCCGTGTCCGTCCCGGCGCTCTCCGAGAAGGACATCGAGGACCTGCGCTGGGCGATCAGGATCGGCGCCGACGTCATCGCCCTCTCCTTCGTCCGCAGCGGACGCGACATCGACGACGTCCACCGCGTCATGGACGAGGAGGGCCGCCGCCTCCCCGTCATCGCGAAGGTCGAGAAGCCCCAGGCCGTCGACAACATCGAGGACATCGTCGCCGCCTTCGACGGCATCATGGTCGCCCGCGGCGACCTCGGCGTCGAAATGCCCCTGGAGCAGGTCCCGATCGTCCAGAAGCGCGCCGTCAAACTCGCCAAGCGCAACGCCAAGCCGGTCATCGTCGCCACCCAGATGCTCGACTCGATGATCGACAACTCCCGGCCCACCCGCGCCGAGGCATCCGACGTGGCCAACGCCGTCATCGACGGCACCGACGCGGTCATGCTCTCCGGCGAGACCAGCGTCGGCAAATACCCGATCGAGACGGTCCGCACGATGAGCCGCATCGTCGAGGCGGCCGAGGAGGACATCCTCGCCAAGGGCCTGCCCCCGCTCACCGAACGCAACAAGCCCCGCACCCAGGGCGGAGCCGTCGCTCGCGCCGCCGCCGAGATGGGCGACTTCCTCGGCGCGAAGTTCCTCGTCGCCTTCACACAGTCCGGCGACACGGTCCGCCGCCTCTCCCGCTACCGCTCGCCGATCCCCCTCCTGGCCTTCACCCCCGACCCGGCCACCCGCTCCCAGCTCAACCTCACCTGGGGCGTGGAGACCTTCCTCGGCCCGCACGTCGGCTCCACCGACGCGATGGTCGCCCAGGTCGACGAGCAGCTCCTGCGGATCGGCCGCTGCCAGAAGGGCGACACCGTGGTCATCACGGCCGGCTCCCCGCCCGGCGTCGCCGGCTCGACGAACCTGGTGCGGGTGCATCACATCGGGGACGCGGTGAGGTAGTCAGTACTTCGGCCCGACGTGGGCGTCCATGAGGGCGACGGACGCCCGCCGGGCGACGGAGATGTTGGCGGCATTGGGCTGCTTCCTCGGCCCGCCGCGCCGCCCAGTGCTCGCGCCAGCGCTGACCGCGCCCACCGTCCGCGGGCCACCGGCCACCGCCGCGGGAATAGGCAGGGCCAAT
This sequence comes from Streptomyces sp. FIT100, assembly GCF_024584805.1. Taxonomy (NCBI): domain Bacteria; kingdom Bacillati; phylum Actinomycetota; class Actinomycetes; order Kitasatosporales; family Streptomycetaceae; genus Streptomyces; species Streptomyces sp. FIT100. Next base: position 1,738,791 of record NZ_CP075715.1, on the reverse strand, counting down.
GCTTGCTGGAGGCGGTGACGTACTGGCATCCCTGCCGCTGGACGCGACACTCGCTGTTGCTGGGATGTACGGAGCGGATCGCGGCTTCGCAGGCGTCAATGAGGCCGGGCCAGGCGTCAGCGCAGGCGACGCGGAGTAAGTAGACCCCCTTCTTGAGCGTGCTGATGCAGCCGTCCCCTAGGTACAGACCGAGGAGATAGGCGTACGCAGCACCGTCGAGTTCCCGCCCATCGCCACGTGGGCACTGCACCGTCCCGCAGTGAGATTGCCTTCTGCCGCACATCTGTGGTCTGGAAGCTCATGCGATCACTTTGGGTGACTGGTCGTGGCGCAGAGTAGCAAGAAGCGGATGTTCACGAGAACGTGAACATCCGCTTCCTGTGAAGAGTGCCCGGTGTGGGATTCGAACCCACATGCCCGAAGGCACGGTGGTTTGAGCACCGCGAGTCTGACCAGTTCCTCCAACCGGGCTGGTGGCACCGCCGAAAGCGTACCCTGTGCCCGCAGCTGCTCGCTGCTAGGTAGGCTCAGGTAGCAGCACCTGCCCCGCAACGAGGAGTACCGTGACCGCCCCCGAGCCCGAGTCGCCCCAGCCCGTCGCCGACGACCGCGACGCGTCGCACGTCCCGCCGACGACGACCCGCGTCGTCATCGCCGAGGACGAGGCGCTGATCCGGCTCGACCTCAAAGAGATGCTTGAGGAGGAGGGCTACACCGTCGTCGGCGAGGCCGGTGACGGGCAGACGGCCGTCGACATCGCCCGGGAGCAGCGGCCGGACCTGGTCATCCTCGATGTGAAGATGCCTGTTCTGGACGGGATCTCGGCGGCGGAGAAGATCGCCGAGGAGTCGATCGCCCCGGTGCTGATGCTGACCGCCTTCTCGCAGCGGGATCTCGTCGAGCGGGCCCGGGACGCGGGGGCGATGGCGTACCTCGTGAAGCCGTTCAGCAAGAGCGATGTGGTGCCGGCGATCGAGATGGCGGTGTCGCGGTTCGCGGAGCTGAAGGCGCTGGAGACGGAGGTCGCGGACCTTGCCCAGCGGCTGGAGACGCGCAAGCTCGTCGACCGTGCGAAGAGCATTCTGCAGACGCAGTACGGGCTGACCGAGCCGGCCGCGTTCCGGTGGATCCAGAAGACGTCGATGGACCGTCGGCTGTCGATGCAGCAGGTCGCGGAGGCGGTCATCGAGGACGCGGCGGAGAAGAAGGCCGCGAAGGGGCAGTAGCCCCGGCCGTCCGCGTAGACGCGCAGTCGCGTAGACGCGCACTCCCGCAGTGGCGGAGACCTGGAGATACGAGGAGGCCCGCACCCCCGGCCGGGGGTGCGGGCCTCCTCGTATGGGGTGACGCTCAGTCCTCGCCGAGGTAGGCCTTGCGGACGGACTCGTCGTGGAGCAGGTCCTGCCCGGTGCCGGAGAGGACGACCTTGCCGATCTCCATGACGTGACCGTGGTCGGCCAGGGAGAGCGCGGCCTGGGCGTTCTGCTCGACGAGCAGGATCGTGGTGCCCTGGGTCTTGAGCTCTGCGATGGTCGCCATGATCTTCTGCATCATGATCGGCGAGAGGCCCATCGACGGCTCGTCCAGCATCAGCAGCTTGGGCTGGGACATGAGGGCCCGGCCCATGGCGAGCATCTGCTGCTCACCGCCCGAGAGGGTGCCCGCGGCCTGCTTCCGCCGTTCCCCGAGGATGGGGAAGAGGTCGTAGGCGCGCTGGACGTCCTTGGCGATGCCTTCCTTGTCGCTGCGCAGGAAGGCGCCGAGGAGCAGATTGTCCTCGATCGTCATGCGCGGGAAGATGTGCCGTCCCTCGGGGGAGTGGGCGAGTCCGAGCGAGACGATCTGGTGGGCGGGGATCTTCTTCAGCGACTTGCCGTTGAACTTGATCTGGCCGCCGACGGGCTTGAGGAGCCCGGAGAGGGTGCGCAGTGTGGTGGTCTTGCCGGCGCCGTTGGTGCCGATGAGGGTGACCACCTCGCCGGCCTCGACCTTGAACGAGATGCCCTTGACGGCCTCGATCTTGCCGTAGGCGACGCGCAGGTCCTCGACTTCGAGCAGTGCGGTCATCAGTCGTTCTCCTTGCCGGTGCCGCCGGAGGCCTTGGCGGTGTCGGTGCCGGTGTCGCTTGTGCCTTCACCGTCGTCGGCGCCTTCGTCCTCCGCGGGCTCGTCGCCCTCGGCGGACTCGTCGTCGGGCTCGTCGGCCACGGACGGCTCGTCGGACTCGGCGGCCGCAGTGGACTCCGCGGTCTCGGCGGTCTCGGCGGCCTCAGTACCCTCGGTGGCCTCGGCGGCGGCCTCGGCCGCGTGTGCCTCCGCCTCCGCGACCTCGGCCGCCTCCTCCGCGCCGGGTGCGCCCTCGAACGGCTCGCCCAGGTACGCCGCGATGACCCGCTCGTCGCTCTGCACGGTCTCGCTGTCGCCCTCGACGAGCTTCTGGCCCTGGACGAGTACGGCGACCCGGTCGCAGAGGTTGAAGATGAAGCGCATGTCGTGCTCGATGACGAGGACGGCGATGCCCATGTCGCGGATGGCGAAGACGAGCTCCTCGGTCGCCCGGGTCTCCTGCGGGTTCATGCCCGCGGTGGGCTCGTCGAGCAGGAGCAGTCCCGGTTCGCTCGCGAGTGCGCGGGCGATCTCCAGCTTGCGCTGCTCACCGTAGGGGAGGTTGCGGGCGAGGTGCTCGGCCTTGGCGGCGAGGCCGACGAACTCCAGGAGCTCCAGGGCCCGTTCGCGTGAGGAGGCTTCGGCCTTGTGGAAGCCGGGGCCGCGCAGCAGCGCGGACCAGAGGCCCTCCTTCGTCCGGGTGTGCCGGCCGACCAGGACGTTCTCCAGCACCGTCATGTTGCTGAAGAGCCGGATGTTCTGGAACGTACGGGCGATACCCGCGGCCGTCACCTTGTAGGACTTCGGCGGCAGGACGGTGCCCTTGTACCGGACCTCGCCCTCGGTGGGTATGTAGAGGCCGGTGAGGCAGTTGAAGAAGGTGGTCTTGCCGGCGCCGTTGGGGCCGATGAGCCCGACGATCTCGCCGCTGTTGACCGTGAGGTCGACGTTGCGTACGGCGGTCAGACCGCCGAAGCGCATCGTGACACCGCGGGCGTCGAGAACCGTCTCTCCGGTGGCCGTGGTGGTGGTCGTCATGATCATGCACCTGCCTTGGTGAGGGTGGCGGGCGCTTCCTCGTTCTCGTGGAACTCGAGCTGGCGGCGTCGGTTGGGGATGAGGCCCTCGGGCCGGAACCGCATCAGCAGTACCAGCGCGAGGCCGAAGGCGAAGAGCTGGTAGTCGCTGAGGAACTGCAGCTTCGCCGGGATGAGGAAGAGCAGTGCGCCGCCGACGAGCGGGCCGCTGATGGTGCCCATGCCGCCGAGGACGACGGCGGCGAGCAGGAACGCCGAGTTGGGCGGCACCACATGGGCGAACTGGTACTGCTCCGGGGTCACTGTGTAGGTGACGTGTGCCTGGACGGCACCGGCGAGACCGGCGAGCGCGGCGCCGAGGGCGAAGGCGACGAGCTTCACGCGGAAGCCGTTGACACCCATGGCCTCGGCGGCGGTCTCGTCCTCGCGGATGGCGATCCACGCACGGCCGATACGGGACTCGGCGCTGCGCCGGAAGACCACGACGACGACCAGCGTGACGAGCAGCATCAGGTAGAAGTAGTTCGCGAAGCGGCCGATCTCGAACCCACCGAAGCTGTGCACGGCGCCGAAGTCGAAGCCGAACATGTTGAGGTTCGGAATCGACGAGATGCCGTTGGAGCCGTTGGTGATGTCGGGGCCCGACGTGCCGTCGAGGTTCAGCACGGTGATGCGGAAGATCTCACCGAAGCCGAGCGTGACGATGGCGAGGTAGTCGCCGCGCAGGCGCAGGGTCGGGGCGCCGATGAGGACGCCGAAGACCATGGATGCGCCGGCGCCGACGAGGATCGCGGCCCAGAAGGGCAGGTGGACGCCGAACGGCGATGACGGCGAGCCGGAGACCATGGCTGCGGCGTAGGCGCCGACGCCGAGGAAGGCGACGTATCCGAGGTCGAGGAGGCCGGCGAGGCCGACGACGATGTTCAGCCCCAGGGCGACGGTGGCGAAGATCAGGATGTTGACGCCGATCGTCGCGTACTGGTCGTCGGACTGCGTGAGCGGGAACGCGGCGGCGGCGGCGAACGCACCCGCCATGGTCACGTTGCGGTGGCGCGCGGTGAGCGCCGATGCCCGGTTGATGAGTCCGGCCTTGGCGAGGGCGCCGAAGCCGAAGCCCGCCGTGATCATGAAGCCGACGAACAGCTCGTCGTACTCCGTGGTGATGCCGTAGGTGAAGACGAACAGCCCGAGCGCCAGGATGCCGGTGATGATGAGGATTTCGGCGTACGAGGGGAGCTTGGGCGCCGGGGTGGGCGTGCCGGAGGCGATGGACGCCTTGAAGGTCGTCCAGCGGTTCCTGAACAGGTGCTGGGACCGCTGCCAGGCGTTGTCGTCGGCGTCGGCCGGCTCCAGCGCCGGGCGCTCGTACGGGAGGGCCCGTGCACCGACGAGACCGACGAGGCTCGCGACGGCCGCGACGTAGCCGCCCGGTTCGAGGTTGACGAGTCCGCCGAGCTGGACGCTGATCGCGGTCAGCGTGTACCAGGTCGTGAGGTACGTACCGTAGGCGGCCAGCTTGATGGCCGCGTCACCGCCGGCCGGTGTGAGCCAGCGCAGCCCCTTGACCCCGTACGAGGCGAGACCGAAGAGCGCGGTGAGGGCGCCGCCGACGAGGACGAGCCACTGGAGGCCGCCCGGGTAGCCGTAGACCGTGAGGTTGCCGGGGAACGCGGCGGTCCAGGTCCACGCCGTGAAGGCGGAGATGGCGGTGAGCACGCCGCCCGCGGTGGCGGTGGCCCGTGCGGTACTCGGCGGCAGGGCGATGAGACCGCGGGGGGCGTCGGCCTTGGAGACCTGGGGGGTGTCCGTGGCGCTGGTCTGTGTGGTCATGGTGGTCACGCCCTGTCCGCGACGCGCTCACCCAGGAGGCCCTGGGGCCGGAAGAGGAGCACGAGGATGAGGAGTACGAAGGCCCAGGCGTTGGCCCAGGACTGGCCGCCGAGCTGTTCCATACCGGGGACTTCGCTGACGTACGCGGCGGCCATGGTCTCGGCGACACCGAGGACGAGTCCGCCGATCATGGCGCCGTAGATGTTGCCGATGCCGCCGAGGACGGCCGCGGTGAAGGCCTTGAGGCCGAGGAGGAAGCCCATGCGGAACTGGACTTCGCCGTACTTCAGGCCGTATGCGACGGCACCGATGGCGGCGAAGGCGGCACCCAGGGCGAAGGCGACCACGATGATGCGGTCGGTGTTGATGCCCATGAGCTTCGCGGTGTCCGGGTCCTGCGCGGTGGCCTGCATACCGCGGCCCGTGCGGGTCTTCATGACGAAGTAGCCGAGGAAGGCCATGGAGAGCGGTGCCGCGATCAGCAGGAAGATGTCGCCGGTCTGGATCGTGATGGACCCGAGGTGGAACGGACCGCCGGGGATCTCCGGGAAGGTGCGGGAGGACTTCGCTCCCGGGTACCAGGCCCAGACCGCCTGCTGGAGGGCGAGGGAGAGCCCGATGGCGGTGATGAGCGGTGCGAGGCGTGGTCCGCCGCGCAGTGGCCGGTAGGCGAAGCGTTCCGCCCCGACGGCGATGGTGGTGGCGACGATGATCGCGCCGATGATCATGAGCGGCAGCGCCACCCACATGGTCGTGCCGCCGGGGAGTATCAGCCAGACCGTGAGGGCACCGAAGCCGCCGGTCATGAAGATCTCGCCGTGGGCGAAGTTGATGAGCTGGACGATGCCGTAGACCATCGTGTAGCCAATGGCGACCAGCCCGTACATCGATCCGAGTAGCAGGCCGTTGACCAGCTGTTGCGGCAGTTCGTTCACCGCAGGTCCTCCGAAGTCTTTCGCCGGATATGACACCGCGCGGGACGCTTTGGTGCAGCGCCCCGCGCGGCCGTGGAAGTGATGCGGAGTGGAGATCAGCCGGTGAACGTACCGGACTTGACGGCAGACCAGGCGCCGCCCTTGACCGTGTAGACGGTCAGCTGCTTGTTGGTCGCGTCGCCGAACTCGTCGAAGGAGACCTTGCCGGTGACTCCGTCGAAGCTGACGCCGCTCATCGCCTCGACGATCTTGGCGCGGGCGTCCTCGGGCAGCTTGCCGCCGTTGCCGTCGGCGACCTTCTTCACGGCCTCGATGATCGACCAGGCGGAGTCGTAGGAGTAGCCGCCGTAGGCCTCGTAGGCCTCCTTGTAACCGGCCTCCTTGTAGTTCGCCACGAACTCCTTGGCGGACGGGAGGGTCTCGACCGGCGCACCGACCGAGGTGGCGAAGTCACCGGCGCCCTCGGCGCCGGAGAGCTTGATGAAGTCGGCGCTGTAGATGCCGTCACCGCCGACCAGCGGGATCTTGGCGCCGGACTTCTTGATCTGCTTGCTCAGCGGGCCGGCCGCCGGGTACTCGCCACCGTAGTAGACGACGTCCGCGCCGGACGCCTTGATCTTGGTGACGACCGAGGAGAAGTCCTTGGTCTCCGGGTCCACGTGGTCCTCGCCGGCGACCTTGCCGCCCAGCTTGGTGAACTCGGCCTTGAAGGTGGCCGCCAGGCCGGCGCCGTAGGTCTTCTTGTCGTCGACCACGAAGACCTTCGCCTTCTTGGCCTCGTTGAAGAGGTACTGCGCGGCGAACGGGCCCTGGATGGCGTCCGTGGTCGCGGTGCGGAAGTACGACTTGTACGGGCGGGCCTTGGTGCCGCCGTTCCAGTTCTGCCCCTGGGTCAGCGCCGGGTTGGTGTTGGCGGGGGAGACCTGGACGAGCTTCGCGTCGTCGAAGACCTTCTGCATCGACTCGGCGACCGAGGAGTTGAGCGGGCCGACGACGCCGAGGACGTTCTTGTCGGCGACGAACTTGGTGGCGTTCTGCTGGCCGGAGGACGGCTGCGCCTGGTCGTCGAGGGCTTCGATCTTGAAGGTGACGCCCTTGACGTACTTCTTCTCGTTGGCCTGCTTGACGGCGAGGTCCACCGAGTTCTTGATGCCGAGGCCCAGCGCGGAGAGGTCGCCGGTCAGGGGCGCGTCGACACCGATGACCACGGTGGTGTCGCCACCGGCCGCGGCGTCTCCACCATTGTCGTCGCGCGAGCCACAGGCGGTGAGGGTGAGTGCCCCGGCTGCGAGTGCAGCGGTGATGGCTATGAGCGAACGTTGACGCACGATCTGGGTCCTTTCACCTGGCACGGCGTCTCCCGTTGGAGCGCCGAGTCGAGCGCTGGAGCCTTACTGGCAAGGAATCCGGTGGCGCGGTGACTGGCCGTGACTCTAAGCGGGTAAATGGGAATTCAGCACGGGTCTGGCGCATGCTGTGACGCTCTTGTTATCCCGAACGGATTTGCGGCCTGGAGTGCATGACTGTTACCTGTTTTTGGTCATGACATCCGTGGTGCCCGCTCGCAGTGGTCGTTCACGGCCCTGGCCAGGTCGCCTGTGTAGCGGTCGCCGAGGATGAAACTCTGATCCTGTTTTGCACGCACATTACGCAGGGTTACGTCAAGGAAAGGGAGCCCGGCATTCCGTGGAGCTTTTCCGCAGTCGCCCACTTTGATCACGATTTCCACGCGGCGGCTGGAACCGGCTTTCACCGTAAAGGGAGGGTTCGGGGAGGCGCTGAGGCGCAGGGCGGCGGAGGGCTGCCGGATGGACTCGACGGTGACAGGGGTGCCCGCGGCGGCCTCGATCCGTACGGAGAAGCGAAGCGCGCCGTCCGCTCCGTCGCCGTCCGCTCCGTCGCCGTCCGCTCCGTCGCCGTCCGCTCCGTCGACGTCCGTGACGGGGCCTGCGTACGTCACGGAGACGGTTTGCGCAGGCCAGGGGGACGGATCGGGGTGCGGTCGGGTGGCGTGGAGACGTCCGGAGCCGACGGCGGTGGCGAGCAGCAGCAGGGCGGCTGCCAACGCACGTCGGTGCGGGGGGAGTTCCGCCCGTGTCCCCCATGGTGTGGACCGCCGGGAGCGGTACAGTTCCTCGTGGTCCGGTACCGGGTAGGTGGACTCGCCGGGCTCCACAGGGCCGATGCCGGTCATTGCCACGGGTTGCCGGTCGGGGTCCCGCTGCGGTGGCGGTCGGTGCAGTGCTGCCGTATCTGCCGGTCCATCAGCTCATGGGCGGAATCAGGGCCGTTGCGGTCCTGCTCGGCGCGCGCGGTGTCGAGGGCCGCGCGGAGGATGTCGTACTGGGCGTTCGACAGGCCCATCGACTGGTAGTCGCCGTAGCCGCTGCCGGCCGCGGCAAGGAGCCTGTGCCCCCAGTAGGCGACAACGCGTGTGCACAGGGTCTCGGAGGACGTCGTACGCGGCGACGGGCCGGGCTGCCCGGAGACGCCGCGCTCCGGCTCCGCGCAACCGGTCAGCAGGACCATCGTCGCGGAGACGGTCGCCGCCAGGTGCAGAACGGTGCACCGTGCGGGGGGCGGCGCGCCACGGCTCATGGACCGACGCTAGCTCCGCACGCCCGTCCCGGCAACGGGTGAGGTCGGGGTGACCGGATCACCCGTCGTGGCTCGCCGCGAGCAACAGCACACGGAATCAGCGGTGTTGACGGGGGCGGCCGGACGCGGTCTGGTGCCGCTGATGCACAGGCGGTGGAATGTGTCCGCGCTTCCCGCGTGATCGTCACCAACCCCGGCCGTGGAGGCAGGCACATGGCGAGACCCGCACGCACACGCACGCTCTCAACTCCCCGCCGTCCGCGGGCCGTCCGGACCTGGGGGGCGGCGGTGCTGGCCGTGTCCCTCCTCGCGGCCCTTCCCGCCCCCGCCGCGCAGGCGGACGCCACCCCCGCCCTGAGCATCGCGGGCGAAGAGACCCAGCCCGTCTTCTCCCGGGCCGACGCGATATATCAACAGGTCGACATCGAGACCGAGGTGGACAGCGACGGCGACGGCCGTCGCGACACCGTACGGATGCGGATCCTGCGGCCGAAGGAGACGGACGCGGGGCTCGACGTCGCCACGATCATCGAGGCGAGCCCCTACTGGGCCGGCGGCAACGACGTGCAGAACCACAATGTCGACCTGGACGAGGACGGGCTTCCGGCGGGCAGGCGGCTCGCGCTCGGGGAGCGGACCCCCGGGCTCGTGGACCCGTACGCGCCACCGGCTGCGCTCGCCCGGAGCGGGCCGTCCGTCGTCTGGTCCGGCTACACGGACAACTACTTCCTGCCACGCGGTTACGCGGTCGCCCAGCTCGACAGCCTCGGCAGCGGCGGCTCCACCGGCTGCCCGACCTCCGGCGGCCGCAACGAGACCCTCGGCGCCAAGGCCGCCGTCGACTGGCTCAACGGGCGGGCGAGAGGCTGGGACCCGGACGGCCGGCCCGTCGGGGCGGCATGGTCGACCGGGGACGCGGCGATGATGGGCATCTCCTACAACGGCACCCTGCCGACCGCCGTCGCCACCACCGGTGTCGAGGGCCTCAAGGCGATCGTGCCGATCTCCGGGATCTCCTCCTGGTACGACTACTACCGGGCGGGCGGCGGGGTCGTGGCCCCCGGCGGCTTCCAGGGCGAGGACGCCGACGTCCTCGCCAAGTACGTCTACACCCGCGCCGACCAGGAGATCTGCAAGCCCGTCCTCGACCGGCTCACCGCCGGACAGGACCGGGTGACCGGCGACTTCACCCGCTTCTGGCAGGAGCGGGACTATCTGAAGGACGCACGGAAGATCAAGGCGGGCGTCTTCGTCGTGCACGGCGGCAACGACTGGAACGTGAAGACCCAGCACTTCGGCCAGTTGTGGGAAGCCCTCAAGAAGCACCACGTCCCGCGCAAGCTGTGGCTGCACCAGGCCGGACACGTCAACCCGATGCCGCTGCGCATGGAGGAGTGGCTTGACCAGCTGCACCAGTGGTTCGACCACTTCCTCTACGGGCTGGACAACGGTGCCCTGGCCGCGCCCCGTGTCGACGTCGAGCAGGCGGACTTCAGCTGGCGGCAGCAGCGGGAGTGGCCCGCGCCCGGAACCCGTGACCTCACGCTGCGGCTGAACGAGGGCGGGCGGCTCTCGCCGCTGCCCGGGAAGCCGGTGCGGCAGACGATGACCGACACGGGCCGGACCGTCCCCGCCGAACTGCTGGTCACCGGGCCCGACGCGACGCGCACCGACCGGCTCGCCCACACGACGGGACCGCTCCCCGCCGATCTGCGGGTCAACGGTGTCCCGGAAGTGTCGGTACGGGCCTCGCTCGCCGGTTCATCACCGTATGTGACCGCGCTGCTGGTCGACTACGGCCCCGACACCCGCGCCGTCGCCGGCACGGTCACGGACACCACCCAGCAGATCTGCTACGGCGAGGGCATCCCCGGCGACACCGGCTGCGCCTACCGGACCCGGCACCGGACCGAGACCACCGACTTCAAGATCGTGTCGCGGGGCTGGGTGGACATCCGCAACCGGCACTCCGCCGAGTGGCAGACCCCCGTCGTCGAAGGCCGGGAGTACCGCCTGGAGTGGGGGATGCAGCCGCAGGACTACGTCTTCAAGAAGGGGCACCGGCTGGGCGTGGTGCTGATCTCCACCGACCACGACTACACGCTGCGCCACCCGGCCGGCACGGAACTCGCCGTCCGGGCGGGCCTCAGCAGCGTCACCCTGCCCGTCGCCCGCTAGGCCGTCGCGGTCCGCTAGGGCGTGTTGCGAAAGTCCCGTCTGCGCGGCGGCGTCTGGCACGCACGCTCGCGGCGTTGTCGGTCGTCGGCGCAGCCCGCTGCGCTCTCCTTCCTCCGCCTTGCGATCGCACGCACCAGACGCCGCCGCGCCCCGCCCTACGGGCGGACGACGCTACTTTCGCAACACGCCCTAGGCCGTCGCCCCCGGGACGTTGTCCGCGTCCTGGGGGCGGACGTCCCGCAGCATGCAGGTCAGGCGGGCCGTGCAGACCCGCCTGTCCTGCTCGTCGCTGATCACGATCTCGTACGTGGCCGTCGAGCGGCCCCGGTGCACCGGGGTGGCCACTCCGGTGACCAGACCGGAGCGGACACCCCGGTGGTGCGTGCAGTTCAGGTCCACACCCACGGCGATCTTGGAGACACCGCCGTGCAGCATCGAGCCGACCGAGCCGAGCGTCTCCGCGAGCACGGCCGAGGCGCCGCCGTGGAGCAGCCCGTACGGCTGGGTGTTGCCCTCGACGGGCATCGTGCCGACGACCCGGTCCGCGGAGGCCTCGACGATCTGCACGCCCATCCGGTTGCCGAGGTGCCCGGCCGAGAACAGGGCGGGCAGGTCGACGCCGAGCGAGGCGTACTCGTCGATGACCTCTTGCGGGAACTTCACGCTGGTGTGCTCGCCCATGGGCCAGGCTCCGTCCGTTCGTCTGCTCGTGCGCTCCTGCACGTGACTGAGCAAACGCTCAGTCGGCCGGTGATTGTTCCAGACGCACCACCACGGACTTGCTGGCGGGGGTGTTGCTGGTGTCCGCGGTGGCATCCAGGGGCACCAGCACATTGGTCTCCGGGTAGTACGCGGCGGCGCAGCCGCGGGCGGTCGGGTAGTGCACGACCCGGAAGCCGCGCGCCCGGCGCTCCACGCCGTCCGTCCACTCGCTGACCAGATCCGTGTACGAACCGTCGGCCAGACCCAGCTCCCCGGCGTCCGCCGGGTGGACGAGGACGACACGGCGGCCGCCCCTGATCCCGCGGTAGCGGTCGTCGAGCCCGTAGATCGTGGTGTTGTACTGGTCGTGGGAGCGCAGGGTCTGCAGCAGCAGCCTGCCTTCCGGCAGCTCGGGGTGTTCGACGGGGGCCGCGGTGAAGTTGGCCTTGCCGGTGGCGGTGGGGAAGCGGCGCTCGTCGCGCGGGGCGTGCGGCAGCGTGAAGCCCCCCGGGTGCGCGATGCGTGCGTTGAAGTCCTCGAAGCCGGGGACGACCCGGGCGATCCGGTCGCGGACCGTCGCGTAGTCCTTCTCGAACTCCTCCCACGGCGTCGCCGATCCGGGGCCGAGCACGGCGCGCGCCATCCGCGCCACGATCGCCGGCTCGGAGAGCAGATGCGGGCTCGCGGGCGGCAGATTGCCGCGCGAGGCGTGCACCATGCCCATGGAGTCCTCGACGGTCACGAACTGCCTGCCGCTCTTCTGCTCGTCCCGGTCGGTGCGGCCCAGCGTGGGGAGGATGAGCGCGCGGGCGCCCGTGACCGCGTGCGAGCGGTTCAGCTTCGTCGACACGTGCACGGTCAGCCGGGCCCGGCGCATCGCGGCCTCCGTGACCTCCGTGTCCGGGGTCGCACCGACGAAGTTGCCGCCCATGGCGAAGAACACCTTCGCCTCGCCGTCGCGCAGCGCCCGGATGGACCGGACCACGTCCAGGCCGTGGTGGCGCGGCGGTGCGAAACCGAACTCCCTCTCCAGGGCGTCGAGGAAGGCGGGCGCGGGCCGCTCGAAGATGCCCATCGTCCGGTCGCCCTGCACATTGGAGTGGCCGCGCACCGGGCAGACCCCGGCGCCCGGCCGCCCGATGTTGCCGCGCAGGAGCAGGAAGTTGACCACTTCCCTGATGGTGGGGACCGCGTGCTTGTGCTGGGTCAGCCCCATCGCCCAGCAGACGATCGTGCGCTCCGACGCGAGGACCATGGCCAGGGCCCGCTCGATCTCCGCCCGGTCCAGTCCGGTCGCGGCGAGCGTCTCGTCCCAGTCGGCGGCGCGGGCGGCGGCCGCGAACTCCTCGTACCCGTGCGTGTGTTCCCGCACGAAGTCCTCGTCGACGGCTCCGGGCGTCTCCAGGACCAGCCTGTTGAGGAGGCGGAAGAGGGCCTGGTCGCCGCCGATGCGGATCTGGAGGAAGAGGTCGGTGAGCGAGGTGCCCTTGAGGAGTCCCTGCGGGGTCTGCGGGTTCCTGAACTTCTCCAGGCCCGCCTCGGGCAGCGGATTCACCGAGATGATCCGGGCGCCGGAGCGCTTGGCCTTCTCCAGCGCGGACAGCATCCGTGGATGGTTCGTGCCCGGGTTCTGCCCGGCCACGATGATCAGGTCCGCCCGGTGCAGATCCTCCAGGGAGACACTGCCCTTGCCGACGCCGAGGGTCTCGGTGAGGGCCGAGCCCGAGGACTCGTGGCACATGTTCGAACAGTCGGGGAGGTTGTTCGTGCCGAACTCTCGGGCGAAGAGCTGGAGCAGGAAGGCCGCCTCGTTGCTCGTGCGGCCCGATGTGTAGAAAAGAGCCTCGTCCGGGGACGCGAGCGCCCGGAGCTCCTCGGCGATGATCGCGAACGCCCGCTCCCACGTCACCGCCTCGTACCGGTCGGCGCCCTCGGCCAGGGCCCCTCTTTCCAGAAGCATCGGCTCGGTGATACGGCCCTGCTGGCCCAGCCAGTACCCGCTGCGGGAGGCGAGGTCCGCGAGCGGGTGCGCCGCGAAGAACGCGGGAGTGACGCGGCGCAGCGTCGCCTCCTCGGCGACGGCCTTCGCGCCGTTCTCGCAGAACTCCGCCACGTGCCGCTTGTCACCCTCGGGCCAGGCGCAGCCGGGACAGTCGAACCCGTCCTTCTGGTTCACCTTGAGCAGGGTCTGCGCGGTGCGCCGCATCCCCATCTGCCGCTGCGCGATCCGCAGGGTGTGCCCGATCGCGGGCAGCCCTGCCGCGGCGCGCTGGACCGCCTCGACCTGCGGGGCGTCCTGGACCGGGTCACCTTCGGGCGGCTTGGTGGCCATCGTGCTCCTCTTCGAGCGCGGGGACGGATGCTGTGCGCTTGTTCTCGGGAGATGGTGTCACGCCCCGGTGACAGCCGGTCCTGCCGGTCGCCGGGCACCTGCCGGCGGGTACCTGCCGGCGGGCGCCCGTCCGTCGCCGTGGGCGGCTTTGTCAGCGGTCCGTGGCAGGATCGTGTGCGTGGCTGAGACAGCATCGAAGAAGACCCCAGACGAAACCCGTCCGCGCCTGCTCCTCATGGACGGGCACTCCCTGGCGTACCGGGCGTTCTTCGCGCTGCCCGCGGAGAACTTCACGACCGCGAGCGGCCAGACGACCAACGCCATCTACGGCTTCGCGTCGATGCTGGCGAACACGCTGCGCGACGAAGCGCCCACGCACTTCGCGGTGGCCTTCGACGTGTCCCGCAAGACCTGGCGCTCCCAGGACTTCCCCGAGTACAAGGCGAACCGGTCCTCGACCCCTGATGAGTTCAAGGGCCAGGTCGAGCTGATCGGCGAGCTGCTGGACACGATGAACGCGGTGCGGTTCGCGGTGGACGGCTTCGAGGCCGACGACATCATCGCCACCCTCGCCACCCAGGCGGAGGCCGCGGGCTTCGAGGTGCTGATCGTCACCGGCGACCGGGACTCCTTCCAGCTGGTCTCCGACCATGTGACCGTGCTCTACCCGACGAAGGGCGTCTCCGAGCTGACCCGCTTCACCCCGGAGAAGGTCCAGGAGAAGTACGGGCTGACCCCGCAGCAGTACCCGGACTTCGCCGCCCTGCGCGGCGACCCGTCCGACAATCTGCCGGGCATCCCCGGCGTCGGCGAGAAGACCGCCACGAAGTGGATCAACCAGTTCGGTTCGTTCGCGGAGCTGGTGGAGCGGGCCGACGAGGTCAAGGGCAAGGTCGGGCAGGCGCTGCGTGACCACCTGGAGGCCGTCAAGCTCAACCGGCACCTGACGGAGCTGGTGCGCGACGTCGCACTGCCGAAGCCGGTCGAGGAGCTCGAGCGCGCGCCGTACGACCGCACGGCGCTGAAGGGCTTCCTGGAGATCCTGGAGATCCGCAACCCCAGCCTGCGCGAGCGGCTGCTCGCCGTCGACCCGGGCGCGGCCGAGGACGAGCCACCGGCCCCGGCCGCCGGAATCGAGCTCGACGGCAGCGTGCTGGGCGCCGGTGAGCTGGCCCCGTGGCTGGAGCGGCACGGTGCGCAGCCGCTCGGCGTCGCCACCGTCGCCTCCTGGGCGCTGGGCGTGGGCAACGTCAGCGAGATCGCGCTGGCGGCGGCCGACGGCAAGGCCGCCTGGTTCGATTCGACCCAGCTCGACGAGGCCGACGAGCGGGCCTTCGCCGCCTGGGTCTCCGACCCGGACCGCCCCAAGGTCATGCACAACGCCAAGGACGCGCTGCGGGTCTTCCCCGAGCACGGCTGGGGGATCGCGGGCGTCGCGATGGACACCGCCCTCGCCGCGTACCTGGTCAAGCCGGGCCGCCGCTCCTTCGCACTGGACGCCCTGTCCGTGGAGTACCTGCACCGTGAGCTGGCCCCGGCCGCGGCCGACGGGCAGCTCGCCTTCGGCACCGAGGACGAGCAGGCCGAGGCGGACGCGCTGATGGCGCAGGCCCGCGCGGTCCTCGACCTGGGCGAGGCGTTCCGCTCCCGTCTCGAAGAGGTCGGCGCGGTCGGACTGCTGCACGACGTGGAGCTGCCCACCTCTCTGCTGCTCGCCCGGATGGAGCGGCACGGCATCGCCGCCGACCGCGCACATCTGGAGGGGATGGAGCTCCAGTTCGCGGGCGCCGTGCAGCAGGCCGTGAAGGAGGCGCACGCCTCGGTGGGCCACGAGTTCAACCTGGGCTCGCCCAAGCAGCTCCAGGAAGTCTTCTTCGGCGAGCTGAACCTGCCCAAGACGAAGAAGACCAAGACCGGTTACACGACGGACGCGGACGCGCTGGCCTGGCTGGCCGGCCAGACCGACCACGAGCTCCCGGTGATCATGCTGCGCCACCGCGAGCAGGCGCGGCTGCGCTCCACCGTCGAGGGCCTGATCAAGACCATCGCGGCGGACGGGCGGATCCACACCACCTTCAGCCAGACGGTCGCGGCGACGGGACGGCTCTCGTCGACCGACCCCAACCTGCAGAATGTGCCGGTGCGCACGGACGAGGGCCGGGCGATCCGGCGCGGCTTCGTGGTGGGCGAGGGCTTCGACGCCCTGATGACCGCGGACTACAGCCAGATCGAGCTGCGGGTCATGGCCCATCTGTCCGAGGACGAGGGCCTCATCGAGGCGTTCACCTCCGGCGAGGACCTGCACACGACCGTGGCGTCCCAGGTGTTCGGCGTCGAGCGGTCCGCCGTCGACGCGGAGATGCGGCGCAAGATCAAGGCGATGTCGTACGGGCTGGCGTACGGCCTCTCGGCGTTCGGCCTCAGCCAGCAGCTCAACATCGAGGCGGCCGAGGCGCGGGCGCTGATGGACACGTACTTCGAGCGCTTCGGCGGGGTCCGGGACTATCTGCGGCGTGCCGTGGACGAGGCCCGGGCGACGGGGTACACGGCGACGATGCTGGGCCGGCGGCGCTATCTGCCGGACCTCAACAGCGACAACCGACAGCGTCGCGAGGCGGCCGAGCGGATGGCGCTGAACGCGCCGATCCAGGGCACCGCCGCGGACATCGTCAAGCTCGCGATGGTCCGCGTGGACGCCGCGCTGCGGGCGGCGGGGCTGGAGTCCCGGATGCTGCTCCAGGTCCACGACGAAATCGTCCTGGAGCTCGCTCCGGGCGAGCGGGACCGGGTCGAGGAGATCGTCCGCCACGAGATGTCCACGGCGGTGGACCTGAGGGCCCCGCTGGACGTCTCGGTGGGCGTGGGCCCGGACTGGGAATCCGCGGCGCACTGACCTCACTTGCGACGGGGGCGGTGGCCCCGTCGGCCCCCGGGGCGGGGGCCCGCCTGGCCCGGGTGCGTGTGGACGGGACATCCGGTGTCGGGGGTGCGGGGTGTGCGGGCGTGTCCGGTGTGGTGGGTGCGGGTCCCGGGGCCCCTCCGGGCTCGGCTCCTCGGGGTCGGCGGCGTACAAGGCCCGCCCGAATTGGGTGCCCGGTGTTTGCCGCCGTCCCCTGCGGGGCCGGCGGCACGGCCCCTTGCCGGGCCGGGCGTGGTCGGTACCGGTCGTCCCTCCGGTGCGGATCGTCTGCTCGGGGGAGGCCGTTGCCAGGGCGTTGAGCGTGGTGGTCGTGCCACCCGCCGGCCCGTGGCCGGAGACGCGTGGGTCAGGAGACGCCCGCCCGGTCGGGGTCGGCGGGCTGGGCCGGCGCCGGTGCGGGAGAAGTGGCGCGGCGGCGGGCGCGGAGGTGGACGGCGGCGCCGTACAGCACCGTTCCTGCCGCGAGCCCCGCCCCCGCGCCGAAGCACGCCGTCGGGACGAGGTCGAGCGGTGTCTCGATACGGCCCCAGTACAGGTACCAGCGCACGCACCGGTGCACGACGCCCAGCAGCAGGCACACCCCGATCAGCACTGCCGCCGCCCGCCGCTCGCCGCGCCCGAGCAGCGGAACCGACGCCGGCCGCGGCGTCACCGGAACCCGCCGCAGCGCCGAGCCCGTGAACCAGGCGATGCCGATCAGCGCCAGCGCCGAACTGCCGTACTGCGTGTACGTATAGAGGGGGAAGCCCGCCACCACCTCACCGAGCACCGGCAGCATCCGCATGCCCCAGCGGTCGAAGTGGGTGAACGCGTCCCACACCACGTGCGTCGCCGCCCCGAGCACCGCGGACACGTAGAACCAGAACCCCACGGCCGCCGGCGACCGGTCGAGCCGCGGCCGGCCCCGCAGCAGCGTGTGCACCCGCCCCTGCCGGCCGGGCGGCAGCAGCGCCACCAGCGGGTCGCGGATCAGCAGCCAGAGCCCCACGAGCACCGCCGTGATGAGCGGATCCACCGTCAGCACCCCGGGCAGCCCGTGCGTCACCGCCCCGAACTCCATGGCACCCGGAAGTGCGCTTGCCGTGAAATAGGTCGCGTCCGGCGACAGTGACCCCGCGACGAGGGCCGACGCGATCAGCGGACCGCGAGCCGTGCCGTTCCTCCGGATCACCGGCAGCACTGCCGCGGCGTGGCTGAGCGTGAACGGCATGACGTGCTCTCCCTGTGCGTCCGACGTCGAGCAATGCCGCCCAGTATGGGTGACCACCGGGTGAAAAGCAGACAAGTGCGGCCGGGGGCACGGTGTTACCGCGTCCTCAGTTGCCGTAGTGTCACCTGAGTCAATGCGCGGGGAGCGCGGACAGTCGTCTTTGGGGAGGGAACAGGCGTATGGCAGCGCTATTCGGCCGCCGGCTGCGCAAGGGAGCAACCACCACCGCAGTGGCCGCGGCCGCCGTGGCGGCGCTCTCCGCGTCACAGGCGCCGGGTGTCACGCCCACCACGACCGGAGGAGAGGGCAGTGCGTCCGAGTCGGCCACGCCCCCGGAGACCTCGGCCACCGGCAACTCCCCGTACTACACGGACCTGCCCCCGCTCAACACCCCGAACAAGCCGGGCGCTTCCATCAATCTGCCGGTCGCGACAGGTCCGGCCGAAGCGGGCATACCGGCCACCGTGCTGGGCGCCTACAAGCAGGCGGAGGCAGCCCTGGCGGCCTCCGACCCCGCCTGCCGGCTGCCCTGGCAACTGCTCGCGGCGATCGGCAAGGTCGAGTCGGGCCAGGCGCGCGGCGGTCGTGTCGACGCCAACGGCACGACGACCTCCGCGATCCTCGGCCCGGTCCTCAACGGCGTGGGCTTTGCGAACATTTCGGACACCGACGACGGCGCGTACGACGGTGACCGCACCCACGACCGGGCTGTCGGGCCGATGCAGTTCATCCCGTCCACCTGGGCCGGCTGGGGCCAGGACGGCAACGGTGACGGCCGCAAGGACCCGAACAACATCTACGACGCAGCCCTCGCGGCCGGCAAGTACCTCTGCGCCGGCGGCCGTGATCTGTCCGTGCCGTCCGATCTGGACCGGGCGATCCTGAGCTACAACCACTCGCAGGAGTACCTGCGGACGGTGCTGTCCTGGTTCGAGTACTACAAGCGCGGCACCCACCAGGTCCCGGACGGCACGGGCGTGCTGCCCGTCGGCCGCAGCGACAGTTCCTCCGGTGCGAGCCCCTCGCCGACCGCACCCGTCACCCCTGGCCCCAGCGCCGGCCCCTCGCAGCCTGTCGGTACCCCCAGCCCGACGCCGCCGCCCACGACGACCCCGCCCATGACGCCGCCGCCGACGAAGCCGGGCGGCGGTGCCACCACGCCGCCCGCCCCGTCGCCGACCGAGACCGTCACCGTGGTCGAGGACGCGGCCGGAGGGCAGCTCACCGCCGTCGCGGGCCAGGAGTTCGCGCAGCCCGTCAAGGCCCGCGCGAAGAACGCCCGAGGGCTCGCCGTTCCCGGCGCCAGTCTGGTCGTCGAGGTCGTCGGTGACACGGACGCCCGCTTCAGCGGGGACCGCCGCTCCGTCGTCGTACGCACCGGGGCGGACGGTGTTGCCGTGGCGCCCGCGCTCCTCGCGGGAGAGCGGACCGGTGACTTCACCGTGCGCGTCACCGTCGCCGGCCGGGTGGCCCCCCGCCTGGACCGGACGGCGACCGTCACCCAGCGCCAGGCCGACGAGCTCACCAGGGCCGGCGACAAGGAGCTGACCGCGGCGCCGGGCGCCGAGTTCGCCGACGCGGTCGAGGTCAGGGCCGCGTTCGACGGTGCCGCCGCCGCGGGTGTGTCGGTCACCGCCACCATGATCACCGCGGCCGACGACCCGGCCGAGAACACCAAGGGGCCGTACTTCAAGGACGCCGAGGGCAACCCGGTCCGGACCCTGACCGAGCTGAGGACCGGCGCCGACGGTGCCCTCGTCCTGCCGAAGATCTACGCCGACGACCAGACGGGCACGTTCCTGCTCCGCCTCACCGCACCTGGCGGCGCGACGCTCACCATCGAGCTCCAGGTCGCCGCGCCGCCGGCCGAGCCGAGCGCCCCCGCCACCCCGACCCCCTAGGCGCTGTCTCCCCGGACCCCGCCGTCGCGCACATCGCCGCCCCTTCACCGCACCCGGTGAAGGGGCGGTGCCGTCGCCGGATGCGGTGAGACGTGTTCTCATCTCGCCGCCACGTTGCTACGGTGCCCCCGCCCTCGCGTCTGACGCTGTATCAGATCCGTGCCCCGGGAGGCCGACCATGCGCGCCCTTGCCGCCGCCGCCATCGGGCTGGCCCCGGTGCTCCTCGTCATGCTGCTCATCGCCGTGATGGACGTACCCCCCGGGGAGACCTCGCCCCAGCCGCTGTACACCACCGTCCCCGGCCTCAAGAAGTAGTGGGAGGACCCGCCGCCATGCACCGCCGAGCCAGCCTCGTCCTCCTCGCCTTCGCCGTCTTCTTCGCCGCCCTCGCGCCGGTACTGCGCTGGTACGCCTTCCCGCGGCTCGCGAAGATCCCGCCCAGCCAGTACCAGGAGATGGTGCTGGAGGCGAAGCCCGCGACCCTGCTCCAGTACGACACGATGGAGGCGAAGGAAGTCGAGAAGGTCACCATCGTCCAGACCCTCAAGGGGAACGTCGAGGAGTCGGCGAAGATCGAGCGGGACGCCGGACGGGACGTCGTCGTGTGGGACTCGCTGTCGTACGTCGAGGGCCCCGACGGCAAGATGGTCTCCCAGATCCCCGAGCGCTACATCTTCGACGCCCACACCCAGGCGCCCGTGCACGCGACCGGCGAGATGGTCGACGGTGACGCGGTCCGGCGCGAGGGCATCGAGTTCAAATGGCCCTTCCTGACCGAGAAGCGGGACTACGAGTACTTCGACGCCCAGACCCGCACCTCCGCCCCCATCCACTACAAGGGGACGAGGACCTTCCGGGGCCTGGAGGTCTACTACTTCGAGCAGACGATCCCGTGGACCAAGGTCCCGTACCCGAAGGTGATGCCGCTGCCCGGCATCGACGCGACGACCCTGGAGAAGCAGACCGGTACCACCCGCTGGTACACGACGAAGCGGATGTTCTGGGTCGAGCCCCTCACCGGCGCCCCCGTCAACGGCGAGGAGATCCACAGCGAGGAGCTGCGCGGCGGCTCCCTGCTGGGCGGCCGGGACAAGGTCACGGCCTTCTCCGGCCATGTGAAGATGCGCGAGGACTACATCGACTACACCGTCGAGCTCGTGTCCTCGAACCGCACGCTGGTGCTGCTGCTCGTCTCTTATCTGCCGTGGAGCTTCCTGACCCTCGGCGCGGGCCTGCTCGTGCTCTCGCTCTGGCTGGAGGCGCGCTCCAGGCGGCCGGAAGGACCCGCCGTGGAGGAGCGCACCCCGGAGCCGGTCAGCGTCTGACATCTCGCCGGCGTCCGACATCCGGTCACCCTCCGGCGTCCGGTCACCCTCCGGCGCCCGGTCACCCTCCGACGTCCGATCAGCGTCCGACGTCCCGTGCGGCGCCCCGGTTGGTCCTGCGCGTCGGCTCCGCCGTCGTCGGGTCCTCCGGCCACGGGTGCTTCGGATAGCGCCCGCGCAGCTCCGCCCGCACCGCCCGGTATCCCTCCCGCCAGAACGAGGCCAGGTCCGCGGTGACGGCGGCGGGCCGCCCGGCGGGGGAGAGAAGATGGACGAGTACGGGGACTCCGGCGAGGCGCGGCGTCTCCTGGAGCCCGAAGACCTCCTGGAGCTTCACCGCCAGCACGGGCTGCTCACCGCCGTAGTCGACCCGTATCCGCGAGCCGCTCGGCACCTCGATCCGCTCCGGCGCGAGCTCGTCGAGCCGGGCCGCCTCGCCGCTCGCCCAGGGGAGCAGCCGCTGGAGCGCCTGACCGACGTCGATACGGGCCAGGTCCGCCCGGCGGCGCGCCCGGGACAGCTCAGGCTCCAGCCACTCTGCGGCGCGCTCCAGCAGGGCGCCGTCCGACACGTCAGGCCAGGGGGCGCCGAGCACCCGGTGCACGAACGCCAGCCGCTGCCGCAGCGCACCCGCATCCCGGGACCAGGACAGCAGCCCGAGCCCTTCGCGGCGCAGCCCCTCCAGCAGGGCGTGGCGCACGAGGCCGGGGCCTGGCTCCTTCAGCGGGCGCACGGCCAGCTCCACCGCGCCCAGTCGCTCGACCTGCCGGGCGACGACGTCGCCGTCCTCCCAGTGCACCTCCTCGCCGCTGCTCCGCAGATGCGAGGCGGCCGTACGCGCCGTCTCCTCGTCCACGACGGCCGCGAGCCGCACCCGCGCCGATGCGGCGTGCGCGGGCCGGTCCGCGACGGCCACGGCGAGCCACGGCGCACTGCGCAGCCGCGAGCCCTCACCGAGCTCGGCGCCCGTCCCGGAGACCATCAGATAGGCGCCCTCGCCCCGGCCGCGGGCGACCCGCTCGGGGAAGGCGAGCGCGGCGACGAACCCGGCGACGGTGTCATCGGAGAGCTGTCCCGTCCGCCGCCCGGCCTCGGAGGCGGCCGCGTTCTCCAGCCGCCTCGCCTCCGCGCGCCAGAGCGCACCGTACGCGTCGCCGCCTCGGCGGGCCGCTCGCCAGGCGGCGGCGAGGTCGTCGCCGTACTCCCGCGGCGGCTCCTCGCTCAGCAGCGCCACCACCTCGGCGGCGCGCCGGACGCCCACCTCGGGCCCGCCGTCGACCAGGGCGCGGGCGAGCCGGGGGTGCAGGCCCATGCGGGACATCCGTGCGCCGCGCTCCGTGGCACGGCCCGACGCGTCGACCGCGCCGATCGCGGAGAGCACCGAGCGGGCCGCGGCCATCGCGCCACCGGGAGGGGGGTCCAGCAGGGCGAGACCCGAGGCGTCCGGATCGCCCCAGCAGGCCGCCTGGAGTGCGAACGCCGTCAGGTCCGCGATCCGGATCTCCGGCGCCGGGAAGCGCGGCAGCCGCCCGTACTCCGCCTCCGACCAGCAGCGGTAGACCGTGCCCGGTGCCTCGCGCCCCGCCCGGCCGGCGCGCTGCCGCGCCGCCGCCTGCGACGCCCGTACGGTCGTCAGCGAGCCGATGCCCCGGGCGTGATCGGTGCGCGGCTCACGTGCGAGGCCCGAGTCGACGACGACCCGCACACCCGGGACGGTCAGCGACGACTCCGCGACCGACGTCGCCAGCACGACCCGGCGGCGGCCGTCGCCGGAACCGGCGAGCACCGCGTCCTGCACCGCCGCCGGCGCCCGGCCGTGCACCTGAAGCACGTCGGCGTCCGCATCCGCGAGCAGCCCGGCGACCCGGGCGATCTCCCCGGCACCGGGCAGAAAACACAGCACGTCACCCGTGCGCTCGGCCAGCCCCCGCCGCACCACCGACGCCACATGCGCCAGCTGCGCCGGATCCACCCGCATCCCGTGCGGCGGACGCACCGGCCGGGCCGGGGGCGCCCAGACCACCTCCACCGGATGCGCGACCCCCTCGGCCTCGACCACCGGAGCACCGCCCAGCAGCCGCGCCCACCCGGCGGCGTCCGTCGTGGCCGATGCCGCCACCAGCCGCAGCTCCGGCCGCAGCGTCTCGCGGACGTCGAGCAGGAACGCCGCCACCGTGTCCGCGTCCAGATGCCGCTCATGGCACTCGTCGAGGATCACGACATCGGCGCCGGGCAGCTCCTGGTCCCGCTGGAGACGCTGGAGCAGCACACCCGTGGTGACGACCTCGACGACCGTCTCCCGGGACACGGCTCGCTCCCCGCGCACGGTGAAGCCGACCCGCCCGCCGGTCTGCTCGCCCAGCAGCCACGCCATGCGCCGCGCCGCCGCCCGCGCGGCGATCCGGCGCGGCTCGGCGACCACGACCCGTGCACCCCGCTCGGCCAGCGCGAGCGGCACGAGCGTCGTCTTCCCCGTGCCGGGCGGCGCGCACAGCACCGCCGTCCCGTGTTCCGCCAGGGCCCGCTCCAGCGCGGGCAGGGCGGTGCGTACGGGAAGCGCGTCGAGTGCGTCGGTTCGGATCATGCCGTCAGTGTCGTATGCCCGTCGCCGGCGGTCGTGTGCGTCATCCACAGAGCCCGTAGTTCGTATGACAAATCCCTGCGACTGGAGATCCTGTGACTGGCGGATCCTTGCGACGCGTCCTCGGCGGCGAGGAGGGCGCTCAGTCCCGCTCGCAGACGAAGATCGCCGTCCCCGGGATCAGATTCCCGCGCAGCGGCGACCAGCCGCCCCACTCCTGGTGGTTCCACGCGGGCCACTCCGGCTCGACCAGGTCCAGCAGCCGGAAGCCCCCGGCCACCACGTCCCGCACCCGGTCGCCGATCGTCCGATGGTGCTCCACATAGACGGCACGCCCTCGCTCGTCCTGCTCGACGTAGGGCGTGCGGTCGAAGTACGAGGCCGCCACGCTCAGGCCCTCGGGCCCCGGCTCGTCGGGGAACGCCCAGCGGATCGGATGCGTCACCGAGAAGACCCACCGGCCGCCCGGTCGCAGGACCCGCCCCACCTCGCGGAAGACCGCCACCGGGTCGGACACGAACGGCACCGCCCCATAGGCGGCGCAGGCCAGGTCGAAGGAGCCGTCGGCGAAGGGCAGCGCCCCGGCGTCCGCCTCGACGAGCGGGAAGCCGCCGCCGATGCGCAGGGCGTGCTGCAACTGGCGGTGCGAGAGGTCGAGCGCCACCGGGCGCGCGCCCTGTGCGGCCAGCCAGCGCGAGCACTGCGCCGCACCGGCCCCGATCTCCAGGACGTCCTTGCCTTTCAGCGACTCCGCGGGCCCGAGCAGCCGCGCCTCCGCCTCGTCGAGCCCTTCCGGCCCCCAGACGAAGCGGTCGTCGCCGAGGAACGTCCCGTGCTCGTGCTGGTACTCGTCCGCGTTGCGGTCCCACCAGCCGCGGCTGGCCCGGCTGCTCTCCGCGTCGCCTGCGGCACGCCGGGTGGCCTCCGGTTCGTACTCCGGTTCCGGCCCCGGCTGGTCGTCCGGTTCGTACCCTTGGATCATCTCGCCCGTCGTTGTACGTTGCTGAAGCCGCGCCCGGTGGGTGCTGCCGTAGGCGTCCGAGTGTCGATGCACCGAGTGTCGCCGTACGCGTCGCGCACCAGTATGCGGCCCTGTCGGACAGCGAGTTGCGCCGGGTATGGGCCGTTCCGCCCCCGGTGGGGGCTTCGCGCATTGACCGTGCCCTGCCGCCCCCTTATGCTAAAGGTTGCGCTGCGGGCTTGTGCGCCTCAGACGGAGCAGGCCGCGCTCGCATCTGTTGTATGTCCCCTCGGTTCTCGAGGCGCCATTCCTCTCGGGTTGGCGCTTCCTTGGCTGTCCGGCTTCATCAGCTGCGATACGGGCTCTCGGCGTAGCAGTACCTACGACTCAATGTCCGTACCGGAGCCCTTTCCCACATGACGAGCAGCACCGAGACCACCGCCACCACCCCGCAGGTTGCGGTCAACGACATCGGTAACGAGGAAGCCTTCCTCGCCGCGATCGACGAGACGATCAAGTACTTCAACGACGGCGACATCGTCGACGGCGTCATCGTGAAGGTCGACCGGGACGAGGTCCTGCTCGACATCGGTTACAAGACCGAAGGTGTCATCCCGAGCCGCGAGCTCTCGATCAAGCACGACGTCGACCCCAACGAGGTCGTGGCCGTCGGCGACGAGATCGAGGCCCTTGTCCTCCAGAAGGAGGACAAGGAAGGCCGCCTGATCCTCTCGAAGAAGCGCGCCCAGTACGAGCGTGCCTGGGGCACCATCGAGAAGATCAAGGAAGAGGACGGCATCGTCACCGGTACCGTCATCGAGGTCGTCAAGGGTGGTCTCATCCTCGACATCGGCCTCCGTGGCTTCCTCCCGGCCTCCCTGGTCGAGATGCGCCGCGTCCGCGACCTCCAGCCGTACGTCGGCAAGGAGCTCGAGGCCAAGATCATCGAGCTGGACAAGAACCGCAACAACGTGGTCCTGTCCCGCCGCGCCTGGCTGGAGCAGACCCAGTCCGAAGTCCGCCAGACGTTCCTCACGACCCTGCAGAAGGGTCAGGTCCGCTCCGGTGTGGTCTCCTCGATCGTCAACTTCGGTGCCTTCGTGGACCTGGGTGGCGTCGACGGCCTGGTGCACGTCTCCGAGCTGTCCTGGAAGCACATCGACCACCCGTCCGAGGTCGTCGAGGTCGGCCAGGAGGTCACCGTCGAGGTTCTCGACGTGGACATGGACCGCGAGCGTGTCTCCCTGTCGCTGAAGGCGACGCAGGAGGACCCGTGGCAGCAGTTCGCCCGTACGCACCAGATCGGCCAGGTCGTCCCGGGTAAGGTCACCAAGCTCGTTCCGTTCGGTGCGTTCGTCCGCGTGGACGAGGGCATCGAGGGTCTGGTCCACATCTCCGAGCTGGCCGAGCGCCACGTGGAGATCCCGGAGCAGGTCGTCCAGGTCAACGACGAGATCTTCGTCAAGGTCATCGACATCGACCTCGAGCGTCGCCGGATCTCGCTGTCCCTGAAGCAGGCCAACGAGTCCTTCGGTGCCGACCCGGCCTCGGTCGAGTTCGACCCGACGCTGTACGGCATGGCCGCGTCGTACGACGACCAGGGGAACTACATCTACCCCGAGGGCTTCGACCCGGAGACCAACGACTGGCTCGAGGGCTTCGAGACCCAGCGCGAGGCGTGGGAGGGCCAGTACGCCGAGGCGCAGCAGCGCTTCGAGCAGCACCAGGCCCAGGTCATCAAGAGCCGCGAGGCCGACGAGGCCGCCGCTGCCGAGGGCGGCGCCGCCGCTCCGGCCGCCGCGCCGCAGGGTGGTTCGTACTCCTCGGAGTCGGACGACAACTCCGGCGCCCTGGCGTCGGACGAGGCCCTGGCCGCGCTCCGCGAGAAGCTGGCCGGCGGCCAGAGCTGAGGCTCTGACCCCCAGCTGATCACCGGCTGACGACGAGGCCCGTTCCCTTCGGGGGCGGGCCTCGTTCGCGTTCGCGCGCTTTCGGGCGGTGCGCTTTCGGCCCCCGCGCGCCGCGTCCGCTCCACGTGCCGTCCGCTCCACGTGCCGTCCCCTCCTCACGCCGTCCCCTCCTCACGCCTTCGTCTCCGATCGAGCCGGTCACACGCCGTCGAGAACGGCTCACGGGCAGGGAATTCCCGCCCGGGTGCAGGGCGTTCTTCCGTACGGACACGAGGAGGAGCGGTAACCGTGGTTGATCCGCAGGGTTTGTACGAGTGGGAGCCCAAGGGCCTGGCCGTCGTCGACATGGCGCTCGCGCAGGAGTCGGCCGGACTGGTCATGCTCTACCACTTCGACGGATACATCGACGCGGGGGAGACCGGTGAGCAGATCGTCGAGTCGCTGCTGGACTCGCTTCCGCACCAGGTGGTCGCGCGGTTCGACCACGACCGGCTCGTCGACTACCGTGCGCGCAGGCCGCTGCTGACCTTCCGGCGTGACCGCTGGACGGCGTACGAGACCCCCGTCATCGAGGTCCGGCTGGTCCAGGACGCCACGGGCGCGCCCTTCCTGCTGCTCTCGGGGCCCGAGCCGGATGTCGAGTGGGAGCGCTTCGCCGCCGCCGTACGGCAGATCGTCGAGCGGCTCGGCGTGCGCCTGTCCGTGAACTTCCACGGCATCCCCATGGGCGTCCCGCACACCCGCCCCGTCGGCATCACCCCGCACGGCAACCGCACCGACCTCATGCCCGGCCATCGCAGCCCCTTCGACGAGGCCCAGGTGCCGGGCAGCGCGGAGGCGCTCGTCGAGTACCGGCTGATGCAGTCCGGACACGACGTCCTCGGCGTCGCCGCGCACGTACCGCACTACGTCGCCCGCTCGTCCTACCCCGACGCGGCGCTCACCGCGCTCGAAGCGATCACGGCCGCGACGGGACTGGTGCTGCCGGACGTCGCACACGCCCTGCGCGTCCAGGCCCAGCGGACCCAGACAGAGATCGACCGCCAGATCGGCGAGGGCGACGAGGAGCTGGTGAGCCTGGTCCAGGGGCTCGAGCACCAGTACGACGCGATGGCGGGCGCGGAGACACGCGGCAGTCTCGTGGCCGAGCCCGTCGACCTGCCCTCCGCCGACGAGATCGGCCGGGAGTTCGAGCGCTTCCTCGCCGAGCGCGAGGAAGACAAACCCTAGAGGAGGACAAACCCTAGGAGGGCGAACTCCAGGGGTGCAGGGACGGGCGCGGAGAGCGGCCCTTAAGCTTCCGCCCATGCTGAAGGTGGGCCTGACCGGTGGAATCGGCGCCGGCAAGAGCGAAGTGTCGCGACTGTTCGTGTCGTACGGGGCGGTGCTGATCGACGCCGACAGGATCGCCCGGGAGGTCGTCGAGCCCGGCACGCCCGGCCTCGCGGCCGTCGTCGAGGCGTTCGGGTCCGAGATCCTCGCCGCCGACGGCACCCTGGACCGGCCGAAACTCGGCTCGATCGTCTTCGCGGACGAGGCCCGCAGGGCCGAGCTCAACGCCATCGTGCATCCGCTCGTCGGGGCACGCTCGGCCGAGCTGGAGGCCGCCGCCCGGCCTGACGCGGTCGTCGTCCACGATGTGCCGCTGCTCGCCGAGAACGGGCTGGCGGCGCTCTACGACCTGGTCGTGGTCGTGGACGCGTCCCCGGAGACCCAGCTCGACCGGCTCGTCCGACTGCGCGGAATGAGCGAGTCCGATGCGCGGGCCCGGATGGCGGCGCAGGTGACGCGCGAGGAGCGGCGCGCCGTCGCGGACCTCGTCATCGACAACGACGGGCCGCTGGAGTTGCTGGAACCGCAGGTCCGTGAGGTGTGGGCGATCCTGGAGGAGCGCGCCCGCCCTTCGTAGCACCGTCCGCCGTCAGGGCGCCGTATACGTAGCCCGAAAAGGACACCCCGTCCGGGGAGGTGCGCCACCATGACTGACGGTATGGACACGGCGCTGATCGTCTTCGCGGGTTTCACCCTCCTCGGCGGGGTCGTGGCGCTGCTCGCCGGTGCGTACGGCCTGCACCGCACCCGGCGGATCACGGCACGGGGCGGCACCGCCGTCGCGCTCGTCAAGCCCGCCGCCCCCGGCGCCGACCGGCCGCTGCTCCAGTACGAGACCGGGGACGGCCGGGTCGTGGAGGTCCCCGCACCCGCCCCGCCGGGCCGCGGGCGGCCCCTCACCCCCGGCTCCACTGTCCGGATCTCGTACGACACCGACGACCCGCGCGATGTCGTCCTGCTCGGCCATGAGCGCGGACGTGTCGACCGCGCTTTCGTGCTCGTGGGGGTGATGGCGGTGTTCATCGGGCTGACGCTGGCGGTCCTCGCGTTCTGATCGTCCGGACGGTCGCGGTCCGATGACCGGAATAGGGGTGCCCCGGGGGATGTTGAATCGCCGCGGCGAGGGGAAGGATGCGAGCGTGTCCGAGACGAACCCGGCGACTCACGTCATCGATTTCCGCGCGGCAGAGCACCTGCTCGCGGCGAGGGACCCACGCGGCGCCATCAAGCTGCTCGACTCGGTGATCGCCGCCCACCCGGAGAGCAGAGCGGCGCGCCTGCTGCGAGCCCGCGCCTACTTCGCGGCGGCGCAATTGAGGGCCGCCGAGCGCGAGTTCCAGCACATCGTGGACCACGAGCCGGACAATGCCTTCGCGCACTTCGCGCTCGCGCGCACCTTCCAGCGCTCCGGCCGCCCGGAGCAGGCCATCCGGCATTTCCGGCTGGCCGCGGCGCTCGACCCCAAGCCGGAGTACCTGGAAGCGGCTCGCTTCGAGAACTGAACTCCGGCCCCGTGGGGTGAGGACCGTGCGCTCTCAGTGGTCCGGGGCGTGGTCCCGGGAGGGCGGCGGCCCGGGGGTGGGACGGCGGTACGGCCCGTTGTCGCCGTGATCGGGTTCGTACGGCGGGATGCCGGGGCCCGGCTGATAGTGCGGCCCCTGGTGGAGCCGGTGCACCACCACCATCAGATCGGCCGCGATGATCAGGCACAGCACCGCGCAGGTGATCGCCCAGCCCGGCCGCTCGGCGAGCGCGAACAAGGCCGTGCCCGCGACGGCCCAGAGCAGCCCCCACACACTCAGCCAGAACCGCAGGCGAAGGGGGCTGCGCGCGGTCGTCGGCTCGTTCCCGGTGCGCATGGCCATCGCCTCTTTCCCACCAGGATGTCCCCCGACCAGGGTCTACCCCGTTTCCGCCGGACGAGCCGCCGCGGAGGCGATGAGTTCCGGATCCGTCGCCGGTCTGACTCCGTGGAAGCGCAGGGCAACGCACCGCAAGTCCTGCGCGCTCCGCCACCCACCCCGCCCCGACGGAGGAACCTCGATGTCCACTCACCGCTCGACCGCCGCCACCACGGGTGCCGACGCCGGCACGAACGCCTCGGGCGCCACGATCACCTCGTACGGCGCGCCCACGAGCCGCCGCACCCACCTCGCCGTGCTCTCGCTGCAGATCCTGATCGCACTCTTCCTCGCCGTCCCGAGCGCGGTCCCGAAGCTCATCGGGCACGAGTCGGCCGCGGCGGGGTTCGACGAGATCGGCTTCGGCGATTGGTTCATGTACCTGGTCGGGGCGCTGGAACTGGCCGGGGCCGTGGCGCTTGTGATCCCCGTCCTGTCCGGGGTCTCGGCGCTCGCGCTGATCGGCCTGATGATCGGCGCCTTCGTCACCCAGGTGACCGTCTTCGGCGGGGAGTACTGGTTCACCCCGCTCCTGGTGGCGATCCCGCTCGCGGTCATCGCCCGGGTCCGCCGGGACCGTACGGCCCGGCTTCTCGCCCTCGTCACCGGGCGGGCGAGGTCCTAGCTCAGTTCAGTGGACGAAGCTGTAGCTGCGCCAGGGCGCGGTGCCGGGGGCGATGTTGTTGAAGAGCGTCGTCCCCGTGTACGCGTTGCTCCCCGGCCCCGTGCAGTTCGGTGTCGTGTACAGAAGCATGTCGATGAGCGTGGCGTTCTCGACCCGGTGGGCACCGGTCGGCGCCATCCGGTGGCACCCCGTCACCAGCGGGTTCGACACAGTGATGACGCGTGCGCCCTCGGTCTCGTAGTTGACGGTGCCGACCGCGGTCCGGCCGAGGCCGGAACAGCCGGCGGCGGCGAGAGCCAGGAGCACCGCCCCCGCCGCGATGCCGGGACGCCGAAGACCGGTCATGGCTGCTCCTCGTCTGTCGTCTGCCATCCGATCGCCACCCTGCCGGACTTCCGCGGAAGCGGCACGCCGGGCGCCGCCGCGCAGGGGATACGGACGCTCGACCGGGGGTACACCACAGGAATACCGTTGAATCACCTACGGACGAACCTCCGGGCGCTTGACATCAGGGGGTGCCGCGATGGTCGAGGAACTGGTGGCGGCGGGTCTGGCAGCAGGATCTGCCTGCGTGGTCTACGTCATGGCCGGGGCCAGAGTCATCAAGCAGTACGAGCGGGGCGTGGTCTTCCGCCTCGGCCGGCTGCGGGACCGTGTCCGTGAGCCCGGCTTCACCATGATCGTTCCGGTCGTGGACCGGATGCACAAGGTGAACATGCAGATCGTGACGATGCCCGTGCCGGCCCAGGAGGGCATCACACGGGACAACGTCACGGTCCGCGTGGACGCCGTCGTCTACTTCAAGGTCGTGGACGCGGCCGATGCCATCGTCAGCGTCGAGGACTACCGCTTCGCCGTCTCGCAGATGGCGCAGACCTCGCTGCGCTCGATCATCGGCAAGAGCGAGCTCGACGATCTGCTGTCCAACCGCGAGAAGCTCAACCAGGGTCTGGAGCTGATGATCGACAGCCCCGCGCTCGGATGGGGAGTGAGCGTCGACCGGGTCGAGATCAAGGACGTGTCGCTGCCGGAGACCATGAAGCGCTCGATGGCACGGCAGGCGGAGGCGGACCGGGAGCGCCGGGCCCGGGTCATCAACGCCGACGCGGAACTCCAGGCGTCGAAGAAGCTGGCCGAGGCGGCGCATCAGATGGCCGACGCACCGTCCGCGCTGCAGCTGCGGCTGCTCCAGACGGTGATGGCCGTGGCCGCCGAGAAGAACTCGACGCTGGTGCTGCCCATCCCGGTGGAGCTGCTGCGCTTCCTGGAGCGCGGCGGGCAGCCTGCCCCGGGGACGACACCGGGTGCCGAGGCGCGGACCGCTCCGGAGGCCGTCGCTCCGGGGACCGGTACCTCGGGCGATGAAGCGGCCGTCGAAGGGCCCGCGGGGCTGACCGCCCTGGACCTGCCGCTCCCCGACGCCCCCGACGCCCCCGACGCCCCCGACGCCCCCGACGCCCCGAGTCTCACGAGTACCGAGAGGTCCGCGAACGCCCCGGACGGGGCGGGGGCGGCGGAGACGCCCGGCACGTCGTTGGAGCGTGAGGTGGACGGCCACCGGGCCGTCGAGGAACCCAGGTGAGACCTGGCCTGACGTGACGATGCAGGCCCTGACACCCTGACAGTGCAGGTCAGGGGGCGGTGGAGGGGCGTTGTCAGACCTCGCCCGTATGGTCGTGGGTCCAAGGGTGCCGCGGACAGCGACGGTGCCCAGGACGCCATGGACGCCGTGGATGCCGTGCACGCCGTGCACGCCATGGCTCGACCAGTGGGAGGGGAGGTGCCCGCGCGCATGCTGCACAGCTCTGCCGCGGTGTTCGTGCCGGCCGCGCTGCCGCGGGAAGGGCGGGTCGCCTTCTGGAGCCCGGACGGCGGCGTGCCGGGCGCGCCGCCGGGCGAGCCCGGCCCGGCCGCGGAGTCCGCCGAGCTGACGGTCGTCCGCCCGCACGGCACCGGCGTCCGCAGCCGCTCCGTCCCCGCCGTCATACTTCCGGTCGCCGAGGCGCTTCCGCTGCTCGTGCGCGCCCGGCACGACGCGGCGGCCCACCCCGCCACCGCCTGCTGGGGCGCTGCCGCCCTGCACGCCCTGCACCTGGTCGCTCGCGGCAGACTCCTGCCCGGTCTCACCCCCGACGACCACGACGCCTGGCGGGCCGGTCCGCTGGACGCCGAGGACATCGCGCATCTGCGCGCCATCGCCGCCGCCATGCCCTACGAGGCGCACGCCACTGCTCTGGCCGGCGCCCGTCCCCTGCGCGTGCCCGAGCCCGAGGCGCTGGTCAGAGCCTTCCTCGACGCCGTCGCCGACACCCTGCCGCGTACGCCCGCCGCCGAGCACGCGGCGGGGCGGCCGTTCGCCGCCACGACACCGCAGCATCTGCCCGGAGCCCGCACCTGGGCGGCCGAGGCGGCGGCCGGCATGGACGCGGGGGTCCGGATCTCGCTCCGTCTCGACCTGTCGGCGTACGAGCTGTTCGACATCGCGGAGGACGGCGGGGCCGAGCGGCAGGCGGGCGCCGCGCTCGTCCAGGTGCACAGCCTCGCCGATCCCGCGCTCGTCCTGGACGCCGCCCGGCTCTGGGCCGGCGAGGGAGACGAGTACTTCGGACCCCGGGCCCGCGTCGACGCCGCGCTCGCGCTGCGCCGGGCCGCCCGGGTGTGGGCCCCGCTGGGACGCCTCATGGAGCGCGACGTCCCCGACGTCCTGCCGCTCACCGAGGACGAGCTGTACGAACTGCTCGGCGAGGCCGCCGCACGGCTCGACGCGGCCGGGGTGGCCGTGCACTGGCCCAAGGAGCTCGCCCGGACACTCAGTGCGACCGCCGTCGTCCGCTCGCCCGCGCCCGGCTCCGCCACCGACGGCACGCCGT
This sequence comes from Streptomyces sp. FIT100, assembly GCF_024584805.1. Taxonomy (NCBI): domain Bacteria; kingdom Bacillati; phylum Actinomycetota; class Actinomycetes; order Kitasatosporales; family Streptomycetaceae; genus Streptomyces; species Streptomyces sp. FIT100. The sequence continues at coordinate 1,705,537 of NZ_CP075715.1, read as the reverse complement.
TCTTCGACAGCGAGCAGCTCCTCAGGTTCGACTGGCGGCTCGCCCTGGACGGGGACCCGCTGACCGAGCCCGAGATGGACGCACTCGCCGAGTCCCACCGCCCGATCGTGCGGCTGCGCGACCAGTGGGTCGTCATCGACCCCGCTCTCGTACGGAAGGCGCGCAAACGGGAGTTGGGGCTCCTGGAGCCGGTCGACGCCCTGGCCGTCGCGCTCACCGGCACCGCCGAGGTGGACGGTGAGACGGTCGAGGCCGTCCCCGAGGGCGCGCTGGCCACGCTGCGCGACCGGCTCACCGACGGCCCCGCCGCGCTCGCCCAGCCGCCGGGCCTGGACGCCACGCTGCGCGACTACCAGCTGCGCGGGCTCGCGTGGCTGGACCTGATGACCTCGCTCGGCCTCGGCGGCTGCCTCGCCGACGACATGGGCCTCGGCAAGACGGTCACGGTCATCGCCCTCCATCTCCACCGCGCCCGGCCCTCCGGCACCGGGCGCCGCCCTCACCGGGCGCCTACCCTCGTCGTGTGCCCCGCCTCGCTGCTCGGCAACTGGCAGCGGGAGATCGCCCGTTTCGCGCCGGGCGTTCCGGTGCGGCGCTTCCACGGCGCCGAGCGCACTCTCGACGGCGTCCACGAAACCGGCGACGGTCCGCCCGGTTTCGTCCTCACCACCTACGGGACCATGCGCACGAGCGCCGCCGACCTGGCCGAGCGGCAGTGGGGCATGGTCGTCGCCGACGAGGCGCAGCACGTCAAGAACCCCTTCTCCGCGACCGCCAGGGCACTGCGCACCATCCCCGCCCCCGCACGGGTCGCCCTCACCGGCACGCCCGTCGAGAACAACCTCTCCGAGCTCTGGTCCCTGCTCGACTGGACCACGCCGGGGCTCCTCGGCCCGCTGAAGTCCTTCCGGGCCCGCCACGCCCGCGCCGTCGAGAACAACGAGCACGTCGAGAACGGGGAGGCGGTGGAGCGGCTCGCCCGCCTCGTACGGCCGTTCCTGCTGCGCCGCAAGAAGTCCGACCCCGGCATCGTGCCCGAGCTGCCGCCCAAGACGGAGTCCGACCATCCCGTCCCGCTCACCCGGGAGCAGGCGTCGCTGTACGAGGCGGTGGTGCGCGAGACGATGGCGCAGATCGAGAGCGCGGAGGGCATGGCGCGGCGCGGCCTCGTCATGAAGCTGCTGACCTCGCTCAAGCAGATCTGCAACCACCCGGCCCAGTATCTGAAGGAGGACGCCTCCCGGCTCGCCGCCCGCTCCGGCAAGCTCGCCCTCCTCGACGAGCTGCTGGACACCATCCTGGCCGAGGACGGCGCGGTGCTCGTCTTCACGCAGTACGTCGCGATGGCGCGCCTCATCGCCGGACACCTCGCGGCACGGGCGATCCCGGCGCAGCTGCTCCACGGCTCCACGCCGGTGCCGGAGCGGGAGCGGATGGTGGACCGCTTCCAGTCCGGCGAGATCCCCGTCTTCATCCTCTCCCTCAAGGCCGCGGGCACCGGACTGAACCTGACCCGGGCGGGTCATGTCGTCCACTACGACCGGTGGTGGAACCCGGCGGTTGAGGACCAGGCCACCGACCGGGCGTACCGCATCGGCCAGACCCAGCCCGTGCAGGTCCACCGGCTCATCGCCGAGGGCACGGTGGAGGACCGGATCGCCGAACTGCTGCTCTCCAAGCGGGCGCTGGCCGACGCGGTGCTCGGCTCGGGAGAGGCGGCGCTGACCGAGCTCACCGACCGGGAGCTCGCCGACCTCGTCTCGCTGAGGAGGCCGGCATGACTGGCAGCGTCGGCCGTGTCGGCATGACCGGCAGCGTTGGCAGGGCCGGTACGACCGGCATGAGGGGGCTCTGGTGACCGGCCGCCGGCCCGGGGCCCCGCGGTGGGACAGCCGGCACCGACCCGACGACCGGCGGCGGACGTTCCCGCAGCTCGCCCCGCGGTCCGGCGACGAGTCCTTCGCCGCGTCCTGGTGGGGCAACGCCTGGGTGGACGCGCTGGAGGACACCGCCCTGGACCCCGCCCGCCTCGCCCGCGGCCGTGCCTACGCCGGTCGCGGCCAGGTCGACGCGATCACCGTCACGCCCGGCCGTGTCACGGCGTACGTCCACGGCTCCCGCCCGCGCCCGTACCGTGCGGACATCAGGCTCCGCACGCTCGGCGACGAGGACTGGGACCGGCTGCTCGACGCCGCTGCGGCACGGCCCGACCACATCGCGGCCCTGCTCGACAAGGACGTTCCGCATGCGCTCGCGAACGCCGCGGACCTGCTGCCCGCACCCGGTGACCTGATCCCCGACTGCTCCTGCCCCGACGACGGATTCCCCTGCAAGCACACGGCCGCACTCTGCTACCAGACGGCCCGGATCCTCGACGAGGACCCGCTCGTGCTGTTCCTCATGCGCGGCCGCGGCGAGCAGGAGATCCTCGCCGAGCTCGCCCGGCGCAACGCGACGCGCTCGGCGGCGGAACGGGCCGCGGCCGCCAGGTCAGGACGCACGGCATCCGGTGCAGAGGCACTGGGTACGGTTGGTGCGCCGCCCGCGCTCGCGGCCGTCCCCGCCCGCGAAGCCCTCGCGCCGCGCACCCTGCCGCCGCTCCCGCCGCCCCTGCCCGTCCCACAGCACCCCGGCCGGCCACCCGTCTACCCCCAGGCGCCCGGCGCCCCCGATCCGCTCGCCCTCGACCTCCTCGCCACCGAGGCCGCGGCCCGCGCCCACACCACCCTGACGACCGGCCGGGACCCGATCGCCGGCCTCACCCCCTGGCAGGACGCGGTCCGGCTGGCCGCCGCCCACCCCGGCTCCGGACTCACCGCCTCGACCCGGGCGCTGTACACGGTGCTGGCTCGCGCCTCCGGCCGCACCCCGACGGACCTCGCCCGCGCCGTCGCGGCCTGGCGCCAGGGCGGGCTCGCGGGGCTGGCCGTCCTGGAGGAGGAGTGGGACCCGCCCGCCGGCCCCTTCGACCGGGCCCGGCCCGCCCTCGCCGCCGCCGAGTTCCCGGGCTTCCGCCCCCGGCGCAACCGCCTGTCGACCGCGTCGCTCCAACTGCGCCTGGGCCGCGACGGCTTGTGGTACGGCTATGAGTCCGACCCGGGCCGTGACGACTGGTGGCCCCGCGGCACCCCGGACGCCGACCCCGTGGGCGCACTGGCCGCACTGCTCGGCCGCTGATCACGGGCAACAGACCAGGAGCCAGAATGACGGGTGAGCACGCGAGCGGCCCCGCCGATCTCGTCGTCGAGGGATGCACCGTGCTGGTGCACGATCAGGGCGGCGGGATCCGGTTCGAGGAGGACAGCGCCGTCGTCGTGAGGGACAGGGTCATCGAGGCGGTCACCTCCGCCCGCGAGGCTGCCGAGCGCCCCGCACGTGAACGTATCGACGCACGCGGCCGGCTGGCCATGCCCGGGCTGATCAACTGCCATACGCACGCCCCGATGGCGGCCCTGCGCGGTATCGCGGAGGACGTGCCGGTGGAGGAGTGGTTCAACGACTGGATCTGGCCCATCGAGAGCAACCTCACCGACGACATCGTCGAGCTCGGCGCGCTGCTCGCCTGCGCCGAGATGATCAGCGCCGGAGTCACCGCCTTCGCCGACCACTACTTCGCCATGGACCGGGTCGCCGACGCGGTCGTACACAGCGGGCTGCGGGCCAACCTGGGCTGGGCGTACTTCTCCAGCCAGGGCCCCGAAGGGCGCGAGCGCTCCCTCGACTTCGCCCTGCGCCGGGCCGGCGACGCCGACGGCCGCATCACCACCTCCCTGGCGCCCCATGCTCCGTACACCGTCGACGACGCCGACCTCGAAGCCACCGCCGAGCTGGCCCGCGAGCACGCGCTGCCCGTCCATGTCCACGCGGCCGAGAACAGGGCGCAGACCGACAGCAGCCTCGAACGGTACGGCCGCACGCCCGTCGGGGCCCTGCATCGCGCCGGTCTGCTGGACGTGGACATCCTCATCGCGCACGGCACCGGCATCGTCGAGCAGGACCTTCCCCTGCTCCAGCAGGGCGGCGGCCGCATCGGGATCGCGACCGCGCCCAAGGGGTACCTGAAGTTCGGCTGGGACACGACCCCCATCAGGGCGCTGCACGCCATCGGCATCCCCGTCGGCCTCGCCACGGACGGCGCCGCGTCGAACAACACGCTCGACGTGTGGGAGAGCATGACGCTCACCGCGCTGGTCCAGAAGTCGGCGGAGCGCGACCCCCGTTGGCTCACCGCCCGGCAGGCGCTCGACCACGCGACCGCCCAGAGCGCACGCGTCACCGGGCTGGGGGAGCAGGTGGGTGCGCTCGCTCCGGGCCGGCGCGCCGATCTGATCCTGGTCGACCTCACCGGCCCCCATGTGCGCCCGCTGCACGACGTCGCGGCGGCGCTCGTCTTCAGCGCCCGGTCGGCGGACGTGCTGACCACGATCGTGGACGGCCGGGTCCTGATGCGCGACCGGAGGCTGCTGACGCTCGACGTCGAGGCCATCGCGGGTGAACTCGGCGCGCGACTGCCCGATCTGATCGACCGGGGTCATGGCCGTCGTATTCAGGAATACGACGCCGGAAGGTGAACATCCGGGCGACGCAGCGGAGTTCGACAAACACCCCACTCGATAGGGTGAAACGATTGTCGATCATAACCCTATTGGTTCCATTGCGTTATTTCCGGTGCGGGTGCGTGCCCGTGTTCATTCTCCGGAAGGCAGGAACCAATGAGGCTGATGCGCCGAACAGGTCTGGTCGCAGCAATGGTCACGGGTGGCGCCCTCGCCGCTGCCGGGGCCGCACATGCCGATTCGTCCGCGCGGGGGGACGCGACCGGGTCACCGGGCCTGCTCTCCGGGAACTCCGTGCAGCTCCCGGTGCATGTCCCGGTCAATGTGTGCGGCAACACGGTCAATGTGATCGGCCTGCTGAACCCGACGGCCGGCAACAGCTGCGAGAACAAGGGAAGCAGCGGCGGCGGAGCCGTCGCCGAGGGGCGCCCGAAGGATTCCCCCGGGATCCTCTCCGGCAACGGGATCCAGGCGCCGGTCGACGTGCCCGTGAATGTCACCGGCAACTCCGTCAACGTCGTCGGCGTCGCTAACCCGTCCGTCGGCAACTCGTCGTCCAACTCGTCCAGGCCGCCGGCCAGACCGAGGCCGTCGCAGCCGCCGACGGCACGGCCCGTGACGCCCGTCCAGCACGAGCCCCAGCAGGGCCCGGTGCGGCTCGCCGAGACCGGCACGCCCGAAGGCATCGGCCTGGCCGTGCCCGCCGGCGCCGCCCTGATCCTCGGCGGTGCGGTGCTCTACCGCCGCTTCCGGGCCACGGCCTGAGCCGCCGGCGGCGCCACGGCCTACGCCGGTTCCACGCGCCAAGCCGCAAGGACCGCCTCGATCGCCGGCGCCAGACGCGCACGGGCCTCATGCCGGGGCACCCCCTGCATGAGCAGCGCGTCGTACGGCGTGTCCAGATGGCGTACGGACGCACGCACCGCCGCCGTGACCGCGCCCTCGTCCAGGGCGCGGCCGGCAGCGGTGCGGCCCACGCGTCCGCTGCCGCGCACCGAGGTGTGCGCCGCGATGTCCAGCGCCCGGTCGAGCGGACAGGACGGGAAGAGCCGCAGGATCTCCGCGGTGAGGGTGCCGGTGAAGCGCACGTCCTCCGCCGCCCGCCGAGCCGCGTCACGCTCCCGGCGACGGGCACGGACGTCGGCGTCGGCCAGGCACGCCGCCTCCGCCCGTGCCAGCGCGGCCTCCTCGACGAGCAGGCCCTGGCGCTCGTCACGCGTACGGCGCTTGTTGTGCCGTACGACGACGGCCCAGAGGGAACTCGCCTCCCGTGCGCGGCGGGTCAGCGCCGCGTTCCCGCGGGGCAGGAAGACCAGATGCCCGAGGTCGGCGCAGTCCAGACAGCGCGGAGCCTCGCACTCCAGGACCATCCGCTCCAGCGGACCGCGTCGGCACTCGGCACAGTGGCGCTGTTTCAGCGGCTCGACCACCACCAGCGGATCCATCGGCCCCCGTCCCCTCCACCTGCTGCCGATTCGGAGGCAGGCTACGCCCTCGGCCCCACCCGCCGCCCCCTGCCGGCAGCGGGCATGATGGGCCGGTGCGACTCGAACCGATCACCTGGGAACGGCTGACCGAAGCCGTTGCCGACCGGCTCCTGGAGACCGAGGCGGCCGACGGCGGCCCCTGGCTTCGCGTCGCCGTCGACGGCGCCCCCGCCGCCGGGACCGGTGCCGCGGCCGGAGCCCTCGCCGACGCACTGCGGCTGCGCGGCCGTTCGGTGCTGGTGGTCGGCGCGGACGGATTTCTGCGGCCCGCGTCCCTGCGGTACGAGCACGGGCGTGAGGACCCCGATACGTACTACGTGGGCTGGTTCGACACGGGCGCCCTGTGGCGCGAGGTGTTCGGACCGCTGGAGCCGGGCGGCTCGGGACGGGTGCTGCCGGATCTGTGGGACCCGGTCACCGACCGCGCGACCCGCAGTCCGCACCGCGAACTGCCGCCCGGCGGTGTGCTGGTGCTGCACGGACCGCTGCTGTTCGGCCACTGGTTCCCCTTCGATCTGACACTGCACCTGCGGCTCTCGGCGGGCGCACTGCACCGCCGCACCGACGAGGCGCAGCGGTGGACGCTGCCCGCGTTCGAACGGTACGAGCGCGAGGTGGACCCGGTGAAGGCCGCCGAACTCGTCGTCCGCGCCGACGATCCGCGCCACCCGGCGTGGAACGCCCCGTGGGGGAGCGCCTAGGTCGCATTGTTCACAGTCCCGTCTGCCCGGCGACGTCTGGCACGCTTCCCCCCCAGAGTTCGCGCCTGGGAGGTGTCCCCGCCCCCGTGGCCCTTCGGGTACGGGAGGTGTCCCCACCGCATGGACTCCGTCCCCCGCCTTGCGATCGCACGCACCAGACGCCGCCGGGCCCGCCCTCCGGGCGGACGACGCCACTGTGAAGACCCTCCCTGGAGGGATCACCGTCGTGGCGGCTGCGGTCCGCTGCCGTCGGGGTCCGGCGGCCGGCCGCCGTACAGGGTGACCGCCCGCGCGCCCGCGCGGCAGCCCTCCCCGGCCGCGGCCGCCGGATCCGCGCCCGCCAGGAACGCGGCGAGGAACGCGCCGGTGAAGGCGTCGCCCGCACCCGTCGAGTCGACCGCCGCAGCACGGACCGGCGGGACACGGCCCGTCACCGCACCCGACTCGGCCACCAGCGCCCCCTCGGCGCCGAGCGTGACGACGGCCAGCGGCGCCCGACGGCTCAGCTCGGCGGCGGCCTCGGCCACGTCCGGGACGCCGGTGAGCAGCCGGGCCTCGTCGGCGTTGGGCAGGAGCACGTCGGCGCCCTCCGACGCGGCGAGGAAGCGGTCCACGCCGACCGCGGTGAGGAAGCCCGCGGAAGCCGGGTCCACGCTCACCGGGATGCCCCGCTCGCGGGCGTCCGCCAGGGCGCGGACGGCCAGTTCCCGGCTGGGGGCCGCGAAGAAGAGATAGCCGGAGAGATGGAGTCGGCCGACCCCGTCGAGCAGGGCGGGCGACCAGTCGGCGGGGGAGATCCGCAGGGCCGCCCCGCTGTCGGTGAGGAAGGTGCGCTCGGCGCGGGCGTCGACGAGCGCGACGACCGTGGCGGTCCGCGCCTCGGGATCGGACACCAGCAGCGGCCGCACCCCCGAACGGCGCAGATGCCGGTCGTGCCACGACGCACTCTCGCCGCCGACCCGGCCGAGGAGCCGTACGTCCGCGCAGCCCGAGTACGCGGCCCAGCAGGCGGCGTTGGCGCCCGCACCGCCCGGGAGGGTGCGTATCTCGGCGGCCGTGTCGGTACCGTGCGAGAGCGCTCCGCCATGTCGCGCCACCACATCGGTGGCCACGTCGCCGATGACGAGCAGCGCGCCGCTGCCCGCTCCGCCTCCGCTGCCCGCTCCGCCTCCGCTGCCCGCTTCGCCCCGGCCGCCCGCTCCGCTGCCGTGCGGGCCGGGGCCCGGCGGACCGTCCGCGTACGCGCCCGGGTCGGTCACAGCGCCGCCGCGATCTGCGCCGCCAGCCGGACATTGCCGCGTACGGCCGCCAGATTCGCCTCCAGCGAGGCGCCCTTCGTGTGCCGCACCAGATGGTCGAGGAGGAAGGGTGTGACCGCCTGGCCCGTGATGCCGCGCTCCTGGCACGCCTCCAGCGCCTCCGCCAGCACCCGGTCGTGCAACTGCGGATCGAGCTGCTCGTCCTCGGGCACGGGCCGGGCGACGATCAGCGCCGCGTCGGGGCCGCCGAGCGCGTCCTGGGCGCGTACCACCTCCGCGACCTCCTCGGGCGTACGGACCGTCCAGTCGACCGGCTCCCCGGAGGAGGTCAGGTAGAAGCCGGGGAACCGGTCGGTCCCGTAGCCGAGGATGCCCACACCGAGTGTCTCCAGGCGCTGGAGGGTCGCCGGGACGTCGAGGATCGACTTCACCCCGGCGCAGACGACGGCGATCCTCGTCCGTGCGAGGAGCCGCAGGTCCGCCGACTCGTCCTGGGTCGTGGTCCACTCGCGGTGGACGCCGCCGAGCCCGCCCGTCGCGAAGACGCGGATCCCGGCGCGGGCGGCGAGGAACGCGGTCGCGGACACCGTCGTCGCCCCGCTCGCCCCCGCGGCGAGCGCGGGCGCGAGATCGCGGTGGCCGAGCTTGCGCACGTCCGGATCGGTCGCGACCCGCTCCAACTGGCCCTTGTCCAGACCGACATGGGCCCTGCCGTCCAGGACGGCGATCGTCGCGGGCACCGCACCGCCGCTTCTGACCAGCGACTCCAGCTCCTCCGCCACCGCCAGATTGCGCGGACGGGGCAGCCCGTGCGCGATGATCGTGGACTCCAGGGCGACGACGGGCCGGCGCGTGTCCAGCGCCTCCCGTACCTCTTCTGACAGCAGCAGCGTGGTCTCCGGCATGTCCCATCCCTGGCACGCGGGCGCCCCGCCCAAACGCTTCGACAGATGCGGACATGCGACCCCCGGCCCCGCCTTGGGGCGGGGTGAAGGAGCCCGCCGGGACGCTGCCGACGGTGTACGGCGTCAGTCTCCCGGGCGCACCGGATGCGGAGGCACCGCACGTGGAGGCACCGGACGCGGTCGCACCGCGCGGAGGACCGCCAGGGCGGCAAGAGGGAGCAGCAGTCCCGCCCCGATCGCGTTGAGCCAGCCGTAGCTCGCCTGCGACACGATGAGGCCGGCCGCCACGCCGCCGACGCCCGCCGCCGCGTTCATCGTCAGGTCGGACAGTCCCTGGACCGCGGCGCGGGCGGGGCCCGGGACCGAGTCCGTGAGCAGCGCGGAGCCCGACACCAGCCCCGCGGACCAGCCGAGGCCGAGCAGGAACAGGCCCGCAGCCGTACGCCCGTGGCTCGCGCCCGCAGTGCCGGCCAGTAGCGCCGCACAGGAGAGCAGTCCCACGGCCAGCCCGATCACGGTGAGCCGGCCGAAGCGGTCGGACAGCCGCCCCATCACCGGTGAGAACGCGTACATCCCCGCGATATGGCCGCTGATGACCAGGCCGATAAGCTCGATCCCGGCGCCGTGGTGGCTCAGCGCCACCGGGGTCATCGACATGATCGACACCATCGCGGTGTGCGCGACCGTGACGGTGAGCAGCGCGAGCCGGGCGCGCGGGGACTCCCGCACCGCTCGTACACCCGCCCGCAGCGAACGTCCCTCGCGCGAGTCCTCCCCGGCGGGCGCCAGCGCCCGCGCCGTCAGCAGCGGGTCCGGGCGCAGCAGTACGGCGACGACCACCGCCGAGACCAGGAACACGCCGGCCGCCCAGAGGAACGGGCCGGCCGACTGCGGAATCCCGAGCCCGGACACGCTGTGCCCGGCGGGAGCGGCGATGTTCGGCCCGAGCACCGCCCCGATCGTGGTCGCCCACACCACCGTGGAGATGGCCCGGGCCCGCCGGTCGGGCTCCGCCAGGTCCGCGGCGGCGAACCGCGCCTGCAGATTCGCCGACGACGCCGCGCCGAACCCCGCCATCCCCAGCAGAAGCAGCGGAAAGCTCCCGACAGCCGCCGCCAGCACGACGACGCCCGCGCCGACGGCCCCGATCAGATACGCCACGACCAGGCCGGGGCGTCGCCCGCGAGCGGCCGTCAGCGCCGCGAGCGGCACGGACAGCAGCGCCGTCCCGGCGACGGTGGCCGTCGGGGCGAGCCCGGACAGCGCCTCGGTCCCGCTCACCTCCTGGGCGAGCACCGCGGCCAGGGCGATGCCCGTCGCCACACCGAGCCCGCCGAGGATCTGGCTCGCGATGAGGACGGCCGTGATCCGCCGCCGCAGGGCGGGCAGAGCGGCGGCATCCGTCACAGCCGCCTCGACCGGCGCGGGAGCGGACTTCTCCCCGGCGCTCATCGGGCGACCGGCCCCGGGCCCGGGAGCACGGTCCGGGGGACCGGCATCACGGGCGCGCCGGGAGCTGTCGCGTCGGCGGGGTCGGCAGGGTCGGCAGAGGCAGTGGGCACCGCCGCAGTGTGCCAGTCACGCACGCCTGTACGAAACAGTCGGTCTCAGAACAGCGGCTCGGGCAGCACGCCCTCCAGCGCCAGCAGCCGCCGCTTGGTCTCCAGACCGCCCCCGAAACCGCCCAGGCCGCCGTCGCTCTCCACCACCCGATGGCACGGGACCACCAGCGGCAGCGGATTCGACCCCATCGCCGCGCCCACCGCCTGGGCCGCCCCCGGCTGCCCCACCCGCTCGGCCAGCTCGCCGTACCCGACGACCGTCCCGTACGGCACACCGGACGCGAGCTCGCGCAGCACCTGGCGGTTGAATCCGGACGTCAGCGACCAGTCCAGCGGCAGCCCGAAGTCCCGGCGTGTGCCCGCGAAGTACTCATCGAGCCGGCGTATCGGCTCGGAGAGGCGGCCCGACGCGGACTCGGCCGGATCTCCGCCCAGCCGCGCCGCCAGCTGCCCGAGCGCCCTGTCCCGCACCGGCGCGTCGGCGTGGAAGACGACGCTCACCAGCCCTTCCCCCGTGGCGGCGAGCAGCAGCGGCCCGATGTCCGAGCCCACGACGGTCCACTCGAAGCTGTTCATGCGGACACCGTACGACCGGCCACTGACAATCTTCCTGACCAGCGAAAACACCGGGAAATCCAGCGAAGGGAGGGTTCTGTGCAGTAGTCGTGGGGAAACCGCCCCCGGTGTTTGTTCTCGTTCCCGCTCGTCCTACTCTCGCCCGGTGGTACAAGGCTTGCTCGACGGGGGGACACAAGGACACGAGCGGCACCGGGGCACGAGCGGCCGAGGGTGCGAGCGGCACAAGGGGCGAAGGGCATAGAGGTATGCAGGGCACTGTCGACGGTTTCAGTTACGGCCTCGTCACACCTGTGGCCGCGTATGTCATGGCCTGCCTGGGTGGCGCGCTGGGGCTGCGCTGCACCAGCAGATCCGTACGCAACGGCGAGTCGTTCAAGCCCGGCTGGCTGGCGCTCGGCGCCATCTCCATCGGCTCCGGCATCTGGACCATGCACTTCATCGCGATGATGGGCTTCACCGTCGCCGAGGCGCCGATCAGCTACGACCGGCCGACGACCTTCGCCAGCCTCGGCATCGCCGTCGTCATGACCGGGATCGGCATCTTCATCGTCGGCTACCGCGGCGCGACCGCGATGGCCCTGGTCACCGGCGGCACCATCACCGGTCTCGGTATCGCTTCCATGCACTATCTGGGCATGGCCGGGATGAGACTCCAGGGGCGGCTCGAGTACGACACCCTCACCGTCGCCCTCTCCGTCGTGATCGCCGTCGTCGCGGCCACCTCCGCCCTCTGGGCGGCCGTGTCCATCCACGGGTTCCTGCCGAGCCTCGGAGCCAGCCTGGTCATGGGCGTCGCGGTGAGCGGAATGCACTACACCGGCATGGCGGCCGTCAGCGTCCACCTCCACGGCAGCGTCCCCCCTGGCGCCGTCGGGGACTCGCCCGCGACCCTCATCGCCCCGCTGCTGATCGGCCCCGCGGTCTTCCTGGCCCTGGCGGGCGCGGTCGTCATGTTCGATCCGCTGCTCGTGACGGGCGGGTCGCAGGGGCAGCGGCAGCCGGACGAGCGCACGCCGGCGGCCGGGAAGGCCCGGGCGGGCGTCCCCGCGCAGCGCCGGCTGCCGTCCTACGGCGAGCCCGCGAACTGGTCGGCCCCCTCCCGCTCGGCCCGCCGCGCCGCCCAGCGCTCCCGCCAGCGCTGACCGCCGTCCGCCGTCCGCCGTCCGCAGTCCGCGGGCCACCGCCCACCCGGCCACCGGAGTCCCGGCCCGGTCCCGCCCCGGAATCCCGGCCGGATCCCGGACCGGGCACGGCTGTCAGTGGTGGGTCGTACGGTGGTTCCATGCGGCCCGTTTCCCAGATCGAACGCACGATGGCGCCCTTCGAGGTCGTCAGCCCCTACCGGCCCAGCGGTGACCAGCCTGCGGCCATCGCCGAGCTCGAAAAGCGCATCCGCGCAGGTGAGAAGGATGTCGTCCTGCTCGGTGCGACCGGCACCGGCAAGTCGGCGACCACGGCCTGGATGATCGAGAAGCTCCAGCGCCCGACCCTCGTCATGGCACCGAACAAGACGCTCGCCGCCCAGCTGGCCAACGAGTTCCGCGAGCTCCTGCCGAACAACGCGGTGGAGTACTTCGTCTCGTACTACGACTACTACCAGCCCGAGGCGTACGTCCCGCAGTCGGACACCTACATCGAGAAGGACTCCTCGATCAACGAGGAGGTCGAGCGGCTGCGCCACTCCGCGACGAACTCGCTGCTGACCCGCCGGGACGTGGTCGTCGTCGCCTCGGTCTCCTGCATCTACGGCCTGGGCACCCCGCAGGAGTACGTGGACCGCATGGTGCCGCTGAAGGTCGGCGAGGAGACCGACCGCGATCAGCTGCTGCGCCGCTTCGTCGACATCCAGTACACGCGCAACGACCTGGCGTTCACCCGCGGCACCTTCCGGGTCCGCGGCGACACCATCGAGATCTTCCCGGTCTACGAGGAGCTGGCCGTCCGGATCGAGATGTTCGGCGACGAGATCGAGGCGCTCTCCACGCTCCACCCGATCACCGGCGAGGTCATCAGCGACGACCACGAGCTGTACGTCTTCCCCGCCAGCCACTACGTGGCCGGCCCGGAGCGCATGGAGAAGGCGATCAGCGGAATCGAGCGCGAGCTGGAGGAGCGTCTGGCCGAGCTGGAGAAGCAGGGCAAGCTGCTGGAGTCCCAGCGGCTGCGCATGCGCACGTCGTACGACATCGAGATGCTCCGCCAGATCGGCACCTGCTCCGGCGTCGAGAACTACTCGATGCACTTCGACGACCGGTCCCCCGGCAGCGCGCCCAACACCCTGCTGGACTACTTCCCGGAGGACTTCCTCCTCGTCATCGACGAGTCCCATGTGACCGTCCCGCAGATCGGCGCGATGTACGAGGGCGACGCGTCCCGCAAGCGCACCCTCGTCGAGCACGGCTTCCGGCTGCCCTCCGCGCTCGACAACAGGCCGCTGAAGTGGGAGGAGTTCCAGCAGCGGATCGGCCAGGCCGTCTATCTGTCCGCCACCCCCGGCCCGTACGAGCTCTCCCGCTCCGACGGCTTCGTCGAGCAGATCATCCGCCCCACCGGCCTCGTCGACCCGGAGGTCGTCGTCAAGCCGACCGAGGGCCAGATCGACGACCTGGTGCACGAGATCCGCAAGCGCACCGAGAAGGACGAGCGCGTCCTCGTCACCACGCTCACCAAGAAGATGGCCGAGGACCTCACCGACTACTTCCTGGAGCTCGGCATCCGGGTCCGCTATCTGCACAGCGACGTCGACACGCTCCGCCGTGTCGAGCTGCTGCGCGAGCTGCGCGCCGGCGAGTACGACGTCCTGGTCGGCATCAACCTGCTCCGTGAGGGCCTCGACCTCCCCGAGGTGTCGCTGGTGGCGATCCTCGACGCCGACAAGGAGGGCTTCCTCCGCTCCGGCACCTCCCTGATCCAGACCATCGGCCGCGCGGCGCGCAACGTCTCCGGACAGGTCCACATGTACGCCGACAAGATCACCCCGGCGATGGAGAAGGCGATCGAGGAGACCAACCGCCGCCGCGAGAAGCAGGTCGCGTACAACAAGGCGAACGGCATCGACCCGCAGCCGCTCCGCAAGAAGATCAACGACATCGTGGCCACCATCGCCCGCGAGGAGGTCGACACCGAGCAACTGCTCGGCACCGGCTACCGGCAGGGGAAGGACGGCAAGGGCGCGAAGGCCCCGGTGCCGTCGCTCGGCGCGCACGCCGTCAAGGGCGCGGCCAAGGGTGCCAAGGCCGCCAAGGGCGGCAAGGCGGCGGCCGGCAGCAAGGGCGAGATCACGAGCGACCGCCCGGCGGCCGAACTCGCCGGAATCATCGAGGAGATGACCGACCGGATGCGGGCCGCGGCGGCAGAGCTCCAGTTCGAGATCGCGGCACGGCTGCGCGACGAGGTCGGCGAGCTGAAGAAGGAGCTCCGGCAGATGAAGGAGGCAGGGCTGGCCTGACGCACCGGCAGGTGTGTTTCAAGACCGACACAAAACCAGCCCAAGTCTGCTGCTCCGTCGGCACGCATGCGTAGGGTACGGGGCAACCGCACACACGGACGGTTGCGGGGGAAACAGGGAGAGGGGACAGCGCGTGGTGGACGTATCCAAGGGCGGCACGCCCGGGGGTCCTGGCGTCAATCTGACCAAGGGACAGGCCATCAGCCTGGAGAAGAAGGGCGGGGGCACCCTCACCGCGGTGCGGATGGGACTCGGCTGGCAGGCGGCGCCGCGGCGCGGGCTGTTCGGCTCGCGGACGCGGGAGATCGACCTGGACGCGTCGGCGGTGCTCTTCGCCGACAAGCAGCCCGTCGACGTGGTCTTCTTCCGCCACCTCGTCAGCGATGACGGCTCGGTCCGCCACACCGGCGACAACCTGGTCGGCGGTGCGGGCCAGGGCGGCGACGACGAGGCGATCCTCGTCGACCTTCAGCGCGTGCCGGTCCACATCGACCAGATCGTCTTCACGGTGAACTCGTTCACCGGCCAGACCTTCCAGGAAGTGCAGAATGCGTTCTGCCGCATCGTCGACGAGACCAACGGCCAGGAGCTCGCCCGGTACACGCTGGACGGCGGCGGGCAGTACACCGCGCAGATCATGGCGAAGGTCCACCGCGCCGGCTCCGGCTGGCAGATGACGGCCCTCGGCAACCCGGCCAACGGGCGTACGTTCCAGGACCTGATGCCCGCGATGCTGCCGCACCTGTAGACACGGCCGCGTCCGCCCTGACCGCGCAGCTCCCGGAGGCAGCCGACCACCGGGAGCTGCACCGCATACCACCGAGGCACCGAGGGGACTGAGCCGATGACGGCCGAGCTGGTACGGGGGCAGAATCATCCGCTGCCCCACGCCCGACTCGAGATCCGGGTGTCGGCCGGTAAACCGGTCGTGGCCGGCGTGACCCTGGGCGATGAGGAAGGCCGGGTTCCGGGCGCCGAATGGGTCGCCCATCCCGGCCGCTCCGGGCTGCCCGGCATCGAGGTCTCCCGGCAGGCCACCGCCGACCACCGGCTCACGGTGGACCTGGACTCGGTGCCCGCGGCCGTGCACCGGGTGACGGTGCTCCTCGCGCTGCCCATCGGACCGGCGGCCCCGGTCCGCTTCGGCGCGGTCGCGGCCCCGTTCGTCGCCGTCGCCGCCCCCGACGGCACCGAGATCGTCAGCTACACCGTCACCGACCTGGACTCCGAGTCCGCCGTCGTCGCCCTGGAGTTCTACCGCCGCCAGGACGCCTGGAAAGTCCGCGCCGTCGGCCAGGGGTACGCGGGCGGCCTCGCCGCACTCCTCGGCGACCAGGGCATCGACCGCGCCGGGGAGCTGGCGGCCGCCATCCAGGAAGCCGTGGCGCCCGGCCTCGCGCGTACGGTCGGTACGCCCCCGCCGCGCACGACCGAGGTACGGCGGGGCGCGGCGGCGGCATCGAACGGCACACCGGGCGGCGACGCAGGTCCGGGTCCCGGCCCAGGACCCGCCGTCGGCCCCGGCCCCGGCCCGGGAGCGGCCCCGGAGCCGCTCCCCACGACGCCCCCGCCGCCGGCGCAGACCCACGACGGCCCGATCAACTACACGCACCCCGGCAGGCAGTCGGCCGCGCCCCCGCCGCCGCCCCCGGCGGCCCCGCCCGCCGAGCCGGGCCGGCCGCCCGTCCCGGTGGCCGGAGACGCCACCGGCTGGTCCCTGGAGGAGCGCCTCTACAACCAGGTCTGGGGCATGTTCGAGGACCTGGCCCGCACGACGGCCGCGTACCGCAGCGCTGTCGACTTCGCCGAGTCCCGGCTCGACCAGGAGCTCGACCGCGCCCTCTCCGACCCGCGCAACCGCATCGGGGGCTCCGGCGACGCCGCCCGCGAGGCGGCCCGCGCCAAGCACGACCGGCTCACCGAGCAGGCCAGGGAGGTCCTCGACCGCGACCTCGCCCAGCTCGCCGCCGAGTCCGACGTCGTCGAGCCGGCTCTGCCGCCCGCCTTCGCCCGCTGGGACAACCCCGTCTGGCACGCCTACCGGGTCCCGATGGAGATCCCGATGGCCCTGCGCCTCGGCGATCTGCACCTCCCCGAGAGCCCCGAGCTGCGCATCCCCATGCTGATCCGGCTGCCGCTGGAGCGCGGTCTGTGGGTCGACAGCGGCCGGGCCGCGTCCGAGGCCGCCTCGATGATGGACGAGGGGCAGCTCCGCAGGCTCGCCATGGACACCGCGGTCACCCACGCGGCCCGGCTGCTCGCGGTCTACCCCGCCGGTGAGTTCACCGTCCACGTCATCGACCCGGCCGGCTCCGCCGCCGCCTCCCTTGCCCCGCTCGTGCACTCCGGCGTCCTCGACGAGCCGCCCGCCTCCGGCGCCCAGGGCGTCTCCACCGTGCTCGCGAAGCTCACCCAGCGGGTCGACCTCGTGCAGATGGCGGTCCGCGGCGGCGCCTCCGACGCGCTGCCGCCCGACCTGGACACCGCCGAGCAGCTGCTGATCGTCAACGACTTCCCGCACGGCTTCGACGACCGGGCCGTGACCCAGCTGCGCTACCTCGCCGACGAGGGCCCGGCGGTCGGCGTCCATCTGATGCTGGTCGCGGACCGCGAGGACGCGAGCGCGTACGGGCCGGTGCTCGACCCGCTCTGGCGCTCGCTGCTGCGCGTCACGCCGGTCCCGGACGACCACCTCGCCGACCCCTGGGTGCAGCACACGTGGACGTACGAGCCGCCGCGCGTACCGCCGGGCAGCCAGGTGCTCCAGCAGGTGCTGGCCCAGGTCGCCGAGGCCCGCCGCACTTGGCGGCGCTGATCGGGGAAGCCCTCCGGCGAACCGGCTCCGACCTGCTTATTTGACGCTTACATTACCCTCGCCTTTACCTTTCCTTGGTCTTTCCTGTACTGTTCTTTGCGCGGAGGGGAGTACTCCCACGTGCGGCGTGCCCGTCAATACGGACGGCAGACACAGACCAGTCCCGGGGCGCCGGCCCGTGGTGCGGCAGCAGTATGCCGCCCGGGTGGAAGAGACCTCCGGCAGCGACGACGCTGATCAGTAGCCGTACGACGCCGGAGGCGCAGTGGACGTTTCATTGACCCTGTGGGTGCTGACCATTCTTGGTCTGGTCGCCCTGATCGCGGTCGACTTCTTCATCGGGCGCAAGCCGCACGATGTGTCGATCAAGGAAGCCGGAATCTGGACGGTCGTCTGGATCGTCCTCGCCGTGCTGTTCGGCGTGGGCCTGCTGGTGGCGGGCGAGAGCCAGGCGTCCGGCGAGTTCTTCGCGGGCTTCATCACCGAGAAGTCGCTCAGCGTCGACAACCTCTTCGTCTTCGTCCTGATCATGGCGAAGTTCTCGGTGCCGTCCCACCTCCAGCAGCGGGTACTGCTCGTGGGCGTGCTGATCGCCCTGGTCCTGCGGGCGATCTTCATCGCCGCGGGCGCCGCGATCATCGCCAGCTTCTCGTGGGTGTTCTACATCTTCGGTGCGTTCCTGATCTACACCGCCTGGAAGCTCATCCAGGAGGCGCGCTCCGACGAGGAGGAGGACGAGTTCGAGGAGAACCGTCTCCTCAAGTCCATCGAGAAGAAGTTCGGCGTCGCGGACAAGTACCACGGCACGAAGCTCTTCATCCGTGTCAACGGCAAGCGCGTCCTGACCCCGCTGATGGTGGTCATGCTCGCCATCGGCACCACCGACGTGCTGTTCGCGCTGGACTCCATCCCCGCGATCTTCGGCCTGACCCAGGACCCGTACATCGTCTTCACGGCCAACGCCTTCGCCCTGATGGGTCTGCGCCAGCTGTACTTCCTGATCGGCGGACTCCTCAGGAAGCTGGTCCACCTCAGCTACGGCCTGTCGGTGATCCTCGGCTTCATCGGCGTCAAACTGGTGCTGCACGCGCTGCACGAGTCCGGGGTGCACGTTCCCGAGATCTCCATCCCGTTCTCGCTGGCGGTCATCTGCGGCGTCCTGATCATCACCACGATCACCAGCCTCATCGCCTCGAAGAAGCAGGAACGGCGCGAGGCGGAGCAGTCCGCGGCGGCGGCCGAGACCGACAGCGCCGGTAAGGACAGCGCCGAGAAGGACAGCATCGGGGCCTGACGGTCCCGCACACGGACGCATGACAGCGGCCGGGCTCTCCGGGAGCCCGGCCGCTGTCATGCGTTTCCGTATGCCGTATGCCGTATGCCGTATGCCGTGCGTCGTCGGCCGGACGGGACTCCGAGGACTCGGCCTAGGCCGGCGCGACGCCTTCCTCCGCCGGTTCCGCCACCGCCGTCCGCGCCGGCAGGGTCTCCGGAAGCAGCGCGAAGCAGCCCAGACTCAGCAGGGCGATCCCGGTCAGATACGCGGCGACGCCCCAGGGCGGACCGCTCCCGTCGGCGACCGCCGTGGCCACGACCGGTGTCAGCGCACCGCCCAGCACCCCCGCCAGGTTGTAGCCGACGGCCGCACCCGTGCACCGCACCCTCGGCTCGTACAGCTCCGGCAGATACGCCGCGACGACCGCGAACATGGTGATGAACGCCAGCAGTGCGCCCAGGAACCCGGCGAACATCAGCAGCGGCTCGGCCGTCTCCAGCAGCGCCACCATCGGGAACATCCACAGCGCGGTCGCGGTGCAGCCGGCGAGGCAGAGCGGCCGCCGGCCGTAGCGGTCGCCGAGCATGGCCGCGAACGGAGTGGCGGCGCCCTTGACGGCCACGGCGGCCATGATGCACCCGAGCATGGCCGTGCGGCCGACGCCGAGCTGCTCGGTGCCGTACGCCAGCGCCCATGTGGAGACGGCGTAGAAGACGGCGTAACCGACGGCGAGCGCCCCGGCGGTCAGCAGCACCAGCCGCCAGTGCCCGCGCACCACCTCGGCCACGGGCAGCCGGGCCGGTTCGGTGATCCGCCGGAACTGCGGGGTCTCCGCCAGCGAGCCGCGCAGCAGCAGCCCGCCCGCCGCGAGCAGCCCCGCCGCCCAGAACGGCACCCGCCAGCCCCAGTCGCGGAAGGCGGCGTCGCTCAGCCCCGCCGAGAGCGCCAGCACCACGCCGTTGGCCAGCAGGAATCCGACGGCGGGCCCGATCTGCGGAAAGCTCGCCCACAGCCCCCGGCGCGCGGCAGGCGCGTGCTCGGCGGTCAGCAGCACCGCCCCGCCCCACTCCCCGCCGAGCCCGAGCCCCTGCAGAAAGCGCAGCGTCAGCAGCAGGACCGGAGCGGCCACGCCGAGCGTCGCGTACGACGGCACACAGCCGACGAGGACCGTGGCCACACCGGTCAGCAGCAGCGACGCGAACATCACCGGCCGCCGCCCGTACCGGTCGCCGATGTGCCCGAAGAGCACGGAACCGAGTGGACGGGACAGGAAACCGACCGCGAAGGTGCCGAAAGCGGCCAGCGTCCCGGCGAGCGGGGAGAAGGTCGGGAAGAACAGCGGTCCGAGTACCAGCGCGGCCGCCGTGCCGTAGACGAAGAAGTCGTAGAACTCCACGGCCGTCCCGGCGAGCGAGGCCGCGGCAAGCCGGACCATGGACGGAGGGTGATTTTTCGGCATGCCGCGCCAACTACCCGTGATCGTCCCTGGTTACGGGGCGTACGGGAGTGTCCGGAGCGCCAGGAGGCATGCGTCGGCGTCAAGGGGGCGCCGGGAGCGACGGGCGGAACGGCACCCGCCCCCGGATCACCAGCCGCGCGCCCGCCACTCCGGCAGATGCGGCCGCTCGGCGCCCAGCGTCGTGTCGTTGCCATGCCCCGGGTAGACCCAGGTCTCGTCCGCGAGCGCGTCGAAGAGCTTCGTCTCCACGTCGTGGATCAGGCTGGCGAAGGCGTCCGCGTTCTTGTGGGTGTTGCCGACCCCACCGGGGAAGAGGCAGTCACCGGTGAAGACGTGCGGGTGGCCGTGCGGGTCGTCGTAGACCAGCGCGATGGACCCGGGGGTGTGGCCGACCAGCCGGCGGGCCGTGAGCTGGACCCGGCCGACCCGGATCGTGTCGCCGTCCTCGACCGGCACGTCGGTCGGAACCGGGATGCCCTCGGCGTCGTACCGCCCGGCGTACGTGCGTGCCCCCGTGGCCCCGACCACCTCAGCCAGCGCCTGCCAGTGGTCGGCGTGCCGGTGGGTGGTGACGACGGCCGCGATACCGTCGTCACCGATCATGCGGAGCAGGGTCTCGGGCTCGTTGGCCGCGTCGATCAGCAGCTGCTCGCCGGTCGTCCGGCAGCGCAGCAGATACGCGTTGTTGTCCATCGGCCCGACCGCGACCTTGGAGATCATCAGGTCCTTGAGCTCGTGCACATCCGCAGGACCGCCGACCTTCACTGCTCCGCTGTATGTCATGGGCCCAGCGTACTCAGCCGACTACAGCGGCGGCAGCACCGGGAGCGGCCCGCCCGTGACCTCCAGCGCCGAGCCGTCCCGGCGCCCGCACAGCCAGCCGAGCAGCTCGGCGGCGGTTCCCCGGACCGCGACCGGAGCGCCCTGCGCGCCGCCGCCCGTCGTCCAGTTCCCGGCGTGGAGGCCGCTGCCAGGGGTCCAGATCTGCCCGGTGTCCGTGACGAGGACCGTGGACCGGACGTTCGGGTGCCCGGCGAACCGCTCGGCGAGGAAGTCGATCTCCCGATAGGTGAATTCCTCGGGCAGATCCTCCAGCTCGTACCCGATGCCGAGGTCGACGTGGTGCAGCTCGACCTCGATCAGACGCCGGAACGGGACCCTGGCGGCCGCGTCCTTCACGCCGTTGCGGAGCTCCACGACGCGCGACCAGTCGGCGTCCGCCTCGGCTGCGGAGCGGAAGCGCTCGCCGGAGGCGCGTACGTCGTCGAGCTGGACGGCGAGCGTGCGCGGCGCGTCCCGCTCGATGTCCTCGTCGCGGGCCGCGGCGCTCTCGTACATGGGGCGGCCTTCGAAGACGTTCACGAGGGCGTCCGCGTTGCGGGCGATGTGGGCCAGCACATGTCCGCGGCTCCAGCCGGGGAGCCGTGACGGCTCGGCGGCCGCCGCGTTGTCCAGTCCGGCGGCTGCGCCAAGGAGCCGTTCGGTCGCCTCACGCACGGAGGCCAGGTCGCGCACAGGATCGATCATGCGGCCGACCATAGCTCCGCCACACGTTCGGGTGAAGCCGGCCGACCACCTCCGAAAATCGAATGCGCGTGCTATAGGCTCGGTGGAGGCATCCTTGGTAGTCAGGCATTCGATTCGTCAGGCAGTCATCGATCCCGTGGCCCCCTAGCCTGGAGCGGTCCGGGACCGGGGCGTGCCCCCGCTTCTCACGACCTCTCTCAAGCCTCAAGAAAGGTGCGGACCCGGCGTGGCCGACCGTCTCATCGTCCGTGGCGCTCGCGAGCACAATCTCAAGAACGTCTCGCTCGACCTCCCGCGTGACTCACTCATCGTCTTCACCGGGCTCTCGGGGTCGGGCAAGTCGTCGCTCGCGTTCGACACGATCTTCGCCGAGGGACAGCGCCGGTACGTCGAGTCGCTGTCCTCCTACGCCCGTCAGTTCCTGGGCCAGATGGACAAGCCCGACGTCGACTTCATCGAGGGCCTCTCCCCGGCCGTCTCGATCGACCAGAAGTCCACCTCGCGCAACCCGCGCTCCACCGTCGGCACGATCACCGAGGTCTACGACTACCTCCGGCTGCTCTTCGCCAGGATCGGCAAGCCGCACTGCCCCGAGTGCAGCCGGCCCATCTCGCGCCAGTCGCCGCAGGCCATCGTCGACAGGGTGCTGGAGCTCCCCGAGGGCAGCCGCTTCCAGGTCCTCTCGCCGCTCGTGCGCGAGCGCAAGGGGGAGTTCGTCGACCTCTTCTCCGACCTCCAGACCAAGGGGTACGCGCGCGCCAGGGTCGACGGGCAGACCGTCCAGCTCACCGACCCGCCCAAGCTGAAGAAGCAGGAGAAGCACACCATCGAGGTGGTCGTCGACCGCCTCACCGTCAAGGACAGCGCCAAGCGCCGGCTCACGGACTCCGTGGAGACGGCCCTCGGCCTCTCCGGCGGCATGGTCGTGCTCGACTTCGTGGACCTCCCCGAGGACGACCCCGAGCGCGAGCGGATGTACTCGGAGCATCTGTACTGCCCGTACGACGACCTGTCCTTCGAGGAGCTGGAGCCCCGCTCCTTCTCCTTCAACTCGCCGTTCGGCGCCTGCCCCGACTGCACCGGCATCGGTACGCGCATGGAGGTCGACCCCGAGCTGATCGTCCCCGACGAGGAGCGGTCGCTCGACGAGGGCGCGATCCACCCGTGGTCCCACGGCCACACCAAGGAGTACTTCGGGCGGTTGATCGGAGGGCTCGCCGACGCGCTCGGCTTCAGCACCGACATGCCGTGGGCCGGACTGCCGCAGCGCGCCAAGAAGGCCCTGCTGTATGGGCACAAGACCCAGGTCGAGGTGCGCTACCGGAACCGGTACGGCAGGGAGCGGGCGTACACCACCCCGGCGTTCGAGGGCGCGGTCTCCTTCGTGAAGCGGCGCCACAGCGAGGCCGAGAGCGACGCCAGCCGCGAGCGTTTCGAGGGCTATATGCGCGAGGTGCCCTGCCCGACGTGCGAGGGCACCCGCCTCAAGCCGATCGTCCTCGCGGTCACGGTGATGGAGAAGTCCATCGCCGAGGTCTCCGCGATGTCGATCAGCGACTGCGCCGACTTCCTCGCGCAGCTGAAGCTGGACGCCCGGGACAAGAAGATCGCCGAGCGGGTTCTGAAGGAGGTCAACGAGCGGCTGCGGTTCCTCGTCGACGTCGGCCTCGACTACCTGTCGTTGAACCGCGCCGCGGGCACCCTCTCGGGCGGCGAGGCCCAGCGCATCCGGCTCGCCACCCAGATCGGCTCCGGTCTGGTCGGTGTGCTGTACGTGCTGGACGAGCCGTCCATCGGACTGCACCAGCGCGACAACCACCGGCTCATCGAGACGCTCGTCCGCCTGCGCGACATGGGCAACACGCTGATCGTCGTCGAGCACGACGAGGACACCATCAAGCACGCCGACTGGGTCGTCGACATCGGCCCGGGCGCGGGCGAGCACGGTGGCAAGGTCGTCCACTCCGGCCCGCTGAAGCAGCTCCTCGGCAACAAGGAGTCGATGACCGGGCTCTACCTCTCCGGCAAGCGGTCCATCCCGACGCCGGACATCCGGCGGTCCGTGGACCCGGCCCGCCGGCTGACGGTGCACGGCGCGCGGGAGAACAACCTGCGGGACATCGACGTGTCGTTCCCGCTCGGCGTCTTCACGGCCGTCACCGGAGTCTCCGGATCCGGAAAGTCCACGCTGGTCAACGACATCCTGTACACGCATCTGGCGCGCGAGCTCAACGGCGCCAAGTCGGTGCCGGGACGGCACACCCGCGTCGACGGCGACGACCTCGTCGACAAGGTCGTGCACGTCGACCAGTCGCCCATCGGGCGTACGCCCCGGTCCAACCCGGCGACGTACACCGGCGTCTTCGACCACGTCCGCAAGCTCTTCGCCGAGACGATGGAGGCGAAGGTGCGCGGCTATCTGCAGGGCCGCTTCTCCTTCAACGTCAAGGGCGGCCGGTGCGAGAACTGCTCCGGCGACGGCACGATCAAGATCGAGATGAACTTCCTGCCGGACGTGTACGTCCCGTGCGAGGTCTGCCACGGTGCGCGGTACAACCGGGAGACCCTGGAGGTCCACTACAAGGGCAAGTCCATCGCCGAGGTGCTGGACATGCCGATCGAGGAGGCACTCGGCTTCTTCGAGGCCGTGCCGACGATCGCCCGCCACCTCAAGACCCTGACCGAGGTCGGCCTGGGGTACGTCAGGCTCGGGCAGCCCGCGCCGACGCTGTCGGGCGGTGAGGCGCAGCGCGTGAAGCTGGCCAGCGAGCTCCAGAAGCGGTCCACGGGCCGCACGGTCTATGTGCTGGACGAGCCGACGACCGGTCTGCACTTTGAGGACATCTCCAAGCTGATCACGGTGCTGTCCAACCTGGTCGACAAGGGCAACACGGTGATCGTCATCGAGCACAACCTCGACGTCATCAAGACCGCGGACTGGGTCGTCGACATGGGCCCCGAGGGCGGCAGCGGTGGTGGCCTCGTGATCGCCGAGGGCACGCCGGAGCTGGTCGCGGGCGTCCCCGCCAGCCACACGGGCAAGTTCCTGCGGGACATCCTCGGTGCCGAGCGCATCAGCGACGCGGTGCCGCCGCAGACCCGCAAGTCGGCCCCGCGGCGCAAGACGGTGGTGGCGGCGAACTCCACGGCCACGAAGAAGGGGGCGACGGCCACCACCTCCACGAGCAAGGCGCGGGCCGGCCGCAAAGCCTGAGCCCGGCGCCCCGAGCCCTGCGGCCACCGGCCCCGGCCGCAGGTTCAGGCCCCCCGTCACGGCCGTCGGCCGAGACGGGGGGCCGTTGCTCTTCCGCGGCCCTGGCCCCGGCCCCGGCGCCCGCGCGCGGCGCAGCAGCCGTCGCGGCTACTCCAGCTCCGCGGCGAACGGCGGCTCCGCGCCGGTTCGGGAGCAGGTCGTGGCGGCGGCACGGGCCGCGAAGGTGAGGACCTCGGCCCAGGCGGGGGCCGGCAGGACGGTCAGGGCGCCCGATGAGAGGGCGCCACGGCGCGACAGGTCGTGCAGGAGCGCCGCGTTGACCGTGTCACCCGCGCCGATGGTGTCGGCGACGCGTACCGGGGTCGCCGGAACGGAGACCTCCGGCCCCTCTCGTGTGAAGACCGTGAGCCCCCGCTCGCCGCGGGTCAGCACCACCGCCTCCGGGCCCGCGCCCGTGAGCCACCGCTCCGGGCCGCCGCCGAGCCACTTCGCGTCCTCCTCGGAGAGCTTCAGCAGCGACACCGACGGCAGCCAGCCCGCGAACCGTGCCCGATACGCGTCGGGGTCCGGGATCAGCCCCGGCCGGATGTTCGGGTCGAGCAGTGTGAAGACCCCCCGCGCCGCCTCACGCCGCAGCAGGGCCTCGTACGCGGTCGCTCCCGGCTCCAGCACCAGCGAACAGGTCCCGAGGGCCAGCGCGCGCACTTCGGCCGGCAGCGGGGGCGGCAGCTCGAAGAGCCGGTCCGCGCTGCCGGCCGCGTAGAAGCCGAACCCCGCCGAGCCGTCCGCCCCGATCGCGGCGACCGCGAGCGTCGTCGGCTCAGGTCCGCGCTGCACCAGCGCCGTCCCGATGCCCGCCGCGCGCAGCCCGTCCAGCAGCGCCTCGCCGAAACCGTCCGTCGAGACCCGGGAGCAGAAGGTGACGGGTGCGCCGAGCCGCCCGAGGGCGACGGCCGTGTTGTACGGGCCGCCGCCGAGGCGCGGCAGCAGCGCGGGCAGCGGTTCGTCCCGTGGCCGGCCGCCGGACGCGGCCCGCTGCGGGACCAGATCGATCAGGGACTCACCGGCGACGACGATCACGGCGAAAAACGTAACTCATCATTCCGCTCGGCGGCAGTACGCATCCGGCCACCACCCCGCCCCTCGCCACCGCCAGGCCCCGGCCCCGGCCACCGCCCCGTTGCCCCGGCCACTGCACCCCGGCCCCGGGCGCCTCGATCTGCGCCGGTATCGTCGGGTCTGCACCGGCGGGTCCGCCATCGGGACCAGCACCACCCGCCATCCCCACCCGCCACCCCCACCCGCCACCCCCACCCGCCACCCCCACCCGCCACCCCCACCCGCCACCCCCACCCGCCACCCCCCCCCGACCAGTGGAGACCCCATGTCCGGCCAGCCCGCCGCCCGCCGCACCGTGCTGAAAGGCGTCGCCCTCGCCGGGGCCGCCGGGCTGGGCGCCGCCGCCTGCTCCACCGAGTCCAAGCTCGGCCACGCCCAGGTCCCGACGCCGACCGCGCCGGTCGACCTCGGTGCCGCGGACGCCGTCCCGGTCGGCGGCACCCGGCTCTACCGCGAGCAGCGCCTCGTCGTGCACCGCCCCGCGGAGGGCGAGTACCGGGCGTTCAGCGCCCAGTGCACCCACGCGGGCTGCGTCCTGGACAAGGTGGAGGGCACCGAGGGCAACTGTCCCTGCCACGGCAGCCGCTTCGACGTCACCACCGGGGAGGCCGTGCGCGGCCCGGCGACCGTGCCGCTCCCCGAGGTCCCGGTCACCGTCGAGGGCGGAAAGCTCGTCGCGGGCCCCCAGGCGTAACCGCCGTCCCCAGCGCCTGGGCAGGACTCCGGGCGGGCCCGCTCTGTCGGTGTCCGCCAGTAGGGTGGGCGGCATGGCAGACCCCTCCAGCTACCGTCCCAAGCCGGGACAGATCCCCGACTCGCCAGGGGTCTACAGGTTCCGCGACGAGCACCGCCGCGTGATCTACGTCGGCAAGGCGAAGAGCCTGCGGCAGCGGCTCGCCAACTACTTCCAGGACCTGGCGAGTCTGCACCCGCGCACGCGCACGATGGTCACGACCGCGGCCTCCGTGGAGTGGACGGTCGTCGCCACCGAGGTGGAGGCGCTTCAGCTGGAGTACTCCTGGATCAAGGAGTACGACCCCCGCTTCAACGTCAAGTACCGGGACGACAAGAGCTATCCGTATCTCGCGGTGACGATGAACGAGGAGTTCCCGCGGGTCCAGGTGATGCGCGGCGCCAAGAAGAAGGGCGTGCGCTATTTCGGCCCCTACGGGCACGCGTGGGCGATCCGCGAGACCGTCGACCTGATGCTCCGGGTCTTTCCCGTACGGACCTGCTCCGCCGGGGTGTTCAAGAACGCCGCGCGGACCGGCCGGCCCTGTCTGCTCGGCTACATCGGCAAGTGCTCGGCCCCCTGCGTGGCGCGGGTGACCCCGCAGGTCCACCGCGAACTGGCCGAGGACTTCTGCGACTTCATGGCCGGCCGCACCGGCACCTACATCCGCCGCCTGGAGAAGGACATGCTGACGGCGGCCGAGGAGATGGAGTACGAGCGGGCGGCCCGGCTCCGCGACGACATAGAGGCCCTCAGGCGGGCCATGGAGAAGAACGCGGTGGTGCTGGCCGACGCCACCGACGCGGATCTCATCGCCGTCGCCGAGGACGAGCTGGAGGCCGCCGTCCAGATCTTCCACGTGCGGGGCGGGCGGGTGCGCGGCCAGCGCGGCTGGGTCACCGACAAGGTCGAGGCGGTCGACACCGCCGGCCTGGTCGAGCACGCCCTTCAGCAGCTGTACGGGGACGAGACCGGTGACGCGGTCCCCAAGGAGGTCCTCGTCCCGGCCCTCCCCGACGATCTCGCCGCGGTCACCCAGTGGCTCGGCGACCGGCGCGGATCGGCCGTCTCGCTGCGCATCCCGCAGCGCGGCGACAAGAAGGACCTGATGGAGACGGTCGGGCGCAATGCGCAGCAGGCCCTCGTCCTGCACAAGACGAAGCGCGCCAGCGACCTCACCACCCGCTCCCGGGCCCTGGAGGAGATCGCGGAGGCCCTGGAGCTGGACTCGGCGCCGCTGCGGATCGAGTGCTTCGACATCTCGCATCTCCAGGGCGAGGACGTGGTGGCCTCCATGGTCGTCTTCGAGGACGGGCTGCCGCGAAAGAGCGAGTACCGGCGCTTCCAGATCAGGGGCTTCGAGGGCCAGGACGACGTCCGGTCGATGCACGAGGTGATCAGCCGCCGCTTCAAGCGCTATCTCGCCGAGAAGGAGAAGACGGGGGAGTGGACCGCCGAGGACGGCCTGAGCGCCGGGCCCGGCGGGAACGGCGAGGTGGCACCGACCACGGCCGCGGAGGAGAACGGCAGGCCGAAGCGGTTCGCGTACCCGCCGCAGCTCGTGCTCGTCGACGGCGGGCAGCCGCAGGTCGCCGCCGCCCAGCGGGCCCTGGACGAGCTGGGCATCGACGATGTCGCGGTGTGCGGGATCGCCAAGCGGATGGAGGAGGTCTGGCTGCCGGGCGAGGACGACCCGGTCGTGCTGCCCCGCTCCAGCGAGGGGCTGTACCTGATACAGCGCGTCCGCGACACGGCACACGACTTCGCGATCCGCTACCAGCGCTCCAAGCGCACCAAACGGCTGCGGACCAGCCCGCTCGACGCCGTGCCCGGTCTGGGCGAGACCCGCAAGCAGGCTCTGATCAAGCACTTCGGCTCGGTGAAGCGGCTGCGGCAGGCGACAATCGAGCAGATCTGCGAGGTGCCGGGGATGGGACGGAAGACGGCGGAGTCCGTCGCCGTGGCCCTGGCCCGGGCGGCCCCGGCCGCGCCCGCCGTGAACACGGCGACAGGAGAGATCATTGAAGACGACGCGGACGGCCGGGCACCGGCGGCAGACATCAGCGAGGACGGGGGAAGCACGGAATGACCAGCCAGGACAGAAGCGGGCAGGGCGGCGGCAGCGGTCGGCACGAGAGTGCTGAGCAGGGCGGCGCCGACCGGGCCGCGGCCGCACAGGCCGGGGCCGGGCCGTCTGGCGCCGGGCAGGAAGGCGCCGGGCAGGAAAGCGCCGGGCAGGAAGGCGCCGGGCAGCACGAGCGCACGGACCGATCGGACCGATCGGACCGATCGGACCGATCAGAACACGGAGCAGGAGACGTGAGTACGGGTACGACGACCGAGTCCGGGCAGGCCGCCGACGCGGCCATCCCCGAGCTGGTGATCATCTCCGGAATGTCGGGAGCCGGCCGCAGCACCGCGGCGAAGTGCCTGGAGGACCTCGGCTGGTTCGTCGTGGACAACCTGCCGCCCGCGCTGATCCCCACCATGGTGGAGCTCGGCGCCCGGTCCCAGGGCAACGTGGCCAGGATCGCCGTCGTCGTGGACGTCCGCGGCCGGCGGTTCTTCGACAACCTCCGCCAGTCCCTGGCGGACCTCGACGCCAAGCAGGTCCGGCGGCGGATCGTGTTCCTGGAGTCCTCCGACGACGCCCTGGTCCGCCGCTTCGAGTCCGTACGCCGTCCGCACCCGCTGCAGGGTGACGGCCGGATCGTCGACGGCATCGCCGCCGAGCGGGACCTGCTGCGGGAGCTGCGCGGCGACGCCGATCTGGTGATCGACACCTCCAGCCTCAACGTCCACGAGCTGCGGGCCAAGATGGATGCCCAGTTCGCGGGCGACGAGGAGCCCGAGCTGCGGGCCACCGTCATGTCGTTCGGCTACAAGTACGGCCTGCCGGTCGACGCCGACCTGGTGGTGGACTGCCGCTTCCTGCCGAACCCGCACTGGGTCCCGGAGCTGCGCCCCTTCACCGGCCTGAACGAGGAGGTGTCGGCCTACGTCTTCGATCAGCCGGGCGCCAAGGAGTTCCTCAACCAGTACACCGAGCTGCTCCAGCTGATCGCGGCGGGCTACCGCCGTGAGGGCAAGCGGTACGTGACCATCGCCGTCGGCTGCACCGGCGGCAAGCACCGCTCCGTCGCCATGTCCGAGAAGCTCGCTGCCCGTCTCGGTTCCGAGGGGATCGAGACCGTCGTCGTCCACCGGGACATGGGGCGCGAGTGACCGGACGCAATCTCCGTCTGCGCCGGCTCCGGGGCAGCGACAGCCTCCGCGCCGGTCGCAGACGCGGCGCCCAGCCCAAGGTCGTCGCACTCGGCGGCGGAATGGGGCTCTCGGCGTCGCTCGCGGCCCTGCGCCGTATCACCGGCGATCTCACCGCCGTCGTCACCGTCGCCGACGACGGCGGTTCCAGCGGCCGGCTCCGGGAGGAGCTCGGCGTGCTGCCGCCCGGCGATCTGCGCAAGGCGCTCGCGGCGCTCTGCGGTGACGACGACTGGGGCCAGACCTGGGCCAGGGTCATCCAGCACCGCTTCCAGTCGAAGGGCGACCTGCACGAGCACGCGGTCGGCAATCTGCTGATCGTCGCCCTGTGGGAGCAGCTCGGCGACCATGTGCAGGCGCTGGACCTGGTCGGCAGGCTGCTGGGCGCGCACGGACGGGTGCTGCCGATGTCCGCCGTGCCGCTGGAGCTCCAGGCGCTGGTCAAGGGCCATGATCTGCAGTGGCCGGACCGGATCGAGACGGTCCGGGGACAGGCGACCGTCGCCCTCACCCCGGGCGAGGTGCAGTCCGTCCACCTCGTGCCGAACGACCCCCCGGCCGTCCCGGAGGCCGTCGCGGCCGTGCTCGACGCGGACTGGGTGGTGCTGGGTCCGGGCTCCTGGTTCTCCTCGGTGATTCCGCATCTGCTCGTGCCCGAGCTGCTGGACGCGCTGGTGGAGACGAAGGCCCGCCGCGTTCTCTCGCTCAACCTCGCGCCGCAGCCCGGAGAAACGGAAGGCTTCTCTCCGCAGCGTCATTTGGAGGTTTTGGGACGACACGCCCCTAAACTCGCCCTGGACGTGGTGCTGGCCGACGAGGCCGCCGTGCCCGACCGCGAGTCCCTCGCCGACGCCGCGAAGCGGCTCGGAGCCGCGGTCGAGCTGGCGCCGGTGGCCAGGCCCGACGGGGCTCCGCGGCATGACCCGGAGCTGTTGGCCGCCGCGTACGACCGTATTTTTCGGATGCATGGAAGGATCGGCCCATGGCGATGACGGCAGCGGTGAAGGACGAAATCTCCCGGCTCCCCGTCACCCGGACCTGCTGCAGAAAGGCGGAGGTCTCGGCGATCCTTCGGTTCGCGGGCGGGCTGCACCTGGTCAGCGGCCGCATTGTGATCGAGGCGGAGCTGGACACGGGTATCGCGGCGCGCCGGCTCCGCAAGGACATCCTGGAGATCTTCGGGCACTCGTCGGACCTGGTGGTGATGGCGCCCGGCGGGCTGCGGCGCGGCTCGCGGTACGTCGTACGGGTCGTGGCGGGCGGCGACCAGCTGGCCCGGCAGACCGGACTCGTCGACGGCCGGGGCCGGCCGATCCGCGGGCTGCCCCCGCAGGTCGTCTCCGGCGCCACGTGCGATGCCGAGGCGGCGTGGCGCGGGGCCTTCCTGGCGCACGGCTCGCTGACCGAGCCCGGCCGCTCGTCCTCGCTGGAGGTCACCTGCCCGGGCCCGGAGGCCGCGCTCGCGCTCGTCGGCGCGGCACGGCGGCTCTCGATCGCCGCGAAGGCCCGTGAGGTGCGCGGCGTCGACCGCGTCGTGGTCCGCGACGGCGACGCGATCGGGGCGCTGCTGACCCGGCTCGGGGCGCACGAGTCGGTGCTGGCCTGGGAGGAGCGCCGAATGCGCCGCGAGGTCCGCGCCACGGCGAACCGCCTGGCCAACTTCGACGACGCGAACCTGCGCCGCTCGGCGCGTGCGGCGGTGGCCGCGGGGGCGCGGGTGCAGCGTGCGCTGGAGATCCTCGGCGAGGAGGTCCCCGAGCACCTCGCGGCTGCGGGCCGGCTGCGCATGGAGCACAAGCAGGCGTCGCTTGAGGAGCTGGGGGCGCTCGCGGACCCGCCGCTGACGAAGGACGCGGTGGCGGGCCGGATCCGGCGGCTGCTGGCGATGGCGGACAAGCGGGCGCAGGACCTGGGTATCCCGGGCACGGAGTCCAGCCTGACGGAGGAAATGGCCGAGGGCCTGGTGAGCTGACCCGCCGGGGTGCGCGGGCTGCGGGGCTGGGCCCCGTGGGTCCCGGTCGCCTTGATCGTCCCGGCTGTCCCGGTCGCCTTGGCCGCCCCGGTCGCGTCGGTCGTCCCGGTTGCCCCGGGCCGGCGCGGGCGCCTGCGGCTGCCGCCGGTGGGCGGTGGGGCGGGGCCCCTCCGGTTCGGCTCCTCGGAGGAGGCGCCTTGTCTCTGCCGTCCCGTCGCCACCCTCTGCGGGCCGACCTGCCCCGGGATGCGTCGCCGGCTGCGGGCCGCGTCTCCGGTCTCGCCGGAGTGTGAGACGCGGGGGGTCCGGGGGCGCGCCCCCCGGAAGCGGGGCGGCAGGCGTTCCCCCAAGTGGGCGTCGGAGGCGGCGACATGGGTGTGGCGCTATTGACATGATCATGAGGTGTGACGAGCCTGGCATCTGTTTTCTTTCGCGACAGACGACAGCAAGGGGGGCCAATGAGAC
The DNA here is from genome assembly GCF_024584805.1 of Streptomyces sp. FIT100. Lineage (NCBI taxonomy): Bacteria > Bacillati > Actinomycetota > Actinomycetes > Kitasatosporales > Streptomycetaceae > Streptomyces > Streptomyces sp. FIT100. Next base: position 1,673,196 of record NZ_CP075715.1, on the reverse strand, counting down.
GCACCGCGAGATCGATCCTCGCCGCCACCTCACTCCTCATCGCCGCACTCGCATCCGCACCTCTCGCCCAGGCCGACCCTGGCCCCGCGGGCGGGGACGACGCCGACCTCTCCGTATGGCATGCGAAGGTCACCAAGGCGCAGGTGCCACTTCTCCTCGCGGCCGGTGCCGACAGCCATGAACTGACCGAGCAGGTACCCGACAAGGGCACCGCCACCATCGAGCTGTACCTCACCGACGACCAGGCCGGTGACCTGCGTGAACAAGGCGTGGCGGTGGCCGAGCACACCGTCCCCGCCGCGGCGCGGCAGCGCGTCGCCGCTGCCGGGGACGGAGTCTTCCGCCCGTACAGCGGCAAGGGCGGCCTCCGCGAGGAGATCCTCGAAACCGCCCGCGCCAACCCCTCCCTCACCAAGGTCGTGAGCATCGGCAAGAGCCTGAAGGGCCAGGACATCCTCGCCCTCAAGCTCACCAAGGGCGCCAAGCAGTACCGCGACGGCGCCAAGCCGGCCACCCTCTACCTCTCCAACCAGCACGCCCGTGAGTGGATCACCCCGGAGATGACCCGGCGGCTGCTCCACCACTACCTCGCGAACTACGGCAAGGACCCGCGCGTCACCGGCATCGTGGACAGCAGCGAGCTGTGGTTCGTGCTCTCCGCCAACCCCGACGGCTACGACTACACGCACGCGCCCGACGGCGACCGCCAGTGGCGCAAGAACCTCCGCGACAACAACGGCGACGGGAAGACCACCCCGGGCGACGGCGTCGACCTCAACCGCAACTTCGCCTACAAGTGGGGCTACGACAACGAGGGTTCGTCCCCCGACCCCGCCGACGAGACCTATCGCGGTACGGGTCCGGGCTCGGAGCCCGAGACCAAGGCGCTCGACGCCTTCCAGAAGCGCATCGGCTTCGAGTACGGCATCAACTACCATTCCGCCGCCCAACTGCTGCTCTACGGCGTCGGCTGGCAGGTCGCGTCCCCGACCCCGGACGACGTCCTCTACAAGTCCCTCGCCGGTACACCGGAGAAGTCCGCCGTCCCGGGCTACCGCCCGCAGCTCTCCTCCGAGCTGTACACCACCAACGGCGAGGCGGACGGCCATGCCGCCAACGTCAACGGCACGATGATGTTCACCCCGGAGATGTCGACCTGCGCCACCGCCTCCCGGGTGGACCCCGACGACCCCTGGGAACCGGGCGACTGCGCCTCCGTCTTCACCTTCCCCGACGACGAGAAGCTGATCCAGCAGGAGTTCGCCAAGAACATCCCCTTCGCGCTCGCCGTCGCCGAGAGCGCCGCCCATCCCGACCGGCCGTCCTCGCCGGTCGGCATCGAGGCCCCGGACTTCACCCCGGACGCGTTCGCGGTCTCGTACGCACGCGGCGACCAGGAGGTCTCCGTCACGGCCCGCAGGTCCCTGCGCGACAAGGAGCTCAACTACCGCATCAACGGGGGCCGCACGCACGACGAGGACCTCAGCGCCTGGAAGGGCGGCGAGATCTTCGGCGGTGAGGACAACCTGCGCTTCGACCAGTACCGCGCCGACGTCGAGGACGCGGGGCCCGGCGACACGGTCGAGGTCTGGTTCACCGGCCGCACCCGGGACGGCAAGCGGGTCTCCAGCACCCCGTTCACGTACACCGTCGCCGAACGGCCCCGCGCCGACACCCTCGTCGTCGCCGAGGAGGGAGGCACCGCCGCCGCCCGGCATCCGGCCGCCTACACCCAGGCGCTCGCCGCCAACGGTCACCGCGCCGCCGTCTGGGACGTCGCCACCCAGGGCACGCCGCACGCGCTCGGCGTCCTGTCCCACTTCGACACCGTCGTCTGGTACACCGGCGCGGGAAAGCCGTCGGGACCCGTGATGCTCGCCGTCCGCGACTTCGTCAACGAGGGCGGCAAGCTGATCAACGCCGGTGAGGAGAACGGCGGCGCCGTCGACATCGGCCGCGCCGACTCCGACGACTTCGCCCAGTACTACCTCGGGGCGTACCGCCGCGCCGGACTCACCTCCCCGCCCGGCTTCGCCGGCACCGGGCCCTTCGCCGGCACGAAGGCCGTCCTCGGGGACGCCGCGGGCAATTCGCTGGACGCGGCGGGCGCGTACACCGTCACCTCCGACACCCTGAAGCCGGACGAGTTCCCGCAGTTCCGCAGCAGCGCCGCAGGCGACTACCCGGGCGTACGGACCCCCTTCGAGCCGTACGAGGGCACGAGCTTCGCCGCGGCCCTGCACGCCGACGACTCCTGGACGCGCCTGAGCCGGACCGTCGACCTCACCGGCACGGCGGCCGCGGCGCGGCCCACCCTCCGGTTCCAGCTCAGCTACGACACCGAGGGGGACTACGACAACGTGGTCGTCGAGGCCCGCACCGCGGGCCAGGACGACTGGACGACGCTCCCCGACGCCAACGGCGGCACCACCACAGGGACGCCCGCCCAGTGCGAGGAGGGCTTCTACATCAACGGGCACCCGTTCCTCGCGCACTACCTCACCATCCAGGGCGACAGCTGCGCGCCCACCGGTACCACCGGCGCCTGGAACCGCTTCACCGGCAGCTCCAACGGCTGGCGGCCGGTCGCCGTCGACCTCAGCGCCTACGCGGGCAAGCAGGTCGAACTGTCCCTCTCCTACATCTCCGACCCGGGCACCGGCGGCCTCGGTGTCTTCGCCGACGACATGAGCCTCGTCATCGACGGCACCCCGCAGGACGACGAGGGCTTCGAGACCTCCCTCGGCCCCTGGAGCGTGACCGGACCGCCTCCCGGCAGCCCGGGGAACGGCGCGGCCTGGGGCCGCTCACCCGCCCTGTTCCACTCGTACGCGGCCGTCACCACGCGCGACACCGTGCTCCTCGGCTTCGGCCTGGAACACGTGGCGAGCGCGGCCGAACGCAAGCAGGTGATGGGCAGGGCGCTCGCCGCCCTGCACCGCTGATCACCTGGCCTGATCAGGTGAGCGCGGGGCGGCTCGTACTCCTACTGGGGGGTACGGGTCGCCCCGCCGCGTCCTGGGCCGTTCGATGTCACTTCGGGCACCCTGGGGAGGTAGGGTCGTAGGCGGTCGGGGACATCCCTATAAAACTCGCCGGCGTCGAAACCGGCGTACCTAACGAGGAGATCGGTTCGTGACGATCCGCGTAGGCATCAACGGCTTTGGCCGCATCGGTCGTAACTACTTCCGCGCGCTGCTGGAGCAGGGTGCTGACATCGAGATCGTGGCTGTCAACGACCTGGGTGACACCGCGACCACTGCTCATCTGCTGAAGTACGACACCATCCTCGGCCGCCTCAAGGCCGAGGTCAGCCACACAGCCGACACCATCACGGTCGACGGCCACACCATCAAGGTGCTCTCCGAGCGCAACCCGGCCGACATCCCCTGGGGCGAGCTGGGCGTCGACATCGTCATCGAGTCGACCGGCATCTTCACGAAGAAGGCCGACGCCGAGAAGCACATCGCCGGTGGCGCGAAGAAGGTCCTCATCTCGGCTCCGGCCACCGACGAGGACATCACCATCGTCATGGGCGTCAACCAGGACAAGTACGACGCGGCCAAGCACCACGTCATCTCCAACGCCTCCTGCACCACCAACTGTGTGGCGCCGATGGCCAAGGTCCTCGACGAGAGCTTCGGCATCGTCAAGGGCATGATGACCACCGTCCACGCGTACACGAACGACCAGCGCATCCTGGACTTCCCGCACAAGGACCTGCGCCGCGCCCGCGCCGCCGCGGAGAACATCATCCCGACCTCCACCGGTGCCGCGAAGGCCACCGCGCTGGTCCTTCCGCAGCTCAAGGGCAAGCTGGACGGCATCGCCATGCGCGTCCCGGTCCCGACCGGCTCCGTGACCGACCTGGTCCTGGAGCTCGACCGCGAGGTCACCAAGGACGAGATCAACTCCGCCTTCCAGAAGGCCGCCGAGGGCCAGCTGAAGGGCATCCTGGAGTACACCGAGGACCCGATCGTCTCCTCGGACATCGTCAACTGGCCGGCTTCCTGCACCTTCGACTCGAAGCTGACCATGGTCCAGGGCAAGCAGGTCAAGGTCGTCGGCTGGTACGACAACGAGTGGGGCTACTCCAACCGCCTCGTCGACCTGACCGTCTTCGTCGGCGGCAAGCTCTGATCTCCGGCCGGTAGGCACCTCGATGTGAGCAGCGGGGCTCGGGCGGCGCGAGGACGCGCCGTCCGGGCCCTGACGCTTGTCCCCGACGACCTCCCTAGGAGACCTCACCCATGAAGACGATCGACGAACTTCTCGCCGAAGGCGTCGCCGGCAAGCGGGTCTTCGTCCGCGCCGACCTCAACGTGCCGCTCGACGGCACGACGATCACCGACGACGGCCGTATCCGCGCCGTGCTGCCGACCGTGAAGGCCCTCGCCGACGCGGGCGCCCGGGTCATCGTCGCCTCGCACCTGGGCCGTCCCAAGGGCGCCCCGGACCCGGCCTTCTCGCTCGCCCCGGCCGCCGCGCGCCTCGGTGAACTGCTCGAAGGCCCTTCCGGTGAAGTGGCGTTCGCGACCGACACGGTCGGCGACTCGGCCCGTGCGACCGTGGACGGGCTCGCCGACGGCGGCGTCGCCGTCCTCGAGAACCTCCGCTTCAACGCCGGTGAGACGGCCAAGGACGACGCGGAGCGCGGCGCTTTCGCCGACCAGCTCGCCGCCCTCGCCGATGTGTACGTCGGCGACGGCTTCGGTGCCGTCCACCGCAAGCACGCCTCGGTGTACGACCTCCCGGCCCGGCTGCCGCACGCCGCCGGCTATCTGATCACCACCGAGGTCGGCGTCCTGAAGAAGCTCACCGAGGACGTCAAGCGGCCGTACGTGGTCGTCCTCGGCGGTGCCAAGGTCTCCGACAAGCTCGCCGTCATCGACGAGCTGCTCGGCAAGGCCGACCGCCTGCTGATCGGCGGCGGTATGGCCTACACCTTCCTCAAGGCCAAGGGGTACGAGGTCGGCATCTCGCTCCTCCAGGAGGACCAGATCCCGGTCGTGACCGAGTACATGGAGCGCGCCGAGAAGACCGGCGTCGAGCTGGTGCTGCCGGTCGACGTCCTCGCCTCGACGGACTTCCCCGATCTGAAGACCAAGGCGCCGGCCGAGTACATCACGGTCGACGCCGACAAGATCCCCTCCGATCAGGAGGGCCTCGACATCGGCCCGAAGACGCGCGAGCTGTACGCGTCGAAGGTCGCCGACGCCGAGACGGTGTTCTGGAACGGCCCGCTGGGCGTCTTCGAGCACCCCGACTACGCGGGCGGCACCCGCGAAATCGCCCAGGCGCTCGTGGAGAGCAAGGCGTTCACGGTCGTCGGCGGTGGCGACTCGGCCGCCGCCGTCCGCACGCTGGGCTTCGACGAGAACGCATTCGGCCACATCTCGACCGGTGGCGGCGCGAGCCTCGAGTACCTCGAGGGCAAGACGCTTCCCGGCCTCGCCGCACTGGAGGACTGACCTACCCATGACTGCATCCACCCCTTCTGGCCGCACCCCGCTGATGGCGGGCAACTGGAAGATGAACCTCAACCACCTCGAGGCCATCGCCCACGTCCAGAAGCTCGCCTTCGCCCTCGCCGACAAGGACTACGACGCCGTCGAGGTCGCGGTCCTGCCGCCCTTCACCGACCTGCGCTCGGTGCAGACCCTGGTCGACGGCGACAAGCTCAAGATCAAGTACGGTGCCCAGGACATCTCGGCGCACGACTCCGGTGCCTACACCGGCGAGATCTCGGGCCTGATGCTGTCCAAGCTGAAGTGCACCTACGTGGCGGTCGGTCACTCCGAGCGACGCCAGTACCACGCCGAGTCGGACGAGCTCTGCAACGCCAAGGTGAAGGCCGCTTTCAAGCACGGCATGACCCCGATCCTCTGCGTCGGCGAGGGCCTGGACATCCGTAAGGCCGGCCAGCAGGTGCAGTACACGCTGAACCAGGTCGACGGCGGTCTGAAGGACGTCCCGGCCGAGCAGGCCGAGACCATCGTGATCGCGTACGAGCCCGTCTGGGCCATCGGCACCGGCGAGGTGGCCACCCCCGAGGACGCCCAGGAGGTCTGCGGGGCGATCCGCGGCCGGCTGGCCGAGCTCTACAGCCAGGAGCTGGCCGACAAGGTGCGGATCCAGTACGGCGGCTCGGTGAAGGCCGGCAACGTCGCCGCGATCATGGCGCAGCCCGACGTGGACGGCGCTCTGGTCGGCGGGGCGGCGCTGGACGCCGACGAGTTCGTCAAGATCGTCCGCTTCCGCGACCAGTGAGAGCAGGCCGCAGTAGGCCGTAGGGCGGATCCGTCGTACCCTTGCGGGGGCCGGGGCTTTCGGGCCCGGCCCCCGATTTCTTGATCATAATGTTCCGTTGTCCAGTCCAGTCCTGTCCCGTCCGAGGAAGTTGGTCCAGCCGTGATTATGGGGTTCTCGATCGCCCTGATCGTCTTCAGCCTGCTGCTGATGCTGCTGGTGCTGATGCACAAGGGGAAGGGCGGCGGCCTCTCCGACATGTTCGGTGGTGGCATGCAGTCCTCCGTCGGCGGCTCCTCGGTCGCCGAGCGCAACCTCGACCGCATCACCGTCGTGCTCGGCCTGATGTGGTTTGCGTGCATTGTCGTACTTGGTCTGCTCATGAAGCTGGACATCTGACCCACCGCGGGCGTCCCGGGGGCGGGGGTGTAACTCCAATCACTGGACGCGCGTTGGGCCTTACGTAGACTGGGGCATCTTCGAGCACCATCACGCAGGGAGTTACGACCGTGGCAAGTGGCAACGCGATCCGGGGAAGCCGGGTCGGAGCGGGGCCGATGGGGGAGGCCGAGCGGGGCGAGTCCGCACCGCGTCTCCGCATCTCCTTCTGGTGCTCGAACGGGCACGAGACGCAGCCGAGCTTCGCCAGTGACGCACAGGTTCCCGACAGCTGGGACTGCCCGCGCTGCGGGTTCCCGGCCGGCCAGGACCGGGACAACCCGCCGGACCCGCCGCGCACCGAGCCGTACAAGACGCACCTGGCCTATGTGCGGGAGCGGCGCAGCGACGCGGACGGGGAGGCGATCCTCGCCGAGGCGCTCGCCAAGCTCCGGGGCGAGATCTGAGCGTTTGAGCAACGGGCCCGGTTCGGGCGGGGATCGACTGGTTCCCCGCCCGAACCGGGCCCGACGTGTTCCGGCGCCCAACGGCCCCGCTCCGGCGGCTTCAGCGGCTTCAGCGGCGCCGTGTGCGTACGGCGTGCGCCTCGCCGATGTGGGCGGTCAACGCGAGCGAGGCGGTGGCCCGTTGGTAGGTCAGCTGGGCCACCCGTGCGAAGAGGCAGTCGAGGATCAGCAGGACCGAGTGCCGGGTGCCGAAGCCACCGCGCCGGAAGCTGGTCTCCGCCGACGTCGAGGTGAGATGGACCGACGCGGCGGCGGCGATGGGCGAGCGCGGATCGCCCGTGACGGCCACGGTCGTGGCGCCCCGCTCGGCGGCGAGCTGGAGCGGGCTGAGGACCTCGCGGGTGGTCCCGGAATGGGACAGGGCCACGACCGTGTCGGCGGGCGTCAGAAGGGCCGCGGAGGTCTCCGCCGCATGCACCTCGGTCCAGCTCCGGGCGGCGCATCCGATACCGAACAGCCGGGCCTCCGTCTCGCGCGCCACGATGCCGGAGGCGCCCACTCCGTAGACATCGACGCGGCGGGCGCGGGCGACGGCCCGCGCGGCACGTTCCAGGGCGTCCCGGTCGAGGCTCTCCGCGGTCTGCCTCAGGGCCTGGAGATCGGCCTGGGCGACGACCGCCACGACGTGGTCCAGGGGGTCGTCCGGGCCGATTCCGGGACCGAGCGGGCGCTCGTCGGAGGCCCGGCCGCCCTGCTCCTTGGCGAGCTCCAGCAGCAGGTGCTGGTACGAGTCCAGGCCGAGCGCCCGGCAGAAGCGGGTCACGGACGCCTGGGACGTGCCGGTCCTGCGGCCGAGCTCGGCGGCGGAGACGGAGGTGACCCCCGGGGGGTCGGCCAGGACGTGCTCGCCGACCCTGCGCAGGGAGCCCGTCATCCGCGGCAGCTCGGAGCGGATCAGCGCGGTGATCATGGCGGCTCGTCTCTGCCGTGCTCGGCGTTCGGGGTGCCGGCCCCGGAGGGGGCTTGTCCTCGGTGAATCTATCAACCACGATGCGACCTCATGACGGATTCTCTCAGCCAGGTCCTGGTCATCGGCGTCGACGCGGGCGGCACCCGGGTCCGGGCACGCGCGGCGGAGGCGCACAGCGGTGCCGTCGTCGGTGAGGGCACGGGCGGTCCCGGCAACGCGCTCAGCGTCGAGCGCGATGCCCTCACCCGCCATCTCACCACCGCTCTCGCCGCTGCCGTGCCGCCCGGGCTCGGCGGATCGGTCGCGGCCGTCGTGGGCGGCTTCGCCGGCGGAGCGGTCGACGGAGGTTCCGGCAGGGGGCTCGAACTCGCCGTCCGCTGCCTCGGCGACGCGCTCGGCGCGGTGGGTGCGTCGCCGGCGGCGCTGGAGGTGTACGGAGACGTGGACGTCGCCTTCGCCTCGGGACGGGGGGCTCCCGCCGACGGGCTCGTCGTGATCGCCGGGACCGGTGCGGTCGCCGCGCGCGTGGCGGGCCGCCGGGCGGTGCGCACGGCCGACGGGGACGGCTGGCTGCTGGGTGACGCGGGCAGCGGGTTCTGGCTGGGCCGCGAGGCGCTGACCGCGGTGCTGAGGGCGCTCGACGGGCGCGGGCCGGGGACCGCGCTGGTGGAGTCGCTGCTCGCACACTGCCTGGGGTACGAGGAGGGGACGCCGGAGTCCTGGGCCGGTCGCAGGGCGCTCCGGGAGCGCCTCATCGGACACGCCTTCACGGGCTCCCCGGTGCGGCTCGCGGCGCTCAGCCCCTTCGTGACGGCGGCCGGCGCGGCGGGGGACCGGGTGGCCGGCGCCCTGCTGGACCGCGCCGCCGACGAACTGGCCGCCACGGTGCGCGCGTTGGCCCCCCGCCCCGGAGAGCCGCTGGTCACCACCGGTGGACTGCTCGGACCGCACGGGCCGCTGCTGGAGCGACTGGCGGCGCGCACCGGGGAGTCGGGGCTGCGGCCCGAGCCGGTGCCGGACGGCACGGCCGGGGCGGTGGAGCTCGCCCGGCTCTTGACGTGAGTGGCTGGGGCTGATTCATTGAGCCGCGAGTTGAGATCTGATGCGAATCATCAATTCACGTGAGCAGTCGGCCCGTCGTCGGTGACCCTTGGGAGCTCCTCCATGCCTCAGTCGCAGCACAGCCCGCACGCGCAGCTCGGCGCCGACCTCTTCGTCGAGCAAGGACGCCTGGCCTTCGAGCGGGCGGTCGCCGCCAACAAGGACTCCGTCGCGGCGGCTGCCCGGTTCGTCGCGGACTGCGTCGCCGCGGACGGCGTCGTCCACGCCTTCGGCACCGGTCACTCGCAGGCCGCCGCACTGGAGATCGCGGGCCGGGCCGGCGGGCTCGTGCCCACCAGCCGGATGTCCCTCGCCGACCTCGTGCTCCGCGGCGGAGAGGACCGCTCGGTCCTCGACGACCCGCTGCTGGAGCGCTCGCCGGGGCTTGCGGCACGGCTCTACGCCCTGGCCACCCCGCGGCCCCAGGACGTGTTCGTGATCATCTCCAACTCGGGCGTCAACAACTCGATCGTCGACATGGCGCTCCATGTGAAGAGCGCCGGCCACCGGCTGATCGCCCTCACCTCCCTGGAACACACCAACTCCGTGCCCGCGCTGCACAGCAGCGGCAAGCGGCTCGCCGACCTCGCCGACGCCGTGCTCGACAACTGCGCGCCCACCGGCGACGCGCTCCTCCCGCTGCCCCACGGCGGCGGCCTGTGCGGGGTCTCCACGCTCACCTCCTCGCTCCTCGTCCAGATGACCGTCGCCGAGGCCGTCGCCCTGCTCATCGCCGAGGGCCACGAACCCCCCGTGTACATCTCCGCCAACGTGCCCGGCGGATACGACCGGAACGCCGTGCTCGAAGCCCGCTACGAGGGGCGGCTGCACCGCGGCGGACACTGATCCCGGCCAGGGCCTGCCGCCCGGATCAGGCCCCGTGCCCCGCGCCGTTGTCAGTGGTGCCCCCTACGGTCGTGAGCGGTGGACGATCGACGATCCGAGGGGGCGCCGTGGCAGCAGCGGAGGCAGTGGGCACCGCATCGGCAACACCCGCCTGGCGGGGCGGATTCGGGCGGCTGTGGGCGGCGGCGGTCGTGTCGAAGCTCGGCGACTCGCTGCGCACGGCCGCCATGCCGCTGCTCGCCGCGTCGCTCACCGATGATCCGCTGCTCATCGCCTCGGTGACCGCCTGCGGCCATCTGCCCTGGCTGCTCTTCGGGCTGCTGGGCGGGGCGGTGGCCGACCGCGTCGACCAGCGGCGGGCGATGTGGGCCGTCGACCTGGTGCGGGGCGCGCTGATGGCCGCGTTCGCGCTCGCCGTCGCGCTCGGCCACGCCTCGGTCGCCCTTCTGATGGCCGTGGCCTTCGCGCTCACCACGCTCCAGACCCTCTTCGACAACGCCGCGACGGCTCTCCTGCCGTCCCTGGTGCCCGCCGGGTCGCTCGGCAGTGCCAACGCCCGGCTCCAGACCGGACAGCAGCTGGCCGGCACCTTCCTGGCGGGCCCCCTCGTGCCCGTGCTGCTCGTCGCGGGCGCCGCCGTGCCGTACGCGGCGGACGCGGCGACCTATGTGCTGGCGGCGCTGCTGGTGGCGTCGCTGCCGGCGGCGGGCCCCGAGCGGCAGCGCCGCAAGACCGGGTCCACCCTGCGGGCGGAGATCGCCGAGGGCGTCCGGGCCCTGTGGCGCGACCGGACGCTGCGGTCGCTGTGCACGGCGACCACCCTTTGCAACATCGGCATGGGCGCCCTCATCGCCACCCTCGTCCTGCATGTCACCGGCTGGCTGGACGCGGGCAACGGCGGCTATGCCGCGGCCGTGACGGCGTACGGCGCGGGCGCCGTCGCCGGAGGCATCCTCGCCCGGCGGCTGGCCGAGCGGACGGGCCGGATACGCAGCGTGTTCCTCGCCGGGTGTGTGCAGACCGGCTGCCTCCTCGCCATGGGGACGGTCCGCGAGCTGTGGGCGACCGTCGCGGCGATGGCGCTGTTCGGCTTCATGGGGCTGGTGTGGAACGCCAATCAGGTGACGCTGATGCAGGAGCGCAGCCCCGACGGGATGCTGGGCCGCATCGGCTCGGCCTTCCGCACGCTCGCGGTCGCCGGGGCCCCGCTCGGGGCGCTGCTGGGCGGCGGGGCCGCGGCCGCCTGGGGGCTGAACACACCCGCGCTGGTGGCGGCGGCACTGTTCACGCTCGCCGTCGCGTCACTGACCCCTCAGATCAATTAGGTTGGTGGAGCAGCGGGGCACGCAGGCAGGTACGAGAAGAAGTGGGCTGATGTCCGGAATGAACGCAAGCGAAGGGCGTGCGCGAAGCGCTCCGAACAAGGGTGTTGGTGGGCGACGGGTGGGACGTACCCGGCTCAATCGGATGCCCGAATGGGCCGCTCTCGGCAAACACCGCGAGCAGCTGGCCGACGCACATCTGCGGGAGCTGTTCGCCGCCGATGCCGACCGCGGCAGCCGGTTCACCCTCCAGGTCGGTGACCTCCACCTCGACTACTCCAAGCACCTGGTGACCGACGAGACGCTGGCGCTGCTGCGCGAGCTCGCAGCGGCCGCCGACGTCGCCGGGCTGCGGGACGCCATGTTCCGCGGCGAGAAGATCAACATCACCGAGAAGCGGGCCGTACTGCACACCGCGCTGCGCGCCCCTCGCGATGCCGTCATCGAGGTCGACGGCGAGAACGTGGTCCCCGCCGTGCACGCCGTGCTCGACAAGATGGGCGCGTTCTCGGAGCAGATCCGTTCGGGCAGCTGGACCGGCCACACCGGAAAGCCCATCAAGAACGTCGTCAACATCGGCATCGGCGGCTCCGACCTCGGCCCCGCCATGGCCTACGAGGCGCTGCGCTCGTACACCGCACGGGATCTGACGTTTCGTTTCGTGTCGAACGTGGACGGGGCGGATCTGCACGAGGCGGTCCGCGACCTCGACGCGGCCGAGACGCTGTTCATCATCGCGTCCAAGACCTTCACCACCATCGAGACCATCACCAACGCGACCTCCGCCCGCACCTGGCTGCTCGACGAGCTGAAGGCCGGCCAGGAGGCCGTCGCCAAGCACTTCGTGGCGCTGTCGACCAATGCCGAGAAGGTCGACGAGTTCGGCATCGACACCGCCAACATGTTCGAGTTCTGGGACTGGGTCGGCGGGCGGTACTCGTACGACTCGGCCATCGGGCTCTCGCTGATGATCGCCATCGGCCCGGACCGCTTCCGCGAGATGCTCGACGGCTTCCACCTCGTCGACGAGCACTTCCGCACCGCTTCGCCGGAGGAGAACGCTCCGCTGCTGCTGGGCCTCCTCGGCGTCTGGTACGGCGGCTTCTTCGACGCCCAGTCGCACGCGGTGCTGCCGTACTCGCACTACCTGAGCAAGTTCACGGCCTATCTCCAGCAGCTCGACATGGAGTCCAACGGCAAGTCCGTGGACCGCGACGGCAACCGAGTCGACTGGCAGACCGGGCCGGTCGTCTGGGGCACGCCCGGGACCAACGGGCAGCACGCGTACTACCAGTTGATCCACCAGGGCACGAAGATCATCCCGGCCGACTTCATCGGCTTCGCCCAGCCCGTCCCCGACCTGCGGCCCGCACTGGTCGCCCAGCACGATCTGCTGATGGCCAACTTCTTCGCCCAGACCCAGGCGCTGGCCTTCGGCAAGACCCCCGACGAGGTGCGGGCGGAGGGCGTCGCGGAGGAGCTCGTCCCGCACAAGACGTTCGTGGGCAACCACCCGACGACCACGATCCTCGCCAGGGAGCTGACCCCCTCCGTGCTGGGGCAGCTGATCGCGCTCTACGAGCACAAGGTGTTCGTCCAGGGCGCCGTGTGGAACATCGACTCCTTCGACCAGTGGGGCGTCGAGCTGGGCAAGGTCCTGGCCAAGCGGATCGAGCCCGTACTGACCGAGACCGTGACATCAGCCGCTGACGCGGCGGGCGGAGGCGAGGAGCTCGACAGTTCGACCGCCGCGCTCGTGGACGCGTACCGGACACTGCGCGGCCGCTGATCCGATGACGGGGGAGGGGACCGTGCGGCTGAGACCGCCGAACAACAGGGTCAACGAGCGGGCCGTCGGCTGGTGGCGCGCCCAGTGGCTGGTGACGACCGCGGTGCCGGTGCTGGTGCTCGGCGTCCTCGGCGCGCTCATCGGGCCTGCCAGGGCCTGGCTCCTGGGCGCCGCGGGCATCGTCGCCGTCGCCGGCCTGGCCTGCACGGTCTTCCTTCCCTCCTGGTGGTACCGGGTGCACCGCTGGGAGGTCACGGACGAAGCGGTGTACGTCCGCACCGGCGCGTTCTGGCAGGAGTGGCGCATCGCCCCGATGTCCCGGATCCAGACCGTGGACACCGTGCGCGGCCCCCTGGAGCAGGCGTTCCGGCTCGCCACCGTCACCGTCACCACGGCCTCGTCCAAGGGCGCCATCCGGATCGAGGGCCTGGACCACGAGCTGGCGGCGGAGCTGGCCGGGCAGCTGACCCGGATCACCCAGGCGACACCCGGGGACGCCACATGAGCGGGGACGCCGCATGAGCGACGGCTGGCTGAGGCTCGACCGGCGCACGGTCCTCGTCACGGCCGCCGTCATGACCGGGGTCGCGGGCGGCGCCGCCCTGCCGGCCCTGCTCGGACTGGCCGGCGGCATGCCCTGGTGGCAGGCGCTCGTCTGGGTCGCCGCGGGCTGCGCCGTGCTCATCGCGGCGGGCGCGGGCGCCGACTACGTCCGCTGGCGGCGCACGCACTACCGGATCGGGCCGGAGCGCGTCGAGCTCCACACCGGGCTGTTGCTGGTCAAACGCCGCTCCCTGGCGCGCGAGCGCATCCGCACCGTCGATCTCACCGCCAACCCGCTGCTGCGGATACTGGGCCTCGTCAAGGTGCGGATCGGCACCGGCGAGCACACCGGCGGCGAGTCGTCCCTGGAGCTCGACCCGGTGAGCACGGCGGAGGGCGAGCGCTTGCGTCGCGAGCTGCTCTCCCGGGTCGCCGAAGGACCGGCCCCGGGCCTTCGGCGGGACGGCGCGCTGGCCGTCCTCGACACCGGCTGGATCCGCTACGCGCCGGTGTCGTTCGTCGCCCCGCTGCTGGGCGGCGCCGCGGCAGGTGCCGTGATGCAGGTCAGCCAGTGGTTCGGGGTGCAGGGAAAGGTCATCGACTGGGTGGCCGGCGTCTTCCGGGACACCCCGGTCGTGTGGACCGTCGTCGTCCTGGCCGCCGCCACCCTGGTGGCGGGGGTCGTCGGCGCGCTGGGCCTCTGGGTCGAGATGTGGTTCGGCTACCGGATGGAGCGCGAGCCCGGCGGCACCCTGAGGGTCCGCCGCGGGCTCCTCACCTCCCGCTCGATATCCATCGAGGAGCGGCGCCTGCGCGGGGTCGAGCTCGTCGAGCCGCTCGGGGTACGGCTGTTCGGCGCCGCCCGGGTGGACGCGGTCGCGACCGGCCTGGCGCGGAACGAGGACGAACGCCGCGCCGACCTCAAGACACTGCTGCCGCCCGCGCCACGGGACGTCGCCGACGAGGTCGCCGCGCTCGTGCTCCGCGAGGCCGGCGCCCCGACAAGCGCCCCGCTCACCCCGCACCCGCGCGCCGCCCGCTCACGCCGGTTGCGCTGGGCGGTGTCCGCGGTGCTCCTGCCGTCGGCGGCCCTCGCCATGCCGGGGCTCCTGCTCTCCGAGTCCCTGCTGTACGTCGCGGCGGCGTGCGTCGTGGTGTTCCTCCCGCTCGCCGTGCTCCTCGCGCTCGACGCGTACCGGAGCCTGGGGCATGCGATCTCCGGCGACTACCTGCTCGCCCGGTCCGGGACGGTGCGGCGCCGGACGGTCGCGCTCCAGCGCGGCGGGGTGATCGGCTGGACGCTCAAGCAGTCCTGGTTCCAGCGCCGGGCGGGCGTACTCACACTGACCGCGACGACGGCGGCGGGGGATGGCGCCTACTCGGTCCCCGACGCGGACCGGCACGAAGTGCTGGACTTCGCTTCCCGTGCGGTCCCGGGCCTGCTGGAGCCGTTCCTGGACCGCTCCCCGCCCCACTCCGAACGGTGACGGCCGCCGCCGTGGCTCCGCCCCACCCCGAACGGTGACGGCCCGGTGCCGCCGTGGTGGGGCACCGGGCCGTCGGGCCGATGACGGGCAGATGAGCCCGAGGGCTCGGGGCGAAGGGCTCAGGGCGACGCCGGAGGGTAGAGGCTCCGGGGGAGCTGGGACGCCGCCGCCGCGTCGAGGAGCCACAGCGTGCGCGAGCGGCCGTACGCCCCGGCCGCCGGCGCCTGGATCTCGCCCGCGCCCGAGAGCGCGATCGCCGCGGCGTTCGCCTTGTCCTCGCCCGCAGCGAGGAGCCAGACCTCGCGGGCCGCGCGGATCGCCGGCAACGTCAGCGAGATCCGGGTCGGCGGGGGCTTCGGCGCGCCGTGCACCCCGACGACCGTGCGCTCGGTCTCGCGGACGCCCGGGAGCTCGGGAAAGAGCGAGGCGACATGCGTGTCCGGGCCGACGCCGAGCATCAGGACGTCGAAGGTGGGCACGTCGCCATGGTCCTCGGGGCCCGCAGCCGCGGCCAGTTCCGCCGCATAGGCGGCGGCAGCGGCATCCGCGTCGTTGCCGTTCGGACCGTCGGACGCCGGCATCGCATGCACCCGGGACGGGTCCAGCGGGACCGAGTCCAGCAGCGCCGCCCGGGCCTGGGTGACATTGCGCTCCGGGTCGCCCTCGGGCTGGAACCGCTCGTCGCCCCACCACACATCGAGCCGTGACCAGTCGATCGCGTCCCGCGCGGGCGCCGCGGCCAGCGCGGCCAGCAGGCCGTTCCCGTTGCGCCCACCGGTGAGGACCACCGATGCGAAGCCGCGCGCGGCCTGGGAGTCCACGATCTTCGTGATCAACCGGGCCGCCGCGGCCTGCGCCATCAGCTCCTTGTCGCGGTGGACGACGAGTTGGGGAGCGCTCACTTCGCCGCCGCCTTCTTGGCGGGGGCCTTCTTGGCCGGCGGCTTCGCCGCGGCGGGCGCGGAGCCCGCAGCCGCCCCGGCGGCGGCCTCTGCCGACTCGTCGTTCAGCCGGTCCACCCCGTACCGCAGCGCCATGGCATACGTGTCGTCGGGGTCGAGGCGCCGCAGCTCCTCAGCGATCAGCTCGGCCGTGTCCCGGCGCTTCAGCGCCACCGCGCGGTCGGGCTGGCCCTGGATGGAGAGCGTCGCCACCGAGCCGTCCGCCCGGCCCAGGACGATCGGGCCGCCCTTCGTCTCCAGCCGTACGGCCGTGAGTCCTGGGCCGGGCGACACCGAGCGCTTGACCGGTACCTTCAGCCGGTCCGCGAGCCACATCGCGAGCAGCTCGCAGCTCGGGTTGAACTCCTCGCCCGTGACCTCCGCCCCGGTGGCCTCGACCGGCGCCTGGTCCAGCGCGGCCGCCAGCATCGAACGCCAGGGGGTGATCCGCGTCCAGGCCAGATCCGTGTCGCCCGGGGTGTACGCGTCGGCACGCCCGGTCAGCTCCGCGATCGGCTGCTCGCAGGCGTAGGTGTCGGTCACCCGGCGCTGGGCCAGCGCGCCCAGCGGGTCGGACGCCGGGTCGGTCGGGGCGTTCACCGGCCACCACGCCACGACCGGCGCGTCGGGCAGCAGCAGCGGCAGGACCACGGACTGGGCGTGGTCGATGACCTCGCCGTACAGCCGGAGCACGACGGTCTCGCCCGTGACGGCGTCCGCGCCGACCCGCACCTCCGCGTCGAGGCGGGCCTTCGCCCGGTCCCGCGGCGAGCGCGAGACACGCTTGATGACGACGAGCGTGCGCGAGGGGTGCTCGCGCGACGCGTCGTTGGCCGCCTTCAGCGCGTCGTAGGCGTTCTCCTCGTCCGTGACGATGACGAGCGTGAGGACCATGCCGACGGCCGGTGTGCCGATCGCCCGCCGGCCCTGCACCAGCGCCTTGTTGATCTTGCTGGAGGTGGTGTCCGTAAGGTCGATCTTCATGGCCGACGCCAGCTCCGTCCGTCTCGTGCGAGCATTTCGTCCGCCTCGGCCGGACCCCAGGTCCCGGCCGCATACTGTGCGGGCTTGCCGTGCCGGTCCCAGAACTCCTCGATCGGGTCGAGGATCTTCCAGGACAGCTCGACCTCCGCCAGCCTCGGGAAGAGGTTGGAGTCACCGAGCAGGACGTCCAGGATCAGCCGCTCGTACGCCTCGGGGCTGGACTCCGTGAAGGACTCGCCGTACGCGAAGTCCATGGAGACGTCCCGCACCTCCATCGACGTGCCGGGCACCTTGGAGCCGAACCGCATCGTCACGCCCTCGTCCGGCTGGACCCGGATCACCAGGGCGTTCTGCCCCAGCTCCTCGGTGGCCGTGCGGTCGAAGGGCGAGTGCGGGGCGCGCTGGAAGACGACGGCGATCTCGGTGACCCGGCGGCCGAGCCGCTTGCCCGTCCGCAGGTAGAACGGCACGCCCGCCCAGCGGCGGTTGTCGATCGACAGCTTGACCGCCGCGTAGGTGTCGGTCTTCGACTTGGGGTCGATGCCGTCTTCCTGGAGGTAGCCGATGACCTTCTCGCCGCCCTGCCAGGCGCCCGTGTACTGCGCGCGCACGGTGCTCTTGGCCAGGTCCTTCGGGAGCTTGACCGCACCCAGCACCTTGGTCTTCTCCGCCGCCAGCGCGTCCGCGTCGAAGGAGGCGGGCTCCTCCATCGCGGTCAGCGCGAGCAACTGGAGCAGGTGGTTCTGGATGACGTCGCGGGCGGCGCCGATGCCGTCGTAGTAGCCGGCACGGCCGCCGATGCCGATGTCCTCGGCCATGGTGATCTGGACATGGTCGACGTACGACCGGTTCCAGATCGGCTCGAAGAGGGTGTTGGCGAAGCGGAGCGCCAGGATGTTCTGGACGGTCTCCTTGCCGAGGTAGTGGTCGATGCGGAAGACCGCGTCGGCCGGGAAGACCTCGTGGACCACCTGGTTGAGCTCGGTGGCCGACGCCAGGTCGTGGCCGAAGGGCTTCTCGATGACGGCGCGCCGCCACGAGCCGTCCTTCTGGTCGGCGAGCCCGTGCTTCTTGAGCTGCTTGACGACCTTGGGGAAGAACTTCGGCGGCACGGAGAGGTAGAAGGCGAAGTTGCCGCCCGTGCCCTGCTCCTGGTCGAGCTCCGCGATCGTCTTCTTCAGGTTCTCGAACGCCTCGTCGTCGTCGAAGTCGCCCTGGACGAACCGCATCCCCTGGATCAGCTGCTGCCAGACCTCCTCGCGGAAGGGGGTGCGGGCGTGCTGCTTCACCGCGTCGTGGACCACCTGGGCGAAGTCCTCGTCGTGCCACTCGCGGCGGGCGAAGCCCACGAGCGAGAAGCCGGGCGGCAGCAGTCCGCGGTTGGCGAGGTCGTAGACGGCGGGCATCAACTTCTTGCGGGACAAATCGCCCGTGACGCCGAAGATGACCAGGCCCGACGGCCCCGCGATACGCGGGAGCCGTCGGTCCGCGGCGTCACGGAGCGGATTCGCCCCGGTGCCGGAAAGCGTGGTCAAGGGTCTCAGCCCTCCGAGGGAGCGAGGCGTTCGAGCTCCGCCTGCGTCGACTTGAGCAGATCGTTCCAGGACGCCTCGAACTTCTCGACGCCCTCGTCCTCCAGCAGCTGCACCACGTCGTCGTACGAGATCCCGAGCTTCTCGACGGCGTCGAGCTCGGCGCGCGCCTGCTCGTACGTACCGCGCACCGCGTCGCCCGTGATCTGCCCGTGGTCGGCGACCGCGTTCAGCGTGGCCTCCGGCATGGTGTTGACCGTGCCAGGCGCGACCAGATCGTCCACGTACAGCGTGTCCTTGTACGCCGGGTCCTTGACGCCCGTCGAGGCCCACAGCGGACGCTGCTTGTTGGCCTGCGCCTTGTCCAGCGCGAGCCAGCGGTCCGAGGAGAAGACCTCCTCGTACGCCTCGTAGGCGAGGCGGGCGTTGGCCACGGCGGCCTTGCCGCGCGCGTCCTCGGCCTCCGCCGTGCCCAGCGCGTCCAGCCGCTTGTCGATCTCGGTGTCCACCCGGGACACGAAGAACGACGCCACCGAACGGATCTTCGAGAGGTCGAGGCCCGCGGCCTTGGCCTTCTCCAGACCGGCCAGGTAGGCGTCCATGACCTCGCGGTAGCGCTCCAGCGAGAAGATCAGCGTCACGTTGACGCTGATGCCGAGGCCGATGACCTCGGTGATCGCCGGCAGACCCGCCTTGGTGGCCGGGATCTTGATGAACGTGTTCGGCCGGTCCACCAGCCAGGCCAGCTGCTTGGCCTCGGCGATCGTCGCCTTCGTGTTGTGCGCGAGGCGCGGGTCGACCTCGATCGACACGCGGCCGTCCTGACCGCCCGTCGCGTCGAACACCGGGCGCAGCACGTCCGCCGCGTCCCGCACGTCCGCCGTCGTGATCATCCGCAGGGCTTCCTCGACGGTCACCTTGCGGGCGGCGAGGTCCGCGAGCTGCTGCTCGTAGCCGTCGCCGGACGAGATGGCCTTCTGGAAGATCGACGGGTTGGTGGTGACGCCCACGACATGCTGCTGGTCGATCAGTTCGGCCAGGTTGCCGGATGTGATCCGCTTGCGCGACAGGTCGTCGAGCCAGATCGCGACGCCTTCGTCGGAGAGGCGCTTGAGTGCGTCTGTCATGAGAGTTGCATCTCCTACTAGTCGTATACCGGCGTCAGCGCGCGGCGGCGGCAATCGATTCCCGGGCGACGGCGGCCAGGTTCTCCGGGGTGAACCCGAACTCGCTGAAGAGCACCTTGCCGTCGGCCGACGCGCCGAAGTGCTCCAGCGAGACGATCCGGCCGGCGTCGCCGACGTACCGGTACCAGGTCAGCCCGACACCGGCCTCGATCGCCACCCGCGCCTTCAGCGACGGAGGCAGCACGCTGTCCTTGTACGCCTGGTCCTGCTCCTCGAACCACTCCACCGACGGCATCGAGACGACCCGCGTCGGGACGCCCGCGGCCTGGAGCTGCTCACGCGCCTCCACGGCCACGTGCACCTCCGAGCCCGTGCCGATCAGCACGACCTGGGCGTCCGCGCTCTGTCCTTCGGGCCCTTCGGCCTCGAAGAGCACGTAACCGCCCTTGGCCGCGTCGTCGTTGGGCTCGTACGTCGGCACACCCTGGCGGGTCAGTGCCAGACCGTGCGGGGCGCCCACGCCGAACTTCTTCGTGTAGCGCCGCAGGATCTCGCGCCATGCGATCGCGGTCTCGTTGGCGTCGGCCGGGCGCACGATGTTCAGGCCCGGGATGGCGCGCAGCGACGCCAGGTGCTCCACCGGCTGGTGGGTCGGGCCGTCCTCGCCGAGACCGATCGAGTCGTGCGTCCACACGTACGTCACCGGCAGGTGCATCAGCGCGGACAGCCGCACCGCGTTGCGCATGTAGTCGGAGAAGACCAGGAAGGTGCCGCCGTAGACACGGGTGTTGCCGTGCAGCGTGATGCCGTTCAGCACCGCGGCCATCGCGTGCTCGCGGATGCCGAAGTGGATCGTGCGGCCGTACGGGTCGGCCTCCGGCAGCGGGTTGCCCTTCGGCAGGAACGACGACGTCTTGTCGATCGTCGTGTTGTTCGAACCGGCCAGGTCGGCGGAGCCGCCCCACAGCTCGGGGATGACCGCACCCAGCGCCTGGAGCACCTTGCCGGACGCGGCACGGGTGGCGACGGACCTGCCCGCCTCGAAGAACGGGAGCTTCTCCTCCCAGCCGGCCGGCAGCTCGGTCGAGCGGATCCGGTCGAACTCGGCGGCGCGCTCCGGGTTGGCCCCCCGCCACTCGGCGAAGGACTTCTCCCACTCCTCGCGGACCGAACGGCCGCGGTCGAGGGCCTTACGGGTGTGGGCGATGACCTCGTCGGAGACGTCGAAGCTCTTCTCCGGGTCGAAGCCGAGGACGCGCTTGGTGGCCGCGACCTCCTCGTCGCCCAGCGCCGATCCGTGCGCCGCCTCGGTGTTCTGCGCGTGCGGGGCGGGCCAGGCGATGATCGAGCGGGCCGCGATGAAGGAGGGACGCTCGGTCTCCTCCTGGGCCGCCTTCAGCGCCCGGTAGAGACCGGCCGGGTCCAGGTCGCCGCTGGGCAGCTGCTGGACGCGCTGGACGTGCCAGCCGTACGCCTCGTACCGCTCCAGCGTGTCCTCGGAGACGGCGGTCGCGGTGTCGCCCTCGATCGAGATGTGGTTGTCGTCCCACAGCAGCACCAGATTGCCGAGCTTCTGGTGGCCGGCCAGCGCGGACGCCTCGTGCGAGATGCCCTCCTGGAGGCAGCCGTCGCCGGCGATCGCCCAGATGGTGTGGTCGAACGGGGAGGTGCCGGGCGCGGCGTCCGGGTCGAACAGACCGCGCTCGTAGCGGGCGGCCATGGCCATGCCGACGGAGTTGGCGACACCCTGGCCGAGCGGGCCGGTCGTGGTCTCGACGCCGACGGTGTGGCCGTACTCCGGGTGGCCGGGGGTCTTGGAACCCCAGGTGCGGAAGGCTTCGAGGTCGTCGAGCTCCAGGCCGTAACCGGCCAGGTAGAGCTGGATGTAGAGCGTCAGGCTGGAGTGGCCCGCCGAGAGCACGAACCGGTCGCGGCCGGTCCAGTCCGCGTCGGCGGGGTCGTGCCGCATCAGTTTCTGGAAGAGGACGTATGCGGCGGGGGCCAGGCTCATGGCCGTACCCGGATGGCCGTTGCCGACCTTCTGTACGGCGTCAGCGGCGAGGACGCGGACGGTGTCCACGGCCCGCTGGTCCAATGCGGTCCACTCGAGGTCTGTGGTGGTCGGCTTGGTGCTCACCCTGGGTCAGGGCTCCTCTCCACATGTTCGGGTCCCGGTGCCTGAGGGGTTTACCGGGCGCTGTCGAGCCTACCCTTGCAGCAACGGGCGTCCTGCTCGGAGCACGTCTCTCCCCTCGGACACCGCCGGCACTTGCCAGAGTGCGCTCAGCGGCGCGACTTCGCCTCTTGTCGCCGGCCCCACCGCCCCTCGCCGTGTCGTGGCGCCGCCTCCTCGCGGCGATCCCACCGTGAATACGCGGCCGGGCCCGGCACGGCTCAACACGACCCCACCCCCGCGAAGATCGGCATGGGGCCAACGTCTAGAGTGGCCCGGTACGCGCAAGTCTTCACCGGGTGTTAATGCCCGGAGCTTGCTGGGAATTCTCTGTCAGGGGTGTGCGTGACGGCCGTCGAGTCCCGGCCCGCAGGGGCCGTCTTGGCTACCGGTCCAGGGGGCCATCGGCCATTCGGGGCCCGCGTCAGGGCATTCGTGGCGCTCACCAAGCCGCGGATCATCGAGCTGCTGCTGATCACCACGGTCCCCGTGATGTTCCTGGCGGCGCAGGGTGTGCCGGACCTCTGGCTCACCATCGCGACCTGCATCGGCGGATACCTGTCCGCGGGCGGCGCGAACGCGCTCAACATGTACATCGACCGCGACATCGACGCGCTGATGGACCGTACGTCGCAGCGTCCCCTGGTCACCGGGATGGTCTCGCCGCGCGAGGGCCTGGTCTTCGGCCTCACCCTCGCGGTGGTCTCCACGCTGTGGTTCGGACTGCTCGTCAACTGGCTCTCGGCGGCGCTCGCGCTGGGCGCGCTCCTCTTCTACGTCGTCGTCTACACGATGCTGCTGAAGCGGCGTACCGCGCAGAACATCGTGTGGGGCGGCATCGCCGGCTGCATGCCGGTGCTCATCGGCTGGTCCGCCGTCACGAACTCGGTGTCGTGGGCCGCGGTCGTCCTCTTCCTGGTCATCTTCTTCTGGACGCCGCCGCACTACTGGCCGCTGTCGATGAAGGTGAAGGAGGACTACGCGCGCGTCGGCGTCCCGATGCTCCCGGTCGTCGCCTCGAACAAGGTCGTCGCCCGCCAGATCGTCCTCTACAGCTGGGTCATGGTCGCCGTCTCGCTGCTGCTGACGCCGCTCGGCTACACCGGCTGGTTCTACACGGTGGTCGCACTGGCCACCGGCGGCTGGTGGCTGTGGGAGGCGCACGCGCTGCAGAACCGGGCGAACGCCGGGGCGACGGGCGGCAAGCTCAAGGAGATGCGGCTCTTCCACTGGTCGATCACCTATGTGTCGCTGCTGTTCGTGGCGGTCGCGGTGGACCCGTTCCTGCGCTAGGCCCGTTCCTGCGCTAGGCCCGTTTCTGCGATGGGCCCGTCCGCGTCGCCGTCCGTGCCGCCTGCCGTTCCCCATTGGGCTACCCGCGAGTAGCATGCTGCTCATGGCAGACACGCAGGTTGACGAGAAGCAGGCGAAGCAGTCCGCGAAGGCCGAGCGCAAGGCGGCGAGGCTCGCCAAGCAGATCGGCGCCTTCGCCAAGGCGCACGGCGGCGCCGAGGGCCAGCTCGCGTACATCGGGCAGGCGGGCACACGCATCGTGCTCGTCGGCGAGGACGGCGGCTGGGGCGACCTCGTAGCGCCGACGCACGCCATCGCGCAGAGCGCGGCGGAGAAGTCCGGCATCACGATGCACGAGTCCTTCGACGGCGACTTCGCGGCGAAGGTCCGCACGGGCCGGTACGAGTGGACGCGCATGGCCGGCATCCAGCTCGGCGGCCCCTCGAACACCTGACGGACGTTTCCCGGGGGCGCCGCCCCCGGGGCAACACCTCACGCGGGGCTCACCCGTTAGGACGTGTGGAAGCACGTCCACGGCTGGGAGCCCCGGATGATCGATACGCCGACCTTGGTGGATCAGTACTGCCACGGCGTCCTCCGCACCGAGCTCGGCCTCGGCACCTTCGAGGCGCACCTCGGCAGGACCGCGGGGCCGCCCGCGCCCGGTACCACCTTCTTCGACACGCAGACCGGCTTCGCCGTACGGCGCTGGTGCCCGCCGCTGCTCGGTCTGGAGCCGCACTGCCCGCCGGCCCGCTACCTCGCCCGCCGCAGGGAGCTCGGCGTGCTGGAGTCCGGCCGCCGGCTGCTGCGAGCCACCGGAATCGCCACATACCTGGTGGATACCGGGCTGCCCGGGGACCTGACCGGGCTGCCGGAGATGGCCGCCACGGGCGACGCCGACGCCCATGAGATCGTCCGGCTGGAGCAGCTCGCCGAGCAGGTCGCCGACACCTCGGGGACCGTCGACGGCTTCCTCGCCAATCTCGCCGAGGCCGTGCACGGCGCTGCGGCATCGGCCGTCGCCTTCACCTCCGTCGGGGGCGCACGGCACGGACTGGCGCTCGCCCCCGAACCGCCGGGCCCCGGCGAGGTGCGGGGCGCGACCGGGCGCTGGCTGGCGGCGCGGCAGGTCGGCGGCCGGCTCACCGACCCGGTGCTGCTGCGCCATCTCCGCTGGAGCGCCGTCGCCTCGGGGCGCCCGCTGCAGCTCCACGTCGGGGTCGACGACCCATTGCTGCTCACCGACTTCGCGGCGGCCACGGCGGGCCTCGGCACCGATCTCGTACTGCTGCCCGGCTATCCGTACCACCGCCACGCCGCGCATCTGGCGAGCGTCTTCCCGCATGTGTACGCCGATGTGGGGCCGGCCCTCGCCCACACCGGGGCGGGCGCCGCGTCCGTGCTCGCCGAGACCCTGGAGCTCGCGCCGTTCGGGAAGCTGCTCTTCTCCAGCGGTGCGCGCGGACTGCCCGAGCTGCACGTCGTCGGGGCGCGCATCTTCCGGGAGGCACTGGCGCGTGTGCTCAGCGGCTGGGTGGTCGACGGCGCCTGGAGCCGCAGCGACGCCCAGCGGGTGGCCGAGATGATCGCTGCGGGCAACGCCCGGCGCGTGTACGGGCTCGCCCGCTGACGGTTCGGCCTCGGGCCGATGCCTGCCTCGGACCGCCTCCGACTCGGGCCGATGCCTGCCTCGGACCGCCTCCGACTCGGGCCGATGCCTGCCTCGGGCCGTCTCCGGCTCGGGCCGCCGGTCGGCTCAGGCGGCGGTCAGTGCCGCGTCCGGCTGTGCCGGCGCCTCGGTGGTGCCGAGCGGCCGCTCCCGCAGGCTCAGCGCCAGCCGGAGCACCGCGATCCACATCAGCGACGAGCCGAGCATATGGGCGCCGACGAGCAGCTCGGGCACATCGGTGAAGAACTGCACATAGCCGACGGCGCCCTGGGCGAGCAGCACGAGCAGCAGGTCGCGGGCGCGCGCCCGGGTGTCGTCCGGGGCGTCGACCACCCGCAGCACCAGCCACATCGCCACGGCCAGCCCGCACACCAGCCAGGCCAGCGCGGCGTGCACATGCGCCGCGTCCACCCAGTCGAACGGCATCCGGGGCACATCGCTGCTGTCGCCCGCGTGCTTGCCCGAGCCCGTCACGATCGTTCCCGCCGCGATCAGCACCGCGGAGACCGTCAGCAGCGCCCAGGACAGCTTCCGCACCGGCCGCGGCACCCGCGGCCGCGTGGCGCCGTCGCCCTCGCCCGCCCGCACCCAGGTGACGGTGGCGACGGTCAGCAGCGCGTTGGCGGCGAGGAAGTGCCCGGCCACCGTCCAGGGGTTGAGGCCCGCCCACACCGTGATGCCGCCGAGGACGGCGTTGCTCATGACGACCCAGAACTGGGCCCAGCCGAGCCTGGTCAGCCCGCGCCGCAGCGGCTTGGTGGAGCGCGCGGCGATGATCGTCCAGCCGACCGCCGCCGACAGGACGTACGTCAGCATGCGGTTGCCGAACTCGATCGCGCCGTGGATGCCCTGCTCCGGCGTCGCGAACAGGCTGTCGTCCGTGCACTTGGGCCAGGTGTCGCAGCCGAGGCCGGAGCCGGTCAGCCGGACCGCGCCGCCGGTGACGATGATCACCACGCTCATCACGACGGCGGAGAGCGCGGCGCGCCGCAGGGTCCGGGGGGACGGAGTCCAGCGCTGGGCGATGTAGGCGAGGGGGGTTTGCACGGCGACCATCGTAGAGGGCCGCTTGTGCGTGCTTTCACGAGGGGGACGGATCGGCACCGACGGGGCGGCCCGTGACCGGACCGCTCACTCCCAGCGGAAGAACCTGGCCGCGGCGCCCAGGCCCAGCACCGCCCACGCCGCCAGGATCCCGAGCGCACCCCACGGCAGCCCGGCCCCGTGCTGGAGGACGTCCCGCAGCCCGTCCGAGAGCGCGGAGATCGGCAGCAGCCCCAGCACCGACTGCGCGGCGTCCGGGAACTTGTCCAGCGGCACGATCACGCCGCCGCCCACCAGCAGCAGCAGGAACACCAGATTCGCCGCGGCGAGCGTCGCCTCGGCCTTCAGCGTGCCCGCCATCAGCAGCCCGAGACCGGAGAACGCCGCCGTACCGAGAACGAGCAGCAGCACCACCGAGGCGGGGCTCCCCTGCGGGTCCCACCCCAGGGCGAAGGCGATCAGTGTCAGCAGAACGATCTGGAGCACCTCGGTGACCAGGACGGACAGCGTCTTGGCGGTCATCAGCGCCCAGCGCGGCAGCGGCGAGGCGCCCAGTCGCTTCAGCACGCCGTAGCGCCGCTCGAAACCGGTGGCGATGGCCTGGCCGGTGAAGGCGGTGGACAGCACGGCCAGCGCGAGGACGCCGGGGGCCAGGAAGTCCACGGACCTGCCGGTGCCGCCGTCCGCGGTCGCAACGGGCACGGCGACGATGTCGACCGTCGAGAAGAGCACGAGCAGCAGCGACGGGATGATCACCGTCAGCAGCAGCTGTTCGCCGTTGCGCAGCAGCATTCTCGTCTCGAGCGCCGCCTGCGCCGCGATCATCCGTACGACGGGGGCGCCGCCCGGGGCAGGGACGTACGTCCCCGAGCCCCCGGAGACCCCTGGTCCCTCCGGCGTTCGCGCGGCCGCGTCCGTGGTCACTTCAGCGGTCACGACCGCAGCTCCTTCCGCATCGGCTCCAAGGTGTGCTGGTCCGAGGGCCCCCGGACCTCCGGCAGCGGCCGGTCCCGCCCTGGATCATCACCGCAACTCCCGACCCGTGAGCTCCAGGAACACGTCCTCCAGGGTGTGGCGCTCGACCGCTATGCCGTCCGGCATCACGCCGTGCTGCGCGCACCAGGACGTCACGGTGGCGAGCAGCTGGGGGCCGACCGTACCGCTGATCCGGTACGCGCCCGGTGTCAGCTCCGCCGCGGCCGTGCCGTCCGGCAGCGCCTTCAGCAGGGAGCCCAGGTCGAGGCCGGGGCGGCCGGTGAAGCGCAGGGTGTTCTCGGCGCCGCCGCGGCAGAGCTGCTCGGGGCTGCCCTGGGCGACGACCCGGCCCGCGTCGATGATCGCGATGTCGTCCGCGAGCTCTTCGGCCTCGTCCATGAAGTGGGTGGTGAGGACGACGGTCACCCCGTCCGTCCGCAGCTCGCGCAGGAGATCCCAGGTGGCGCGGCGGGCCTGCGGGTCGAGCCCCGCCGTCGGCTCGTCGAGGAAGACCAGCTCGGGGCGGCCGACGACGGCCATGGCGAGCGCGAGCCGCTGCTGCTGGCCGCCGGAGAGCCGCCGGTACGGCGTCCGGCCGCAGGAGTCGAGGCCGAGGCGCTCGACGAGAGCGTCCACGTCGAGCGGACGGGCGTGCAGCTTCGCCATGTGGCGCAGCATCTCGCCGGCGCGGGCGCCCGAGTAGACGCCGCCGGACTGGAGCATCACCCCGATCCGGGGGCGCAGCCGGGCGGCGTCGGCCACCGGGTCGAGGCCGAGGACGCGGACCGAACCGGAATCGGCGCGGCGGTATCCCTCGCAGGTCTCGACGGTGGTGGTCTTGCCGGCCCCGTTCGGGCCGAGGACCGCCGCCACCGTGCCGGCGTGGACGTCGAGGTCGAGCCCGTCCACGGCGGTCCTGGCTCCGTAGCGCTTGACCAGGCTCCGTACCCGGACGGCGGACTCGTTCTTCATGCGGGGCAGTCTAAGGAGCCGGGCAAGTCACCCCGGCTGCCGGGTCCGGATCTGGCCATGGCCGGATGAGCCGGGGGACACGGGGAAGGTGCACTTCATGCCCGTGCTCATCGGCACCTCCGGGTGGCAGTACAAGGACTGGCGCGGCGTGCTCTACCCCGAGGAGCGGCCCCAGCGGCTCTGGCTGGAGGAATACGCGGACCACTTCGCGACCGTCGAGAACAACAACGCCTTCTACCGGCTGCCCGAGCGCAGGACCTTCACGGACTGGCGCGAACGCACCCCGCCCGGCTTCGTCATGGCGGTCAAGGCGAGCCGCTACCTCACCCACATCAAACGCCTGCGCGACCCCGAAGAGCCCGTCCGGCGGCTGATGAGCCACGCGGAAGGGCTGGGGGAGCGGCTCGGGCCCGTACTGCTCCAGCTGCCGCCGAATCTGCGCTGCGACCCCGGGGCCCTGGACGCGGTCCTGGCCTGCTTCCCCGCCCGGGTGCGGGTCGCCGTCGAACCCCGGCACGACTCGTGGTGGACGGACGGGATCGAGTCCGTCCTGACCGGGCACGGCGCCGCGCTGTGCTGGGCGGACCGCGGGTCGCGGCCGGTGACCCCGCTGTGGCGGACGGCCGACTGGGGTTACGTACGGTTCCACGCGGGCCGGGCCGAGCCGTGGCCGCGCTACGGGCGCCGGGCGCTCACCACCTGGGCCGGGCGTATCGCCGACGCCTGGCCGGACCGGGCCGACGTCTTCGCGTACTTCAACAACGACCCGGGCGGCGCAGCCGTCCGTGACGCGGACGCGTTCACCCGTGCGGTGGCGGAAACGGGGCGTACGGCGCGCCTCGCGGCCGGGCGCAGGGGCTGAGCCGCCGTGCCCCCGCACCCCCTCCGACCTCCTGCAATTGATCCCATGACTGATCATTTCCGCAGGTCAGGTTAGGTTTCCCTAAGTGATGCACGGCACCGTCCACCCGGCGGGACGCGGCTTGTCAGTCTCCGAGGAATTACGCAACAATGGCGTTGTGAAAAACGTTGGCGAGGCTCCGCAGGAGGAACTCGCGACCGGGGAGCGGTCCACACGCAACCGGGTCGCGCGCTCCATCCTGGACCACGGCCCGTCCACCGTCGCCGACCTCGCCAAGCGGCTCGGCCTCACCCAGGCCGCCGTCCGCCGCCATCTCGACGCGCTCGTGCACGACGACGTCGTCGCCGCCCGCGAGCAGCGCGTGTACGGGGCGCGCACGCGAGGCAGGCCCGCCAAGGTGTTCGCCCTGACCGACTGCGGCCGCGACGCCTTCGAGCAGTCCTACGACAAGCTCGCCGTCGACGCCCTGAGCTGGATCGAGCGGACCGCGGGCGGAGGGCCGGCCGGAGAGGCCGCGGTCGCCGCGTTCGCCCGGGCCCGCCTCGAGGCCCAGGCCGAGGCGTACCGCAAGGCCGTCGAGGCGGCCGACCCCGAGGAGCGGACCGAGGCCCTCGCCAAGGCCCTCACCGCCGACGGGTACGCTGCTACGGCCCGTAACGCCCCGGTCGGCGAACAGCTGTGCCAGCACCACTGCCCGGTTGCCCACGCCGCCGAGCGGTACCCGCAGCTGTGCGAGGCGGAGACGGAGATCTTCTCCCGAATCCTCGGGACCCATGTGCAGCGCCTGGCCACCATCGCCCACGGCGACGGAGTGTGCACGACCTTCATCCCGAAGGCCGCCCACCAGGCCGACGACAAGACCAGCAAGACCGACACATCAGCATCTGCCAGCAAGGCCGGGAGGAACCCCGCATGACTCTCCCCACGGAGACTGCCCACCCTGAGCTCGAGGGTCTGGGTACGTACGAATACGGCTGGGCCGACTCCGACGCCGCAGGCGCCGCTGCCAAGCGCGGCCTGTCGGAAGAGGTCGTCCGCGACATCTCCGCGAAGAAGTCCGAGCCGGAGTGGATGCTGAAGCTGCGGCTGAAGGGCCTGCGGCTCTTCGATAAGAAGCCCATGCCGACCTGGGGCTCCGACCTCTCGGGCATCGACTTCGACAACATCAAGTACTTCGTGCGGTCCACCGAGAAGCAGGCCGAGTCCTGGGAGGACCTGCCCGAGGACATCAAGAACACGTACGACAAGCTCGGCATCCCCGAGGCGGAGAAGCAGCGCCTCGTCGCCGGTGTCGCGGCCCAGTACGAGTCCGAGGTCGTCTACCACCAGATCCGTGAGGACCTGGAGGAGCAGGGCGTCATCTTCCTGGACACCGACACCGCGCTCAAGGAGCACCCGGAGCTCTTCAAGGAGTACTTCGGCACCGTCATCCCGGTCGGCGACAACAAGTTCGCGTCGCTGAACACCGCGGTGTGGTCCGGCGGATCGTTCATCTACGTGCCGAAGGGCGTGCACGTCGAGATCCCGCTGCAGGCCTACTTCCGTATCAACACGGAGAACATGGGCCAGTTCGAGCGGACGCTGATCATCGTCGACGAGGACGCCTACGTCCACTACGTCGAGGGCTGCACCGCCCCGATCTACTCCTCGGACTCGCTGCACAGCGCCGTGGTCGAGATCATCGTCAAGAAGGGCGGCCGCTGCCGCTACACGACCATCCAGAACTGGTCGAACAACGTCTACAACCTGGTCACCAAGCGCGCCGTGGCCTACGAGGGCGCGACCATGGAGTGGGTCGACGGCAACATCGGCTCCAAGGTGACGATGAAGTACCCGGCCGTCTACCTGATGGGCGAGCACGCCAAGGGCGAGACGCTCTCCATCGCCTTCGCCGGCGAGGGCCAGCACCAGGACGCCGGCGCCAAGATGGTCCACATGGCGCCGAACACCTCGTCGAGCATCACCTCCAAGTCGGTGGCGCGCGGCGGCGGCCGTACCTCCTACCGCGGTCTGATCGAGATCGGCGAGGGCGCGGCCGGATCCAAGTCCAACGTGCTCTGCGACGCCCTGCTGGTGGACACGGTCTCCCGCTCCGACACCTACCCCTACGTCGACGTCCGCGAGGACGACGTGACGATGGGCCACGAGGCGACCGTCTCCAAGGTCTCCGACGACCAGCTCTTCTACCTGATGCAGCGCGGTATGTCCGAGGACGAGGCGATGGCGATGATCGTGCGCGGCTTCGTCGAGCCGATCGCCAAGGAGCTGCCCATGGAGTACGCGCTGGAGCTCAACCGGCTGATCGAGCTGCAGATGGAGGGCGCGGTGGGCTGATGCCCTCCCCCCTCCGACGCGGCAAGCAGAGTTTCTGAATCAGGAAATCAGGAAGAGAGCACAACGACAGCCATGGCTGAGGCTCAGAACATTCCGGCGGGTTCCACCACTGCCGGGTCGATCGCGGTGGCCGCCGAGTCCACCGTCGCCACCCGGATGAGCGCGCCCCCGTCCTTCGACGTGGCCGACTTCCCGGTCCCGCACGGCCGCGAGGAGGAGTGGCGGTTCACCCCGCTGGAGCGGCTTCGCGGGCTGCACGACGGCACCGCCGTCGCCACCGGCGAAGGCGTGCGCGTCGAGGTGAGCGCCCCCGACGGCGTCATCGTCGAGACCGTCGGCCGGGACGACGCGCGGCTCGGCCGGGCCGGCACGCCCGTGGACCGGATCGCCGCCCAGGCGTACTCGTCGTTCGAGAAGGCCTCGGTCGTCTCGGTCCCCAAGGAGTCCGTGCTCACCGAGCCCGTCCGGATCTCCGTGCACGGCCAGGGCGGCACCGCCTTCGGCCACCAGCTGATCGAGCTGGGCGCCTTCGCCGAGGCCGTCGTCGTCATCGACCACACCGGTGACGCCGTGCTCGCCGCCAACGTCGACTACGTCCTCGGGGACGGCGCCAAGCTGACCGTCGTCTCCGTCCAGGACTGGGACGACAGGGCCGTCCACGTCGCCCAGCACAACGCGCTGGTCGGCCGGGACGCCTCCTTCAAGTCGATCGTGGTCACCTTCGGCGGCGACGTCGTGCGCCTCCACCCTCGCGTGGAGTACGCGGGCACCGGCGGCGAGGCCGAGCTGTTCGGCCTGTACTTCACCGACGCCGGCCAGCACCAGGAGCACCGCCTGCTGGTCGACCACAACACCCCGCACTGCCGCTCCAACGTCGCCTACAAGGGCGCGCTCCAGGGCGACGAGGCGCACGCGGTCTGGATCGGCGACGTCCTCATCGAGGCCGCTGCCGAGGGCACGGACACCTACGAGCTCAACCGCAACCTGGTCCTCACGGACGGTGCGCGCGTCGACTCGGTGCCCAACCTGGAGATCGAGACCGGCGAGATCGTCGGCGCCGGCCACGCGAGCGCCACCGGCCGCTTCGACGACGAGCAGCTCTTCTACCTGATGGCCCGCGGCATCCCGGAGAAGGAGGCCCGCCGCCTCGTCGTGCGCGGCTTCTTCGCCGAGCTGGTCCAGCAGATCGGCGTCCCGGACGTCGAGGAGCGCCTCATCGCCAAGATCGAGGAAGAGCTGGAGGCGTCGGTCGCATGACCTTTGTCCGAGCCTGTGGGCTGAGCGAGCTGGAGGAGGACACCCCGAAACGGGTGGAACTCGACGGCACGCCGGTCTCCATCGTCCACACGGAGGGGGAGGTGTTCGCGATCCATGACATCTGCTCGCACGCGAACGTCTCCCTCTCCGAGGGCGAGGTCGAGGACTGCCAGATCGAGTGCTGGCTGCACGGCTCCAGCTTCGACCTCCGTACCGGCAAGCCGTCCGGCCTTCCCGCGACGCGCCCCGTCCCCGTGTACCCCGTAAAGATCGAAGGGGACGATGTGCTCGTCTCCGTCACCCAGGAGAACTGAAGTCCCCATGGCAACGCTTGAAATCCGCGACCTGCGCGTCTCCGTCGAGGCCGACAACGCCACCAAGGAGATCCTCAAGGGCGTCGACCTGACCGTGAAGCAGGGCGAGACCCACGCCATCATGGGTCCCAACGGCTCCGGCAAGTCGACCCTCGCCTACTCCCTCGCGGGCCACCCCAAGTACACGATCACCGGTGGCACCGTGACCCTGGACGGCGAGGACGTCCTGGAGATGTCCGTCGACGAGCGCGCCCGCGCCGGCGTGTTCCTCGCCATGCAGTACCCGGTCGAGGTCCCGGGCGTCTCGGTCTCCAACTTCCTGCGCACCTCCGCCACCGCGATCCGCGGCGAGGCCCCCAAGCTGCGCACCTGGGTGAAGGAGGTCAAGGAGGCCATGGAGCGTCTCCACATGGACCCCTCCTTCGCCGAGCGCAACGTCAACGAGGGCTTCTCCGGCGGTGAGAAGAAGCGCCACGAGATCCTCCAGCTGGAGCTCCTCAAGCCGAGGATCGCGATCCTCGACGAGACCGACTCCGGCCTCGACGTCGACGCGCTGCGCGTCGTCTCCGAGGGTGTGAACCGGGTCCGCGAGACCGGCGAGGTCGGCACGCTGCTGATCACGCACTACACGCGGATCCTCCGCTACATCAAGCCCGACTTCGTGCACGTGTTCGCGAACGGCCGCATCGCCGAGTCCGGCGGCGCCGAGCTCGCCGACAAGCTGGAGGCCGAGGGCTACGAGTCGTACGTGAAGGGTGGCGTATCCGCGTGACACAGCTGCCGGGCCTCCTCGACACCGAGGCGATCCGCAAGGACTTCCCCATCCTGGACCGCATGGTCCACGACGGCAGGAAGCTCGTGTACCTGGACAATGCGGCGACCTCGCAGAAGCCGCGCCAGGTGCTGGACGCACTCAGTGAGTACTACGAGCGCTACAACGCCAACGTCCACCGCGGTGTGCATGTGCTCGCGGAGGAGGCCACGGCGCTGTACGAAGGCGCCCGTGACAAGATCGCCTCCTTCATCAACGCGCCGAGCCGCGACGAGGTGATATTCACCAAGAACGCCTCGGAGTCGCTGAACCTCGTGGCGAACATGCTCGGCTGGGCCGACGAGCCCTACCGCGTGGACCGCGAGACCGAGATCGTCATCACGGAGATGGAGCACCACTCCAACATCGTCCCGTGGCAGCTGCTGTCGCAGCGCACCGGCGCGAAGCTGAAGTGGTTCGGCCTCACCGACGACGGCCGCCTCGACCTCTCCAACATCGACGAGATCATCACCGAGAAGACGAAGATCGTCTCCTTCACGCTGGTCTCCAACATCCTGGGCACGGTCAACCCGGTCGAGCAGATCGTCCGCCGGGCCCAGGACGTCGGCGCGCTCGTCCTCGTCGACGCCTCGCAGGCCGCCCCGCACATGCCGCTCGACGTGCAGGCCCTGGGCGCCGACTTCGTGGCCTTCACCGGCCACAAGATGTGCGGCCCGACCGGCATCGGCGTGCTCTGGGGCCGTCAGGAGCTGCTGGAGGACCTCCCGCCGTTCCTGGGCGGCGGTGAGATGATCGAGACCGTCTCGATGCACTCGTCGACCTACGCTCCCGCGCCGCACAAGTTCGAGGCGGGTACGCCCCCGATCGCCCAGGCCGTCGGCCTCGGCGCGGCCGTGGACTACCTCACCGCGATCGGCATGGACAAGATCGCGCAGCATGAGCACGCCCTCACCGAGTACGCCGTCAAGCGGCTCCAGGAAGTCCCCGACCTGCGGATCATCGGCCCTGTCACGGCCGAGGACCGCGGTGCGGCGATCTCCTTCGTGCTCGGCGACATCCACCCGCACGACGTGGGCCAGGTGCTCGACGAGCAGGGGATCGCGGTCCGGGTCGGCCACCACTGCGCCCGGCCGGTCTGCCTGCGCTACGGAATTCCTGCGACCACGCGGGCGTCGTTCTATCTGTACTCCACCCCGGCCGAGGTCGACGCCCTGGTCGAGGGCCTGGAGCACGTCCGCAACTTCTTCGGATGAGGACGCGAGGTCAATCGCTGTGAAGCTTGATTCGATGTACCAGGACGTCATCCTGGACCACTACAAGCACCCCCACGGGCGGGGCTTGCGGGACGGTGACGCCGAGGTGCACCACGTCAATCCGACCTGCGGCGACGAGATCACACTCCGGGTGAAGTACGACAGCACGCTCATCGCGGACGTCTCGTACGAGGGCCAGGGCTGCTCCATCAGCCAGGCATCCGCCTCCGTACTGAACGAACTGCTGGTCGGCAAGGAGCTGGCCGAGGCGCAGAAGATCCAGGCCGCGTTCCTGGAGCTGATGCAGTCCAAGGGCCAGGTCGAGCCGGACGACGCGATGGAGGAGGTGCTGGAGGACGCGGTCGCGTTCGCCGGTGTCTCGAAGTATCCGGCGCGGGTGAAGTGCGCCCTGCTGAGCTGGATGGCATGGAAGGACGCGACGGCCCAGGCACTGGGCGAGAGCGCCGAAAGGACGACGGCATGACCGAGAACGCCGAGGCCACCGTGAAGCCGGCCTCCGAAGAAGAAATCCGCGAGGCGCTGTACGACGTCGTCGACCCCGAGCTGGGCATCGACGTCGTCAACCTCGGCCTCATCTACGGCATCCACGTCGACGACTCCAACATCGCGACCCTGGACATGACCCTGACGTCGGCGGCCTGTCCGCTGACCGATGTGATCGAGGACCAGGCGAAGGCCGCGACCGACGGCATCGTCAACGAGCTGAAGATCAACTGGGTCTGGATGCCGCCGTGGGGCCCGGACAAGATCACGGACGACGGCCGCGAGCAGCTGCGCGCGCTCGGCTTCAACGTCTGACCCACCGGTCTCCCGTGCCTCCGGCGTCCTGGACGCCCGGAGGCCGCGGAGTGCCGAACAGTGGTGAACGAACGGCCATGCCCGCCAGGAAGACTGGCGGGCATGGCCGTTCGCATGGCTCGGGGCCCGGCGGGCCCGAGCCGGGCAGGGCGACGCTCAAGGAGTGACGGGCGGGCCCGGGGGAACCGGCGGGCCCGGGGGACCGGGCGGGACGGGCGGCTGCGCGGGAGCGGCCATGCCCGCCGCCTCGGCCAGCACCGGGGCCAGATTCTCCTTGCGGATGCGCTGGTCGACGTAGAGCAGGCCGTTCACCAGGGGCGGGAAGGTGGACTGGATGACGTACCCGATCAGCTGGGCCACGAGAGCGACCACGATGTAGACGGCGAAGACCGACAGGAGCTCCGACAGGTCGGGCTCGGGGCCGAGGCCCGGCGCACTCGCCATCGTGGGGATCATCGCCATCATGGACAGCACCTGCTGGATCACCCCGGCGATCACCGCGGCGATCAGATACGCCAGCAGTGAGATGCCGAAGACCGGCCACCACCGTCCGCGCACCAGCCCCCAGGAGCGGCGCATCGCCGCGATGGGCCCCTGCTTCTCGAACACCACGGCCGCGGGGGCCAGGCTGAACTTCACCCAGAGCCACACGGCCGGCACGACGGTCGCCAGGGCGCCGATGAAGCCGATGGCGATGAGCGCGCCGGCCGTCCCCGAGTCCTCCTCACCGGTGCCCAGCAGGGTCGTGCCGATGAGGGCGACGGCGAAGCCGGTCAGCGCCAGCACGGCCGGGACCATGGCGATCAGCCCGCTGAGCAGCCCGGTGCCGATCAGGGCGGGCACGCGGGGCAGCGCCTGCCGCCACACGGAGCCGAAGGTCGCGGGCCCTCCGAGGACGGCCTGCTGGAGCACGGCGAGCATGCTCGCCTGCACGATCGCCATGGACAGGAGGTACACCGCCACGGCGACGACCCAGACGCACACGAAGGCGACGAGGAGCGGCTGGATCTGCGCCCACTCCGGATCCCGGCCGTCGGGCAGGTCGATCAGGTCGTAGACGGTGTCGCTGACGGCGGAGAAGGCGATGAGCAGGGCGAGGACCACCAGGACCGAGGAGGTCCCGAACACGGCCGTCGCCAGACCGATGACCGGCTTCTTGTAGCGCCCGATGGTCGAGACGGCGCCGTTGAGGAGGTCGCCGACGGTGAGCGGCTGGAGCGGGATGACGCCCGGCTTCGGCGGCGGAGGCGGTGCCCAGCCGCCCCAGCCCGGTGCCCCGCCGTACGGAGCGCCCGGTGCTCCGCCGTACGGACCGCCGTACGGCCCCGGCCCCGGTCCGGGCCCCATGGTGTGCGACATCCCCGCCCCCACATGTCCTGTTCTCGTCCCCACCTGACCGGGACACGGTAGCGGCACGGGACATGCCAAGAGCAGCGCGGGTTCTGTGTACGCCTGTACGCATCATTGCGTACACTCGTACACATGGGATACGGGATGCTGGCCGCGGCCATAGCGGCAGAGGTGGCCGGCACCACGGCCATGAAGTACAGCGAGGGCTTCACCAGGCTCTGGCCGTCACTGATCACCGTCGCGGGCTATGTCCTCGCCTTCACCCTGCTCGCACAGACGCTGAAGACGCTCTCGGTCGGCACGGCCTACGCGATCTGGGCCGGGGTCGGCACCGCCGCCGTCGCCGCGATCGGGATGCTGTTCATGAACGAGTCCACGAGCCCCGTCAAGCTCTTGGGCCTCGCCCTCGTCGTCGCCGGCGTGGTCGTGCTCAACCTCGGAGGCGCGCACTGATGGCACGCGAACGCCGCTACGACCCCGACCGGCGCCGGCGCATCATCGACGCCGCGATCCGGGTCGTCGGCCGCAGCGGCATCGCCGGGCTGAGCCACCGCACCGTCGCCGCCGAGGCCGATGTGCCGCTCGGCTCGACGACGTACCACTTCGGCTCGCTCGACGAACTGCTCACCGCCGCGCTGCGCCAGGCCAACGAGGGCTTCGGGGCGGCCCTGCGCGAGAGCGGAGCGCTCGCCGACCCGGACGCCCCCCTGCCCGACGAACTCGCCCGGCTGACGGGGGAGTGGCTCCGCGGCGAGCGCACCGGAGTGGAGCTGGAGTACGAGCTCTACCTCGCCGCCCTGCGCCGGCCGGCCCTGCGCCCCGTCGCCGCCGAGTGGACCGACGGCGTCGCCGAGATCCTCTCCCGCCGCACCGACCCGGTCACGGCGCGGGCGCTCGTGGCCCTGATGGACGGCATCTGCCTGCAGGTGCTGCTGACGGACACCCCCTACGACGAGGAGTACGCGCGCGAGATGCTGGGGCGGGTGCTGCGCGACCCCGGCCGCGCCGGGCCAGGCCGGGCGGGGCCTCGACCGGCACTTGAGACCGGTTCGCACCCGGCGGGGCCGGGCGGTTAGGTTCTCCTTATGACTGACTCGCCCGACAGCACCACCGCTCCTCGCACCACCGGCGCCGTCGCCGCCGGCCTCGCCACCATCGCCGGGGACGGCTCCGTCCTCGACACCTGGTTCCCCGCCCCCGAGCTCGTCGCCGAGCCCGGTCCCGCCGGCACCGAGCGGCTCACCCCCGACCAGGCCGTCGGCCTCCTCGGCGACGCCGCCGCCAAGGCCATCGGCGTGGACGCCCGCCGCGAGGTCGAGGTCGTCGCCGTCCGCACGGTCATCGCGTCGCTCGACGACAAGCCGCTGGACGCGCACGACGCCTACCTGCGTCTGCACCTGCTCTCCCACCGGCTGGTCAGGCCGCACGGCCAGAACCTCGACGGTGTCTTCGGGCTGCTCACCAACGTCGCCTGGACCTCGCTCGGCCCGATCGCCGTCGACAACGTCGAGAGGGTGCGGCTCAACGCCCGCGCCGAGGGCCTGCACCTCCAGGTGACCTCGATCGACAAGTTCCCGCGGATGACGGACTACGTGGCCCCCAAGGGCGTCCGGATCGCCGACGCCGACCGCGTCCGGCTCGGCGCGCACCTCGCCGAGGGCACCACGGTGATGCACGAGGGCTTCGTCAACTTCAACGCCGGCACGCTCGGCACCTCCATGGTCGAGGGCCGGATCTCCGCGGGCGTCGTCGTCGGTGACGGCTCCGACATCGGCGGCGGCGCCTCCACCATGGGCACCCTCTCCGGCGGCGGCAACGTCATTATCTCCATCGGCGAGCGCTGCCTGGTCGGCGCCGAGGCGGGCGTCGGCATCGCACTCGGCGACGAGTGCGTCGTCGAGGCCGGTCTCTACGTCACCGCGGGCACGCGCGTCACGATGCCCGACGGCCAGGTCGTCAAGGCCCGCGACCTCTCCGGCGCTTCGAACATCCTCTTCCGCCGCAACTCGGTCACGGGCGCCGTCGAGGCCCGCCCGAACAACGCGGTGTGGGGCGGCCTGAACGAAGTGCTGCACACCCACAACTGACGCGTTCGCGTGACTCTGCGTTACTTCTGGCACCGCCAAGCGGATAGCGGATGAAGAGATGTGACGCAGAGTCGGACACGGACAAGGCGGGGACGCACCATGAACAGCAGGCTGGCCGCGCTCGGAACGCTGACCCTCATGGCCCTGGCGCAGCCGACCGGCGTCCGTGCCGCGCTCGCCGACGGGACGGGCACGCACTCGCCGCACACGCAGACCCACTCGCGCTCGCACAACGCGTCCACCGTGTCGCTGATCTCGACCGGGGAGGTCGACGATCCGCTGGAGGATGTCCTGGAGCACGCCACGATCCTCGGCGAGGCCACGTCTCCTAGCGATCCGCCCGAATGACCTCTTCGTACGCCGCAAGCAGCCCGTCGACCGTCGCCCGGTCGGCGGGCTGCAGCGGTTCCCGGACCGGGCCGGCGGGGAGGCCGAGCGCGCCGAGCAGTGCTTTCGTGGTCACCGTGCCCGGCAGGCCGGACGCCATCATCAGTTCGGCGAGGGGCAGTGTGAGGTGGTTGAGCGCGGCGGCCTCGGCCGTGCGGCCCGCGTCGTGGGCGTCGAGCGCCGCTCGCAGCGGGCGCGGGACGACGTTCGCGACCGTGCTGACGAAGCCCGCGCCGCCCACCGCGTACAGGGGCAGGTTCAGCTCCTCGCAGCCGGAGTAGTACGCGAGTGACGACCGGGCGATCACCTTGGTGCTGCCGAGCAGGTCGTACGCGCAGTCCTTCACGGCCGCGATCCGGGGATGGCCGGCGAGTCGCAGCATCGTCTCCGGCTCGATCCGGGTGCCCGTGCGGCCGGGGATGTCGTACAGCATCAGCGGAATGCCGACCGCGTCCGCGACCCGCCGGAAGTGCGCCTCGACGGCGGCCTGCGGCGGGCGGCTGTAGTACGGGGTGACGACGAGGAGCCCGTCGGCGCCGGCCGCCTCCGCGGAGCGGGCGAGTTCCACCGTGTGCCGGGTGCTCGCGCTGCCGACGCCCGCGACGACGGCGACCCCGTCCCCGACGGTCTCGCGCACGGCCCTGACGAGTGCGGTCTTCTCGGCGTCGGTGGTCGTCGGGGACTCTCCGGTGGTGCCGTTCAGGACAAGCCCGTCGCAGCCCTCGGCCACCAGGTGCGCGGCGAGCTTCCCGGCGCCGTCCAGGTCCAGGGCGCCATCGGCGGCGAACGGTGTGATCATCGCGCAGAGGGCTTGTCCGAAGGGGCGGTGCGGTGTCATGGAACGCAGTGTCCGCCGCCTCCACCGTGAAGGTCCACTTAGTTCTGCTTGGGGTGAGGGTCGACCATTCATGAAGAGTTGTCGTACGGATGTTCGTCGTGCGGCAGGATGAGGGCCATGATCCGTGCCGTGCGGCTCGCCGCCGCCCTTCCGCTGCTCCTCGCCCTCTCCGCCTGCGGTACGGAACGCGCCGGCGAATCCGGCGGCGCCCCCGCGGGGCCCGTCCCCGACCGGGCCGCGCTGGAGGACCGGGTCAGGGCGCTGGAGTCCGCCCCGGAGCTGATCTACGTCACCGACGTGCCCGGCTTCGAGCCGGCGAAGCAGTCCCTCGGGCCGTCCGGACACGACGGCTTCCAGAGCACGTACGTCCGGATCCCGGGCGGCGCCCAGGTCCGTCTCGTCGTCGACCGCGGCGAGCTCTCCGCGGACACGTGCCCCGCCGTGCAGGTGGATTCGGCGGGCGACGCCGCGGTGGTCTGCGAACAGGAGGGGGACGCGACCTGGTACCGCACGGCCGGAGGCCGCCATGAGTACGCCCGTGCCGAGGACGGCCACATCGTCCGCATCGCCGCCGACAAGTCCGTGGACCGCGCCACGCTGCGCACCGCCGCGGAGGCCGCCCACCGCGCGGACGACCGCGAACTCGACGCGATCCTTCCCGAGGCCGTGCCCGACGCGCCGCCCGTCGAGCGCGGCGACCTCCCGCCCGTCGGCGACGGGGCCCCGAACAACGACGTGGGCGCGAGCGGCTGACGGGGTCGGCAGCGATTGACCTCAACCTTGGTTGAAGTCCGAGGATGGTCGGCGAAGCGGCGCACCACACGGGTGCGCCGGCCGAGGAGGACCGTCATGACCGTGCAGCTGTCCACCCGTCCCGACCTGACCCGCCCAGGCGTCGGCGCCGTCAAGGTCAGCACCTGGCACGTCGGTACGCCCGAGCGGCAGCAGGCCGCGGTCGAGGCGATCGCACGGGCCTGGCGGCGCCGCGACTGGCCCCAGGCGGGCCTGCTCTCGTACAGCGTCCTCACGAGCGACGACGGCACGGCCCTGCTCCACTACTCGCAGTGGACGGGCGAGGATGCCTACCAGGAGTTCTTCCGCACCTTCCGGAGCGAGCGCAACGACGAGATCGACGCCGCCGTGCCCGG
Source organism: Streptomyces sp. FIT100 (assembly GCF_024584805.1). Taxonomy (NCBI): domain Bacteria; kingdom Bacillati; phylum Actinomycetota; class Actinomycetes; order Kitasatosporales; family Streptomycetaceae; genus Streptomyces; species Streptomyces sp. FIT100. The sequence continues at coordinate 1,631,911 of NZ_CP075715.1, read as the reverse complement.
TATCGAGCGGCTCGGACTGCGGACGTACGAGCGCTACCGCAGCGGAGAGCCCGCATCGGACGCCATCAGGACCCCGGGCTGCGTCGTCATCGTGGAGGTCGACTTCGACGGGGCCGACCCGGTGCGGCAGCGCGACTGGGTGGACGCCGTGTTCGCCGCGCTCGAAGGCGATCCGCGCCCGCACCCCGGCGGCATCGCGGCCCACTTCCACGTGAGCACGGACGGCACGCGCGTGCTCAACTACGCGGAGTGGGAGAGCGCCGAGGCCCACCAGGCGGCGCTGGAAGCCCCGGGCGACGGCGTCGGTTCCCACACGGAGCAGTGGGAGCGCGTACAGCACTACCCGGGGCTCGCCGGCAGCCGCGTGACGCGCTACACGCCCGCGCTCAGCATGAGCGCGGGCGTGTAGCCAGGTCGGCCGTGTAGCCAGGTCGGCCGTGTAGCCAGGTCGGCCGTGTAGCCAGGTCGGCGGTCTAGTCAGGTCGGCCGTGCAGGCAGGGCGGGCGCGTCGCGCTTACGGCCGGAAGCGCAGCACCTGCGGGTCGTGGTCGCTGTTCTGGTCTGCGAACTCCGCGTTGATGTGCACGCTGTCGTAGCTGAAGTCGCCGACCGACGGGCTGGTCAGGATCTGGTCGAGCACCTGGCTGTTGCCCTGGTAGACGTACGAGTAGCGCTCGGCGCGCGGCAGCGACTGTATCGCCGGGTACAGCACCCCGCCGTCGGTGAGCGCCTTCGTCGTCGCCGAGAACTCGAAGTCGTTGATGTCGCCCAGCACCAGGACGTCGGCGTTCCGCTGCGCCTTCAGGATGTCCTTGACGAAGGTGTTCACGGACTGCGCCTGCTCCAGACGCTTGGCCTCGGAGGAGCGGACCGGCGGCTGGTGGTGCGAGGTCAGCCCCTCGTCGCCCCCCCTCGAGCCGAAGTGGTTGGCGATCACGAAGACCGTGCGGCCGCGGAAGACGAACTCGCCCGCGAGCGGCTTGCGGCTGTCCGTCCAGGCGGCGTTCGCCGGGTCGATCCGGCCGGGGGAGTGGGTGAGCGCGGCGCGGCCACCCTCGCGTACGACACCGGTGGCGGTCGTGGCGTCGCCCGCGCCGCGGTCGGTGAAGGAGACCCGCTGCGGGTTGAAGAGGAAGACCTGGCGGATGTTGCCGCCGGGCTCGCCGCCGTCCGTGAGGTTCTCCGGGTCGACCGAGCGCCACTCGTACGCAGGGCCGCCGGCCGCCACGATCGCGTCCGTGAACTTCTTGACCGTCTGGTCGGCGGCGACCGCGCCGTCGTTCTTCGCGCCGGAGTTGTCCTGGATCTCCTCCAGGGCGAGGATGTCGGGCGAGGCGAGGTGGGTGACGACGGCCTCCGCCAGCGCGTCGAACTTCTCCTGCGGGTCGGACGGGTCCAGGTTCTCCACGTTGTACGTGGCGACCGCCAGCTCGCCGCGGTGCTGCGGACGCGTCGACTCGCGCTCCAGCTCCCGGTCGGTGACCGTGCCGAGGGTGCGGGCGGTGATCGTGTAGCCGCCGAACTGGTTGAAGTCCAGCGGGCCCTCGGTCGAACCGGACAGCACGGCGCCGACGTTCGCCTTGGGGAACGGCTGCTGGGCGAGCGGGACCAGCGACTGGATCTGGAGCCGGCCGGTGTTCTGGGAGTCGTAGGAGCCGTAGCGGGTGCCGCCGCGCCAGGTCGGGTTCTCCCACGGCTCGACCGTCACCCAGAGCTCGGCGTACGGGTCCGTCGCGCCGACGACGCGCGAGGTGCCGACGCGTACGTTGCTGCCTTCGAGCGACTCGTAGTAGTCGAGGGCGTACGAACGGGGCTTCAGCGGCAGCGCGTTGATGCTGTTCGCGGCGGCCGGGTCGCCCTCGGGCGCGTACGCGGAGGGGACGGACCAGGCGGAGACGGTCACCGGCGCGGGAAGTGCGTTGCCGGAGGAGACGACGGTGACGGCCGGCCTGGAGATCTGCGTGAGGGACTGGTTGCCCGAGCTCAGACCGCCCGGGACGTACTCGCCGACGGTGCCGGAGACCTTGACCGCGTCGCCCACGGCCACGGTCGGGGTGGAGCTGGTGAAGACGAAGAGGCCCTCGCTGGTGGCCGGGTTCGCGTCGGTCTGCGGGTCCTGGATCCAGAAGCCGCGCGAAGAGCCGTACGTGCGGACGCCGATGATGATGCCTTCGACGTCCGTGACCTGCTGCCCGACCAGCGGCGAGGTGCGGGTGGTGCCCTGGATGTCGTGGATGCGGACGCCGGCCGCGGTGGCGACGCCCGTCGCGGTGTCGGCGCCGGCGGCGGCCGAGGCGGAGCCGGTGAGCAGACCGGCGGCCAGTGCGGTGGCCACGACGGTCGCGACGGCGGCGGATCTCGGTATCGAAGGCATCGGAGAACTCCGGTGTGAGGGTTGAGGGGTGGTCGGTGGAGCTGTGCACGATGGAGCGTTCTGCGGTGGATCTACGCGCGTCAATCTCTTGGTAGAGCACTGCACTTGTCAAGAGCCGCCGGATGTACGGAGGTTGACGAGTGAATGAACCGGCTGGCATCGGGTGAAATACGTCTACGCTGGGGCCGTCCGATCAGGTCCGCGCACACCCGAGGAGAACCGCCAGATGCCAGGAGCCCGCCCCTCCGGACGACCCGCCCTGCCGCCGGTACGGCTGCACTCGGACGCGGAGCTGGCGCGGGACGCGCTCGCCACGCCGCTGCTGTCACGGGCCGTGCGCCTGGCGCGCTGGGCCGGTCCGGACACCAGGGTCGGCGCGGGCGGGGAGCTCGTGGAGGAGCAACTTCCGGCGGCGGCCCGGGCGCTGGACCTCCCGGACGACGAGGACGGGGCGGCCGACGCGAGCGAGGCGTGGCGGATCGCCGTCGACACGGGGCTGGTCGAGATCGAGGAGGCCGGCGAGGACAGCGAAGACGGGGAGGCCGGCGAGGACGGCGAGGCCGGCGAGGCCGGGGACGAGGACCGGGAGGAGGGCGGTGCCGTCACCGCCGGCGGCAACCTCCCGCTGATCACCGGGGGCAGCCCCCAGGACGTCCTCGCACTCTGGCAGGACGCCCTGGAGACCGTCGTCTCCGACGCGATCGCCCCCCTGCTCGACGAGCTGTCCGACGTCCTCGGGCCCGACGGCGAGATCGACTTCGACGCGCTCGACTGGGACCCCGAGGCGGAGAGCGAGTTCCTCGAGGGTGTGCTCGGCAACCTCTACCTGCTCACGGCCTCCGAGGGCGGCGCCGGCGAGGGCCCGGTGCCGCTCCCCGCGCTCGCCGCGTCGGTGATCGTGCCCGACGACATGAGCGAGCCCACCGACGACGTCCTGGAGCAGGTGTCCGAGGCGATGATGCGGCTGGACGACCAGTTCCGGCTGCTGGAACCGATCGGTCTCGTGGAGTACCAGCCCGTCGACGAGGCGCTGATGGCCGAGGAGGACGCCGAGACCCGGGGACCCGAGGGCGCCTCTTCCGCGGCGGACGACGAGGACGTCTCCCGCTACGGGCTGGTGAAGCTCACACCCCTCGGGCTGTACGGCGTCCGGGCCCGTCTGCTGGAGGCGGGCGTCGTGGCCCCGGCGGTGGGCGACCTCGCGGACAAGGGCGCGGACGCGCTGCTGGACGGCGTGGCCTACTACCCGGAGGAGTCGGCCCGTGCCGAGACCCTCCAGTGGCTGGACCTGCGCGCCCCGGCGGCGGCTGCCGGCGACCTGCTCGACGCCGCCCGCGGCACGGACCGCGGCGCGCCGCTGCGCCGCCTCCACTGCCAGCAGGCCCTCGCCCTCGTCGGTGCGGACGCGGAGCCCGCGGTGCGCGACGTCCTCGACGACCGGGAACTGGGCGGGCTCGCACGGGTGTGGCTCGCCGAGCGGGGCGCGACGGACGTGCCGCCGCCCCCGGAGCCCATGATCTTCTGGCTCGCCGTCGACACGATCGCGGCCCAGCTCGACGCCGAGGGCGATCTGGAAGAGCTCCAGGGCCTCGTCGAGGGCCTCGTCGGCCGGCACAGCGGCTTCTTCGACGCGGCCTGGCGGGTCGACCACCCCGCGACGGCGGATGTGCTGGAGGAGATGGGGCGCCTCCACGGCGACAAGCGAACGGCCAAGGAGGCCCGCAAGGCCGCCTTCAAAGCCCGCTCCCGCCGCCCGTAGGTCCGCGCCGCGTAACTCCGTAGGCCCGCGCCGCGCAGCCCCGTGGCTCCGTGGCTTCGCAACGACCGAACCCGGGGCCCGGTCGCCCCGGGGCCCCGTCGATCCGGGGTGTCGTCCCCAAGCGCCGCCGGACATCCTCCGGCGCTTGGGAGCGGGGCCCGGGGACCGCCGCCCGGCGGGCTACTTCACGCCCAGAACCTGCTCGATCGGGTCGATCGCGAAGTACACCGCGAACAGCGCCGCCGTCGTCCACAGCAGCCAGTGCACCTCCCGGGCCTTCCCCAGCACCGTCTTGATGACGACGTACGCGATGAACCCGGCCCCGATGCCGTTCGTGATCGAGTAGGTGAACGGCATCAGCGTGACCGTCAGGAACGCCGGGATCCCGATCTCGTACTTCTCCCACTCGATGTGCCGCACCTGTGTCATCAACAGGAAGCCGACCACGATCAGTGCCGGCGCCGCCGCCTGCGCCGGCACCACCGTCGCCAGCGGCGTCAGGAAGAGCGCGAGGCCGAACAGCGCGCCCGTGACGACCGAGGCGAAGCCGGTGCGCGCGCCCTCGCCGACTCCCGCCGCCGACTCGATGTAGGCGGTGTTGGAGGAGGACGAGGCCACACCGCCCGCCACCGCCGAGGCGCCGTCGATGAGCAGGACACGGCCCAGGTTCGGGACATCGCCCTTCTCGTCGAGCAGTCCGGCCTCGTTGGAGACGCCGACGACCGTGCCCATCGTGTCGAAGAAGTCGCTCAGGACGAGGGTGAAGACGAACAGGACGACGGTGACGGCACCGACCTCGGCGAAGGAGCCGAAGAGGCTGAAGGAGCCGAAGAGCCCGAAGTCGGGCCAGGCGACGACGTCGGCGGGCACGGACGGCACGGTCAGGCCCCAGGCGAGCGGATCGATGGTGGCGAGCTCGTTCACGACGATCGCGACGACGGTCGTCGTGACGATGGAGATGAGGATCGCGCCGCGCACCCTGCGGGCCATCAGGGAGATCGTGAGCAGCACGCCGAGGCAGAAGACGAGCACGGGCCAGCCGGAGAGCTGCCCGCTCGCGCCCAGCTGCACCGGAACGGAACCGGTCTCGCCGGGGATACGGGTCACGAAGCCCGCGTCGACGAAGCCGATGAACGCGATGAAGAGCCCGATGCCGACGCTGATCGCCTGCTTGAGCTGCTGCGGGATGGCGTGCATGACGGCCTCGCGGAGCCCGGTGACGACCAGCACGCAGATGACGATGCCTTCGAGGACCACGAGCCCCATGGCGTCGGCCCAGCTCATCGTCGGCGCGATCTGGTAGGCGACGACGGCGTTCAGGCCCAGTCCGGCGGCGATCGCGAGCGGGAGGTTGCCGCCGAGGCCCATGATCGCGGTCATCACGGCGGCGACGAGCGCGGTGGCCGTGACGAGCTGCGGTCCGGAGAGCTGCGTGCCGAACTTGTCCTCGGCACCGCCGAGGATGATCGGGTTGAGCACGAGGATGTAGGCCATCGTGAAGAACGTGGCGAAGCCGCCTCGTACCTCACGTGCGAAGGTCGATCCGCGTTCGCTGATCCTGAAGTAGCGGTCGACGGCGTTCCGTTCCCGCGGTTGCGGCATGGGCTCTCCCGGTGTTCTGCGTGTGCTGCGTCTTCTGGGGGTGCTTCTGCGTGTGCTGCACGGTCTGCGCCGCCGGCAGGCGGGCAGCCGCCGGAACAAGGCGCCCGTACGCCCGTACGCCCGTACGCCGGAAAGCAGGGCGACTTCCCCATCCGGCCAGGCCGCTCCCGCTGCCACCATGCCCGGATGAGCAAGGTCATGGTCCTCCGGAACCGCAACGCGGCGCTGTATTTCACCGGGATCGTCGCCTCCGGTTTCGGCACGACGGCGTTGCGGCCGGTCTCCGCCATCCGGGTGAAGACGCTCACCGGCTCGGACGGCTCGGACAGTCCGGCCGCGCTGACGGTCTTCGCGATGCGGGCGCCGACGCCGGCCGACCACTGCACGGGGCGGTCGCCGACCGGGTCCGCGGACGCCCGCTCCTCGTCGCGGTCGACATCGCCATGGCGTTGCTGCCGCCGACACTGCTGCTGCTCGACTCGGCGGACCGGGTGTGGTCCATGACGCGGCGGAGACGGCCCTGCTCGCGGGCGCGGTCGACCGGCCGCCGTTGATCGCACCGGCCGCCGCTGATCGCACCGACCGCCGTTGATCGCGCCGCTCGCCGCGACGGGCTGTCCGTCCGGTTCGGCGGGGCGTCGATGGCCCTGCCGAACCGGCCGGCCCTCAGTCCAGCCGGGACAGTGCGTCCCTGACGGCCGCCAGATCGGCGTCGGAGGCCAGGCCCGCGTGGTACAGCCGCAGTTCGGTCGCCCCGAGCGAGGCGGCCCGTGCCGCGTCGGTGGCGAGCGTGCCCGGGCTGCCGCCCATGCCGGAGACGACCGTGAGGTTGGCGGCGACGACGGAGGCCGCCGAGGCGTGCTGGGCGAACGGCCGCACCGACTGCGCGCCGCCCGTGCACGGCACGACCACCCCGTCCGCGACGCCCAGGATGTGCGCCGGATCGACCCCGGCGTTCGCCCCGCAGCGGTACGCGACCGGGTCGGCGTGCAGCAGCACCTGGAAGCCCTCGGGCGCCGCCGCACGTACGGCCGCGACGACGGCCTCCTGGAGGGTCCGTGCAGTCCGCGTACGGAACTCCAGCGTGAGCGCGGTCAGCTCGCCGCCGAGCAGCTTCTCGATGGGGGTGTCCGCGGGCACGCTCCCCTGCCACACCGGCTCCAGCGCGGCGCGCACGGCCGGGCCCAGCTCGCCGGGGTCCACGCCGAGTGCCGCGTACCCGTCGCGGCACGCGGGGCAGAAGCACAGCGACATCGCGTACTGGGCGGCGTCGCCGAGCGCGACGCCCGCGATCTTGTCATGGGCGTGCAGATGCGCGAGCCCGTACCAGCCGCAGGACTCCAGCTCGGTGCCGCGCGCCCCCGGCCGTACCGCCGCCTCGACCGCGAGGCCCTGCAGATACGCGCGCACGGCGGGCTGGGCGATGCAGGGCGCCCAGGGATAGCGGTCGCCGAAGGCGTTGACCACGGAGGTGCCGGGGTGTTCGGCGCCGAGCCGGGAGTTGTGGGCGAGGACGACCCAGGTGTGTACGGGGAGCCCCGCGTCGGCGAGGGCTTCGGCCGCCTGTCCGTACGCGTCCCCGGGCGCCCAGGACCCGGCCGGGTACGGCCTGAGGGTGCATCCCTCCCACTGCTGCGCGCCCGGCGGGTAGAGCACCGACGCGTGCTCGGCGGTGACGATGCGGTGGCGGGGGTGGCGCGGGGTCAGGGCGCGGGTGGAGTGGTAGGCGGCGGCGAGGGTGACCTGGCGGACGCCGAGCGCGGCGACGCGGCCGGCGGCGTCCGGGTCGCCGTTGACGTCCCAGGGGTAGAGGAAGGCGCCGGCCCTCACGCGGCCGCTCCGTCCCCGAGGAGGGCGTAGCCGCGCGCGACGATGTCGGCGAGCTCCTTGACGTGGGCCGCGGACGGCTCGCTCAGCGGCGGCCGTACCTCGCCGACGTCCTGTCCGCGCATCCGTACCGCCGCCTTGACGAGTGAGACGGCGTATCCGCGGCCCTTGGCGCGGAGTTCGACGAGCGGCCGGTAGAAGCCGTCCAGCAGGCGCTCGGCCGTGGCGTCGTCGCCGTCGGCCAGCGCACGGTGGAAGGCGAGGGCGATCTCGGGGGCGAAGCAGAAGACGGCGGACGAGTAGAGGGTGATGCCGATGCCGCGGTAGGCGAGGCCGGTGAGCTCGGCGGTGGGCAGCCCGTTGAAGTAGAGGAAGTCCCGGCCGGGAGCGCCGGTGCGGACGGCGCTGACGATGCGCTGCATCAGGTCGAGGTCGCCGTAGCCGTCCTTGAGGCCGATGATGCCGTCGGTCGCGGCGAGTTCGACGACGGTCTGCGGGGTGAAGACGGCGTTGTCGCGCTGGTAGACGATGACGTCGAGCGCGGTGGCGGAGGCCAGGGCGGTGTAGTGGCGCAGCAGTCCCGCCTGGTCGGCGACGACGAGGTACGGCGGCATGGCGAGGATGCCGTCGGCGCCCGCCTCCTCGGCGAGCCGGGCGTACCGGACGGCGAGGGCCGTGCCGTATCCGGCGCCGGCGAGGACCGGGACGCGGCCCGCGGTCTCCTCGACGGCGGCTGCCACGCAGTCACGGAACTCCTCGGGCGTCAGCGCATGGAACTCGCCGGTGCCGCAGCAGGCGAAGACGGCGCCGGCGCCCGCCTCGACACCGGAGCGCACATGGGCGCGGAAGGCATCGAGGTCGAGGGCGCCGTCCGGCCCGTACGCGGTCACGGGGAAGAACAGCGGCCCGGGGGCACTGGTGAGCCGGGCGGCGAGCGGGGCTGAGGTCACGGACGCTCCCTGTGGCCGTGCACCGAGCGATCAGGCTCGTGCAGCATTCTGATCCACGTCTATGTTTCTGAACATGACCACGCTAGGGCAGCCGCCGGGCGGGGGTCAAGACGGCCGACGACGCCGCGCGCAGTGGAAAACCGCAACTCAGAGGCGGAGTTGACCGGTCGGCAGGACACTTGACTCCGCCCGGAGCGGCTCCTTAGCGTGTCCACGCTTGTGAATGGCGTCCATAAACGTCTATGGATCAGGAACAGCTCTCCATCGCGTCGAGGGGAACCCACCACCATGCCCGCACCCCGCACCGTCCTGCTCACCGGCGCCGCCGGCGGCCTCGGCACCCTGATGCGGGGGCTGCTGCCCGCGTACGGCTACGAACTGCGCCTCCTCGACATGAACCCGATCGACGGGCAGCCCGGGGCCATCACGGCGGACCTCGCGGACAAGGACGCGCTGCGCGAGGCCGTACGCGGCGCCGACGCGATCATCCACCTGGCCGGCATCTCGCTGGAAGCCTCCTTCGAGAAGATCCTCCGCGCCAACATCGAGGGCACGTACAACCTGTACGAGGCCGCCCGCGAGGAGGGCGTCGGCCGCATCGTCCTCGCCTCCAGCAACCACGCCGTCGGCTTCACCCCGCGCCCCCGCGAGGGCGACCCGCTCATCCCGGTCGACGCGCCCCACCGCCCCGACACCTACTACGGTCTGTCCAAGTGCTTCGGCGAGGACCTCGCCCAGCTCTACTGGGACCAGCACGGCGTCGAAACCGTGTCCGTCAGGATCGGCTCCTGCTTCATGGAGCCGAACAGCGTGCGGATGCTCTCCGTCTGGCTGAGCCCGGGCGACGGCGCGCGCCTCTTCCACGCCGCGCTCACCGCGGAGGGCGTCGGACACACCGTCGTCTACGGCTCGTCGGCGAACACGCGCCTGTGGTGGGACCTGTCGACGGCCCGTGCGCTCGGTTACGAGCCGCAGGACGACTCGGAGCAGTACGCGGAGAAGCTCGTCGCCGAACAGGGCGAGCTGGACCCGGAGAACCCGGCCCATGCCCATCTGGGCGGGCACTTCGTGACGGACCCGCCGCGCTGGCCGCACTGAGGCGGTAATCGGGGTGCCCCGCGCGGCCGCGACCGGCATGATGCGGGCCATGCCCAGACCTTCAGGCTTCCACTACGAGCAGCGGCGCGACGGCAGCGTCGTCCTCACCCACCACGGCCGCGCCGCGGGCACCCTGCGCGGTGCCCGCGCGGAGAAGTTCCTCACCGAGGTGGAGTCGGGGGACGCCCAGCTGGTGATGGCCCGCTGGACCGGCGCGTACCGGTTCGGGAACGAGCGGACCGCCCGGCAGCACCCGAGGAACCGCGCGGGACGCTGACAGGCCCTCGCGTCCCGGCAGGGGGGTACGGGGCGCCCCGGGTGCCGGCGGCGGTGCGCGGCGCCCGGGCCGATCGGGCGAAGGTAAGGGAACGGCAAAGCCGCTTCGCTCGTTACCCCAGGCATGACAGCTATGACCCCCGGCTCGAACATCCCCCTGGCCGCCACCCGTGTCGCGGTGGACGTCGCCGCGCCCGTGCGGCTCGACGTATCGGGCCTGCTGCTCACGGCCGACGGCAAGGTGCGTTCGGACGACGACTTCATCTTCTACAACCAGCCGGCCGGTCCCGGCGTGACCCACCGGTCCGGCGGCGGCACGGCCCCCGACGCGATCATCGTCGACACCGGTGCCGTGCCGGCCGGAATCGAGAAGATCGTCGTCACGGCGAGCCCGGACGCCGCGGGGCAGACCTTCCAGGGCATCGAGCCCACCGCCACGATCCGCAACGCCGACGGCGGCGCGGTGCTGGCGTCCTTCACCCCGCCCCAGCTCGGCGCGGAGACCGCGCTGGTGATCGTGGAGATCTATCTGCGCAACGGGGCGTGGAAGGCCCGCGCCGTCGGCCAGGGCTATGCGAACGGGCTGGCGGGCATCGCCACCGACTTCGGCGTCTCGGTCGAGGAGGAGCCGGCCGCGGCCCCCGCGGCGGCGCCGACGCCCGCCCCGATCGCGCCCCCGGCCGCTCCGACGGCGCCCCCGGCCGCTCCGACGGCGCCCCCGGCCGCACCCGCGGCCCCCGCCGCGGCACCGGCGGCCGCCGCCCCCGCGCCCGCGGCTCCCGCGCCCGGCGCCGGGAAAATCAACCTCGACAAGGGCCGGGTCAGCCTCCAGAAGAACCAGACCGTGTCCCTCGTCAAGGGCGGCCGCCCTCTGCTCTCCCAGGTCAAGATGGGCCTCGGCTGGGAGCCCGCGTTCCGCGGCAAGGACATCGACCTGGACGCGTCCGTCATCGCGTACGGCCCTCAGCGCAACCATCTGGACAGCTGCTACTTCGGCAAGCTCTCCATCCTCGGCGGCTCGATCAAGCACTCGGGCGACAACCTGACCGGCGAGGGCGCGGGCGACGACGAGGTCATCGTCGTGGATCTGGGCCGGCTCCCGGCCGAGGCGACGGGACTCGTCTTCACGGTCAACTCCTTCTCCGGCCAGAAGTTCACCGAGGTCGCGAAGGCGTACTGCCGGCTGATGGACGCCGCGACGGGCGAGGAGCTGGTGCGCTTCGACCTCACCGGTGCCGAGCCGCAGACGGGTGTGATGATGGCCAAGCTCATCCGGCAGTTCTCCGGCGAGTGGGAAATGACCGCGATGGGTGAGTTCGTGAAGTCCCGCACGGTCCGCGGCATGGTGAAGCCGGCCGCGCAGGCGCTCTGACGTTCCGGAGCCTGGGGTCGTCGCGGTGCGGCGGCCCCAGGTCCGGCTCGGTCAGAGTTTGGCCAGTTTGGTGAATGGGCTCAGGATTCTTCCCTGTCGCCCCGAGAAATCGACGAGGACGGCATTGTCGCCCTCGACCGCGAGGACTCTTCCGAGTCCGAACTGATCATGCGAGACCCGGTCTCCGACCTCGAACTGCTCGATCGGGGGACTGACCGGGGTGTTGCGGTGGAAGGGACTGGACGGCAGGTGGCGCCGGGAACCGGCTGACTTTGTCATTACCTGAAGTATGCGCCCTCGGGCCACTACCGATTCAAGCCCCCACCCGAGGGCAGTTCTCCTTGGGGCCGACGGTCAGCCCAGCGAACGCCGCCAGGGGCCCGTGATCGCGAGCATGATGCCCGGGGTCTGGATGCTCGCGTACAGCGTCCGCCCGTCCGGCGAGAAGACGACACCGGCGAATTCGCTGTACTCCGGCTCCTCCTCGGTGCCCATGTTCAGCTCGTTGCGGGCGATGGGGTACGTACGCCCGCGCTCGGTGGCACCGAAGAGGTGCTGGATGCCCTCACCGTCCTCGGCGATGATCAGGCCGCCGTACGGCGAGACCGTGATGTTGTCCGGGCCGTCGTAGGCGCCGTCCTTCGACGGGTCCGCGTTGACGCCGAGCAGCACCTTGAGCGTGAGGGTCCGGCGCCGCGGGTCGTAGAACCAGACCTGGCCGTCGTGCGGCAGGCCCGGGCTCTCGTCACGGGCGTACGAGGAGACGATGTACGCACCGCCGTCCGCCCACCACATGCCCTCCAGCTTGCGGGCCCGGGTGACCTCGGTGTCGGCGAACTGCTTGCGCACCGGCACGGTCCTGGCGTCGCGGTCCGGGACGTCGACCCAGTCCACGCCGTACACCGTGCCGGTCTTCGTGGCGCGGGACAGGTCGTCCACGAAGCGGCCGCCCGCGTCGTAGCACTTGGGCGCCTGGAGCAGGCCGGCGTTCTCGGGGATGTGGCGCAGCCGGCCGCGACCGTGCTGGAAGCCGGCCGGCGGGACCCAGCGGTAGAAGAGGCCGTTGGGGCCCGCGGAGTCCTCGGTGAGGTAGGCGTGGCCGCGCTTGGTGTCGATGACGACGGCCTCGTGCTCGTACCGGCCGAACGCCTTGATCGGCATGGGGCGGCGGTTGGCACGGCGGTCGTAGGGGTCGACCTCGAAGACGTAGCCGTGGTCCTTGGTCATGCCGTTCTCGCCGGCCCGGTCGGCGGTCTCCTCGCAGGTCAGCCAGGTGCCCCACGGGGTGCGGCCGCCCGCGCAGTTCTGGGAGGTGCCGGCGATGCCGACCCACTCGGCCGTGCGGCCGTCGCGCTGGACCTCGACGACGGTGCAGCCGCCGGCCGCGGCCGGGTCGTACACGAGTCCCTCGGCGAGCGGGACGGGGAACTCGTGGCCCGCGCGGGCACCCTTGAGCTCGTGGTTGTTGACGAGGAGGGTGACGCCGCGGGGGCCCTCGAAGGTGGCCGTGCCGTCGTGCTTGGCGGGGGTGAACTCGCCCGACTCCAGCTTGGTGACACCGCCGTGGGTGAGGATGCGGTAGGAGAAGCCGGCGGGAAGCGCGAGGATGCCCTCCGGGTCGGGGAGGAGCGGGCCGTATCCCGGCTCGTGCCCGTGCCCGTGGCCCTGGCCGTCGTGGGCGGCCTCCGGCGCCGTCTCCCCGGTGTAGTCCTCGGCGGCGAGCGCGCCCGGCGCGGTGGCGAGCGCGCCGACGCTGCCGGTGAGGGCGATGCCCGCGCCGGTGAACGCTGACTGTCTGGTGAATTCCCTGCGGCTGAGCGGCATCGCGGTCTCCTGAGTGCTGCTGGGTGGCGTGGTGCGTGGAGGTCTGGCGGTGCGAGTCTGCGGGGGCAACGCTCTCGCCCACGCATAAACGCCAGTTGAACACGGTGCGACGTCCCCCCGGCGGATCCCGGCGGGCTCAGGGGACGTCCCCCCCCCGGGGTCCCCGGGACCAGGGTGCTCACACGGCGGCCCGGCGGGAGTCGTACCGCAGCGCCGCCGCCGTGGCCACCGCACCCGCGGCCTCCCAGAGGGCCACGCCCAGGAAGCCGGACGGCGCCCGGCCGGCGATCACCGCGACGGTGAAGACCGTGAAGGTCAGCAGGCGGAACGGGACCGTCCAGCGGAAGAAGGCTCTCCAGTCGGACAGGGACGCCAGGATGTAGTAGACGCCCATATTCACCGCGGCCATCGAGGAAGCGGTGATGAAAACGACGGTGTAGTCGCCCTCCGTGCGTCCGTCGCCGGATATGGGCTCGAAGCCCATGAGGCCGATGAGGGCGTCGGGGGCGATCAACCCCACCACACCGAGGGCGGCGGCGAGGACGCCGAACACCGCCATGGTCCAGCCGGACAGGGAACGGGGCAGGGGGCGCACGAAGTCCTCCGTATGCAGGGGGAGTTGAGGATGCAGGAAGCGGGAACGCCCCCTGCATATCGTGCGCGCCGCCCCGGCCCGCCACCGGGGTGGCCTCCGAGCGGAAAGGGCACGCCCGCCGGCATCAGGCCAGGGCGCCGGCGGCCACCTCCGCCAGCTCGTCGGCCGACTCGGGGGTCAGACGGTAGAACCCCCGGAGGCTGATGGAACGTTCGAGGCGGCCGTCCACCACGTACTTGAGACCGCGGGTCCGGCCGCGGGCGTTGCGCCAGGTGAGCCGCGCCAGAAGATCGCCGGGGATCGCCACGTCGAAGCGCACGGGCGTCGCGTCCACGTGCACCGCCATGGCGCCGCAGCCGTCGGCGCCGAGCATCGACCAGTCGGCGTGCCCGGGGAACGCCGGGTCCTGCCACGTCGCGGGGGCGGTGCCGCAGCACTCGCGCCGCTCGATGTCGAGCACCCGCATCCGGCTCACCACGGACACGACGCGCCGGTTGACGTGCAACGCGAACACCTCGGCGCCGGCACGGGCGCCCGTCCAGGCGGGCAGCGAGGAGTGAACGCCGCTGAAGGCGACCGGCGGCCGCTCGCCCACGCGACCCGCCTTGCGCAGGGCACGGCAGGTGTCATGGGTCCACAGGACGGTGAAGGCATCAGGCATGGCGTGATCCTATGAACGAGCACCGACAACCTGCCGGTCACAGCACCAGGGGGGACCGGTGGATCACGCTGGGCTCGCGCCCGATCCACCGGACACTTCTAGGTCGTGTCTTCAAAGTCCCGTCTGCCCGGTGACGCCTGGCACGCTCCTCCCCCTGAGCTCGCGCCTGGGAGGTGCCCCCACCCCCGTGGCCTTCGGGCACGGGAGGTGCCCTGACCGCATGGACTCCCTCCTCTGCCTTGCGATCGCACGCACCAGACGCCGCCGGGCCCGCCCTCCGGGCGGACGACGCCACTGTGAAGACACTCCCTAGCCGAGCGCCGCCTTCATCATCTTCTGCGCGACCGGCGCTGCCAGGCCGTTGCCGCTGACCTCCGTGCGGGACGCGCCCGAGTCCTCGATGATCACCGCGACGGCCACCTGCTTCCCGGTGCTCGTGTCCTTCGCGTACGACGTGAACCAGGCGTACGGCGTCTTGCTGTTGTTCTCGCCGTGCTGGGCCGTGCCCGTCTTGCCGCCCACCTCGGCGCCGTCGATCCGCGCGTTGCCGCCCGTGCCGTCCTCGACGACCGTGACCATGGCACTGCGCAGCTGCTTCGCCGTCGACGAGGACACGATCCGCTCGGTGCCGGCATCGTCGTAGCTCTGCAGGGTGTCGCCCTCCGCGTCGACGACTTCGGAGACCATATGCGGGGACGCCATGAGCCCATCGTTGGCCAGGGTGGCGGACACCATCGCCATCTGCAACGGAGTCGCCGTCACATCGAACTGGCCGATACCCGTCAGCGCGGTCTGCGCCGCGTCCATGTTGTGCGGATACACGCTCGTCCAGGCGCGCACCGGCACGTCCCGCTCCTTGTCGTTGAAGCCGAACTTCTCCGCCATGGCGCGGAGCTTCTCCTGGCCCAGGTCCGCGGCCATCTTCCCGAAGACGTTGTTGCAGGAGTACTGGAGCGCCGTGCGGATCGTCGCGTTCTCGCAGGGTGCGGAGGGGTTCTCGTTCTTCAGGACGGTGCGGGTGTTCGGGAGCGTGTACGGGGACGGGCTGTCCGTCCGCTCGTCCACCGAGGAGTACAGACCCTCCTCCAGCGCCGCCGCCGCGACGACCAGCTTGAACGTCGAGGCCGGGGGCAGCGGCTGCCGCAGCGCCCTGTTGAGCGTCGGCTGGTCCTTGTCGCCGGTGAGCGCCTTCCAGGCGGCGCCGTCCGTCGTGCCGGTGATCTTCGACGGGTCGTACGAAGGGGTGCTGACCACGCCCAGGATCCGCCCGGTCCCCGGGTCGATCGCGACCGCCGCGCCCTTCTTGTCGCCGAGCGCCTTGAAGCCGGCGCGCTGCACGGCGGGGTCGATCGTGGTGAGCACGCCACCGGGCTGGGCCTGCTTGCCGGTGAGCACGTCCAGCGGGTTCTTCAGACGGTTGTCGGTGCCGTCGAGCACCTTGCTGTAGATGCCTTCGAGCTGGGTCGCGCCGTACGCCTGCGAGCTGTAGCCGGTGACCGGCGCGTAGAGCTCGCCGTCGGTGTAGGTGCGCTTGTACGCGAGGTCGCTGCCCTTCGTTCTCTTCGAGCCGGTGACCGGCGATCCGGCCACGACGATGTCACCGAGCGGCTGCGCGTACTGTGCGATGGTGTTCCGCCGGTTGTGCTGGTTGTCCGCGAGGGCCTTGGCCTCGTACGCCTGCACCCAGGTGGCCCGCAGCAGCAGGGCGAGTACCAGGAGCAGGCTGAAGACCGCGGCGCGCCTGATTGTCTTGTTCATCCCTGGGAGGGACGAGTGGCCCGGAGTGGTCCGTTCCGTTCTGCCGGGTTTCTCAGGGAATCCTCATCCGGTCGCCGTGCCGGCGGTCACAGGCGGTCACAGGCGGCGCGTCGCCAGCGTCAGCCGGTCCCGCGCGTCGAACAGCGCGTCCTTGATCATCTGCTCATGGGCCGGGGTCAGCCGGGCCACCGGCACCGAGCAGCTGATCGCGTCGCGCGCCGGGGTGCGGTAGGGGATGGCGACGCCGAAGCAGCGCAGCCCCAGCGTGTTCTCCTCGCGGTCCACGGCGTAGCCCTGCTCGCGGATCTGGTGCAGCTCCTCGATGAGCTGCTCCCGGTCGGTGAGGGTGTGCTCGGTCAGCGAGGGCAGCGTCTCCGGGAGCATCTTGCGCACCTGCTCGTCGCTGTGGGTGGCGAGCAGCGCCTTGCCGAGCGAGGTGGAGTGGGCCGGGAGCCGGCGGCCGACGCGGGTGAAGGGCCGCAGATAGTGCTGCGACTGCCGGGTGGCCAGATAGACCACGTTCGTACCGTCGAGCCGCGCGAGGTGGATGGTCTCCGTGGTGTCGTCGGAGAGCCGGTCGAGGGTGGGCCGGGCCGCCGCGACGACCTCGTCCCCGTCGATGTACGAGGTGCCGACGAGCAGGGCCCGCACGCCGATGCCGTACCGCGTGCCCGTCGCGTCCGTCTCCACCCAGCCCAGCTCGACGAGGGTGCGCAGCAGCATGTAGAGGCTGGACTTGGGGTAGCCCACGGCTTCCTGGACCGCCGCGAGCGAGTGCATACCGGGGCGTCCTGCGAAGTACTCGAGCAATTCGACCGTCCGCACCGCGGACTTGACCTGTGCCCCACCCTGCTCGACAGCTGCCATGGCCCTCACCCTTCTTGACCGCGCAGAACGCCCGGAAATAGAGTCCCCACATCCCTGTGCATTCAGCATCGGGAACTGCGTTCAGAATACCGAACAACTCCGGGAAGGAAGCCGCGGTGGGAGCAGCACCAGTCTGGAGTGTGGACCCCCGAACCGGGAAGCCGCGCGAGCAGGTTGCCGTCGAGGCCACGGCCGACGAGGTCGACCGGGTCGTACGGGCCGCCGACGCCGCCCGTCCCGCGCTCGCCGACCGGACGGTCCGCGCCGCACTCCTCCGTACGGCAGCGGACCTCCTCGACGAGGCGCGCGACCACGTCATCGAGGCGGCCGATGCCGAGACCGCCCTCGGCCCCGTGCGGCTCACCGGCGAACTCGCCCGGACCACCGCCCAGTTGCGGGCCTTCGCCGACGTCGTCGACGAGGGCGCCTTCCTCGACATCCGCATCGACCACGAGGACGCGGGCCGCACCCCGCCGTGGCCCGACCTGCGCCGCTGGAAGATCCCCCTCGGCGTCGTCGCCGTCTACTCCGCGAGCAACTTCCCGCTCGCCTTCTCCGTGCCCGGCGGCGACACCGCCAGCGCACTCGCCGCCGGCTGCCCCGTCGTCGTGAAGGCCCACCCGGACCATCCGGCCACCTCCGAGCTGTGCGCCTCGCTGCTGCGCAGGGCCGCCCGGCAGACGGGCCTCCCGGAGGACGTGGTCGTGCTGGTGCACGGCTTCGACGCGGGAGTCGAGCTCGTACGCCACCCGCTGGTCGCCGCCGCCGGCTTCACCGGGTCGGTACGCGGCGGGCGCGCCCTCTTCGACGCCGCCGCCGCCCGGCCCACCCCCATCCCCTTCCACGGCGAGCTCGGCTCCCTCAACCCGGTCGTGATCACCGAGGGCGCCGCCGCCGAGCGGGCCGAGGCGATCGGCACCGGCCTGGCCGGGTCGATGACCCTGGGCGAGGGCCAGTTCTGCACCAAGCCCGGCTTCGTCCTCGCCCCGGCGGGCGACGCCGGCGACCGGCTGGTGAAGTCCCTGACGGCCGCGGTGAGCGAGACCGAGCCCGGCGTGATGCTCGACCACCGGATGCGCGATGCCTTCGTCGCGGGCGTCGGCGAGCGGGCCGCGCTCGACGGCGTCGAGGCCCCTGTCACCCCCGGCGCGGGCGGCGAGCACACCGTGAGCGCGGGCTTCCTGACCGTGCCGGCGGGGCGGCTGGCCGCCGACGGCCCGCACGATCTGCTCCTGGAGGAGTGCTTCGGGCCGGTCACCGTCGTCGCCCGTTACGAGACCCCGGACGAGATCGGGGCCGTACTGTCCCGGCTCCCCGGCAATCTCACCGCCACGCTCCACACCGCCGCCGCCGACGACCCCGCGGCCGCCGGGCTCGTCGCCGCCCTCACCCCCCTCGCCGGCCGGATCCTCGTCAACGGCTGGCCCACCGGCGTCGCCGTCGCCCCCGCCCAGCACCACGGCGGCCCCTACCCGGCCACCACCTCCACCTCCACCTCGGTCGGCGCGACGGCGATCGAACGCTGGCTGCGCCCCGTCACCTACCAGTCGGCACCCCCCGCGCTCCTCCCCCCGGAGCTGCGCGACGACAACCCGCTCGGCCTTCCACGCCGGGTCGACGGCCGCCCGGAGGGTCTGGAAGGCTGACCGCGTGACCGACGAGATCACCCTGCCCGAACTGCCCTTCCCGCTGCGCCCGTACGGCCCCGACGCCGACTGGTCCTACGAGAACGGCAGGCTCACCGGATGGGCGGGCGCACGGCAGGACCGTTTCGTCCCTCCCACCGGCGACGCCGAGGAACCGGCCTCCGACGCGCCGCGTCTCCTCGGCGCGCCGGAGGGCGATTTCCAGCTGATCGCCCGTGTGAAGGTGGGCTTCGGCGCGGCCTTCGACGCGGGCGTGCTCTATCTCCACGTCACCGAGAGGGAGTGGGCGAAGCTCTGTCTGGAGCTCTCCCCGGACAAGCCGACGATCTGCACGGTCGTCACCCGGGGCCACTCCGACGACGCCAACTCCTTCGTGGTGGACGGCGACAGCGCCTGGCTGCGGATCAGCCGCACGGGCGGCGCCTTCGCCTTCCACGCCTCGTCGGACGGCGAGCGGTGGACCTTCGTCCGCATCTTCGCCCTCGGCAGCCGGGAGCAGGCGGAGGCCGCGCTCGTCGGCTTCATGACGCAGTCCCCGGTCGGCGAGGGGTGCGTCGCCGGCTTCGACCGCATCGAGTACCGGCCGGCCTGGCCTGAAGGGCTGCGGGACGGTTCCTGATCAGGGGGAATGAACAAAGGCCACGCGCGCGTTCACCCCTGGACGGAGGTCCCCGGCAGAGAGCCCGGAGACGAAGCGGAAAGCGGAGAAAGCGGAGACATGCGCGTCGAGATCTGGAGCGACATCGCCTGCCCCTGGTGCTACATCGGCAAGGCACGCTTCGAGAAGGGCCTCGCGGCCTTCGCCCACCGCGACGAGGTCGAGGTGGTGCACCGCTCCTTCGAGCTCGACCCGGGCCGCGCCAAGGGCGACACCGCGCCCGTGATCGACATGCTGGCGCGGAAGTACGGCCGCACGATCGAGGAGGCCCGCGCCATGGAGGAGCACGTCGCCTCCAACGCACGCGCCGAGGGCCTCGGCTACCGGACCGAGGGCCGCGACCACGGCAACACCTTCGACATCCACCGCCTCCTCCACCTCGCCCGTTCCCACGGCCGCCAGGACGAGCTCCTGAGCCTCGCCTACCGGGCCAACTTCGCCGAGGAGCGCTCCGTCTTCGACCCCGAGGTGCTGGTCGAGCTCGCCGTCGAGGCGGGCCTGGACGCGGAGGAGGCCCGCGCGGTCCTCACCGACCCGGACGCCTACGCCGACGCCGTACGGGCGGACGAGCGCGAGGCCGCCGAGCTGGGCGCGAACGCCGTGCCGTTCTTCGTCATCGACCGTCGCTACGGGGTCTCCGGCGGACAGTCCGCCGAGGTGTTCACGCAGGCGCTGGAGCAGGCGTGGCAGGGGAGGACGATCGTTCCGGTGGGGGCGGACGCGGACGGCGGCGCGGATGCGGGTGCCTGCGGCCCCGACGGTACGTGCGACGTTCCGCAGGCCTGATCGCGGGACCCGGGTGGTAGATCTGGACACATGGACTCTCTCGGAGGCGCCGAGTTCGCGCCGAGGTCGACATATCTGAACACCTCCAGCTGCGGCGTCCTGCCGCGCCGCACGGTCGACGCGGTCAGGAGACTCGTCGAGGAGAACGGGGACGGGCGTCCGGGCGGCGCGGGGGACTTCGCCACCATCGACGCCTCCCGCGCCTCCTTCGCCCGCCTCGTCGGCGTGGCCGAGGAGCGGGTGGCGGCAGGCGGTTCCGTCGCCGTGCATGTCGCACTGATCGCGGGCTCCCTGCCGTCCGGCTCCGAAGTGCTCTTCCCCGAAAGGGAGTTCAGCTCCGTCGTCACCCCTTTCACGGTCCGCGGCGACCTGAAGGTGCGGTACGCGCCGCTCGACGCGCTCGCCGACGCCGTACGCCCCGGGACCGCACTGGTCGGGCTGTCCGCCGTGCAGTCGGCCGACGGCCGCGTCGCGGATCTGGCGGCCGTCCGGGCCGCCGCGACCGCGCACGGCGCGCGGGTCCTCGTCGACGCCAGCCAGTCCGCGGGCTGGCTCCCGCTGGACGCGGGGGCGTACGACTTCACCGTCACCGGCGCCTTCAAGTACCTGCTCTGCCCGCGCGGCACGTCGTTCCTCACCGTCACCGAGGAGGCCCAGGAATCACTGGCCCCGGCGCACGGCGGCTGGTGCGGCGCCGAGGAGGCCCAGGAATCACTGGCCCCGGCGCACGGCGGCTGGTGCGGCGCCGAGGACCGCTGGGGGAGCACCTACGGTCCGGTGCAGCGGTTCGCCACCTCGGCGCGGCGCTACGACGAGCCGCCGTCCTTCCTGGCCTACCACGGTGCCGAGCAGTCCCTCGCCCTGCTGGAGCAGATCGGCATCGCGACGGTCCACGCCCACAACACCGCCCTCGCGGCCCGCTTCCGCGCCGGGCTGACGGAGCTCGGCCACGCACCGGTCCCCGGGGACTCGGGCATCGTCGCCGTTCCGGGACTAGGCGGCCGGCAGCCGGAGCTCGCCCGGGCCGGGGTCGTCGTCTCGGCCCGCGCGGGCAATCTGCGGGTCTCGTTCCATCTCTACAACTCGGACGCGGACGTCGACAGGGCGCTGGACGTGCTCTCCGGCTGAGCCGAGGTGCTCCCGGGACGGGCCGCGGCCGGCTCCGCTGCCGGCGCGGCGCCCGCCGGATCCTGCCCCTGGCACTCCGCCGCCTCCACGCAGAGATTCGCCTCGACCTTCGCCAGCAGCCGGATCAGCTCGGCCCGCTCGGCCGGGTCGAGGCCGGCGAGCGTGTGGTCCTCCAGCTCGCTCCACGCCCGCGCCACGTCGGCGTGGAGCGCGCAGCTCGCGTCTGTCGCCTCGACGAGCACCGCTCGCCGGTCCGCGGGGTCGGGCCGGCGCCGTACATGCCCGGACTGCTCAAGCCGCTGGAGCATCTTGGTGACGGTCGACGGGTCGAGCGCGACCGCCTTGATCAGGTCCGACTGCCGCACGGGCCCGGTCTCCCAGAGGTGCATCATCACCATTTCCTGGCCGGGGTAGAGCCCGAGCCGCCTGAGCAGCTTGCCGGCGGCGATGCGGTGGAGCCTGGCGACCCGGGAGACGGCATGGCTGACGGGGCCGCCGCGCGCGGCGGCGGGCAGCAGTTCGTCGGCGGTACAGGCGGGGTCGGCTCCGGAGTTCATCGGGTCTCCTCAGGGCTCCTCTGGCATGGTGTGCGCGGGTCCGTGGTGCGCGGGATCCGGGATCCACGGGCGCTTCCGACGTTCCCACACACTCCTGCCCCCAGATTACCTTGGTCGGCCAATTAATCCGCTACAGTGGGGCTCGGCCGATTTACTTGGCCGACCAATTTTGTCTGTTACGGGAGCCCTCATGACCACCGCGTTCGACCCGATCGACCTCTCCGGCACACGGCTCGCCAACCGCATCGCCATGGCGCCGATGACCCGCAGCCGCGCCTACGGCCCGGGCCTCACCCCCACCGACTCCACCGTCGAGTACTACGCCCAGCGCGCATCGGCCGGCCTGATCATCACCGAGGGCATCCAGCCCTCCGTCATCGGCCAGGGCTACCCCGACACCCCGGGCCTGCACTCCGGCGAGCAGATCGCCGCCTGGCGCAGGGTCACCGACGCCGTGCACGCCGCGGGCGGCCGGATCTTCGCCCAGCTCATGCACGCGGGCCGCATCGGCCACCCGGTGCTCTGGCCGGACCGGGAGCTGCTCAGCGTGGGGCCGTCCGCCGTCGCGGCGGACGGCCAGCTCTACACGCACGAGGGACCCAAGGACTTCCTCCCGCCGCGCGAGCTGTCGGGCGACGAGGTGCGCGCCACCGTGGGCGAGTTCGCGGACGCCGCGCGCAACGCGATCGAGGCCGGCTTCGACGGCGTGGAACTGCACGGCGCCAACGGCTACCTCATCCACCAGTTCCTCTCCACCAACAGCAATCTGCGCACCGACGAGTGGGGCGGCTCCGTCGAGAACCGCGTCCGCTTCGCGGTGGAGGCGGCCAAGGCCGTGGCGGCGGCGATCGGCGCCGAGCGCACCGGTCTGCGCCTCTCGCCCGGAAACGTGTACAACGGCATCGCCGAGACCGACACCGAGGCGACGTACCTCGCACTGGTCGAGGGCCTGGAGCCGCTGGGCCTCGGCTATCTGCACATCACCGAGAACGCCCCGGTCCGGGAGCTGACACTGGCACTGCGCAAGCAGTTCAGCGGCACGCTCATCCTCAACCCGTCGACCGAAGGACCGACCGACCACGCCGCGCTCGCCCTGATCGAGGACGGCGCAGCGGACATCGTCGCCTTCGGTGCGCTGTTCCTGGCCAACCCCGACCTGCCGGTACGGCTGAGGTCCGCAGGCCCGTACAACACCCCGGACCCCGCCACGTTCTTCGGCGGCGGCGACAAGGGCTACACCGACTACCCGGAGCTCACCGCCTGACGCGGGCACACGCACGGAGGGCCGGCCGCGCACCCGCGACCGGCCCTCCGCACGTATCCCCGGCGTCACCTCACCGGAGTGCTGCATCTTCCGGGGGCGACCCCCGGACCCCCGGCCCGGGAGTGGTCACCTCACCGGAGTGCTGCATCTTCCGGGGGCGACCCCCGGACCCCCGGCCCGGGGGTGGTCACCTCACCGGAGTGAAGTCCCGCGCGCCGATGAACGACGGGCGCGGCACCGGCGCCGCGAAGGGGGCCTGCGCCGCGTTCTCGACGCTGTTGAACACGATGAAGACGTTGCTGCGCGGATACGGCGTGATGTTGTCACCGGAACCGTGCATCGCGTTGCAGTCGAACCAGGTCGCCGACCCCGCGCCGCCGGTGAAGAGCCGGATGCCGTGCCGGTCCGCGAACGCGGTGAGCGCGCCGTCCGACGGCGTCCCCGCGTCCTGCATCTGCAGCGACTTCTTGTAGTTGTCCTTCGGCGTCTCGCCCGCGCAGCCGAGGAACGTCCGGTGCGAGCCCGGCATGATCATCAGGCCGCCGTTGGTGGCGAAGTTCTCGGTGAGCGCGATCGACACCGACACGGTCCGCATCCGCGGAAGCCCGTCCTCCGCGTGCCAGGTCTCGAAGTCCGAGTGCCAGTAGAAGCCCGAGGCCCCGAAGCCCGGCTTGACGTTGATCCGCGACTGGTGGACGTACACGTCCGAGCCGAGGATCTGCCGCGCCCGGCCCACGACCCGCTCGTCGCGCACCAGACCCGCGAAGACCTCGCTGATCCGGTGCACCTCGAACACCGACCGCACGTCCTGGGACTTCGGCTCGACGATCGAACGCTCGTCGGCCCGCACGGCCGGGTCGGTGACGAGCCGCTCCAGCTCGGCGCGGTAGACGGCGACCTCGTCCGGGGTGATCAGCTCCTCGATCGCGAGGAAGCCGTCGCGCTCGTACGCCTGCATCCCGGACGGGGCGATCGGGCCCGGCGCCCCTGGCGAGGACCAGACCACCGGGTCCTGGCGGGGGACGGCCGTCTCGGTGGCGCCGCGGGTCGGGTAGAGGTCGGTGATCGCAGTGGTCATCCGTCAGTCCTCCTCCGTGATCAGGGGGTAGACGCCGTTCTCGTCGTGGTCCTCCCGTCCGGTGACGGGCGGGTTGAAGACGCACACGCAGCGGAAGTCGGTCTTGGGGCGCAGCGTGTGGCGCTCGTGACCGTCCAGCAGATACATCGTGCCCGGCTCGATCCAGTGGGTCTCGCCGGTCTCGTCGTCGGTCAGCTCGGCCTCGCCCTCCACGCAGAGCACGGCCTCGATGTGGTTCGCGTACCACATCGACGTCTCCGTACCCGTGTACAGCACGGTCTCGTGGAG
Source organism: Streptomyces sp. FIT100 (assembly GCF_024584805.1). NCBI lineage: Bacteria > Bacillati > Actinomycetota > Actinomycetes > Kitasatosporales > Streptomycetaceae > Streptomyces > Streptomyces sp. FIT100. The sequence continues at coordinate 1,607,543 of NZ_CP075715.1, read as the reverse complement.
GGAGAAGCCGACCTTCTCCTTCGCGAGCACGATGCGCTTGCTCTCCCAGGTGCCGGACTTGGACCTGACGTGCCGGTCGGTGTTCTCGATGTCCTTGAACGATCGGACGATCACGGTGGGTTCAGAACCTTTCTCTCTGTTCGGTGTGCCGGGTCAGGCGGTCTCACGGACGGCGCGGGCGACGGTGCGCAGCCCCTCGTCCAGCTCGTCGGGCGTCACCGTGAGCGGCGGCAGCAGCTTCACGACCTCGCTCTCCGGACCCGACGTCTCCAGCAGCAGACCCAGTTCGAAGGCGCGCGCGCAGACTGCGGCGGCCCGGCTCCTGTCGGCGAACTCCAGGCCCCAGACCAGCCCGCGGCCCCGGAAGTGGGCACCGTCGGCGGAGTTCTCGTCGGCGATCGCGAGCAGCGCCTGCTCGACCTGCTCGCCGCGGGCGAGGGTCTGCTTCTCCATCTGGCCGTCGGACCAGTAGGTGTCCAGCGCGGCGGCCGCGGTGACGAAGGCCGGGTTGTTGCCGCGGAACGTGCCGTTGTGCTCGCCCGGCTCCCAGACGTCCAGCTCCGGGTTGAACAGGCAGAGGGACATGGGCAGTCCGTAGCCGCTGATGGACTTCGACAGCGTCACGATGTCCGGGGCGATGCCCGCCTCCTCGAAGGAGAAGAAGGCACCGGTGCGGCCGCAACCCATCTGGATGTCGTCGACGATCAGCAGCATGTCCTGGCGGTGGCACAGGTCGGCGAGCGCGCGCAGCCACTCGCCGCGGGCCACGTTGATGCCGCCCTCGCCCTGCACGGTCTCGACGATGACCGCGGCGGGCTTGTTGAGGCCCGAGCCCTGGTCATCGAGCAGCCGCTCGAACCAGAGGAAGTCCTGGACCTGGCCGTCGAGGTAGTTGTCGAACGGCATCGGCGTGCCGTGCACCAGCGGGATGCCGGCGCCGGCCCGCTTGAACGCGTTGCCCGTGACGGCGAGCGAGCCCAGCGACATCCCGTGGAAGGCGTTGGTGAACGACACGATCGACTCGCGGCCCTTCACCTTGCGTGCCAGCTTCAGCGCCGCCTCCACCGCGTTGGTGCCGGTCGGGCCGGGGAACATCACCTTGTACGGCAGGTCGCGCGGGCGCAGCACGATGTTCTGGAAGGACTCGAGGAAGGCGCGCTTCGCCGTCGTCGCCATGTCCAGGCCGTGCGTGATGCCGTCGCGCTCCAGGTAGTCGAGCAGCGCGCGTTTGAGTACGGGGTTGTTGTGGCCGTAGTTGAGTGAGCCGGCACCGGCGAAGAAATCGAGGTAGGTGTGGCCGTCCTCGTCGGTGAGGCGGGCGCCCTGCGCGCGGTCGAAGACGGCGGGCCAACCGCGGCAGTAGCTGCGCACCTCCGACTCCAGGGCCTCGAAGACACTCAGGGCAGGCGGGGTGATGGTCACAGCGTTCTCTCCTGGTGTGGGGGTCGGACAGAGCTCAGTGCGTGATCGGGTCGATGCGGTACAGCACTTCGGGCTGATGCGCCCCGTCGGGGAACAGTCCGCCGTCGAAGAGGACCTCGCGCTCCAGGGCGGCGCCGTGCCGGGCCGCGTAGGCGGTGAAGAGACGGTCGGAGGCGGTGTTGTCGGGGGTGACGGTGGTCTCGACCGACTGGATTCCGCGCGCGCCGCCGACCCGGTGGGTCAGCGCGTCGAGGAGCGTGCCGGCCAGTCCCCGGCCGCGGTGCTCCGCGTCGACGGCGACCTGCCAGACGACCAGCGTCTGGGGGCGCTCGGGCCGGATGTAGCCGGTGACGAACGCGATCGGCTCGCCGTCCGTGCCGCGGGCCACCACGGAGGTCGCGGCGAAGTCGCGGCACCACAGCAAATAGCTGTACGAGGAGTTGAGATCCAGTACCTCGGAGTCGCGGGCGATTCTCCAGATCGCGGCTCCGTCCTCCACGCGTGGGCTGTCGATGCTCAGTGCGGTGGTCATGCGGATTTAATTTACCCAGCGAATTCGCAAATTGCATCGAGGAGAGGGGTTGGGTGAAGCGCCCTTCTGTGTTATCGCGCGGGCGCGCGCACCTGCGCGAGTCGGCGGGACGGTGGCGGCGAACTCTCCCTTTTTGACCGGGAGTTATCAGGCCAAAGGGTGTGCTGATGTGGAGTCGGTCACAAACTCGTAACGCGTCCGGAATGCGGCTCGAGCCGTCTTCGATCTTGTCGGAACTTTGGCGTTTAGGGTCCGGGAAACCGGGCAGAAGAATGCGGGGAGCTGCTTTCCGTAAAGCAGCTCCCCGCATTCTTTAATTCACGGGATATTTATTTGCCATAAGGCCGGTCATTACCCGTGCCAGGCGGCTTCGACGGCGCTCAGGGCGCCTTCCGCGTCCGTCTCTCGGCCGTACTCGCGGAGCGCCGCACCCAGCGCGGCCAGGGACGCGCGCACGGCGTCGGGCGTCGCGTCCGCGCCGTAGTGGTTCACGCGGATCATCTCGGCCGACAGTGCGCCACCACCCGCCACCAGCGGCAGCGACGGATCCTCGGCCAGCGCCTTGGTCACCAGCGCGGCGGCGTCGATCCCGGCGGGCGCGCGGAGCGTCGTCGCCACCGGCGCCGCGTCCCTCGCCTCGTGGACGTACGGCGCCAGACCGCCGCCCAGCGCGAGCGCACCCGCACGGGCCGCCGCCGCGGCCGAGGCATGCCGCGCCGTCAGCGCCTCCAGGCCCTCGGCCTCGATCCGCTCCAGGCAGGCGTCGAGCGCCAGCATCTCCAGTTGCGCGGGCGCGTGCAGCAGCGCCCTGCGGCCGCCGTCGATCCAGCGCTCCTTCCAGTCGAGGAGCGAGAGGTACGAGCGCCGGGGCGCGGCCGGGTTCGCCGCGAACCGCTCCCAGGCCCGCTCGCTCACCGACACGGCCGAGACGCCCGCCGGACCGCCCATCGCCTTCTGCGCGCCGATCACGCACAGGTCCACGCCCCAGGCGTCCGGCAGCAGCGGCTCGGCGCCCACCGACGCGACCGCGTCCAGCATGAACAGCGCTCCGTGGACCCGGACCACCTCACCGATCTCCGCGACCGGATTGGTGTTGCCGGTCGCCGCCTCGGCGTGCACCAGCGAGACGAAGTCGATCTCCGGACGCTCCTCCAGCGCCCGCGCGATCTGCGCGGCCGTCACGGCGGTGTGGAAGGGCACCGCCAGGTCCACGACGGACGCCCCGCAGTCGCGCAGCCAGTTCCCGAAGGTCTGGCCGTAGGGGCCCGTCACGACGTTCAGCGCCGTGGAACCCGGCCGGGCGCCGCTTCGGATGCAGCCCTCCAGCGGCAGCAGCGCCTCGCCCTGGGTGACCACCACGTCCTGCTCCGTGGAGAGCAGTGCGGCCACCCGTCGCTCGATCGCAGCGAAATGCGAGGCCGTCAGGGGTGTCAGGTCCAGAAACGGGTGTGTCACGGCGTTGCTCTCTTCGAAACGGAGGTCGTCGACTGTCCTCGTCGAGGGTAGAGCAGGGCTCGTAGAGTGCTGGTCATGAGCGATCACGTGGTGCTGCATGTGAAGGGGCGGGTGCTCGTCGGGCCGGAGGAGGTCCGGGACGAGCTGTGGGTGGTCGACGGCCGGATCACCTATGACCGGCCCGTGTCCGCCGCCGACGTACGGACCGTCCGGGGCTGGGCCCTGCCGGGCCTCGTCGACGCCCACTGCCACGTGGGGCTCGACCGGCACGGCGCGGTCGACGAGGCGACCAGCGAGAAGCAGGCGCTCACCGACCGGGACGCGGGCACCCTGCTCCTGCGGGACGCCGGCTCACCCTCCGACACCCGCTGGATCGACGCCCGCGAGGACCTGCCGAGGATCATCCGGGCCGGCCGGCACATCGCCCGCACCCGCCGCTACATCCGCAACTACGCCCACGAGATCGAACCCGCCGACCTCGTCGCCTACGTCGCCCAGGAGGCCCGGCGCGGCGACGGCTGGGTCAAGCTCGTCGGCGACTGGCTCGACCGCGAGGCGGGCGACCTCGGGGCCTGCTGGCCGCGCGACGCCGTCGAGGCGGCCATCGCCGAGGCGCACCGGCTGGGCGCACGCGTCACCGCCCACTGCTTCGCCGAGGACTCGCTGCGGGATCTCGTCGAGGCGGGCATCGACTGCATCGAGCACGCGACCGGACTCACCGACGAGACCATCCCGCTCTTCGCCGAACGCGGTGTCGCCATCGTCCCCACGCTCGTCAACATCGCCACCTTCCCGCAGCTCGCCGACGGCGGCGAGGCGAAGTTCCCGCGCTGGTCCGCGCATATGCGACGGCTGCACGAGCGCCGCTACGACACGGTCCGCTCGGCGTACGACGCGGGCATCCCCGTCTACGTCGGCACCGACGCGGGCGGCTCCCTGCCGCACGGGCTCGTCGCCGCCGAGGTCGCCGAGCTCGTCACGGCGGGCATCCCGGCGACGGAGGCCCTCTCGGCCACCGCCTGGGGCGCCAGGAGCTGGCTCGGCCGGCCGGGCCTCGACGAGGGCGCGCCCGCGGACCTCGTCGTGTACGAGGCTGACCCCCGGGCCGACGTACGGGTGCTGGCAGCGCCGACGAGGGTGGTCCTGCGGGGGCGCGTCATCGGTTGACGGAGCGTGACGCGGGGCGGGCCCGGCTCGTTCCCGTTCCTCATGCGCACCACGCCCGGGTCGACCGGCGCACGCCCCGAATGTCCGCCGTGTGGGCGGACCTGAGGGAACGTTCGTCCTCATGCAATCGAACGCGAGCGCGGAAACCCACCTTTCGAGTGAACTCACCCCAGGTGTCTGCCGGTTCACTCTCGGTGCGTAAGTATTCGGGTGTTCTCCGTCGCCGCCGCCGCCCACGAGTCCCCGTGGCGGGCGGCCCGGCGACGCCATGTCTCTTGTGGGGGTTCCACCACCTTGAACAGCAACACCTTCCGCATGCCCGTACGCCGTTCCGCAGCCGCCGCGGCCGCCGCCGCGCTGGCGGTCGGCGGTCCCGTGGCGTTCGCCGCGCCCGCCCAGGCCACGGGCGGCGGAGACGGGCGGGCGAGCGCGGTCGTGCTCCGGACCGGCCTCGACGTCTCCCTGCTCAACAAGACCCTCAACGTGCCGCTCAAGGCATCCCTCAACGAGGTCCAGGCACCCGCGAGCGCCGAGAAGACCGCGCTCACCGTCCAGGTGGAAGGCGTCGACCAGGGGCGGCCGCTGAACGTGCTGCGCGCGGAGGTCGCGAGCGCGAAAGCCACCGCCGACCGTGAGAAGGCCGAGGGATCCGTGACCCTCGCCCACGCGAAGGTGCACGTGCCGGGGCTGCCGCTGCTCTCGCTCATCGAGGTCGAGGAAGTCACCTCCCGGGCGGTCTGCGCGGCCGGCGAGAAGCCCGTGGCCGAGTCCAACCTGCTCGGTACGGTCAGGGTGCTCGGCAAGAAGGTCACGCTCACGGCGGGCGGCACGACCCGGGTCGAGGTGCCGGGCGTCGGCGAGGTCCGGCTCGACGTGTCCCGTAGGGAGACGACCTCGCGGACGGCGGCGGCCACGGCGCTCGAACTGGCGGTGTCCGTCAACCCGTTGAAGCTGAACGTGGCGGAGGTGCAGGGGTCGGTGACGCTGGCGGCGGCGACCTGCGAGGCGCCGAAGCCGGCGTCCGCGGTGCCGCCGGCCGCGACGCCCTCCGCCACGCCCTCAGCGCCGCCGGAGGTGGAGCCGCAGACCGTCCCGAAGGAGAACCTCGCGGAGACGGGCGGCAGTTCGGCCACGCCGTACGTCGCGGCGGGCGCCTTCGCCCTCCTGGCCGCGGGCACGGCGGGCGTGGCGCTTGCCCGCAGGCGCGCGCGGGACTGAGGCGGGGGCGTTCGCCGCGTTCGGGGGTGCGGTGTTGCCCTTTGCCGGGTGGGCACCCGGGGTCCTTGTCCTCAAGCGCCGGACGGGCTGGGGGTGGGCGGTGTTGCCCGGTGGCGGGTCGGCACCCGGGGTTCTTGTCCTCAAACGCCGGACGGGCTTGGGGTGCGCCCGGTGGGTGGTCCGGTCCGGGGCCCCTCCGGGCTCGACTCCTCGGAGGCGGCGGCGCTCTGCTCTGCCGCGTTGGGAACCCGGTGCCTGCCGCCACCTCCTGCGGGGCCGACCCTGCACGGCCCCGCCCCGGGGGTCGTCCGCCGGGTGCGGGCCGGTGGGTGGTTGTCGCGCCCGCGGGTTGTTGTTCGTCTGCGGGCCGGTGGGTGGTTTGTGCCCACCCGTCCCGCCCCCTAGGACTTCGTCCTGGGGGGACCCTCAGCGGGACGACTGCCCACAAACCTGACCGCCGGGGTCGGCCACGGCCGGTGACCTGGCCCGGGGGGCGCGGAGGGGTCGGGTTCGGGACACTCAAGCGTGATTTGTGGCACGCAACACGCACGGCACCTACACAACCCCGGGCGGCGTCCCGTACGGGGGTCCGGGGGTGTCCCCCGGAAAAGCACAGCATGCTGTCCCGGACACGAGCCCCGCAGCGCCACCCGGACGGCAACCACCCGCCACCGGGCAACCCCAACACACCCAGCCCGTCCGGCGCTTGAGGACAAAAACTCCGGGCACCAACCCAACACGCGGCAACACCGCGTCAGCCCCCGTGGGTGAACGTCAACGCCTGGTCCAGCGCCTGCAGGACGCGGCCCGTCGTCGCGCGGTCCCGCACCGCCAGGCGGAGCCAGTCGCGGTCCAGCCCCGGAAACGTGTCCCCGCGGCGCACCACGAACCCCAGCGCCCGCAGCCGCTCGCGCACCGCGTCCGCGCGCTCCACGCGGATCAGTACGAACGGCCCCGCCGCCCCCTCCACCGTCCGCACCTCGTCGAACTCCGCGAGCCCGGCCACGAGATGGGCCCGGTCCTTGGCGACGCGTTCCGCCGCCGTCGCCGCCTCCGCCAGCGCACGCGGCGACACACACGCCGCCGCCGCCGCCAGCGCCGGTGTCGACACCGGCCACAGCGGCTGCGCCCGCTCCAGCTGCGCGATCGTCTCCGGCGCGGCCAGCGCGTAACCGATCCGCAACCCCGCGAGCCCCCAGGTCTTGGTGAGGCTGCGCAGGACGACGAGTCCCGGAACGTCGGTCCGCGACGCCAGCGCCTCCGGCTCGCCGGGCACCGCGTCCATGAACGCCTCGTCGACCACCAGGATCCGCCCCGGCCGCGCCAGCCCGGCGATCACGGAGGCCGGGTGGAGCACGGACGTCGGGTTCGTCGGGTTGCCGATCACGACGAGGTCGGCCGACTCGGGCACGGCCGCAGGGTCCAGGCGGAAGCCGTCCTCCGCCCGCAGCACGACCCGCGTCACCGTGTGCCCCGCGTCCCGCAGTGCCGCCTCCGGCTCGGTGAACTGCGGGTGCACGACCACGGGCCGGCGCCCCCGCAGCGCCGGCAGGGCCCGCGCGAGCAGGACGAACGCCTCGGCCGCCCCGGCCGTCAGCAGCACCCGCTCCGTCGGCAGCCCGTGCCGTGCCGCGACCGCGGCCCGCGCCGCCCGCCCGTCGGGGTACGCGGCGAGCGACAGAAGCGACTCGGCGATCCGCTCGCGCAGCCACGCCGGGGGAGTCCCGGCGCGGACGTTGACCGCGAGGTCGGTCACCCCCCAGCAGTCGCGGACCTCCGCGTCGCCGTGGTGCCGCAGATCGTGCTTGTCAGTGTGCGCGTGCATGGTCGTCCCGCCGGTGCTCGGGCTGCGCCGGCACGGGTGCGGCGACGGCCTCCCGGAACCGCTCGACGACCAGGTCGGCCAACTCCTCGACGGGGCCGATCGTCTCGGCGAAGCGGACGTTCGTCTCCGGGTGGGCCTCTGCCCAGCCCTCCGCGTGCAGCCGTGCCCGCTCGACCGGGCCGCCGTCGAAGAGGACGTACGGCAGCACGATGATCCGCTGTGCCCCGAGCCGTACGCAGCGGTCGAGCCCGGTCGGCACATCGGGCGCGGCCGAGGACACGAACGCCGTCTCGACCCCTGCGTACCCGCGGCCCTCCCAGAGCAGCCGCGCCGCCCGGTGCACCTCGGCGTTGGCGTCCGGTTCGGTCGAGCCGGGCGCGACGAGCAGTACGGTCACCTCGGCCCGGTCCCGCGGCGTACGGCCCGCCTTGTCCGCGCCGATCGCCTCGTCGAGACGCTGCTCCAGCACGGCGAGCAGCGCCGGGTCGGGGCCGAGCGGCCGGCCCTGTGCGACGGACAGCTCGGGGTGCTCCTCGCGGGCGGCCGTCAGCGCCTCCGCCATGACGTTCTCGGCGCGCGCTTCGGGCACCAGCGCCAGCGAGACCGCGGTGAGCCGCGCGGCACCCGCCGCGACGAGCTCGTCGACGGCGTCGGTGACCGGCCACCGCTCCGCCCCGATGAGCCCGCCGGCGACGGGAACCTCGGGGTGGCGGCTGCCCAGCAGCGCCACGAAGTCCTGGAACGCCGCGGCGGCGGCATCGTGCCGGGCGCCGGGGGCGGCGATGAGCAGAGCGGGCGGGGAAGTCACGCGTTCTCCTTGGAGGCGGGGTTGTCGGTGCCGTCGTGTCGGTGGTGCTGCCGGTAGTGATCATGTCCAACGCGGCCGGCTCCACTCCGCGCGGGGTCGTGCTCCGGCTCCGCCATCCTTCCTGAGTCCGCCGTCCCGTGGACAACGGGTTCCGGAACGCCAGGATCCGGAAGGCGTACGATCGCACAGGTCACCCTGCCAGGTCGCCCCTGCGACCCCGACGTCCGCTTCGGCACGAGCAGCTCGCTCCCCGGCAGGGACGCCCCACCCAGGGGTTCCCCCTGCACAGGCGCCCCGCCCGCGAGTTCCCGGCCGATCCGCGCCGAGCCCATGAGTGCCGTGCCCATGAGCGCTGCACCCATGAGCGCTGCGCCCATGAGTGCCGCGGCCTCCGCCACCGACGGGGTCCCCACCGCCTCCTCCGCCGCCCCGGACGGATGCGGCACCGGCACCCGGGCCAACTCGCCCGCGGGGAATCCGTGCAGAGGCACCCCGAGCGCGGCCGCGGCCGCCACGATCCCCGGCTCGGCGGCCCTGGCCTCCAGCGTCGCCAGGGCGACGACCGCCTCCGGCGCCGCCCCGGCCTCGCGCAGGACGTCCCGGATCAGCCCGAGCACCTCCTCGGCGGGCGCACCGGGGCGGGCGCCCACTCCGACGACGAGGGCGCTCATGGCGTGGCACCCGGCGCCGGCGGGGGCACATCCGCTAGCAAGAACGCATGGCGGTGATCGTCGCGCTCGGCGCGTTCCTGATGACGCTGTTCGGCGGGTGGACGGCGCAGCGCGTCACCGACCGGCGCCACCTCGTGCTGGGCCTCGCGGGCGGGCTGATGCTCGGCGTGGCCGGACTCGATCTGCTCCCGGAGGCGATGGAGGCGGCGGGTCAGGAGGTGCTGGGCGTGCCGCAGGCCCTGCTGCTGTTCGTGGGCGGTTTCCTCCTCGCCCATCTCGTGGAGCGGCTGCTGGCGGCCCGTCACGCGGCACACGGCGCCTACGACGGCGGAGGGCACCGGCATCACGCCCCGCAGATCGGCATGGCCGCGGCCGCGGCCATGATCGGGCACAGCCTCATGGACGGCATCGCCATCGGCGCCGCGTTCCAGGCGGGCGGCGGCATGGGCGTCACCGTGGCGCTCGCCGTGATCAGCCATGACTTCGCCGACGGGTTCAACACGTACACGGTCACCAGCCTCTACGGGAACGAGCGCCGCAGGGCCCTCGCCATGCTCCTCGCCGCCGCGCTCGCCCCTGTGGTGGGCGCGGCCTCCACGCTGCTGTTCACCATGCCGCGGGAGCTGCTCGGCGGCTACCTCGGTTTCTTCGGCGGCGCGTTGCTCTACCTCGCCGCCGCGGAGATCCTGCCCGAGGCGCACCACCGGCACCCGGCCGGCTCGACGCTGCTGTGCACGGTGACGGGGGTGGCGTTCGTCTGGCTGGTGACGGGCATCGCGGAATGATCCGCGGCGGCCGTGCGAGCGGTGCCTCACGCCCGCCCGGACCGCCCGGACTGTTCCGCCGATTCCGTCCATTCCGCGCAGTGACGTACGAAGCGGAGCGCGGTCTCCGGCGCGGCCGCCCAGTGCGTGTGGACGTAACTCGCGTGCACACCCTGCCGTACGAAGCCCTCGACCCGCGGCTCGGGCTGCCGCAGCCCCCAGGCCGCCTGCGGTCCCGCGCCCGGCTCGATGACGGTGCGGTGGAACTCGTGCCCCCGCATCCGGGTCCCCGCCGCGGCAAGGGCGCTGTCGGTCACGGCCACCGCCTCCCGGTAGCCGAGCGTGAGCCGCTCGGACATGCGGGCGTCGGCGTCCAGCACGCCGCACATCGGCTTCCCGTCCAGCGAACGCGCGAGGTACAGCAGCCCCGCGCACTCGGCGGCGACGGGCGCACCCGCCTCGGCCAGTCCGGCAACCGCCTTGCGGAGGCGCGAGTTGGCGGACAGCTCGGGCGCGTACACCTCGGGGAACCCGCCGCCGATGACGATGCCGCTGGTCCCTTCCGGGAGTTCCTCGTCACGCAGCGGGTCGAACGGCACGGCGTCCGCGCCGGCGGCACGCAGCAGCTCGGCGTGCTCGGCGTACGAGAACGTGAACGCGGCCCCGCCGGCGACGGCGACGGCCGGTCGCGGATCCGCCGCGGCTCGGGGCGCCTCCGGGGGGCACCCCCAGGCGCCGGTTCCGGTACCGGCACCGGCGGAGCCGCTCCGGGGGAGGCCGGACACGACCGCCCCGCCGGCGTGCGGCCGCAGGGCGGCCCCGGGGTCCCACGCATCGGCGCGCAGCTCGGGCGCGCTGCGGGCCAGCGCCAGCAGGCCCTCAAGGTCGCAGCCCAGCCGCACCTGCTCCGCCTGCGCCGCCACCGCGTCCAGCGCCTCCGCGTGCCGCTCCGCGACCGGCACCAGACCCAGATGCCGCGACGGCGTCGCCACGGCCGGCGCGCGCCGCAGCACGCCCAGCACCGGCACCCCGGACTCCTCCAGCGCCTCCCGCAGCAGCGTCTCGTGGCGGTCGGTCGCCACCTTGTTGAGGATGACGCCGCCGAGCCGCACCTCCGGGTCCCAGGCGGCGAAGCCGTGCACCAGCGCCGCCACCGACCGGGACTGCGACGACGCGTCCACGACGAGCACGACCGGTGCTCGCAGCACCTTGGCGACCTGGGCCGTCGAGGCGAGCTCGCCCTGTCCGGCCGCACCGTCGAACAGCCCCATCACCCCCTCGACCACGGCCAGATCGCAGCCGCGCGCGCCGTGCGCGAAGAGCGGCGCGATCAGCTCCGTACCGCACATGTACGCGTCGAGGTTGCGGCCCGGACGGCCGGTCGCGAGCGCGTGGTAACCGGGATCGATGTAGTCCGGGCCCACCTTGTGCGGGGAGACGGCCAGGCCGCCGGCCGCGAAGGCCGCCATGAGGCCGGTCGCGACGGTGGTCTTGCCGCTGCCGGAGGCCGGCGCGGCGATGACGATGCGTGCTACCACTCGATGCCGCCTACCACTCGATACCCCGCTGGCCCTTCTGGCCCGCGTCCATCGGGTGTTTGACCTTCGACATGTCGGTGACGAGATCGGCGACGTCGAGGAGCGCCTGCGGGGCGTTGCGGCCGGTGATCACCACGTGCTGGGTGCCGGGCCGCTCGCGCAGCACGTCGAGCACCTCGCCCGTGTCCACCCACCCCCAGTGAAGCGGGTACGCGAACTCGTCGAGCACATAGAACCTGTACGTCTCGGCGGCCAGATCGCGCTTGACCTGCTCCCAGCCCTCGCGCGCCTTCTCCTCGTTGGACAGCTCCCCGTCCTGGGGGGCCCGCTGGATCCAGGACCAGCCCTCGCCCATCTTGTGCCAGTCGACGGCGCCGCCCTCGCCGCTCGCGCCGAGCACCCTCAGCGCGTTCTCCTCGCCGACCTTCCACTTCGCCGACTTGACGAACTGGAACACCCCGACCGGCCAGCCCTGGTTCCAGGCGCGCAGCGCCATCCCGAAGGCGGCGGTCGACTTCCCCTTGCCGACGCCCGTGTGCACCATCACCAGCGGGCGGTTGCGGCGCTGACGGGTGGTGAGTCCGTCGTCCGGTACGACGCTCGGCTGTCCCTGCGGCACTACGCGGCCCTCCTCGAATCGCTGCCCATGGTGCGGATGTTCCTCACGAGCCCGGCGATGCTGTCCGGACGCAGCTCGTCCAGGGAGATGGCGGTGCCGCCCAGTTCGGCGGCGAGCGCCCCGGCGAGGCCGAGCCGGACGGGTCCGGTCTCGCAGTCGACGACCACGGACGCGGTGCCGTCGGCCGCGTGGAGCCGTGCCGCCCGTCCGGCGAGCGCCACCGGGTCCGGGCCGCCGCCGGTCGCCCGGCCGTCCGTCACGACCACCAGCAGCGGGCGGCGCGACGGATCGCGCAGCCGCTCCACGCGCAGCACGTCGTGCGCCTTGAGCAGACCGGCGGCCAGCGGGGTCCGCCCGCCGGTCGGCAGCCGCTCCAGCCGGGCGGCGGCCGCGTCCACGGAGGACGTCGGCGGCAGCGCCACCTCGGCCGTGGTGCCGCGGAAGGTGACGAGGCCGACCTTGTCGCGCCGCTGGTACGCGTCGAGCAGCAGGGACAGGACCGCGCCCTTGACGGCCCCCATCCGCTGCCGGGCCGCCATCGAACCGGACGCGTCGACGGCGAAGAGCACGAGGTTGCCCTCGCGGCCCTCGCGCGTCGCCTGGCGCAGATCGTCGCGCCGGACGACGAGACCGGGGCCCGAGCGGCCGCGGGCCCGCTGATGGGGTGCGGCGGCGTGCACGGTGGCCGCCAGGTGCAGCTTGGTGAGCGCCCCCTGGGGCCGCCGGGCGCCGGTCGTCCTGCCGCGCTCGGTACGGGCCCGGGAACGGCGCCCGGCCGCGCCCTCGCCGAGTCCGGGCACGCTCAGCATCTTCGTACGGAACGGCTCGGCGGCCCGTACGGCTGCCTGCTCGCCGGCGCTCGCACCGGGGACCGCGTCCGGCCGGTCGGCGGCCGGTGCGGTGCCGGGGCCCTGCGGCTGGTCTCCCTGCGGCCGGTGCTCCTGCGGCTGGTGCTCCTGCGGCTGGTGCTCCTGCGCCTGCGGGCCCTGCGGCTGGGGGCCCTGCGGCTGGGGCGGAATCCCGCCGCCCGGGCCGCCGCCGGGGCCGCTGTCCGGGCCGTCGGGCTCCGGGTCCGGGTCCGGGTCGCGATCCGGCTCGTCGTCCCCGCCGAACCGCTCCAGCGTCTCGTCCAGCTTGTCCTCGTCGAGCCCCGGCGCGTCGAACGGGTTCCGCCGCCGCCGGTGGGGGAGCGCGAGCAGCGCCGCCTGGCGCACGTCGTCCGCGGTGACGTCCGTACGCCCCGCCCACGCCGCCAGCGCCGTCGCCGTCCGCGCCATCACGATGTCGGCGCGCATGCCGTCCACCTCGAACGCCGCGCAGGTCGCGGCGATCTGACGCAGCGCCGCGTCACCCAGCACCACCTCGGGCAGCAGGGCCCGCGCGGCGACGATCCGCTCGCGCAGCGCCGCCTCGTCGCCCGCCCAGCGGGCGGCGAAGGCGGCCGGGTCGTCGTCGTACGCGAGCCGCCGCCGTACGACCTCCACCCGCTGCTCGGGCTCCCGCGAGGCGGCCACCTCGACCGTCAGCCCGAAGCGGTCCAGCAACTGCGGCCGCAGTTCGCCCTCTTCCGGGTTCATCGTCCCGACGAGCAGGAACCGTGCAGCGTGCCGTACGGAGACGCCTTCGCGCTCGACGTACGACGCGCCCATCGCGGCCGCGTCCAGCAGCAGATCCACGAGGTGGTCGTGGAGCAGGTTGACCTCGTCGACGTACAGCACCCCTCGGTGCGCGTCCGCGAGCAGCCCTGGCTCGAAGGCCTTCACGCCCTCCGCGAGCGCCCGCTCGATGTCGAGCGCCCCCACCAGCCGATCCTCCGACGCCCCGACGGGCAGCTCGACCATGCGCGCAGGCCGCGCCACCCCGGGCCCCGCCTCGTGCGGCCCGTCAGGGCACGCCGGATCCGGCGCCCCCGGCGCACACGAGAACCGGCAGCCGGCCACGACGTCCACCGCCGGCATCAGCGCCGCGAGGGCCCGTACGGCGGTCGACTTGGCGGTGCCCTTCTCCCCGCGCACGAGCACACCACCGACCGCCGGGCTGACCGCGTTGAGCAGCAGCGCGAGCCGCAGGTCGGCCATCCCGACGACGGCGGTGAAAGGGTAGGGGGTGCTCATCGTCTGCTCGCTCCTTCGCTGGTCCCGCGCCGGTTGCGCGGCTCGCCCGTGCCCTGCCGGGGGCAGGGCGATCGCCGTTGCCCCACCCCGTCCGCACCCCGCCTCACGGCGCGCCCGGTGCCACGAACGGCAGGCCCGTGGGCGGTCCGTGCTCGATCAGCCGCAGCAGCGCGTCCGTGTCCGCGTGCTCCTCGATCAGATCGCCGAGCCGGTCCAGCTGCTCCTCCCGCAGCGCCCCGAACGAGGTGTCCGGCGCCGGCACGAACCGCCGTCCGGCCGCCGCCGCGACCACCCGCAGGAACGCCCGCCGGAAGCCGTCGCTCTCCAGCGCGCCGTGCCAGTGCGTCCCCCACACCGCCCCCACCCGGCAGCCTGCCAGGAAGCTCTCCCCGCCGAGGACTTCGGCGACACCATGGTGGATCTCGTAGCCCTCGACCGGCTCGCCGAGCGCCTCGCCGACCGGCCGCGCCAGTGTCTTCTCGCGCGCGAACCGCACCCGTACGGGCAGCAGTCCGAGCCCCGCCACGGTCCCGGCCCGTGATTCGACCTCGTCGTCGATGTGCTCGCCGAGCAGTTGGAAGCCGCCGCAGATGCCCAGCACGGGGCGGCCGTCCGCCGCGCGCCGTACGAGCGCGTCCGCGAGCCCCCGCGCACGGAGCCAGTCCAGGGCGCGCACGGTCCCGCGCGTGCCGGGCACCACCACCAGGTCCGCGTCGGCCAGTTCCTCGGGCCGGTCGACGAACCGCACCACTACGCCGGGTTCGGCCGCCAGCGCGTCCACGTCGGTGAAGTTGGACATCAGCGGTACGGCGCAGACCGCCACCCGCAGCACGTCCTCGCCGACCGGCGGCGCGACGACGGACTCCCTGACCGCGCCCCGCAGGGACACCCGGAGCCCGTCCTCCTCGTCGATGCCGAGGCCGTGCGCGAACGGCAGGACGCCGTAGGTCCGCCGCCCGGTCAGCCCGCGCAGCATGTCCAACCCGGGCTCCAGCAGCGTCACATCGCCGCGGAACTTGTTCACGAGGTAGCCCGCGACCAGCTCCTGGTCCTCCGGGGCGAGCAGTGCGGTCGTACCGAAGAACTGGGCGAAGACCCCACCCCTGTCGATGTCCCCGACCACAAGCACCGGGAAGCGCGCCGCCCGCGCGATGCCCATGTTGACGATGTCGGTGCGGCGCAGATTGATCTCGGCCGGGCTGCCGGCGCCCTCGCAGACGACGACGTCGTACGTGGCGCGCAGCTCTTCCAGGCACGCGACGACCGGTTCGAACAGCATCTGCTGCCGCGCCCCGTGCTGCATTTCCCCGGGGGACGACCCCCCAGGCCCCCCGAAGTACCCGCGCGCGCTCAGCTCGCCCACCGGCTTCCCCATCAGCACGACCTGGCTGGAGCGGTCGCTTCCGGGCTTGAGCAGCACGGGGTTCATGAGCGCCGAGGGCTCCACGCGGGCCGCCTGCGCCTGCATGGCCTGCGCCCGGCCGATCTCCGCGCCGTCGCGGGTCACAAAGGAATTGAGGGACATGTTCTGCCCCTTGAACGGCGCGACCTTCACCCCCCGGCGCACCAGCCACCGGCAGATCCCGGCCGTGACGACGCTCTTGCCCGCGTCCGATGTGGTCCCGGCGACCAGCAGTCCGCCGCTCATGTCCGCCTCCCCTCCAGGGCCCGCCCCAGCCGCCCGGCCACCAGCCGCGCACCCACGCAGGCAGCCAGCGTCAGGGCGGTGACGCGGCGCGACAGCCGCACCGCCCGTTCGATGTCGGCGACCTCGACGTCACGGCCGTGGTCCCCGTTCAGCACGGGCCGGTGCTCGACCCGTCCCGCGTACGCGAGCGTCCCGCCGAGCCGCACGCCGAGCGCCCCCGCGAACGACGCCTCCACCGGGCCCGCGTTGGGGCTCGGGTGCTTCGCGGCGTCGGCGCGCCAGGCCCGTACCGCACCGCGCGGATCGCCGCCGGCGACCGCGGCCAGTGCCGCCGTCAGACGGGCGCCCGGCCAGCCGGCCGTATCGTCGAGCCGCGCCGAGGCCCAGCCGAACCGCCGGTAGCGGGCCGACTTGTGGCCGACCATCGCGTCGAGGGTGTTGACGGCACGGAAGGCGACGAGGCCCGGCACCCCGCCGACCGCGCCCCAGACGAGCGCGCCGACGACCGCGTCCGAGGTGTTCTCGGCGACGGACTCGACGACCGCGCGGGCGATGCCGGCGCCGTCCAGGGACTGCGGGTCGCGCCCGCACAGATGCGGCAGCCGCTCGCGGGCGGCGTCGATGTCCCCGGCCGCCAGCGCCCCGCCGATCGCGCGGGCCTCGCGGCCCAGTGACGTACCGCCCACGACGGCCCAGGTGGCGGCCGCGGTCAGGGCGACGGACGCGGCGCGGGAGCGGCGCACGGAAGCGGTGGCCAGCGCACCCGCGGCCCATGCGCCCCCGGCGCATACAACGGTGTGCAGGGCGCCCCACCCCCGGTGGTCGCGCCAAAGGGCCCGCTCGACGACAGTGGCGGCCCGGCCGAAAGCGGCGACCGGATGCCCGCGGCGCGGATCGCCGAAGACCAGGTCGCCGGCAAGTCCGGCAGCGGCGCCGCAGGCAAACACCTGCTCGGCACGCATGTGCGTCCTCACTCAGGGTCCGCGCCCCGGCTCGACGTGACTGACCGGCGGGAGAGAGTTCCTGGCTCCGGGAGCGCTCCGTCGAAGGGGAGCGCTCCTGTGACAGTGGCGGGACCGCGCCGGATTCGCACCGGCTTCCTCTCTGCCGCCGTAAATGGCTCCGGAAGTCCACCACGGGCCGCGAACACCCGTCAACTCGCCCTTGACCTGCGACGGGAGAGTGTGCCGAGGCCCACACGCGGCCGTACGCGCCAGGGGCCGGACACACCCGGAGGTGTGCCCGGCCCCTGGGCCCCCGTGACGGGGACGCGCCGGTGTCAGGCGACGATCAGATGGATCCCGTACGCCACGGCCGCCGCGCACAGCGCGAAGCAGGCGTACGCGCCCGTGCGGGCGAGGACGGCGGAACCGCCCGAACCCCCCTGTGCGGAGGCGGCTTCCTGCTTGGAGAGGCCCACGATGCCCAGGGTGAACAGGCCCACCAGGGCGACGGTGACGGCGAGGCTCACGCCGAAGACGGAGCCGAGAGCTGCCCAGTCGATCTTCATGGTCTTCTCTCCTTACACCGTGGCGGCGGGTGCGGGTGCGTGCTCACCTGTGGCCGCGGGCGCGGCCGGGGCGGGGATGGTGACCTTGAGGCCGTCCGTCGCCCCGTCGGTCCCGGTCCCGGTTTCGGACCCGGCACCGGACCCGCCACGGGCACCGGTCGCGGCGGCCTCGTCGTCCGTGACGTTGGTGTGGTCGACCGGCTTGCGGCGCGAGAGCGACCAGATCGTGCCCGAGCCTGCGAGCAGCAGCAGCGCCACGGCGGCGATGCCCCAGGTGCCCTGGCCGGTGAGGAACTCGGCGGCGGCACCGACGAGTGCGGCGGCCGGCAGGGTCAGGCCCCACGCGACGAACATCCGGGTCGCGGTGGACCAGCGGACGACGCCGCCCTTGCGGCCGAGCCCCGCGCCCATCACGGCGCCGGAGCAGGACTGGGTGGTGGAGAGCGAGAAGCCCAGGTGCGAGGAGGCCAGGATGACGGTCGCGGCGCTGGTCTGGGCGGCGAAGCCCTGCTGCGGCTGGAGGTCGGTCAGGCCCTTGCCCATGGTGCGGATGATGCGCCAGCCGCCCAGGTACGTACCGAGGGCGATCGCGAGACCCGCGGAGACGATGACCCACATCGGCGGGTTCGAGCCCGGGGCGAGGACCCCGCCGGTGACCAGGGCCAGGGTGATGACACCCATCGTCTTCTGCGCGTCGTTGGTGCCGTGCGCGAGGGAGACGAGGCCGGCGGAGGCGATCTGGCCGGCCCGGTAGCCCTTGGACGTGGCCTTGTCGTCGGTCCTGCTGCCGATCCGGTAGGTCAGCCGGGTCGCGAGGAACGCGGCGAGGCCGGCGACGACCGGCGCGGCGACGGCCGGGATCAGCACCTTGGTGACGATGGTGCCGCCGTTGACCGCGGAGAAGCCCGCGGACATCACGGCGGCGCCGATGAGGCCGCCGAAGAGCGCGTGCGAGGAACTGGACGGCAGGCCCAGCAGCCAGGTGAGCAGATTCCACAGAATCGCGCCGACGAGGGCCGCGAAGATCACTTCTGTGCGGATGCCCGCTTCGTTGATGATGCCGCCGGAGATCGTCTTGGCGACTTCGATGGAGAGGAAGGCGCCGACGAGGTTGAGCACGGCGGACATGGCCACCGCCGTCTTCGGTCTGAGTGCACCGGTCGAGATGGTCGTCGCCATCGCGTTGGCTGTGTCGTGGAAACCGTTCGTGAAGTCGAACACGAGAGCGGTGATGATCACGATCCCGAGGAGAAGCGTGATGTTTTCCATTTACCCAGGCTTCTTTTGGATGTCAGTGGCGCGCCGAACGTAGGCAATCTGGATGAACAGAAGATGAACTGAGTGGGGCTTTGAGGTGCTGGCAACGGGTTATGGCCATTCCACTGGTGCGGTGGAGCGCAACTGGTGCGACAGGCCGGACGCACGGCGGAAAGGCTTCAGCGCGGGCTTCACGGGGGTCCCGAGGCGCTCCGGAGCACCCCTTGCCCTCGCGCGCCGGACCCCGTCGCGCGTGCCGTCGGCCCCTCGAAGAGATTCTGGTCACCCTGCGGAGCGGACCTGGAAGGATCACCGCATGACCAGTCGGCAGAGCAGCGAGCGGCAGGGCAGCGAGTGGCAGGGCAGCGAGGGGCAGGGCACCGGGCACGGGGGCGCCGAGCAGGACGGCCGGCTTGGGCAGGGCGCAGCGCACGGGCAGGACGGCCGGCACGGGCAGGACGTGATCGGACGGGCGTGGGCGGAGCTCGTGGCCACGGCCCGCAGGACCGCGGCGGACGGGCTCGTCGTCGGCACCTCGGGCAACGTCTCCGTACGGGTCGCCACCGAGGACGGCGACCTCGTCCTCGCCACGCCCAGCGGTGTGCCCTACGACCGGCTCGGCCCCGGGGACGCCGTCGGCGTCGGCCTCGACGGGCGCCGGCGACTGGGCGAGCTCACGCCCACCAGCGAGCTGCCGCTGCACCTGGAGATCTACCGCGCCACCGACGCGGCCGCCGTCGTGCACACCCATGCCGTGCACGCCACCGCCGTCTCCACCCTGGTCACGGAGCTCCCGCTGGTCCACTACATGGCCGCGGCCCTCGGCGGACCCGTCCGCGTCGCCCCCTACGCCCTCTACGGCAGCGAAGAGTTGGCCGAGAACATGCTCGGCGCCCTTGCGGACCGCACGGGCTGTCTGCTCCAGAACCACGGGACCGTCGCTTACGGAGACTCACTCGACCAGGCGTACGACCGCACCGCGCAGCTGGAGTGGATGTGCCGGCTCTGGCTCGCGGCGAGCTCCGTGCCAGGGCGGGAGCCGTCCCTGCTCTCCCGCGCCCAGCTCGACGAGGTCGGCGACAAGCTCCGCGGCTACGGCCAGCACCCGGGCCGCTGAACCGCAGCCGGTCCCCAACGGCGTCACCCGCCCCGCCCGCGCCCACTGGCAGCCCGGCCGTGACGTGCTGACACTGGAGCAGTGCGCCCGGCTACAGCGACGGCAGCGGCCGTCACCACCCTCATCGGTCTCGGTGCGGCCACGTTCGCGGCCGGCCGTTATGCCAGCGACGCCGCGCTGAAGGCACCCGCCGGCCGGCCGCTGCCAGGCGAGCCCCGGCTCACCGTGCACGCGACGGGACCGGGCCGCATCACCCTGACCCGCAGCCTCGTCGCCGTCCGACCCGGTATCTACGGCCTCACCGGCACCGGAGTGCACGCGGTCGTCGGGCCCGTCCTGGAGGACGTGCCGCACGCCGCGGACACCGTCGTGCGGCGGCTGGAGAGCGTGGCGCACGGCAGCCTCGACATCGGCACCAAGGTGCGGCTCACCCCGCAGCTGCACACCGGCACGCCGAGCAGCGCCCTCGGGATCGACCACCAGGACGTGGAGATCCCTGGCGAACTCGGTACCCTGCCCGCCTGGTTCGTCCCCGGCCCGCGCGGCACCTGGATCATCGCCGTGCACGGCCTGGGCGGCACCCGCGAGCACACCCTGAACCTGCTGCCGTTCCTGGCCGGCCGGCAGCTGCCCGTCCTTTCCCTCGCCTACCGGGGCGACCCGGGCGCGCCCAGCTCGCCGGACGGCCTGGGCCATCTCGGCGACGCCGAATGGCGCGACCTGGACGCGGCCGTCCGGTACGCCGTCGGCGCCGGCGCCGAACGCGTCATCCTGCACGGCTGGTCCACCGGCGCCTCCATGGCGCTGCACGCCGCCGCCAACTCCGTGCACCGGGACCGGATCGCCGGGCTCGTCCTGGACTCCCCGATGCTGGACTGGGAGGCGACCCTGCGCGCTCTGGCGACCGCCCGCCGCACCCCGTCCGTCCTGCTGCCCCTCGCCGTACGCGCCGCCCAGGGCCGCACCGGGCTGCACGGCAACCGGCTCCAGGAGGCCGCCGACCCGGACGCGCTGCGCGTCCCCACGCTGATCTTCCACGGCCCCGACGACCGGCTCGCCCCCTGGGCGCCTTCCCGCGAGCTCGCCGCCCGCCGCCCGGACCTGGTCACCCTCCAGACCGTGCCGGACGCCCCCCACGCGGCCATGTGGAACGCCGACCCCGCCCGCTACGAGGAAGCACTCCGCCGTTTCCTCACCCCCCTGATCTAGAGACTCCCTGGCCGCCCCGGTTCCGCCGGGGCCCGCCCAGGTCCTGTCCGGGGCCCCGCCGGGCCGCTTCGAAGCCGCCTCGACCTGCCCCTGTCGCCCCTCCGCCGCCTCTTTGCGGCACCCCCCTTCCACGAGATCGCGGATTCCGTTTGGGCTTTCGGGCGGTCAGCGGGAAGACTGCTCCCCGTGACGTCCCGTAACCTGCGCGACTCCAGACTCCGTCTCGTCCGCCCTCGCCCCACGGTCACGGCCCGCCGCGCCGTGTCGAACCGGCGTACGCGCCCCGCACCGCGCCCGCCCGAGGGCACTCCGCCCCCCTCGGAGCTGGCCCGCCAGGCGCGTGAGCTGCTCGCCGACGCGGTCCGCGTCGCCCGCTGGGCCGCCGCCGCCCGCGACACGGCGGCCGGCCCCGCCGCGCGGGAACGGGCGGCCGCCGCGCTGGAGCTGACACCGGACCAGGTGAGCGCGGGCTGGGACCGCGCCCGCCTCGCCGGGCTCGTCGAGCTCCACGGCGACATCGCACGCCCCGGCTGGCGGCTGAACGTCTGGGACCGCGACGACACCGCCGTGCTGCGCGGCTGGGTCGCCCTCTTCGACGCCTGGTCCCTGGTCCACCCCGCCCCCGCCGATGTCGCCCCCGCGGCCGTCGCGGAGGTCGTCGAAGCCGTCCCCCAGGTGCTCTCCCTCCTCCAGCTCTCCGCGGGCCCCGTGCTCGTGCCCGCCCTGCTCGACCTGCTCCAGCAGCGCGTCGCGGAACTCCGCGAGGAGCGCTGCGAGGTGCCCTACGGCCCCCAGCCCGATCCGGCCGCGACCGCCGAGTCCGACGTCCCCCTCTCGGCCCTGCTCGACTGGGCCCTGGAGGGCCTCGCCGCGGTCGGTGCGCTCACCCTCGGCCCGGACCAGGCCACCCTCACCCCGCTCGGCAACTGGGCGGTCTGGGTCAAGCTCGAACAGATCTGCGTCGCCGCCCAGAGCCCCGCAGGCCATATCGAGCAGTCCGCCGAGGACATGCTCCGCGGCTGCGCCCGGCTCAGCCCCGGTCCCGCCCGCGACGAATACCGGGCCTGGCTCGCCGCCCGCACCGTCTCCAGCGCCGTCGCCGAACTCCTCGCCGCCGCCCGTGGCGAGGACGCCCTGCTCCGCGGCCTCGCCTTCGAGGCGCTCCGGGTCGTCGGCGGGCCCGCCGAGGCCGGGGTGCGCGCCGCCGCCGAAGAGCCGTCCCTGCGTCCGTACGCGCTGCTCTGGCTCGCCGAGTACGAGGGGGCGGACCCCGAGGACACCGCCGAGGTCCTCACCCGCGAGGAGGCCACCTGGCTCTGGGTGGACACCGCGGCGGCCGTCGCCGACCACGGCGAGACCGCGCTCCTGGTCCGCCACCTCGACTCGGCGGTCCAGGGCACCGTCCCCGCGCTGCTGGACGAGATCAGGGCGGTCGGCCACCCGCGCACCGTGCAGGTCCTGGTCGCCCTCGCGGCCGCCCACCCCGACCCCGCCCTCGCCAAGGCCGTCCGCCGGGCGGCCTTCCAGGTCCACACCGGGGGCGCCTAGGCCCTACCGGTACCGGCGGAACCGCGGCCGCACAGCGCCCCGGGGCGCGGGGCCCGGGAGATCAGCCCTCCGCCCCCGGTCTGTACGTCCCGAAGCTCCAGACGTTGCCCTCCAGGTCGCGCGTCATGTAGTCCCGCGAGCCGTAGTCCTGGTCGGTGGGCGGCGTCACGACCTCCACGCCGTGCTCCACCGCCCTGGCATGGTGTGCGTCGACGTCGTCGACATGGATGAAGACGCCCGCCGGACCGCCGGCCTCCATCAGCTTGTCGAACGGGCTCCCGGTCCCCTTGCTGCCCAGCATCACCATCCCGTTCCCGTACGACAGCTCGGCGTGGACGACCCTGCCGTCCTCGCCCTCGTACACGGCGTGCTCCGTGAAGCCGAATGCCTCGGTGAGCTGCTTGATCGCCGCCTTCGCGTCCGCGTACACCAGCGTCGGACAGATGTCCGGTGCCTCCGCCATGCCGATCACCCCTCTATTTCTGCTGGACTCGCTCGCTCGACCACAGGACTGTGAGCTGGGTCTCAGTCTGGCAGGGGGCGCCGACAACGCCCGGCACCTGTGGAAAACCTCCCGGTCGGCCCGGTCGGCCCGGTCGGCCCGGTCGGCCCGGCTCGCCCGGTCAGCGGAAGGTGTTGCACGCGGCCATGTCGCCGGTGCGGTAGCCCTGGTAGAACCACTGCTGGCGCTGCGCCGCCGAGCCGTGGGTCCAGGACTCCGGAGTGACCCGGCCCTGGATCGCCTCCTGGATCCGGTCGTCGCCCACCGCCGCGGCCGCGTTCAGGCCGTCCCTGATGTCCTCGTCCGTCAGCCGTGTCAGCAGGGGCCTGCCGGTCCGCTCGTCAGGGGTGGTCGTCGCGTGGTGCGCCCACACTCCCGCGTAGCAGTCGGCCTGCAACTCCACGCGGACCGCGTTGCTGCCCGGACCCACCCGCCGGTCCTGCGCACGGCCCAGCGTGCCCATCAGGTCCTGGATGTGATGGCCGTACTCGTGCGCGACGACGTACGCCTGCGCGAAGGGGCCGCCGCTCGCTCCGAACTTGGTCCGCAGGTCGTTGAAGAAGTCGACGTCCAGATAGACCTTGCCGTCCCCGGGGCAGTAGAACGGCCCGACCGCCGCGCTCGCCGAGCCGCAGGCGGTGCCGACCCGGCCCGTGAACATCACCGTAGGCGCGTCCGCGTAGCGCCCGCCGCGCCGTGCGTACTCCGCGCGCCAGAAGTCCTGCACGCTGTTGACCACGGCGACGACCCGGCAGTCCTCCCGGATGTTCGCGTCCGCGCCCTTGCGGCAGGCCTGCGCGACCTGCGCGGCGGACGACGCGCTGTCGCGCGGCTCCTGACTGCCCTCGGTGAGCCCCAGCTGGTCCGGCCCCACCCCGAACAGCAGGCCGAGGACCAGCGCGATGAAGCCGACGATGCCGCCGCCGACGGTGGCCTTGCCACCCGGAATGCGGCTGCCGCGCACATCCTGGACCTCCGAGGTGTCCAGATCGGCGTTTTCGTCGAACTGCATGTCCCGAGTATCGAACAGTGCCGTACGACTCGCCCCTTTTGTCCGCCTGTCGCTGCCTTGCCCGCCGCCTCGCCCTCCACCCCGCTCGCACCCCGCTCACCGCCCCGTGCCAGTGCCCCGCGGCACGTCCGCAGCAGGTTCTCCCCACGGCCCGGCGACCGTGGGGAGAACCACAGAAAAGCGGTTGCATCCGCCCGGTAGACTGGCCCGTATGGCAATTCTCCTCATGGATTAGACGGCGTCGAAGCTTCCGCACGCCCCGTCGTCCTTCCGCCGTCCGTCCGTTCTGGAGTCTTTCCGTGATCACCGCTTCCGGCATCGAGCTGCGTGCCGGCGCCCGCGTCCTCCTCGAGTCCGCCACCTTCCGTATCGCCAAGGGCGACCGCATCGGCCTCGTCGGCCGCAACGGAGCGGGCAAGACCACCCTCACCAAGTGCCTCGCCGGCGAGGGCGTCCCCGCCGCCGGCCAGATCGCCCGCTCGGGCGAGGTCGGCTATCTCCCGCAGGACCCGCGCACGGGCGACCTCGACATCCTCGCCCGCGACCGCGTCCTCTCCGCCCGCGGCCTCGACGTGCTGATCCGCAAGATGCGCGAGAACGAGCACCGCATCGCCACCGGCAAGGGCACGACGCGCGACAAGGCCATGAAGCAGTACGAGCGCCAGGAGACCGAGTTCCTGACGAAGGGCGGGTACGCCGCCGAGGCCGAGGCGGCCACCATCGCCGCCGCGCTCAACCTGCCCGACCGGGTGCTGGGCCAGCCGCTGCACACCCTCTCCGGCGGTCAGCGCCGCCGTGTCGAGCTCGCCCGGATCCTGTTCTCGGACGCCGACACCCTGCTCCTCGACGAGCCGACCAACCACCTCGACGCCGACTCGATCGTCTGGCTGCGCGACTACCTGAAGACGTACCGGGGCGGTTTCATCGTCATCTCCCACGATGTCGACCTCGTGGAGACCGTGGTCAACAAGGTCTTCTACCTCGACGCCAACCGCTCCACGATCGACATCTACAACATGGGCTGGAAGCTCTACCAGCAGCAGCGCGAGGCCGACGAGAAGCGCCGCAAGCGCGAGCGCCAGAACGCCGAGAAGAAGGCCGCCGCGCTCAACGCCCAGGCCGACAAGATGCGCGCCAAGGCCACCAAGACCGTCGCCGCGCAGAACATGGCGCGCCGCGCCGAGCGGCTGCTCGCCGGCCTGGACGCGGTCCGGGTCTCCGACAAGGTCGCCAAGCTGCGCTTCCCCGAGCCGGCGCCCTGCGGCAGGACCCCGCTGATGGCCGAGGGCCTGTCCAAGTCGTACGGCTCGCTCGAGATCTTCACCGACGTGGACCTCGCCATCGACAAGGGCTCCCGCGTCGTCATCCTCGGCCTCAACGGCGCCGGCAAGACCACGCTGCTGCGCCTCCTCGGCGGCGTGGAGAAGCCCGACACCGGCCAGGTCGTCGAGGGCCACGGCCTGAAGCTCGGCTACTACGCGCAGGAGCACGAGACCCTCGACCCGGACCGCACCGTCCTGGAGAACATGCGCTCCGCCGCGCCCGACCTGGACCTGGTCGAGGTGCGCAAGGTGCTGGGCTCCTTCCTGTTCTCCGGTGACGACGTCGACAAGCCGGCCGGAGTGCTCTCCG